>NZ_JACVBC010000019.1:0-112256 GCF_014852205.1 Ensifer sp. ENS06 | reverse complement strand
TCGACGTCTCACCCTTACGCACCTGACCGCCCAATTCCGCCGCTTGTTTGTAAGTCATCCAGTAGCGCGACGCATATCCATTTTCCGCCGCCGTCATCCACAGAAGCACGGTATTGATGCCGCGATATGCCATACCGTTGTGACGCAGCGGACGAACCGGCGTTCCTCCCCCGCCCCACGGCTGCATCCACGGCCGGGTTCCCGTCTCGAGTTGCTCGACGATGCGCTTTGTGATGCGCTCGTAAACGTCACTGGTGATGATGGCGCTTGCTGCCCTTGCTTTGCTTGCCATTGCCTTGCCCTTTCCCTTGATCTCGCGAAGCGGGAGCCGTTCGCTCCTGCTTTCGAGCTCGTGCGGAACAGCGGGGGATTGGGGTGCAAGCGATCCGCGCGGGGAACCGGCTGCACGAAGCGAAACGACAGTGGAGTGAAGGAAGCTGGGCGGCGGGCGCTTGAAAGGGGCGAAGGGGGCGGAGCACCCCGGCCCCTCGCCTTAGGTAAAAATGTGGCTTAAGCCGCACCGACAAGCTACGCGCTGCTGTTCCCGGGGCGATCTCTCCCTCGCCAACCGCGACGGGGGCGAGTACCGAAGGCGCCGGTCGCCCAATCTCCTACGCACGCTTTGTCCGCGAGAACGTCATCGGGAAGCCCGATGCGGAAGTCGACGCCACGCACCTTCCTGAGCTCGAAGTTACGGTTGGGCAGATCCAGCGTCCATTCCGGCGCAAAGCGCCATTTGATCGTAGTTAATCGATCGAGGTCGAGAAGCTTTGCTGTCACACTTCGAACAAGGAGACTAATGTCAGGCTGATGTCTGGCGCGACGTCGCGAGAAACCCTGCGATGAAATCGACAGTGTCGTCGCCATCTCTCAATCCGAGATGGATGCTTTTTTGTATCCCGCCCGGACCGATGCGGACAGGACTAACACCGAGCGCCGCCGCTTCCCGCCGCACCAGCCAGTCCGGAATGGCGCTGACTCCGCGACCTGCCGCCACGAGCTGAAGCATCATTTCCGTCGTCTCGACATTGCGGTGGTGGCGCGGCCGGCAGTTGGCGGGCACCAGGAATTGCGTGAACACATCCAGCCGCTCCGGCGGTACCGGATAGGTGAACAGCGTCTCATCCAGCAGGTCCGCAGGTTCGGCATGGCGTTTCAGCGCCAGCGGATGATCGGCTGGAACGGCAAGCACCAGTTCGTAGTCGAACACCGGCAGATAATGGATGCCTGGCATCTCGATCGGATCCGGCGTGATCAGGATATCGATCTCGTATCCCGTCAGCGCCGCCACGCCGCCGAACGCGAATGATGTCGTCAGTTCCAGACCAACATCCGGCCATTCCATGAGATAGGGCTTTGTAACGCCCATCAGCCACTGGTGGCAAGGATGGCATTCCATGCCGATTTTCAGCGAGCCTCGCTGGCCGTGGCGATAATCCGACAGGACGTCCTCAGCCCTTTCGATTTGGGGCAAAACGCGCTGTGCCAGCGTTACGATGTAGCGACCGACCTCGGTGAGACGAAGGTTGCGACCGTCCTTCTCCCACATCGCCACGCCATAGCGCTCTTCCAGCTTGCGGATCGTGTGGCTGAGAGCGGACTGGGAGACGTTCAGCCGCTCAGCAGCAGCAGTCAGGCTGCCCAAGCGGTCGACTTCACGCAAAATCGATAAATGTTGCCTGTCCAACATGGCTATGCCCGCCCATGGTGACAAGGAACAACGTCTACAGGGGCACCATCGCCGACAGGAACCGGCCGGTGGTCCGTGTCGATCGCGACCATGGTAAAATGTCCCGTGGCCGTAATATGTCTCTCGCCCGTCAGCAGATTTTCGGACCAGAGTTTCGTTTCGATGGACATAGAACTGCGGCCAACGCGCTCGACGCGTGCCTCTGCCTCGACGATTTCCCCGATCTCAACTGCCCTCGCAAAGTCGATACGCTCGGATGAGGCCAGTGCCACGAGCTTGCCGGAGTAGCGCGACGCTGCAACGAATGCGGCTTTGGTCATGTAAGAGATCGCTTCGCCGCCGAACATCCGGCCGACACTATTTGCCTGATCCGGGAAGACGATCTCAACCATGGCAACGATATCCTTGATGTTCGGGGTTTCCGTGACAACGAGTTCGGGCAAAGCATAGCTTGCGGCGTACTCGCCCTTCGGAATGGCGACCATATGGAAGATGCCGCGCGTACAGGTGTGCCGCTGACGACCGACAACGGTTTCCGCAACCACTTCGACCTCGACCGTCAGGGAACGGCGGCCGGCCTTGACTGGTTTGGCCGTGAATTCGACGATATGCCCGATGCGGGCAGGCTGCCGGAAATCAATGCGCTCGCAAGAGGCGGTCACGAATGGCGCCCGTCCGAAACGGGTAGCCGCGATAAAGGCAACGCGATCCATGAGAGCGAGCCCGGTTCCCCCGAAGAGGGTGCCGTGGTGGTTGGTGTCTCCGGGAAAGACGATATCGATGAGACTGGTTATAGAGCCATGCTGGGCGGGTTTTTCTATCGTCGCGGTCTCTGTCATCGGCGCTGCCATCAGGTTGCGGCAGGAGCGGCGGCATGACGCAGAGACGACGGCACGGGAATGCCCATCGCGAAAGCGGCACTCCGGGACACCCCGCCCGTGGACGTTATCTATCGCGGCAGGTCTCCTGGCTTACGGGTCGTCGCTCTGGTCCGTCTTCCCGAGGCTTGCCTCAGTGACATGGATGGACTTTCGCTCGCCGTTTACAGTTGCGGGGGCAGCTTCGGCTTCAGGCAATAAAGCCATGACCGAATTCCCTCTTAGCTCCGGACTTTCGTCCGCAGAACCACGATAACGAACCAATGTCGTATGTCGCTGAGGTGGTCAAGGCGTCTATCATTGGTTTGTGCCGGAAGTGGCGGTTACTGTCTCGGCCGAGGTATGGCTCATGATCGCTAGCATTCGGCTCATCACGGTGAGGCTCGCAAGATACCGACATCCCGGGTTTCGTAGCAGGCTATCTCTTAAATCATGAACACGGCTCATGCTTCCGTGAGATAATACCATTTTTGTTCGATCGACCTCTCAGGCATAAAACGCGCACCGCTCTGAAGCATGGACAGTTAAAGGCCGTCGACTGAAACAATGGAAAATGCCATCCGGTGCGTCCTGACGTCAATAAATTCAGGATTTATCTCGAGATTAGGACGAACGATCGCAATGATTAGAGATTTTAATTTCAATATAAAGAGAATTTCTTTTGATGAGGACTATTGCCCGTCAGAGAATACGCGAATTACGACGAATTTTGCTAACTTGGCCAGGGGGGAGAACCGCCAGGAGAACCTCCGCAACGCCTTGAAGATGATTGACAATCGTTTCAACGCTCTGGCGCATTGGGATAACCCAGAAGGCGATCGCTATTCTGTCGAACTCGAAATCATTTCGGTTGAGATGAATGTCGGTGCTGAAGGCAGCAATGATGCCTTTCCCCTGATTGAAATCCTGAAAACGAATATTGTCGATCAGAAGACAGGCGAACGCATTGAGGGCATCGTAGGGAATAATTTTTCCTCATACGTCCGAGATTACGACTTCAGTGTTGTGCTGCCAAAGTACAATAAGGATCGCCCCGGATTCAGCACGCCAGAGAATTTTGGCGACTTGCATGGAAACCTATTCAAGTCTTTCCTGAAGTCCAATGCTTACAAAGAGCATTTTCATAAGCCCCCGGTCATCTGCCTGAGTGCCTCGAGCAGCAAGACATATCGTCGAAGTGGAAATCATCATCCTGTATTAGGCTTAGAATACCAACAGGATGAATTGTCTTCGACAGATCTCTACTTCCAAAAAATGGGGTTGCAGGTCCGATTTTTCATGCCGCCGAATAGCGTTGCGCCTTTTGCGTTTTATTTTCTCGGCGATCTGCTTGATGACTATACCAATCTTGAGCTCATCAGCACCATCAGCACGATGGAGACTTTTCAGAAGATTTACCGGCCCGAGATTTACAACGCCAATTCCGCTGCAGGGGCCTGCTATCAGCCAAGTCTTAAGCATCAGGATTATTCACTGACTCGAATTGTCTACGATCGCGAGGAACGGAGCCGGCTGGCTGTTGAGCAGGGAACGTTTGCTGAGGAGCACTTCATCAAGCCGTACAAGTCAATTCTTGAGCAATGGTCTGCCAAACACGTTCCCTGACGAACCAGAAATACAAGGTCCTATATCATGAAAACACTGTTGCCCACGTCTACCGCCGGCAGCTTGCCGAAACCCTCTTGGCTTGCACAACCCGAGAAACTCTGGTCACCCTGGAAATTGCACGATGAGGAATTGATCGAGGGAAAGCGGGACGCTCTGCGTTTGGCGCTGGACGATCAGCAGCGGGCAGGCATCGATATCGTCAGTGATGGTGAGCAAACGCGCCAGCATTTCGTCACGACGTTCATCGAGCACCTCGACGGAGTTGATTTTGAAAAACGCGAGACCGTCAGAATCCGGGATCGCTATGACGCGAGTGTTCCGACAGTTGTCGGCGCCGTGTCTCGCCAAAGACCGGTTTTTGTTGAAGATGCCAAGTTCCTACGTCAGCAGACCGCGCAGCCAATCAAATGGGCTTTGCCGGGTCCGATGACCATGATCGATACGCTCTTTGACAACCACTATAAAAGCCGCGAAAAGCTGGCCTGGGAATTCGCCAAGATCCTCAATCAGGAAGCCAGGGAACTAGAGGCTGCTGGCGTCGATATCATCCAGTTCGATGAGCCCGCATTTAACGTCTTTTTCGACGAAGTGAATGACTGGGGTGTTGCCACTTTGGAAAAGGCAATCGAAGGGCTCAAATGCGAAACTGCCGTTCATATCTGCTACGGATATGGCATCAAGGCCAACACAGACTGGAAGAACACTTTGGGGTCGGAGTGGCGGCAATATGAGGAGTCTTTCCCGAAACTGCAGAAATCCAGTATCGGCATGATCTCCCTGGAATGTCACAACTCTCATGTTCCAATGGATTTGATCGAACTGGTCCGGGGCAAGAAGGTGATGGTCGGAGCCATCGACGTGGCAAGCAATACCATCGAAACGCCAGAGGAAGTGGCCGCTACTCTGCGAAAAGCACTTCAGTTTGTCGATGCCGACAAACTTTGCCCTTGTACCAATTGTGGCATGGCACCCCTGTCCCGTCGAGTTGCGAGAGGCAAGCTGAATGCCTTGAGTGCAGGCGCGGAATTCGTCCGAAAAGAACTCATGGCCTAGTGCTGGCTGAGCAGCAGGAGGCCGACACGAACATGGTGGACCACCGCTTCAACATTGTGGACAAAGCCACGTTTCGCAACGGCATGTCGCGCCTCGGCTCTGCGGTCAACGTCGTCACTACCAGATACGGCGGCAAGCGCTACGGCTTCACGGCCTCGGCGGTCTGTAGTGTGAGCGACACGCCGGCAACACTTCTCGTCTGCATCAATCGCGCAAACTCGTGTTTTCACGCTTTCGAGGACACGCGCCACTTTTGCGTCAACACACTGATGCCGGGCCAGGAGGACATCTCCAACCACTTTGGCGGAAAGACGCCCGCCGAAGACCGCTTTACGATGGGGCAATGGACTGAGGGCCCCACTGGAACCCCAGTCCTGGCCAACGCCTCAGTCAGTTTTGAATGCGAGTTCACCAATGCCGTCGATGAGGCGACACACCGCATCTTCTTCGGGCGAGTCATCGATATTCGTGAGAGCGAAGAACAGTCGACGCTGCTCTACTGCATGCGTCGCTATATCCGCGCCTAAGTCCACACGGTCAGATCGCTCCCGGTCGGCCGCGTTGACCGGCTGAAGCCGCCTGAGAGCCTCCTCCTTCATTGTAAGATCGGCCTCCATGTAGATATGCGTCGTGCTGATGTCCTCGTGTCCGAGCCATAGCGCGATCACGGTAAGGTCGACCCCGGACTGCAGCAGATGCGTTCGGCTACGCCCACGGCCGGGCGGGTATTGCTTCGAACACCGGATCGAATGGCCGCCGGCCAATCGATCCTGACCCACGGCGCTGGGCGGGCGCCTTTCACGACATGCGGCACAATCGCCCCGATCCTCGATCGGGCATCGTAGAATGCTATCTGGAGTTCAGCCGTGACCGACCACGCCAAACTATCGTCATTCATCGCCATCCCCCACAACCCACACACCTCGAAGTGAACCACACGTCTTCAACAGTTCAGGGCGTGATAGACTTCCGCTCGGCCCAACTCGGAGTATGCGAACGTTGCCCTCATAGCGGCGGAATAGTCCGCCGTTGCTTCCGGCTCGATGCCGCCTTCTTTCGCTATCGCGCCGACCGCCACCAAGGCCGAGGAAAGCGCATTGACCACTCCTTGGGAAGCGATCGGATCGAAGGTGGCGGCAGCATCGCCGATAGCAATCCAGTCTTTGCCTGCTGCATGCCTTAGGCAAGCTGCTGATGCGTTGAACCTCTCGCCACGCGCCATACGCCGGCACTCGTCCCGATAAACGGTCCAGCTCTCACGGCGGCCATCGGGTCCAAAGGTCGCGTAGGTCCACGAACTGCCATGCGCCTCCACATCGAGCCAAGCCGCCTCCTGTGATGGCGCGCCAGACCAATCCAGCAATTTGCGCTCGGCAACGAGGCGTTCTTTAACAATGCGTTCGCCACCCAGGCGGCATGCCAATGCGGCCGATCGGCCAGTGGCGTCTACCAGGAGCGACGACACCAGATTGGTCGTCGCGCCGACGCTCCTGACCTCAATTTCAAAGCCGCCCTGATTTCTGCAAACACCAACTACGCGGCCATTCAGAGCGCTCGCGCCGGCGACGAAAGCAAGCCCACGAAGACGCGCATCAAATCGAGCGCGATCGACAATGTATCCTTGACTTCCGGGCCGATACAGGAAGTCGTCAATCTCCTGCTTTTGTGATCCCCACGTGCGTCGAATACCAGCGCATGGTCGCGCTATGAACGGGTCGGCTAACACTTCCTCCAGTTGAAGAGCCCGGACAATGCCGGTCGCGCTTGGCGAAACTATCTCCAGCCGATCTCGTTTGGGCTGCCCTGCATCGACCAGGACCACCTGTCGGCCGCGACACGCAAGCAGCCGTGCCGCCGTTGAGCCGGCGGGACCGGCCCCGACAACGACAATATCTACACGTCGCGCAGCCAAGATTTCAAACCTCGCCCTGGCGGAAGCCCGCCCGCCCCGGAACACGCTCCTTAGGCACCACCTCCTCGCGTTCGACGGCCGGCCCCGCCGCGACCGGCGGTTCGTCGAGGGTCTCAACAGCGACCACGAGCTTGTACTTCAAGTCACTGCCCGCGGGCTCTTGGCTACGGCCCTGTTCGAAGCGGGTATCTGCGGGCAGATGCGTCGGGGGATTCTTCGCAGGCAAAACCATTCCAAGTTCTGCCCATTTCTTGATCGAAAGAGCAATCCGGCCGTAGTAATCGAGTGCGCGTATATCTCGCAGCCAGTCCGAGCGAAGCGCAAAGTGCTTGTGGATCTGCAGGCTCGCGGTGTTGGGATCAAGCCCCGAAGCGCGCTCGTAACTGGCTTGCCCGAGCACCTGGTCTGGTACCCGTGCTCCCCAGAACGTGGGCATTGAGAGAAATGTCGAGGGGAAATAATCCGCGCTGGAATTGCAGGAAACGCCATCGGTTTGCCACGGCACACCCATGAATCTGGTCAGCGCACCCGGCGCCGCACCGTCGAACGGGCCATTAGAGCCTGTGCATACCTGGGGATTGAGTGTGTCGCCATAGTCCTGCCTGGCCGGGTTCATACCCGGCAGCACCTTGAGCCTATATGCCTCCTTCCAGAGCCGCGGGATCCGCATTATCCATGTGATCTCGATGCCAGGATGAAACGGTCCGCCTAGGCAGTCGTGAAGTGGCGCACGTTTTAGATGCTCGATCTGATCGGCGGTTGCGAGGCTGTCGAAAGTAGGCAGTAGAGGGATGCCTATCCAATCGTCGGCGAAGTTTCCGTCCGCCCAGCGGTGCAAATGTTCATATTGCGTAGGTGTCACCGACATGAGGGCTTGAGGCGCCGGACGGGCTGGCAAGTCGAAGAGCGTATCGATGGCGTCGCCGTAGATTTGCGGGATTTGTGCCTCGACGAAGGGACCATCATGCCCAGGACGACGAAAGAGCTCGAAAACACGCTTGCGCCAAGCCGTATTCGCGTCAGAGACGTCTTTGAGTTTATCGACTACTTTCTGGTTCCGGGCGTCGAGCGGCGAACCTTCACCATGGACCACGAAGAGGCCATGATCGACCCATTGCAGACCAGTCAGCCTATCGAAGATCGGCCAGATATCGGCGGTAAACTGCGTCGTGGTCGGAGCGGCAATCCAGGTTTGATCTTGAAACACCTCTCTCACGGTATCGTCCATGGTGACAAGGCCAGTGATGCCCGGGGCAAAATTCGGCGGTGTAACCACGACATAGCCGGCCTCGGCCTCAATCGGTTCTTGTCCCTGGAACCTTATGGTCGCTCGCACCGGACCATCCGATATGTCGTCATGCCAGCCGACGTTGTTTGCGAAAGTAAGCGGGGTGACGCTCCCCTTGAACGCGGCGGAACTACCTCTGCCTCCTAAGAAGAGCAATCGCCCCAAAGCATCGGTCCTGAGTTCGCCCAGATAGACGACCTTGCTCCAGAACCGCCCATCGTTGAAGGAGATCGCCGAAGCGTTCCTGCCTTCGATAGTGAGCGGCGTCGGGACGATGTCCAGAAGGCGTCTGTCGCCAGGTATCGAAATCTGATCTTGCCGATTGCGCCGCATCGCCGGTTTACTGATGTCGTCCGGCAAGTCCATGGCCTGGTTGAACTCGTACCAACCGGCCTTGAGATTGGCGACCGCGACCGACCATTCGATCTTGGCATCGTCAGCGGTGATTTCCTTTACTGAGCCATCCTTCAGATGGGCATAAACCCGAAACCGAGCTGCTTGACGCTTAATGCTGCCATCCGCGGCACGGAAGTGTTCGACGAACCGGGCTGGCGTTCCGTCAGGCATGGTCGCGGTCCCGCCGATCACTTCGGGTCCAATCACGAAATCGTCCTGTCCGATGGCATTGCCGACTCTGGCTATGCCCAGCGGGGGATAGATCTTGATCGCCTCAATGAGTTTGGTATCCATTTGTCCCCCACTACAGCCTTGCGTTCGCATTCCGTGGTCGCTGCGGTTTCTGGCTTTTCGGATGCTGAACGTGTCACAAACCGGCTGACATTCTCGGCATTCCGTCCTCGAGCAGATGGGCTAGTCATCCTTCAACCGCGATCAGAAGTTCCGCCGCTCGTGAAAGACCTCGACCGTTTCAAGGCCGTTGCTGCGCAGCACCCGAACTTCTATCGCGGTCGCCCCGGGGAATTGGTTGATGTCGACTTCGGCGGCATTTGGCCGCTCCAGTCCTACGGCCATGGTGTGCCAGCGGCTGTCACCTTCCGGACGAATCTGCAGCGTGTAGGATACGTTGGGTTCGACGGGAGTATCCCCGGCCAAGGGAATGTGATGCTCCCGTCCAGATGTCGGTTGGGCAAGTTCGACCTGTCCTTTCGGTTTCGGGCTTCCAGGCGCGTACTCTGATGCCTGCACGCCATCAACGAACAACTTGACCTCTCGAAGGGATGGCGTAACAGGAACGAACTCTTCGAACATCACGTCGTTTCCAAGCGTACCGCAGGACGCTGTCATTGGGTTGACAGCCAGATCGAAGAGCACCTGTAGTTTGTCGTCGATGCCCTTGAGGCGTACGCGATCTTCCCCTCCATCCTTGGAGGCGAAGGCAACCGTCGCGGGCAGCATGGAAAGGATCACCCCACGGCGGGCGTCTAAATCGTAGGTTCCGACGATCTGAGCCCAATCGCCGTATTCCATTTTTCGTGCCATCTCGGATCCCCTTGGTGCGGTCAGGCAATCTGCGGAGCAAAAAGGGCCTCTTCGGCAACAAGCCTGTCAAGGAGGCCATCATACGTATATTTGGAGACCCATTGCCGGTCGCAATAGGTCATGAAGTCGCTCCAGTTTTCCCTTGGATAGGCGCGCATCGGCAGGTTCAGCGAGGCGTCACCGACATCGAACCCTACGCAATCCTCGTCGCTGTCGGATATCGCACCTCCTAGATGCGGAAAATGCTCGTCGTCGCTGCTCTGGTCGCAGAACCCAGGATGGCGCCGGCCAAAGGTATGAGCCAGTTCATGGGCGCCATACCAGTCGCCATAAGAGCCGTCGTCGTCCCAGAAGCGAGGTCCGGCCTTGCCGCATGGGCCAACAGCTATCGTGTTGGGTGCGGGCGCCGCAGGTACATCGTTGGAGGCACCTCGGAAGAACCCGGAATGATCTGAAACTAGGCCATAGTAGTGGGTGCGCGGGTCCCAGCCTGCGTCGATATCGGCCTGTCTGATAGTCAACAGATGCTGGTGCAGCGTGCCCAGGAGCGCCCACCACAGCGGATCAAATCCATCCGGCAGCTGTGGCCCCGAGAATGGCGGTACAAAGTTGGGTGGCGCGTCCACGACTGTCTGGCTCCAGTCTAAACCACCCGACGGATAGGCGCGTGTCAGGTAGGACCTCAAATGATCGAAATGGATCGCATCCGGAGCAAACTTCTGAGGCGGATTCCGGTTCGGATCAGAGTAGCGATATCCGAGCACTCGCACCCGCAACATCGGTGCAGCGAAGAACTCCACATTCTGCGTGCCTGGCATGATTGGAAAGTCATTGCCTCCGGAGACTGGTTGGATCCGCATCAGCCGCACGCTCATCAGACCAACTGGGGGCGAGGGAAGAACGAAGTTCAGCGACAATGCGGCGTCGCGGCGCTGTTCGGCAAGGGTCGGATGCTGCCGTGCTCGAAGTGAAATCTCGTTCACCGAGGCTACATAGGAGCCAGGAGCCTCCGACGTTGTCGAGATCACGATTTCACCCCGCACGCGCATGTTGGAAGTCAGTCCATGAGGCTGGACGTACACCCTGATCGCCGTCGCCTTTCCGGCAATCAACCGCACGTCATGGTTCATGTTCTGAATTGCCTGCGTAACTTCGATTCCCAAGACATCCAGTCTTGCTCCTCCGCCTTGCGGGCCGACCGACGCCTTCCAACGCGGGCGTGGGGTGGGGATATCGATGAACACCATTTGAACTGCCCCTTGCTAACTTTGGCGTGCAACGCGTCTGTGGTTCCGATTGTCTACCGTGGCCTTCCTGGTTCGACTGCGGCAACTCCGTTCGCAGTGCGCCGCACATACGCCGACGACCGGTATGTGATCCGCCGAGAGTCGGCGATTGATCCCAACGGACGATTGTCGAGCGGCGTGCGCCAGGGATTGATGGACAGGTTGTCTCCGTAAAGTTCCTGCCCAATCCGATTGACGTCCTGCCGTTCGAAGACGAGTGAACCAACCGGCACGAAAGATGTCGGCCAGCGCCGCGTAGCGGCGTCGACTGGCGTTTCCTCTTGGCTTGAGAACGGCTGGATGGCGAACTCGAAGGTGGCTTCGCTCGCCGACAGGCGATGAGCAAGATCCAACTTGAGGAAATTGGGATCCGTTTCGTGCGCGGCCTCGTTTGAAGCCAGCATTGGCCGGAGTCGATACTTCACGATAGCTTCCGGCCCGCACGCGTAAGGAAGCACGCTCCAGTAGGTTGCGGTCAACAGGCTGCTCTCCGGCTTCGCCATCTCATCGAGAACGGCCTTCGTTTCAGGATGCTCGGCAAGATAGGTGTCGAAATCTCCATTCACCGCCGCATGCGAGAACTCGCAAAAGTCCTGGCCGGTATCGACGAAGAACCGGTCATGGTTCTGCATCAGGAGGTCGGCTGTCCCAGCGTGCGGATCGTCAGCATCGAGCGTCTCGCCTCTCAGGCCAAAGAGCTTGATGCCTATCCCGATAGTCGATCGAGAGGCGTCAGCCGTGTCAGGAGAGGTGTCGCTCGAAAACCTTACCCAAGCCGCGAACTCACGATAGGAGAACAGCCCCTGCCTGTACCTTTCGGAAATGTCTTGGTTGATCCGCAAAGTTGCCTTCGCAACCCCGTGAACTTTCCTGAACACCGGTCTTGGCGCGGGACGTACTCCCGAACCTATGAAGTGCCGTTGAACGACATCGACAAACAGACGCCGTGTTTCCTCTCGAAACGATGCCTTGCAAAGGATCGCGGGCACGCCAACTTGCGGTTCCGATTGCCCCTCGGCGAGGGCTACTTGCTTGCCGCGTCCCAGTGCGATGAGCGACCTGACCATCACGTCCCCTTTCGAAGCGATCTGGACGCCTGCCGGCGCCAATCTGCCGTTACTTCAGCTCATGCCGAAGCTGCTCATTGTCCCCTCTGGTCCGTAGGCGACTGGCCGGGCGATAAAGCTCCATCGGCCAAGGCGATAGAGGCCAGGATTGGCTCTCTCTCGGATCCGGATGTGACGATCTGTGGACACCTGAGGCATGCCGCCGCGCCCTCTTGCGCGAACCACCTGCAGGTGCGGCGTATGGTACACGGAGGAAGCTTGAAGACGACGGCCGGAAGCCCTCTGACTATGCGAGAAGCCAGGTTGCATTCGACGCCGTCGAAATGGACGCATTTGCGCTCTTCGCAAACAGCTGAAAACCGAAATACCTGCGTTGATGGCGCTGGCGCAGCGGATGCAAGGACCGCGTCGGTGACGGGCAGCGTATCGTTCAAATAGGCGACCCTGTTTCCTGTCTCGGCAGGAAGAACCACTCCTAGCACGAGCGCATTTCTCATTTCCGGCTGTGCGCTGGGGCATCTGGTTGCTGATGCAGAATCTTCGCGCATGACGGCCCTCCTCAGACAGAATTGGCCGGGAAGAACCCAACGACAATGTCAGGCCCGAGCAACAGGGTAGCAGGGACCGCGCCTTGACCGATCGTGGCGGCGATCTCGTTCGACAGCGAGTGGGCTTGTGATGCATCCAGCTGCTGCTTGTCGAACTCCCTCACGACAAAGCCGACAATGCCATGATCAGGAAGGAATGTGGGCGCCGCTGTGAAGCCTTTGAGAGTCGACTTCTTTACGGCCGACGCTACCGCCTTGGGAACGAGCTTGTTCAGATCCTTGATAGATATCGAGTTCGGTCGATTCATGGTTTCCCCTCCTGATTTCACCCAAGAACGGGTGCGTCGACCCGCAATCACGAACGGCCAGGGCAACGGGAGATCCTCATCGGCAGTCGGGCCCCGCCCCTGCCGCCGCCTCTTTGCCTGCACTGTGTTCGTCGAAACTATGGACGCGGACGCCCACAACCCACGTCGGAACCGGCAGGCCCGATTGGGTAGATCGGCTGCGGTCATCCGGCATTGCGAGCAATCCTTCAGTCCGAGCCCGTCGACCGACTAGACACGAGGCCGCATAGCTTGCTCCCGTCTTGTGGTAACCGCCTTCTGCGTGTAGCTAGCCCCCGTCATGTAACAATAACTCGTTGCTGCACGGGCTGCGCGTGAATAAATCGTGAAAGCGATTCCGGCTTAACTGATAAAGCGCTGGCCTCTGAAATAGAACGGACTTACGACGCTTTCGAAATCTGCCGTAATGATCGGCAATCTTTCAGGCGTGCTTAGTTGCTGGCATGCGCGGTGTTGTTTGCAGGAGCGTGCGGCATCTGGATCGACAACCCTGAGGACAATCTGGGCCAAATGGTCTGGGGCGCGGCTAAGGTGCTCAGTTGTGTATGAAGCCAGTGCGATCTGAAAGATCGGCCACAACTTTCGCGTTGCCACGTCGCTATTGGCGAGGTGGAGCCATCGTCTGGAGAACACGCTTTTGCGCCATGGCCGTATCGGCGGGACTACACATGGGTCGGTTGTAAAAGCCAGTGCTCCGACAGACGAAGGGTGTTTCTCCGGTTAGATCACCGGCTTCACAAGCAAGACACAGGCGAAATGCTGCAGCCTCGAGCTGAAGCGAATAGTCCAAGTTCGACGCCGCTGGTTCCGACGGCTGGAAGATCTGGCCGGACTTGATATTCTGGAACCAGGTATCGACATGTCTTTTGACTGCCTGGACATTGTCGAGATGGGTCATGTCGAACCCACTGTTCAAGAGCCCGATCGTTGTGCGCGGGCTGCGGGCTGCGGAATGGCAGGAGAGGCATGAGGACCGGATGTTGTCTGCGGGGCCGTTAGCGCGGCCCATAAAGCCGAGTGTCGGCCGCTTGTCCCAACCGAAGGTGACGCCATTGAGGTCTTGATTGATCCAGCTCTGCTTGATCGACTTGTCGTCATACACGCCGGGATCATTGCCCCACTGAAGCGAGACTGGAACTAGATTGTCGAATAGCTGATCGCCCTTCGGTGGCCCCCGCCAAACGAATGTGCCAAAGACCCATCCCGTATCGAAGGACGCCTTGTCCTTCACCGCGATGTCCATCTGAAGTAAGCGTAATTGCTGGCGGGTGCGGTCAGGCACCGCATGGCTTTGGCTGGCTGATCCGGGCGGATCGATGTAGGCCCAGTAGATCGGGGCGTCCTTCAGATATGACACCTCATCAGGAGACGCGTCGGTAAAGAGAAATTTGATCGAGACGGTGTCGACAGGGAATTTCAGATTGACGGGTAGCGAAGGGCTGCACGGGTCTGCAAAGACCTCACCAAACACGGCTGCTCCTGGCGCATTGTAAAACCCAACCGCCCAGACTTGCGGACCTTCGGTACCTGTCTCTGAGAGGTCGCCCGGCTTTGGTCCACGCTCCTTTGTAAGCCCCATGAGCGGCTCGCGCCCAGACGTACCATAGTCAAGCCACTTTGCGATCCACCAAGGCTCGGACCCATTGCCAACCAAGCGTCCATCGACGTTCCTGAAATGCGGTTTGGCGCTCTCGAGAATGATCTGCATGTATTTTGCGGGTTCTTCGCGGAATTTGATCGATTCCCATGCGTGGACATCGTCGGCATCAGGAAAGTCGCTCGGATAGTCCTCGCGCCAATCCGCGGGATCTACCCCCTCCACTTTCATCGTGCTGGCTTGGAATCGCGGGCAGCTTTCTGCAAAGGCAACGGATTGGGAGGCTAGCAACAACGCCAGTGAAACAAATGCGGTTCTCATCGCCCACCTCCGTTCTGGTGACTATAAACTGATCTAACGCTATTCAGCCGTGAGCAACTCGCGAATGTTGATCGTCGGGGCGCCAACTTCACTGAGAGAAATCCACCTATCTTTTTCAGCTGACAGTGCCTCAATACGAACGCTCAGGGCCTTTCCGACGATGGCCGCCCGATCGACCCGCAGGTCAATGTTGACCGTCTCCCTGCGCACGCAGCTTGGACATCTGCCAGGCTCAGTGCCCTGGAAAAATGCATGCCTTGCGACCGATTTTCCATCTGCCATCAAGTGAACGTTGAAGCTACCGGGGACGGCAAGGCGGGCGATGCCCTTCACCCTCACGGAAAGTCGGGACCGTCGCTGCACACGGAATACCTGATCGGCCGAAATGTTGCCGGCCTCAACCCTCGCAAACGTCTTGAATAGCGAAAGCGGGCTCTCCTCATAGACATATTTGGTCGCGTCGATTGCTTGGCTCGCAGTCTCGGCGAATGGAGGCAATTCGTTGAATGGCGGCGTGTCGAGCCAGTCAAAATCACTGCCTTCAAGCGTCTGTCTGAATGCCTCCAGCGTAACCGCGCTGTGGCGATGCTGCCATGACCACCACATCCTCTCCCAGTTCGTATGAAAGAACCAGAAGATCGGATCAAAAGCGGCAATGTCGGGCGTCCGCATTGCCGGACCACAGGAGACATGACCGTCGTCATGTGCCTGTTCGATCCCGCTCGCAAAGCGTTCGAACTTGGGCGCGGCCAACGCTTCTTTGATCGTCCCCGCGACATCGTAGGATGTCATGTTGTCGTGGATTTTGTCCGCAGGATACCTGACGGTCCGCGTGCCTGCAGGATATTGGGGCGCAGCGTCACACTGAAAAGTATAGCTGTCGAATGGTGGCTGAAACAACCACGAATGAGGCCGCTTGACGACGTCCCAGTAGGGCATCTTGAGATCTTCGCAACCTGGAACAGATTGCAGCGCAGCTTCAAACCTGTCGATGAAAATGCGGTGCCACGGATTATAGCGCTCTTCGTGGTGAAGACAGTTCACGGGTTCAGGAAACCAGTGAATGTCTGCAAGCGCAAAATAGCTCTGCGGGTGAGCGGGATCGCGGTTCATGATCGTCCGAAATGCAAGCGCCAAGCGCTCGATCTCCGGCACCGATAGATCGTCGATGTCCCGTCGTGCATTTGGAGTTGCTCTTGCTAGAGCGGACATCGCAGTCAGCGCCGATTTCGGCGCCGACCCCATCGGAAATCCGTCGAGGATCCAGTTCCTGAACGTCTTCACCCGCTTGGCCGTCCACCGCCGTCCCGGCTCCGGAGGCATCGAGCCCGACTTCGTCTGTGAATGGATCGAGGTGGTGTTCCTCTTCACACCTTCATAGGTCGCAAGATCAATCCCCCTGGCTTGCATATGCTCGATATCGATTGGCTCGAAGAAAAACCGGATATGCTCGAGGAATGTGGGATGTTCAATCAGCTCATCCTTGTCCACTGTGGCCTTCCTTTCATCGTCTCGGCAACCGGCTAGCTAAGCGATCGGAAGAGGTCCTCCCTCCGGACAACCCGCATCAATCCAGGCTGCGATCTCTCCGATCTGGTCGTCAGTCATGAACGGGCCACCTGCTGGCATTCGCCGGAAGGGCGATCCTGCGAAGAGCCCCTCACCTCTTAATGCGTGAACAAATGCAGATCTAGCAGCATCGCCTGGGATTAAAATCCGCACGGCCTGACCTATTCCGGGCACATTGCCTTGCGTGAACTCATCGTAGGTCAGTGATGCCCAGAATACCTCATGCGGTGCGAACTCCGGGTTGGCTCCAAGCGCAGCCATCGTCTCAGACATGAAGGCCTGGAATTCTTCATAAGATGCGATCGCCACAGCAAACCTCACTGTTCCGGTGTCGATTGTGCGGTTTCCATTAGTTCCTTGAGAGCCAAAAACTCCGAAAGTTGTTTGGCAGGCATTTCGAATGGTTGGTCAGCGGGAAGAATGTTGGCCCAGTTCTTAAACTGTCCCTTTGGTAAGGAGAGGCTCGTCACCGATTTGTCTGAAAGCACCGCTTGTGCCACGATGGTTTGCAGCGGCGGAAAGGCTTGCGTATTCAGCGACCATAGGAAGTCGGTTGTCTCACGCGTAGCATTGTGACAGTTCATACATCCCGTGATCACAGATTTCTGGTCGAATGTTTCCATCGTCAGATTGGCAAAACTCGTCTGATCTGAGCCTTTTCCTGGAAAGGTGTTGGTCGGCTTGCCATCTTTGGACGGATCGGAAACCGACAGCGGCCATTGTGTGACCACCAGCTTGTAGAATTGCCAGGGCACTCCCGCCTCGGCGAGCAATTGCCGATAGATTTCGTTTATGTTCGTTGTCTTGTCGTGAACCGGCTTCAGGCGGTCGACGTTAAAGGGAGCAGGAACCTGAATATCAGGCGGAAAATTGCAGGGGTTTTGCGCCGGCATTGGCGTCTTATCGCCTGCATTTAACATGGCAGGAAGCTGACTGTTTTCTTCAAAGATATTGTCGACATGCTCGAAGGAGGACCAGATCCACTGCGGCTCGCGGTCTTCTGAACAATATGGAGGCCGACCAGGCCAACCTTCTGTTTCGAGCAAGTTTCTGTCGCAAGATCGAGAAGGTAGGCTTCGCGCGTATAGAACCGTTCAGGATGGGCGATGCCGGCCATGTCGACCCAGGCTGCCTTGATGTCGATCGCCCCTGATTGAAAGACCGTAGTGCCCTGCAAATTGCTTCGCAGATAAAGCTTTTCCTTGTCTATCTGGTCGAACTCGATCTGGTTGAAGGCTGTCTGGAACCGCAGATAGCTACGATTTTGAGCTACCAACGGACCGACCAAAGGCCGGCCGAAGCCGGCCTGACCAAGATTGTCAAACTTTGAGAACGCCGCGAGTACGAGGTCGTCGCTCGAAACAGTGGCCAGTTTGCATGGATTTGCTCCTCCACTGGCGTTCCACGCCGCCGGCTCGGCACCCTGCGGCTGGAAGATTTCCCAATCCGCTTTGAAGGTTTCAAATACACGGCGACGCCCGTTGTCGGACAGTTTTGCCGTGGGGTCGGGAATACCGCGCTCGCCTGGTTTGGCCGGCCATACCAGCCCGATAAACGCGCGCCAGGAATAGTCATCGAAGAAGTCGATAGGATTGCCTGCAAAACCGGCGGGTATGCAGACGTCGTCGAGAATCCGTTCGCTCAGAGTTGCCTTGGGGACCGCAGGAACCGTCGTTGGGCAGCGCTCAAACTCCTGCGCTTGAGCTTGCTGGACCATTGATGTCGCCGGAGCCAAGAACAGCAAAAGCGAGAATATTCCACAACCTGCGACCAAGCGAATACATGGTCGATCCATCGCTCCCCCTCCTGCATTCGATCAAAACGGAGATCCCATGATCCAAGTCATTTGCGCTCGCTTCGCGGCGCCCACCAAGGGAACGGCCAAGGTACGGGGAGGCCTTCACCGGCAATCTCAGCCTCGCTCCATTTCCTGCCACCACCGATATTTGCCTCCATGTCGTTCGTCGAACTATGGACGCGAACGCCCACGACCCATGCCGGGACCAGCATGGCCTTGGTCACGCTGATTGGGCTGACCACTTGTGCAACGATGCCCGGTGGCTGGCTCGAAACAAAATCGAGGTCCAGTATGCCATCCTTGGGCGGAACGATGTAAACCCACGGCACAAGGTCTGGTCTGGTCCACCCCGTCGTAGGGACGGTCCCTCTTGCCGATATCGCGATGGCCGGAGGATTTTCCGGTATCACAATCAAGCCTTCAACCCGGACCTCGTCGACAGTATAGACGCGCGACTGCATGACTTCCTCCCACCTTGTACTAACCCGTTGTTTGTTCGGAGACAGGTTCGCCCAGTAACAATAACTCGTCGCGTCATTGGCCGCGCGTGAATAAATCGTGAAAACGATGCCTCCCCAATCGCCGGAAGTGCAGGCGTATAGAGTTGAGGGGGATAACATCCCGATCGAAAGCTGCAAGCGGACGTCGGCTTTCTTTTGTACGACCCGTTCATTAAGGACCAGAATTATTTTTAGCATCAGCTGCGCTAGCGCTTCCCAATTGGCTACGCTGTTGCTACCTTTTTTGAACATTGTACGAAGTGCTATTGGTGTTGATACTTACAGGGTATAGTTCAATATTGCGTGAGGTGGGGCATGCTTACGCTGCACGTGTTGGGTCGATTTAGGCTTTTGGATGTAGCGGGCATTGACCTTAGTCCGCGATCGCAAAAAGCCCGCGGGCTAATCGCTTTGCTGGCTTTTTCTCCGGGATTTTCGCGCGGCAGAACTTGGCTGCAGGACAAGCTGTGGAGCGATCGAGGGAGCGACCAGGCCGCTGCCAGCCTTCGGCAGGCGCTCAGCGATATCAGACGGCAGCTCGGGCGACATTGCTCGTTGCTACGCAGCGACAGGCAATCCATATCCCTCGATGCCTCGTTGTTTCAGGTTTCGTTCGAACGGCCATCATCGGCCGGTCCTGTTCTCAATGACGACGAACTGCTCGAGGATCTGAACGTCTCGGATCCGCATTTCCAAAATTGGATCCGAGGGCGACGCCTTACGGCCTTAGCTCCACCTAGCGTCGATCATTCTGCTTCACAACAAACGCTGAGGCTGGCGCGTCGCAAGATCGTTGTGTTCAGCCTCGAGTGCGAGGGGCGCAGTTCCTTGCGACGACTCGCCAGCAAGTTCCGCGCGCTGACCTCGAAAGCCATCGCAGCGCAGGTGAACCCGGTATCGTTCTACGATGCGGATGCAGCGGCTGGATACGAAAACTTCGCTGGCGCCGCTCAGATGATAGCAGTCCGCGTCAGTGTTCGAGACGGCGCTCCTAGAGCCTCGCTCTCAGTGTTGATTAGCGATGCCAGCAACGGCTGTGCACTTTGGTCAGAGAGCGCTCAACTGATCTTGGACGCTGATAGGGCGGCTGCATCTTCCGCATTCTATACAATAGCGTCGCATGCTTCGAATGCGGTGGTCGATGCCCTGGTGCGGAGCAATGGTCGGATAGATGGCTACGAGATGGCGCTCAGGCTTTTCAACAGCGCGCGAATTCTCACCATGACCCTCGACAAGGAGAACCTTGCGCTTGCCGATCGCCAGTGCACGACGGCGTTCGAAATAGCGCCCAACGGCGGGCCGCTGGCTTGGCGCGCCCTCATCCGCCAGATCAGCCATTTTCAATACATGACCTGCGGATTTCTGCCTTCCCAGGAATCAATCAGGGGGCTCGCCACATGTGCGATCGAGATGTTCCCCGAGGACTCGATGGCGCAATGCGTTGGTGCCCATACCGAGTATCTGTTTGGCGGCAGCGTCCAGCAGGCATTGAGGCTTGCGGAGCGTTCTATCCAAGCCAATCCCCTGAACGCACTGGCCTGGGCGGCGTTCGCCAATCTGCAGACGGCGATGTCGGACTATCGGGCGGGCTACACTTCAGCGCGCCGTGCCATTGATCTGAGTGCCGGAACCCGTACTGCTCACTTCCTGGAGTTCTATGGCTGCATAGCGGCGGCTGGTCTTGGCGAATACCGATTGGCGACCCGTCATGCGCACGCTGCCGCACAGTTGTCGCCAAATTTTGCACCTCCGCGCCGATACTTGGTTGCGCTGAAAGCATTCGGCAATGACGATCAGAGCTTGTGCGGGGCCCTGCAGGAGTTGAGGCAAATAGAGCCCTCTTTTGAAATGAAGTTGCTTCTAGACAGTAGTTATCCGGTGAACACGATGCGGCGCATCCCACTGATAGGCGTCGTCGAAGGGCGTCTGCGCACGGGCGTGGCAGAATTCTTGGAGCAACACTGAAATGCGCGTCACCGGCATCACCTCCCTCATCGTCGCGCTTGCTTTGCTGTCGTCGAGCGAGGCCGACGCCCGCTGCAAGGTCTTTACCCAAAGCACCATGTATGATGCCGGCATTTCGCCAGTCGGCGCATGGCGCACTGATTACCCCTCATCGTCTTCCCCGGGCACACCGGCCTACAGCGCGATCTCCTTTGCGACCGAGCCGGCGCGTTATATGGAGGCCGTCCTCGAAACGGTCCGCCCGCACTTCCGCTTCAGGAATGCGAGCTTGGTCGGGACCGGGAGCGAACCTTGGTGGATGTCCGAATGGATGGACTACGAAAAATTTGGACGCGAGCCGCTGATGGGGCTGACCAAGGAGCTTGCTCCTCGTGCACGGCAGCTATCCCCCACCTCGCGCTCCGGCTCGCAGGTCTGGGCCGTCAACTTTTACAATGAGCCTGGAGCCGTTGCGCTCCACCAGGTTTTTGCCGAGCCATGTTCGCCCGTCGTGCCGGAAAAACTGCTGTTTCAGGAGGGGACAGTTGCCATAAAATTCCTTTTCACTGATGCAAATCTCGGCAGGTTCGCCGGTCAAGTCGACTATCTGAATGGCGCGCCTGTATACAGAGCCCATATTGATCGTGAGGGCGTTGGGTTTCCGGCTGACACCAGCCGTCGTGAAACACGCGACGTCAATTTGCTGCAGCTCGACATTGGGGTTCGAGACAGCAACGCTATCAAGACCGGGTGGGTGTTCGGCACCTTTGTGTGGATGGGCCCCCCAAAGGGCGACGGTCTTTTCGATAATTTTGTCCCGGCGGTACTGCTTTGGGGCAACGACGAAGGTGTCGTGACCGACGACATTAAGGAGAGCTGGATCAACCCGGCCATCAAGGCGAAGCTATCCGGATGGAACGAGCGCCCGTTCCTAGGCTTCCGCGGTCGCGCCAACGGTCCGGCCGACAATCAGAATTCCTCCTGCCTGTCGTGCCATGCCGCTGCTCGATTGCCCCTTGCGGCTGAAGGCATCGCCAAGTCTGGCAGTACCCCGGTCGACCTCAGTGATGCTGCAGCCGTTGCAGCCCACGTCGATCTCTGGTTCAAGAACATCAAGCCGGGTGAAGTGTTCCAACCGACCAGTCCCCCCGCTGTTGCCACGCTGGACTATTCGCTCCAGGTGCGCGCCGCCATCGAGCGAATGTGCCAGGCCTGTGAGGACGGCGCGTTGGACAGCATTACGCCAGACATTTGCGTGAAGGCTGGATATTTCGCGGGATCAAGGTGTGTCCCCCAAGGCGCGGACAAAGTGATAGCCTCCCAGGGAAGGCGTCAAATCCAATCGCTGCCGCGCGAATAGAGACCGGGGCGAAGCTTCAACATCCTCCGTCGCCCCCGAGGAGATTGTGCGGACCGACGTCATGGTGACGGATAACTTTATTCGGCCGGTTTAATCAGCCGGAAAGATAAACGACGAGTGTCGTGGAGCAGGAAGTCATCTTCGTCTCCTTCGGGCCAATACCAGGCCTCGGCGGCAGGAGCTATGATGTCCGCTTTCGCGGTAGGTGTCCCGGCAATGGACTGTCAGAAAGAAGCCGGTAGATGAGGGATTTTAACCCGATCGGAATCACGGCTTGCTCCCGCACGCAGCTGTCGTTCCTTCCGGCCATCCCGCTGGCCACTCGTTGGCGCTTCACGTCGGTATCCAACTAAGCCAAACTGCTTGCCACAGTCGGAAAGTAAAAGCGAACGCCGGACGTATCATTCCCGTCGATACATGGCCTTTATCAACCAAAGACAGCGATTGCTGATTTGACGATGATGCCACCATCCGGACTTCTGCGCATTTGGCGGCCGGTAGCGGCGCGAAAGACTTGCAGCAATTGCAACGCCGGCGGCACTCGCGACCACGGGGTTGTCATGCGTTCCCTGCCCTTTCGGCTTTTCCGCACTGCCTGGCCCGTAACAATGCGCTGTGACCAGCGGAAGCCGATCTCGTGGAAATACAGGTCGGCATGCTGCGGGCTGATATGATGAAAGACGCCGGCAATTGTGCGACACGGGAATTGAAACCTTCGACCGAATTGACATGAACGGCGTCCCGAACGTATTCGCGGCTGGAATGCTTCACGGTGTCATGCCTGGCATAGTTCTCGCCGAGGGCTATGAACGCTATTGCCTCATCACTCATCAAGTAGGCATCGGGCTCGATCTGCGTTCCAGCGGCGCGCGCCGCTGCACGTAGCGAAAGACCAGTCACCACCGGAGCACGCGCGTCACCGGCCGGAGTGCCGGGTGTGACTCGTCTGGTCGCTGCACTATCGCCATGACAGGCGTTTTCTGGGTGTTCGGCAGCCCTTTTCGACCTCGTCCAGGCGGCGGATCGTCCGGATTTATTCTCGGTCGCCCACCGAGATGAAAATGGTCGATCTCCACCGTGCCATCGAGCATGTGCTCGCTCGCCGTCATGAGACGCAGGGCGTGTCCCATCCGCCAGGCTGTGGGTTGGCTCACCCCCAGAGCCTCGGCCAGGCGCACCGACGACAAACCTTTATTCGACTGCAGCATAAGCCACATACCCTTCAGCCAGACACTCAAGGTAGCTTTGTGGAATGCAGCGGCGTGTGTGTCGTCACCGTGAACTGGAACCGGCAATCGCCGTTGGAGCATTGATAGAGACGCGGACGCGCACGCCGCTTGCCCATATCGCGCCCGGCTATCGCAATCGAGCGTTTGTAACCACCGGCAGGGCAAACTCTCCCAGCCGGCCACACCATGCTTGCCAGCAATCGACGACACTGCTCCTCATCGCGAAAGGCCACGATCATATCTTCCGCGGTCCGAATGTTGGTAAGCGCGCAAGCATCGTTTCCGACATTCTTATCTCCTTCGGATCATGCCCGAAGAATCGCATGGCAGCCGTTGAGTATCAAGGCTTCTGCTGTTTTTCGTTGATAAAGGCCGTCCACGCTGCGGCGGGACAAGCGCGTCAGGACGCGGCAGGATGAGGGGCTGGGTTAGCAATAACCAAGTATTGGAAGGATGGCGATTCCACTGTGAAGTGCAGCGTGTTGCGGCAAAACGGGCAGACCGCATCTGCATCCGTGGAATAGGATTGTTTTGCGAGCCTTCCGGTGCGTCGTTCCAAGGCGTCGGTAATCTGAACGGTCGCTCTAGCATAAGTTAAAGGGTCAATCGGACGACGTTGATCTTCCCAAGCTCCACGAGATCGATATCAACGATCTGTTTCGCCCGTTCATGGGCGTCAGCGCATTTGGGCGGAACTGTATCTCCTCTGCTAAAGCACATCATTTCCGACGCGATCCGACATGCAATGTCCTCTAAGGCCACGGTCTTGACCGGAAGATCGTCGAACAGTGCGGATTTTGCTCGCTCAAGAGTTCCGCCGCAGGCGCCAAAGATGTCGATGCGCACGCGTTCTGACGGATCGACGAGTTGAATTATTAGCTTGCCGACGGGCCGATGCGGATGTGCATGACTGATGAGGAATTCGCGCCCGAGAATAGCTGGCAATCCTTCGAATCCGGAGACAACGATGTCAATATCGTTGAAGGCGCGACGGCGTCCAAAGTTGGTGCCGAGCGCCGCCTCCAGAGCGATACCTCCAGTGATAGCGTAATCTATCTCGCAAGCACTCAGCTTTTGGAGCACTCTATAGACGCGGCCTCGAGACCGGTAACTTGTCTGGGGTTAGGCGGCGCGCAGGAGCGGGGCATGCGTGGATGCCGTGATTCTTCTCGAGGAACTTGTGGCATAAAGCTTTGCAGCAGTTCGTTCGAAGGGCAGCTTTCGCTGCCCTTCGAAATCCGACGAGCTGATGACCGCCCGACGGTTGCGACCGCGCGGTCTCGGTTTGAATCGAAGACACTGCGCGCTCGCAAGTAGTCGGCGAGGCCCTCGCATTCACACTACAATAGAGCCAAAAAGAATGCGAAATCTGCGAGAAAGATCTCACTTGCTTCCGCAGCCGGCGTGACAACCGCTTCGGTCGCGACGGTCGCAGCACTCTCGGTGACCTCGGTGCCAACACTCACGCCTACACTGGAACTGGCATCCAAGCCGGCAGCATTCCCTTCCGTGGCCGTGATTGCCGCAGAAGTCGTGCTGGTGGCAGCATCGGAAGTGCCGCTCGCGCTAGAACTTGCAATGCTCGTCGCTTCGATCCCACTCCCCGAAGTCTGACCGATTTCTACGCTTTGGGACGTTGTGGCTGCCAAACCTTCCCCGGAAATAGAATCTGTGGCAGATTGGCTGTCGCCGACGACGATGTCGTCAACGGATTCCTCGCTCGAGCTTGATCCATCAACCACATTGTTTTGGCCATCTGGGAATTGGACATCGTCCTCACTCGAACTCGACTCCGACCCCTCGTCGTCACTTTCACTGCCGCTGTCGCTGCTGGCACTGCTGCTACTGGAGGTACTACTGCTGCTGGCGTTACCTCCTTGGCCACCACCAACTCCAGAGCCGTTGGACGAATCATCGATGTCCATTCCTTGGCCGTTGTCGTCTCCACCGCCGTTGCCATTGTCCGTTTGATCGTTGTCGCCTGCAGCGCGTTGCCGATAGAGCTTGATGCACGCGGACACGCCGCCTGCACCGGAAAAAAGCCCGCCAACGATCCCAGCAGCACTCGCAGTAATGAGAAGTCTGTTTTTCTGTTCAACGGCATCGACCGTCGACAGGGAACCGCCCAATGTACCAATAACACCCCCGCCAAGGCCGATCAGGCAGGCAGGAAGTCCATGTCCGGTCGGATCGAACCCGAAAGTGGGATTATTCAGCAGAAATGCATACCGGTTAGCGCTGTCGTGGCGATAGATACTTGCGCCGTACCGCGAGTCCGCTCTCGTAAAACGAGCTAGTTCAGGCATGTAATAGCGCTGGTCGACATAATACAGGCCTGTATCGCGGTCATATGGCAGGCCGAGGAACCCAAAATCAGGCGCGTCCACGCCGCGCGCTACAGGGAGGCCGTAGGCGTCGTACAAGAACCAATCTACAGCATTGCCTTTTGCGTCCGTCGTCATCGCGAGGCTGTTGCGCGCGTCAGAGTGCAAAAAGGTCTCTGCGCCATTTTCGGATGAGAAGATATAGGATGGGCCGGTGTTGCCGAAAATCAGGGTTTGATCCACTCCCGCCGACCGATGGAACTGACCAGAATGATACCGATGTTCGACGCCACCAGTGTCCTTTCGCCAAACTCTGAAACCTCGATGGTCGTAGGCAAACTGCGCCGCAGCACCATTGCCTTTTGCTGCCTGGGACATCCGCTGCCTTCCATCGTATTCGCCGCGGAAGGTGAGGCTTGGAGCTGATGTTGTAATTAGGTTCCCAGAAGGGTCGTATTGGGCTTGCAGTGGTTCGCCGCTAAGCTTGCTATCTGCGCCCAGCTGGAAACCGGTACTTTGCAAAGCGAGCGCCGCGGAAGATTGAAGGTTACCGGCGGCATCGTATCCGTACGCGTTTGCAGCGCCGAGCCTGCTGTCTTGATAGTTCGTAAGCCTAGCATCGGTGAATGAGGACGCTTTGCTATAGCTCGGCCATTTAGACGACGACCCGGTGACTGCGGTCGTGAAACCGAATGGATCGACTGTCGAGCTCTCTTGGAAGACCGTTTGTTGTGGAGTCGAAGTTTTGACACCCAGGAGGGTGAAGTTCGGTGCATATGTCAAGCTCGTCGTTAGTCCATTGGCGAACTTCATGGTTTGCGGGAGACCGAGCGCAGTGTAGTCGCCGAACCCAATCTTTTGTGTGCCGTTAATCGAATAACTTGCGACACGTTCCAAGTCATACCCTGTTGTCAGGACGGTACCGTCCGGCATCGTCGTGGCGGTCGCGCGTCCGAGAGGGTCGAAGACCGTTGTCTGAACCATGGCTTCATCGGTTCCGATTGTGAGCGCATTTGCTGCTTGCCTGCCATAGGCATCGTAGACATACGACCGTTTCACCGAGACCGTCTGACCTTCGACACTCGCCGAAGCCATCCGTCCTAACCCGTTCGCTATAAATTTGTCATCGTAGGTATAGGCAATATCAGGGCCACCTGGATAGGCAGCATTGAGCGTGCGGCCGAGATCGTCGCGCTCGAACGAGATTTCCCCGTTCGGGACTATTTTTTTCGAAAGGCGCCCGTCCGGGCCGTATTCGAAGACCGTCTTGCCATAGGCGGGCAAAGTCGACTGCGACAACCGCCCGATACTATCATACGTATATTGAGCGGCGGTCGACCCCCCGTCTTTCGGCGGTCGAACGGCAGTGATCCGGCCAAGTGCGTCGAGATCGTAGCGTGTGACAACAGGCGTCGAGTTCGCCTCAGGTTCGTCCGTAAATGACTGGACCTCGATCTTCTTCCGATTGTTATAGTAGCTCCGATCAAAGACGCGCTGCGCCTCATAGGAGGTACCGGCTGCAAGCGTCTGCGCAACCCGATCTCCAGTGTCAGTTTCCGTATACACCTGTTTGGTAGCAACGTTGATGACGCCGTCATCGGATTGCCACGGCATCGAGCTTTCAATGACGCGATCCAACGGATCGAACATGGTGTTCTGATAAAAGAGTGGCTCTTCCGCTTCAAAGTAGGGTAGGGCACTTCGAACGATCCGATTGGCGGAATCGTATGTCACATCCTTCATTACTCGGTCTGTTGGGCCGCCTTCATCAGATTGGGCCGACATGCGATATTGGCGCTCAAGCCCATCATAGGCATAAAGGGTCGTTTGCATCTTTTGTGGTTGGTTGGCCGACGGCCAGCTGGCGACACTCTTTCGCGAAACGACGGGTACGCCATTCTGCCATCCGTGGGTGAAGGAGGTGAGTGTAGCAAGTTTTGTCGGAGTGACGTCCCCGGGCACCGTTATGTATGCGCCGACGCAGGGTGCAGTTAGGATTGAGGGATCTGCGTCCTCGGGCGCTGGGCCCTGAACCACCTGCCTACGGCCAAAATCGTCGTAACATGTTGCAAACTGATTGCCATTGGCATCTACGCGTAAGGAAAGCTTCCCGAAACGTGCATCGTAGCCAAATTTGGAAACAAGCGCCGGTTTACCCTGGCCCACACTTTTGGTTCTGCTCTCCAGGTATGTACCGAACCGCGCTTCATATTTTTGTTGAATAGTGGCACCGCCAGGCAATGTGATCGATGCACGATTGCCGAGCGTATCGTAAGCGTACTGCGTTGCGAGGAAATTTTTAGCCTGGTCGTCCCAGACCTTGCTCGCGGTCACCCTCATGTTTTCGCCGTAAGTCCAGGCCTTGAGCTCCATATCCGTGCTCGGGTCAAACTTTTCTGCGTCGACGATTGTCGGACTATGCGACACCTTCTTGAAGGTCCTAAAGCCGAAAAGCCAATCGTCGGCGTCGTTTTGGTAGGCGGAATGAATGTAGATGCTGTCATTAGCATCGAGATCGCGGCCTAACTGATCAACGAGGTTCAATCGAGCAGTCATCAGGCGATTGCCATAGGTGTCGTAGGCATAACTCGTGCCTATCGAGTGCGTGTATGTCTGACCTTGGTATCGGTCGGTACGCACAAAAGACGGCCGCACCATTTTCGTTTCGAGACCGTTGGTCTCGGACTTGGCAGGGGACGTGACGAGGTAAGAAAAGTTCTCCTCCTTCAAGCGATCGTTCGCCTCGCAGGCCCCTGCAACAGAAGCTGAACAGCCGATCTCTCGCGTTTTCAGTCTGCCGATCAGCGGAAACTCCTGATGATAGGTGAGGATCGTGCGACGTCCCAAATCTTCATTGACGTGGACCGCGCGTTCGAACCCAAGGAAACCACGCCCTGTATTGCTAACCTGGCCGTTCTGATAGGAATGTGAGGTTGTATAAGAATAGGGGGTCTGCGAAATTGCAGGATTGTTGGCGTTTGTAATCGCCGCAACCACATAGAACCTTCCTGTCAAGTGAGAGCGAGAGCGGTAGTTGGGTAGAGACGGATTTTGCTGAAGAGGACGAAAGCTTTGAAACTTTGCAAGCGCCCCTGGGCCTGCACTTTCTTTATATACCTTGGGGTCATATACCGTGGGGTCGGAAATCGGCTTGTAGGAGATGTTGATTGTCCCCCTCGACGGCCGCTCTATCTTGTTCAACAAATCCGGAAAAGCACCTGAGGTCAGGCCAACTTTCACTCCATCGTGCGTGAAGGCGATCACGTCCAGCATGCCGTCGCCGTTGACGTCGACGATCATTCGCTTTGTCTGGTCAATCGTTCCGCCCTCGGACAGTCCGAGGCCGTTCAACGAGTTTTGGTTCCAGTTTCCTGCCGCGAAGGCTGAGCCCGTTGAAAGGGCGATCTCAACGCCGCCATCGTTGACGCCGACCACATCGGCCTGGCCGTCCCCGTTGACGTCAGTAAACATCCGCGGGGTAGATTTCGACCAATTAGGCGCGTTGAAGGATTGTGACCACTCTTCCGGCGCCTCGAACCCAGCGCCATTCGACAAACCGACCATCACGGTCGTGCCAAAGCCGATGATATCTGACAGGCCATCGCCGTTTACGTCGGAGACCATCCGCGGGGTATCTGCCGACCACCGGGTGCTATCAGCGAAGTTGGCGTAGTCTTGGTTCCAACCGGTCTCGGTAAATGAGCTTCCCGTGGAAAGCGCAACATTCACCGATCGTGTCTGCTGGTTCATGGCAACGACGTCGCTTTTGCCGTCGCCGTTCATGTCGGCCAATAGAAGGTTGTCGCCCGACCAACCCTGTTCAACGCCGAAATCGTCAAACCAGCGTTCTGGGGGCGCGAACCCACCGGAGGCGGCCGCAAGCGAGACTTCGACGCCGTTGTTGAACCCGACTATGTCGGCTGCGCCGTCACCATTGACGTCGGCAAGATATCTCGGCGCAGCGCTTTGCCATCCAGTGTCGGGCGAAAAATACGACAGTGTATTGGCGGACTTTATAAACGAGGACGTTTCAGCATTGGCAAGCGCCAGCTCGACGCCCTTCTGCGAGAAGCCTACAATATCGGCCAAGCCATCGCCGTTGACGTCCACAAGGTAGCGCGGCTCATCAGCCGACCAATCGTACTCCGGGCTGAAATAATTGAGCCAAGTCTGTGGGGCGGAATAGCCACCTGCCTTTCCGAGGGCAACCTGAACGCCATTTTTGAACCCGACGATATCAACGAGGCCGTCACCGTTGACATCAGCGAGCTCCACTGGGTTGTTATGCGGATCCCACCCGGTATCGGGCGTAAACGCTCCTTGGAGCCACGTTTCAGCACCCGCAAACGCATTCGCCCCTTCCTGATAGGTGAACTTTGATCCGGCGAGCGTCTTTGCACTTTGATCGGAGGGGGAGAGCCGCTGTATCGCCGAGACTCGGGAACCTCCGGTTGACGCCGACGTATCATAGGAGAGCTTATAGATCGCAACCGCGTCTGCAGCGAGATAGGTCGTCGCCCCAGCCAAGCGAAGTGTTGTCACGATTTTTGCACCAGCAGAAAACGCGCGAAGCACATCAGGCCGCGCCTCGTAGATCATGCGGACGAAACGGTCTGCTTGCCGCCCCGCTTTAAGATTACCGCCATAGGAAATCTGAACGGGGTACGCTTGGGCACCCACTTTCCCCGTGTTTAGCGGATCAAGGCTGTAGGTGAAGGATATCTGGTTCCCGTCGCGATCGGTTTGAGATGAGAGGAGCCATTCACGAACCGTGTCGGCGCCTGGAACGAGCACTCGACTGTCGGGTGTACCACCAAATACGAGGATCTCGCCGTCCGGCTGTTTGACCGTGAAGGATTGCGGCCCATTGCCCGATTGACCTGAAGCCGCGACGAGCTCCCAGTTGTCGAGCTCGGCGCGATAAGTGCTATTGGCTGCGCCATAATCGCCGTTCATCACGAGAAGCCTTCGGCCATTAAGCGCGAAACGATCATTGTTGGTGAAGCTGAGACTTCCAGCAGTTTTGTCGATCGCAAGGATCTGGCTGACCCGACTGATCTTGGAGAACCCGCTCAGGTTCCAACCAATTCCAAGCAAGCCGTTTTGGCTCGTACTGTTATAGTTGAAGGAAAGCGCGGGTTCATATCCCTGAATCCCCGGTGGCACATGCAACTTGATCGTATAGTTCGCGCTTCCTGATGCTGTAACGGCGAAACGACCTTTGTCGGAGCCGACTTCGTCGTCACTATCCGAGGTTGCGGCGGGTTGTGCGCGTACGGGGCCCATCCCTGATATCGCCAGCGTCAGAGCTAAAGATAGGTGAAGCAGTTTACGCAAATGTCTCATCTTGATGCCTCTCCGATGGAGTTTAAGTTGTCAGTCGCTCATTGACGTAAAGGCGGGCGGGCGGGCGCGATCGGCCATCAATTCCGTGCACGCCGTTCCGTCCGGGCTTTGCATCGACTTCGGTTGCGCCCGAGGAAGGATCACGCTGTCCCGGCATCCCACCTTGCCCGCCCGTCCCGGCTTTCCCGCCCGGACTCGGGCGGCTTGAGGTGCGCACCAAACCGACTTGCTCGGTCGGACAGGTAATAAAAACATTGGAGGAAATACCGCCGTTACCGCCATGTCCGCCGTTACCGCCATTGCCACCGTCACCGGGGCGTCCGGTCGCGCCGACGCGTGGCAGACTGTCGTCCTTAGTAAAGCCCAGACCCGGGGTACCGGGACTGCCACCGCGCCCGCCATCTCCGCCATTGCCGCCGTTTCCTCCTCGTCCCGCTTCGGCGTGAACGTGCAACATTGCGCTGCCGTCAAGGAACTTTCGGATGGTGATCTCGGCGGTCTTGCACATGCCTCCGGTGCGCCCTTTGCGCCCGTTGCCACCGGTTAGCCCAGAGCGGCCGTCTCCGCCGCTGCAATTTTCCAGCGGGAGCGAGTGAGATGCAAAGGAACCGAACATAGTATGACGCAGCAGAGACGTTGGTCCCGCGTCACCATCAAGGCCAAGATATCCAGGGAAGCCATCGCCGCCGTCGAGTGGGCCAGTCATGCAGCTGTCGACAGGAAAGGGGGTGCCAAGGATCTCAATGTGGGGGCTATCGTCCGAGTCGTCGACCAACATCAACGACTGCATGAGGATAGACGCCACATTGCCGCGAACAACTAGCTTCGCGCCCTTGCCGATTAAGCAACGACCGATGTTAACGAGCAGGTAGAGTTCCTCCCGATGACCCACGGCCCATTCATCGGGATGGGTGCTAAGATCGAATACTTCGCCGGCTTCAAGCGTAAGATTAGCGATCGACACAGCTTTTAACCGTGCCGGGAAATGCTCGGCCATGAGTTCATGGTCGCTTTGTGTTAGCGACGCGCCGGCAAATATGTAGGCCTCGCCGCGGTCATGAACGCCCTGCCACAAACGTTTGCGACTACTCAATCCGCCAATAGCCGGGAGTCGCGCCTTCCTCGCCGCCTCCGTGGCGTGGCAGAGGTGCTTGCGCAAACCTTCCACATCGGGGACCCGCAGTCTTGAGGTGAAGGGAACTGATGGGCGCTGATGGACATAGTTATGTCCGCACGCGCGCGCCACGGCATCGAACTCCGCCGTGACGCCCGTTCCCGCCTCCTGTGTTGCAAGGTGGCGCTCGCGCATGGGTCAGCCTGTAGTCGTGACGGTGACGGGTCCAGGGTTGCCTTCGAACTGTCCTGGTGAGCCAGTCTTGCCTACGTTACCCGGTTCACCTATTGCACCAGCCGTTCCGGCGGAGCGGTGCTTCCCACTCCCAGAACCGCCCGCGCCTCCTTGGCCGGCAGGGCCAACCTTGCCTCCAGCGCCGCCCTTGCCCGCCGGGGCCATCAGTGAACCGTACTGGAACTGGGAGGCCGCGATACCGGCTGCAAGCGTGACGTTGATCGGGTGGCCCAGCACGCCGTTACCCCCATTACCTCCGTCACCGCCATTGCCACCGTTTCCGCCATTGCCACCATTTGCGCTCTGAGTGCCTTCGCAGCCTGACTGGCACCCGTCACCTCCGAGACCGCCAGCGCCCCCAGCGCCTCCTTGCCCACCATCGCCACCCGCGCCCCCGGCCCCTGACTGTGTCACGAGGTAAAGTGGGTTGCCGGTGATCGCCTTGAATGCCAGGTTCGCCGTCAAACTTGGGGTTCCGTCGGAGCCTTGCTGACCTTCCCCCCCTGGAGCCCCGTTTCCGCCGGTGGTACCTGGCGTTGGATCCTTCGCTCCCGTACAAATTCCGGGTGAGGGAGTTCCCGAACTACTGCCATTCTGCCCGTTCGCGCCAGCTGGTTGACTGATGCCAGCTTGCCCAGGTACGCCCGCCATCCCAAAAATGCCGAACGTATAATTGGCGCCAGTCCCCCCGCTGGACTTATTATTCACGGCCTCGGCCACAAACGTAACACTGGTCGCTCGGGCATTGATGAAGCCACCCTGATTAATCGTCAGCGTGGTCAGGTTGACGGCAACTGGTCCGGCATTGGTTCCGAGGTTCCATTCACCCGAAACGATTTTGTCCTGCGCGGAAACCAGCGTGACCTTGACTGGAAAGATATGCTGCAGGGCCAGGCGATCATTACTCGACAACCTGCGCCCGGTATGCACTGCAACCTCTGCTCGGAAATAAAGCGCTTCGAGGCTTGAGTTCGCCTCATCCATTAGTTCCGGATAGTTTATCTCGTACCGACGGCGCCTCTTTTGATGCTCTTCTTCTCCTGCGTCATCGTCCATCAGTTGACGAAGCTCTTCCAGCGAATGGACGAGGCGTGTTGTCCGAATTTCGTCACCGTTGGCCAGGGCTTCCAGGTCGTGCCCGAAAAGCCTGGCGCGCTCAGCGAATGAGGCCATGCTTCATTCCTCCATAGGTTGATACAACCAGCAAGTGTCAGGGTAGAGATTGTTCGGCATTGATGTCGAAATCCCTCCCCGCTTGCGATGTCTTCGCGAGGGAAAGTTGAAGTCGTCGCTGGCACCGCAATCGGATTGGATCGTCAGCAATGCACGTACTGGTGGAGCTTATGCGCGGATTCAAAACCTGACAATTGGGAGTAAAGCGATCTGCCGCCCAAACATCAGGGATGGTTTATGCAACTTTCGCGAGTCTTCACCTGAAACAAGGATGCTGCAGCGAACCATCAGCAAGCGCGGCTTTGGGCTAACCCACGATCATTTTAGGGGTCGCGCAAGATAGCAACCAAGGAACAACCTTCGGTTACGGCACATTCCTATGCAAATCTGCCAATGTGCTTACTATCGCACCCGTCGGCCTCGGTCTCGTAGCGGCCGGATAGTTATCCTTCGAGCGTCGCGATTTGATACATTATGAGGAAGCAGCAATGCAGCGCCGGTCGACCTTTTCGTGGGCTCCTCGCTTCGTCGGCAAACACACCACCCCCCGGCCAAGGACTCTGCGTTTTAACGCGAGCACATGCAAACTCTGTCGAGCGCTCAACGCTGCCGTCATTATGCGCAGCGGTGATGTCACGTTGTGAATTAGCCCCCCATCCTGTTCCAGAACGAGGGCGAGCTTGTCAGCGGTGGTCTAGGTGTAGGTTTCAGCTCGCCATCCGGCGCCGACAGTTCACACAACTAACGTCCCTCGGGTTCTGGATCCCCGGAGAATCTCCGCTTCCAGTTACGCGACCGTTTTGGCCCAGAAGGTGACCACCTTAGCAGCTCACAACCTGTCGGTTGCAGATTTAAGTCGCGTCGCGAACGCTCAGGCGTCTGAGAAACCAAACGGCGCCTCGGTTCTCCGGTAGTTGTCGGGAAGAAGCTGGCGGCCGATCGGAGGCTCCGATCGAGATGTGCAACCTGTTCGATGACAGAGCTGGCAGGCGATGCCGATCGGCGTGGGTTCGTCGGCCTGTGGATGATTGCGACTGTAGACCAGGCGATCTGCGTATTGTGCCTCGCAGACGATCGCGATCGCCCGCTCGACGCTCGGAAGACCATAAGTGCCCCCGCCGGCATGCACGGTCCGCGCGATCGAGAAGAAGCGCTGGCCGTCCGGCAGTTCCATCCACTGGGTTATGACCCGCCTCGGGGTTGAGAAAACCTGATGTACCGTCCACAACGGACAGCCACCCCCGTGACGGGCGAACGGAAACGCACCACTGTTCAGGCGCTTCGAAACATTGCCGGCGACGTCAGCCTTGATGAAAAAGAACGGGATCCGCTCCTGACCAGGCTTTTGAAGCGTGGTCATGCGATGTGCGGTCTGTTCGAAACTGACGCTGAATTGCCGGGAAAGGACCTCGACGTCGTAACGTCGGCTTTCGACAGCTTTCGCGAACGCCGCATAAGGCATGACGATCGCAGCAGCCGAGTAGGCGGCAATCGCCCGGTGAGCCAGCCGCACCGCATTCGGGATGTCGAAGTTTCCTTCATCGACGGCCGCCTGGATCTCCGCCTCAAGTTCGAGATAGGCAAGCTGCAGCGCGATCTGGAAGTTTTGGCTCGATTGATCGAGCGCCTCGCTGAGCAAAAGCTCCTTCCGGTGCCAGTCCAGGCGTCGGAGCGAACCGACCATGACCTCCGCAGGCAAACGGCGGACCTTGAGATTGTGTCGCGCTTCGAGGTAAGCGCTCAGCCCACCTTTATCGGCAATCCTGACGGAGAGTTTTTCAGAGGCTGCATCAAGCACCGGGAAAAAGTTCCGCCGCGCGGACAAGAAGCTGCGGACCGCCGTTATCGGGTCTCCAGGGCCTGCGCCCTCCCCGTTCGACGAATAATGGCGCTTGTCAGCGAGCGCGAACTGCCCCTCCTTGTAGGCGGTATGGAGCCTCAGCATCGCTTCCGCGAATGCCGGAAAACTGTGGGCAACGTCCGCGATCTCCAACGACCCGAAGTCGACGTCGCTGAGGATCGGGTCCCTCACGACGCCCTGCAGGCGTGTAACCAGGTCAGGTCCGGCATCGTTGGCAAAATCGGAGAAATCGATCTTGTAGGCTTTGGCGAGACGCAGGAGCGTTTCCGCCGTGACAGGGCGCTGATTTCCCTCCATCAACGCGATGTACGATGGCGAGATATCGAGATCTGCGGCCATCTCCGCCTGCGTCAATCCCAGATCGCGCCTAAGCCTGCGAAGTCGCGGCCCGAGATACAAACCATGCTTTTCCATGACGAGCATTACAACATTACACGAAACTCTTGTAAAGTTTGACAACGTGACACCGAAGCCCCTCGCGCTGCAACAGATCATCCCTATGGTTTCCGCCACGCAGCATAACGACTTTTCGGAGGATCAATGTCGTACCAAAGCCTTGTGGAAGAAGCAGAAAAGCTCATTGCATCGAACGAGAAGTGGACCGGCGTCACAGCAGAAGCGGTGGCTCGGATGCGCCTCCAAAATCGTTTTCAAACCGGCCTGGACATTGCCAAATATACCGCAGCGATCATGCGCAAGGACATGGCCGCCTACGACCAGGACCCGGCGAAGTACACGCAGTCGTTGGGCTGCTGGCACGGCTTCATCGGACAGCAGAAGATCATTTCGATCAAGAAGCACTTCGGAAACACCGACCGCCGTTACCTCTACCTGTCGGGCTGGATGGTTGCCGCTCTCAGGTCCGATTTCGGGCCCCTGCCCGACCAGTCCATGCACGAGAAGACCAGCGTTTCGGCGTTGATCGAAGAGCTCTATACCTTCCTGCGTCAGGCCGATGCCCGAGAACTCGGCATGCTGTTCCGCGAAATCGACAAGGCTCGCGCCGCCGGCGACACCGTTCGCGAACGTCAGCTGCAAAACTCGGTCGACACCTACCAGACGCACGTCGTGCCGATCATCGCCGATATCGACGCTGGATTTGGCAATGCCGAGGCAACCTATCTGCTTGCAAAGAAGATGATCGAAGCCGGCGCTTGCGCACTGCAAATCGAGAACCAGGTCTCTGACGAAAAGCAATGCGGTCACCAGGATGGCAAGGTGACGGTTCCCCACGAGGATTTCGTGGCCAAGATCCGGGCTCTCCGATACGCGTTTCTGGAGCTTGGTGTCGACGACGGGATCATTGTCGCCCGCACCGATTCACTCGGCGCCGGCCTGACCAAGCAGATCGCTTTCTCGGCTAGGGATGGTGACATCGGCGACCAGTACAACGCTTTCCTGGACTGCGACGAAGTCGAGCCCGGCCAGGTGCTAAACGGCGACGTACTGATCACCCGCGCGGGCAAGGTTTTGAAGCCCAAGCGGCTTCGCTCGAACCTCTTCCAGTTCCGCGAAGGAACGGGCGCCGAACGCTGCGTACTCGATTGCATCAACGCGCTGCAAAATGGCGCCGACCTCCTGTGGATCGAGACCGAGAAGCCGCATATCGAGCAGATCGCCGGCATGGTCGACCGGGTACGCGAGGTCATTCCGAACGCGAAGCTCGTCTACAACAACTCGCCGTCGTTCAACTGGACGCTCAACTTCCGCCAGCAGGTATTCGACGCCTGGAAGGAAAAGGGCCAGGACCTGAGCGCGTACGACCGCAGCAAGCTGATGGGCGCAGAGTATGACGCGACCGAGCTTGGGGCCGAGGCCGACGAGCGCATCCGGACTTTCCAGCACGATGCAGCGCAGCGGGCAGGCATTTTCCATCACCTGATCACCCTGCCGACCTATCACACCGCAGCCCTTTCCACCGATAATCTCGCCAAGGAGTATTTCGGCGATCAGGGCATGCTGGGGTACGTCGCAGGTGTCCAACGGAAGGAAATTCGGCAGGGTATCGCCTGCGTGAAGCACCAGAACATGTCCGGATCCGACATCGGCGATGATCACAAGGAGTACTTCTCGGGTGAAGCGGCTCTCAAGGCGGCCGGCGAGCACAACACGATGAACCAGTTCGCGGCTTGATCGCCACCACTGAGGCATCAGTGGCAGAGGAGGCGCGGGTCGCCTCCTCTGTCTTGAGAAGGAACTATGATAATGGAAACAATCGAAACATTGGCCATACCTGAGCCACCGCGTTCGCGCACCGTGTTCTCGAACGAGGATTTCGAACTCATCCGGGTTGCCGTCAATTACTACCTGCAGGAGATCAAGGAGAGCCCTGAGGGTCTGAAATACTCGAACCTCTACCATCGCCTTTGGCGCATCGAATGATGTTGCCGACGGCATGGAGCCTCTGGGACTGCCGATGACCACTGGACGCAACCACCTGTGCGCCGTTCAAGTTGAGCATGCGGAAGCCCGTCTTGACGCGGTTCTTGAACGCGAACAGTCGGTGGCGATCGCAGATTTGCTGGAAAGCAATCTGTTTGAGCTTATCGGCCGCGAACACGGTCCGTACAAATTGCGACTGTCCACCCGCGACGCGAAGCTATCCTTTCAGATCGCGACGCAAGACGACGTCCCGATCGTTTCACATATCCTGTCGCTCACACCCTTCAGGCGGGTCATGAAGGACTACGCGATGATCTGCGAGGCACATTTGAGCGCGGCACTAGCCTCGGACCCATATCGCCTGGAGGCGATCGATATGGGCCGCAGAGCCGTCCACAACGAAGGGTCGGATCTCCTCAGGGAGCGCCTTTCCGCCTGGATCCGAACAGACCACGGTACCGCACGTCGCCTGTTCACGCTCATGGCCGTCCCTTACACACTGAAGGGTCCATGATCTCATTTTACAATACCGCACGTCGGCATCTTGGGATGCTGCCACCTGATAACCAACCTTCGGTAGCCGCTGTCTTCACAGCTGCAAGGCCAAACGGGATTTGAATGATGCACGATAGACGCGCACTTGTAGAGGTCAACGGTCGGAGCGCCGAACTAGAACTCCGATCGGGGTCCATCGGTCCTGATGTGGTCGATATCGGCTCACTGTACAAGCAGACCAAGATGTTCACTTACGACCCGGGCTTTACGTCGACGGCGTCGTGCGAATCCAAGATCACCTATATCGACGGTGACGAAGGCGTGCTCCTGCACCGCGGCTACCCGATCGAACAGCTCGCAGAACATGGCGACTTCCTGGAGGTCTGCTATCTCCTGCTTTACGGCGAACTGCCGACGAAGGCGCAGAAGGCTGACTTCGACTACCGCGTCACGCACCACACCATGGTGCATGAGCAGATGTCGCGCTTCTTCACCGGCTTCCGTCGCGATGCCCACCCGATGGCCGTCATGTGCGGCTGCGTCGGCGCTCTCTCGGCCTTCTATCACGACTCGACCGACATCACCGATCCGCATCAGCGCATGGTCGCTTCGCTGCGCATGATCGCCAAGATGCCGACGATCGCCGCGATGGCCTACAAGTACCATATCGGCCAGCCCTTCGTTTATCCGAAGAACGATCTCGACTACGCCTCGAACTTCCTGCGCATGTGCTTTGCCGTGCCTTGCGAGGAATATGTAGTGAACCCGGTGTTGTCGCGCGCCATGGATCGCATCTTCATCCTGCATGCCGACCACGAGCAGAATGCTTCGACCTCGACCGTGCGCCTTGCCGGTTCGTCAGGTGCTAATCCCTTTGCCTGCATCGCCGCTGGCATCGCCTGCCTCTGGGGCCCGGCCCACGGCGGCGCGAACGAAGCTGCGCTCAACATGCTGGCCGAAATCGGCACGGCTGACCGCATTCCGGAATACATCGCCAAGGCCAAGGACAAGAACGATCCATTCCGCCTGATGGGCTTCGGCCACCGCGTCTACAAGAACTACGATCCGCGCGCCAAGATCATGCAGAAGACCACGCATGAAGTGCTCGCGGAACTCGGCCACAAGGACGATCCGCTCCTCGAAGTGGCGATGGAGCTCGAGCGCATCGCGCTCACCGACGAGTACTTCGTCGAGAAGAAGCTCTACCCGAACATCGACTTCTACTCCGGCATCACGTTGAAGGCGCTGGGCTTCCCCACCACCATGTTCACCGTGCTGTTCGCGCTTGCGCGCACCGTCGGCTGGATCGCCCAGTGGAACGAAATGATCGAAGATCCGGAACAGCGCATCGGCCGCCCGCGCCAGCTCTATGTCGGCGCTCCGCAGCGCGACTACGTGCCTCAATCAAAACGGTAAGGGACCAGTGTTCGCGCCGGCCACCTGACCTGCCGGCGCGACTCGAGTCTTCCGTGGAAAGCCTTGCCGCCAATTAGCCCAGCACCCAGTGTGTCGGCCAACTTCTCGGTCAGTTTTCGAGAACTCAGAGCCAAGATCAGATCACATAGTGAGGACAGGTCGAGACCCTCCCATGTGGTCCTTCGTCCAGTTGATACATTATGCGATCTTCTGTAACGGGCGGGTACATTCTATTTTCAAGTGCGACATGCCAATGATTTCAATGGCTTCCCCTTGGAGATTTTGGCATGTCCCGACGTTATTCGCAGCTGAATCTGGCCGATCGACGCCGCCTCTTCCACTTTGTCGAACGCAAGCTGCCGATCAAAGAAATGGCCCGCCCACTCGGTCGTCATCGATCGACGATCTATCGTGAGATCCGGCGCAACACCTTCCACGATCGCGAGCTGCCCGAGTATAGCGGCTACTTCCCAACGGTTGCTGACGACATCCGCAAAGAGCGTCGGCGACGCCTGCGCAAGCTCATGCGTCATCCGCCGTTGCGCGAACTGGTGATCGAGCAGCCGAAGGCACTTTGGTCGCCGGAACAGATCGCCGGCCGTCTGCTTGCCGATGGTGTGAGCGCCGTCCGCGTCTGCACCGAGACGATCTATCGTTTCATTTACGGCAAGGAAGATCAGGCGTTGGAGCTCTGTCAGCATCTGCCGGAAGGCCGCCGCAAACGTCGCCCCCGCGGCTCGAGGAAACCCCGCGACGGCGCCTTTCCTGCTACCAACAGGATATCGCAACGTCCTGATTTCATTGGTGATCGTTCGCAATTCGGGCATTGGGAGGGCGACTTGCTGATCTTCGAACGCGATCTGGGCAATGCCAACCTGACCTCGTTGGTCGAGCGCAAAAGCCGCTACACCGTGATGATCAAAAACCCGAGCCGGCGCTCAAGACCGATCATCGAAACGTTCTCTCCCTTGCCAGCCTTTGCGCGGCAGAGCTTTACCTTTGATCGCGGTACGGAGTTCGCCGCTTTTCGGGCTTTGGAAGATGGCATTGGCGCGCGGAGCTGGTTTTGCGACCCCAGTGCGCCCTGGCAGAAAGGTGCGGTGGAAAACGCCAACAAGCGCATCCGCCGCTTCATGCCCAGCGATACCGATCTATCCGCTGTCAGCCAGCAACAACTCGTCGCTCTCGTCCATCATCTGAACGCGCTGCCACGCAAGTGCCTGGGTTACCGCACGCCCGCCGAGGTCTTCATGGCGCATTTGCGCGAAAACGCGTGATGCCCTACCCTTCACACGGCAATGTTGCGCTTGGATTAGATTCCCCAGCGTTGCGTCAATCCCTTGTGAGCGTAATCCCTCGCCGAGTGCTTGCTTCTGTCCGCAGTCGGCGCTGTGCCGCTGCTCTATGGTGTCTGCCAAGGACCGGCCGGCCAATCTTTGAAGGCGCAGTCATCGCGTGCTGCTGATCGCATAACGGCCTAACCTATCCATCGTCCCGGCGAAGGGACCTTGCTCCGGCGGGCGGATGGCTGTGCCCGTCCGAAAACCTGTCTTGTCGTCTCCTTCGATCAAGCCGCCAGGGCTGGGTCTACCTTACGAGCAATGAAGCTGGTTCCGTCCCTGAGCATGCAATGCAACACAACGGCCAACTTGCGGGCCAGCGCCACGCGCGCCTTTTTGGGACCGGCTCGTCTGGCGACCGCCAGTGCCCAGCCCTTCAGATCGGACCCTTTGACCGGACGCGTCAGGATGACGTGGGCCGCCTCGTAGAGCGCGGTTCGCACGCTGCCATCGCCGATCTTCGAGATGCGACCGCTATGATCGGTCTCCCCGGATTGATATTCCTTGGTGTCAATCCGAAGTGCGGCCCGACCGCGCGAGAGGAGCGGAAGCGCTCTGGCGCATCGATGGCCGCCACAAACGTCAGCGCCACCAGGACGCCAACGCCGGGCGTCGTCATCAACCGAAGGGCGTTGTCGTCCTGACGGGCGATGGCGCGCAGCGTGCGCTCAAACCCTGCAAATTCCTGCACCAGCGCGTCGCGTACCTTCAGCAGCGAAGAGGCGATCGTTTCCAAGGTCGAATGGCCGGCAATCAGTTCACGAATGCGCCCCGCATAAGTGCACCGCGTCGTCGGCCCCACCTTGAGGCCGAAGCCGCGCAGAATGCCCCGGATGCTCATCTCGACGTCATGAAGCTTGCCCTGAATGAGCTTGCGGGCAGTCAGCAGCGCACGCACCTCCTGGGCGGCCAGCGATTTGCAGTGGACCGGTCGGAACCAGCCCAGCCGCATCAACTGCGCAATGCCGCGGGCGTCCTTCCTGTCGGTCTTGACCGGCATCGTCTTAAAGGCTGCACGCACGTGGCGCGTCTCGATCAACTCGACGGCAAGACCTACTTTCACCATGCCGGCATGCAGCCACTGCGACAACGGCCCGGCCTCCAGACCAATGCGCTCCATCGCACCCTGGTCGCCAAACCAGGCGATCAGCGCATCGGGCTCGCTGAGGATCTTTGCTTCCCGGACGATGCGGCCATCCGCATCGACCACGCACACACTCGAGTATTCCAATGATACGTCGATGCCGGCATACTGCTTTCATGGTCGTTTCTCCGTGATGCTATGGAGCAGGCCACTCCTGACTCCGCGACACCATCATTGTGAGGGACGACCACCGGCCCTTCAAACCTGCCGTGCCGGCTGAGCCCGTTACACCATCTTCTTGGCCCAAAAAGTGAACGTCACGGCAACAAGCGGTCCAGGGATGGGGGTACGAGCCTGTCTGCCCCTAGGGCGAAATCCACCACTAGGTCTTCAAGCAACAGCATTTCGGGCGTAGCGGTCGTCATCGCACAGGCCCGGAAGCCGACTAACTACGCGGCGACATCATGTCTCCTTAGCGCCAATAGCGGTCGTTGCGGCTGCCGCAAGATTGCTTATCCTGCGGGCAACGCATGGAAAGAGGCAATCGAACATGATCAACGCACTTATGGTCGACGTGGATGGCGTTTTGGTTGGCGGCCGTCCGAGAGATGGAAGGCCATGGGCATCTGGCATCGAAGATGATTTTGGATTTTCGGTCGAGCAGTTGCAGCGAGAGTTTTTTGCTCCTTATTGGAACGACATCATAGTTGGGCGGTCAACTCTGGACCGCCATTTGAAGCCGGTACTCGCCGAGATAGCGCCGCATCTGCGCTATGAGGTTTTCGTCGCTTATTGGTTCGAAAACGACGCTCGACTGAATAATGGTCTCCTGGCACAACTGGATCAGCAGCGCAGGTCTGGGAGACGCGTTTATCTTGCGACGAACCAAGAACACGCTCGCGCCGCCCACCTAATGGAAGTCCTTAGATTGGGCAGCCGGTGTGACGGAATTTATTATTCGGCAGCATTGGGATGTAGGAAGCCGGACAAAGCTTTCTTTGACAAAGTTAGCGCTTTATCGGGCTTTCAAGCAGATCAGTTGCTTTTGATCGATGATACCCCTGCGAACGTAACTGCCGCGCGAGCATCAGGCTGGAACGCGGTCATCTGGTCTGACGGGTGCACGTTAGAAGCGACGATGAAAAACTTCGAGCCCTAATGACTGCTTAGGGCCGATACCGGGCGTTGGCGAACCATGGTAGTCCGGCCGCTTTCGGTTTTGCGTTCGGGACGAGGCATTCTGTAGACGTACCAAGTATCCGCTCCTGACGTTTCCAGAGCGTTCAGATCGAGGGCCTCAGCGCGACTATCCACCCGACTGAGACGGCGGGAAGCCGGCAACAGGCCGCCCAGTCCGGATGTTCCCCATCCCTCGCCTTGAATGGATCCGAACCATCGACCCGCAAAATGATAAGCGCCCGATTTCAACGCCATAGGCTGCAACGCCCCATAGGTGCACTGTAGTTCTGGATGGAAGTAGGTCATTGCAACGCAATGGCTTGCCGCTATTTTTCCGCTGGATCGGCAGATTGAAAATAAGAACAAAGAGTAGACAGAAATTCATCTGTATAGGATAGGTAAGCGGCAAGACAGCGAACCCATGCGTGCACGATTCGGGAGCTAGCCGTGACATTCGTTACCCATCGCGACCCTATCGACACTCCCGTCCTCCGCAAGGAGAGAGGCGCGTTCTACACGCCTTCGGCGATTACCCGTTTCATTTCCAAATGGGCCATTCGCGCGCCTGAGGATCGCGTGCTCGAACCGGCCGCCGGCGACGCTGCGTTCCTAGTTTCCGCGGTCGATCGCCTTCGTGAACTCGCTCCACGCAGGCGCTCGAGCCCGATGGTTCATGGCGTGGAAATACACGCCCACAGCGCAGATGTTGCTCGCAAGCGCGTCGCTGACGCCGGGGGCGAGGCCGATATCCAACTGTCCGACTTCTTTGCCGTCACACCCGATCCAGCGTTCGAAGCCGTCATCGGAAATCCTCCCTTTATCCGATACCAGGACTTTACGGGGGAAGCCCGTGCTCGTGCCCGGGAGGCGGCCATCAGGGGCGGCATTTCCCTCACGGGGCTCGCATCCAGTTGGGCTGCGTTCACCGTGCACTCGGCGTTGTTCCTTAAGAAAGGTGGCCGCCTAGCCTTCGTCTTGCCCGCCGAACTGCTCTCGGTCAACTATGCAGCTCCCGTCCGCAAGTTCCTGTTCAGTCGATTCCGCGACATACAGCTCGTATTGTTCGATGAGCAAGTGTTCCCGGAGGCGGAAGCGGATGTCGTGCTTCTCCTCGCTGATGGCTACCTTGAGGGGCCGGCGGATTTTGCGACGATCCGCCAAACCAAGAACGCTGCAACGCTCGACACTTTAGGCCCGGGACTGAGCTGGACACCGGCCGACCCAGCGGGCAAGTGGACCAGCAGTTTAGTCGATATCGACGCAGTGCATCTCTTGAACGCTCTCTCGACAGCAGGCCTCTACACGGACCTGGAAACCTGGGGCGACACAACGCTCGGAATGGTAACCGGAAACAACAAATACTTCACGCTTTCCCCCCAGCGCGTAGCCGAGCTCGGACTTCCCCCAGACGAGTTGCTCAGCCTTTCGCCACCCGGAAGCTCGCATTTGCGGGGCCTCTCGCTTTCGAGTGCCCAGCTGAAGAAACTCGGTGAAGAGGGCAACGCGATCCACCTGTTCTATCCAAATGACCCGCCTTCAAGGGCTGCTGCGGCATATATTGCCGACGGCCACAGGACAGGCGTCGACACCGCCTATAAATGCCGGGTCCGCAAGACCTGGTACCGGGTGCCGCTCGTTTCACCCGCGGACCTTTTACTGACCTGCATGAATGCGGACACCCCCCGGATTACGGAAAACTCGGCCAAGGCTCGTCACCTTAATTCGGTGCATGGGGTTTACTTGAACGAGGCATATAAGGCCGTGGGCCGCGAACTCCTCCCTGTCGCCAGCTTGAACTCAATCACCTTGTTGCATGCCGAAATGGTCGGCCGCGCCTATGGAGGCGGGATCCTGAAGATCGAGCCAAAGGAGGCCGACGTTTGGGCCATGCCTTCGCCGACCCTGATCGCCTCTCGCGCCGATGAGCTTCGCAAGATCAAGCGAAGCGTTCGAAAGCTCCTGGAAAAAGGGCGGCTGCTCGATGCCGTCAAGCTGGTTGACGAAGTACTGGTCGACGGCGAGGTTTCGGCGACGCAAATGGCAGGCGTCCGGAATGCACGAGCGGAACTAGCGAACCGTCGCAATTTGAGGGCAGCAAGTGGCCGCTAAAATAAGTTCGAAAGCAGAAGCCTGGGTAATATTCGATCACATCGTTGAAGCTGCAGCACCTGGCGGAGAACACAGCAATCCGTGGGTTCTTCGATCGGACGGCCAGCCTTTCTTCCTTCCCGACTACGACACCCTTGCGCTGTTGCTCGGCGTTCCGCTGCACCTGAAAGTGGGGACACAAACGGGGGTGCCTGCCCTCGCTCTTGATGTCTGGCTCAGCTATGAACTTCGAAGGGCTGGTTTCGGGACGGACCAGGTTTGGCCGAGGCCTGCTAATCCGCGGGTTCTTCCCGCGCCTGTCTCGGCTTTCGTCAAGTCGCTTCCCACAGCGATACGAGCCAAGGCCCAATCCCATTTGACGTCGAACACGTCCATTCCCGGCGTGACCTCCTCGTCTGCTTCAATTCTAGGTAAAAACTATCTGAAGCAAGTCGACGTCATCATCACGGATTGGGTAACCGGCCCAGAATTGCTGATATCGACGAAGCGAATGGACTCCTCATATGGAAAAAATGCGCCGAACCGCATCGAGGAATCCTACGGCGACGCCAAGAATCTTCGCTTGCGCCACCCCCTTGCGGCACTGGGGTTCTTGTTCGGTCTGCGGTCTGACATCCTGGAGAAGGAACCCAAGACGGCAGAGTGGTTGTTCGACCTCTTGTCCAAGCTTGGCCGTGAGGACGATGCTTACCACTCCACCTGCCTGGTGTTAATGGAATACTCAACTGATCCAGTACTTCCGGCGGCCGACGAACACGAACCCACCGACGGCATATTGGAGCCGGGCCCGCAGCCGATAACGGATGCGGCCGAGGGTGAAATCGCGCACCTTGCTGAAAGCACGGTCGAGAGCATCGTCAAGGCCCTGCCGAATGTATCGATCCTCGCAGAACGAACTCCAGATGACCTCTCACCGGCCCGTTTTCTGACGTCGTTGGTTACGCGTGTTCTCGCGGCTACGCCCGTCAACATGCATGAGGAGGCGAGAAGGCGCCGCGCTTCCATCTTACCGGGGAAATAGAAGCCTAAGCGGCTGTTCAAGTTGCCCGATCACATTCACATGGGCAATTTGTCTAGCGCCTTGAATGGATATGGTCCGCAGACGAATAATAACGAACATTGATGAAGGCGCCTTCACGTTAGGCGGCGTTCCAAGGTGACCCCAATGGCAGTAAGATTAAGCCGGTTGCTGTGAACCTGCCATTTGGGCCAACGCGCGCATCAGACCGTCCTTACGTCTATCAATAATGTCGGGATTGGTTTTACTCGACAATGCTTTGCGCTGCTTGATACCTAGGAAGTATGCGATGCGCTCGGCGTTTGCGCCGCTCGCATGGGGGAAACCCGTTAGTACCGCATTCCTATTGAGTAAATCCACGTCGACCGCCATCTGAAGCGCGAGCTCAGCGGATGCCCCGAGTGGTACCCACAACGCGGAGCTGACTTTCCGGATTTCATCGAAAAAGGTTCTGCGTACCATTTCCTGCAGTTCCGGGACCGCCGTGATCTTGGGCTGACCAGAATAATTGGCCCCATCTACAAACACGGGGTTCCGGAGAGCTGACGTATAATGGACGAGGGTCTGGGCTGAACCAAATAGATCAGCACAGGATGGAATTTGCAGATGGGTGTGGAGGCCAACATGGTCGAACATGCGTATCAGATTCGAGCGCATCGCTCCTGCAAAGCTGGCGGTTGATTTGGCGACCGCAAGCGCGGTTTCCTCGTCAAGAGCTTTTTGCATCGACCGCCGATAGGCAATGAGAGCGTCCGTCGCCTGACGTCGCCCAGGCGTAATGCCGACAAGCACGATACGCGCATGACTATTGACGAATTCGAACGGAGAGTAACTGCATGAGAGCTTGCCTTTTTCGAAGAGGGTCAAGCTGCCACCAAGTGTGCAGTCGTTGAAAAGTGCAGCTTCGGAAGCGGAGAGGATAGTCGCCGAAAAACGTCGAGAGAGCGTAAGGTCGGTCATGCAGATGCCTTGCAAAAATGTTATCTAGGCCAGGTCGTATAGGAGGCCTCTTCTCATGATTTTCGTCGCAGGTCTCTCGAAATCGGGCAAGACACGCACGTTGCATGCCGCGGTCGATGGCATGTCGGATGTCCAGCACGTGATTGCTAGTGATCTACTTAAGTCAGCCGGAAAGACCTTACAGCCAGAGGGATTGAATCAGGTCCATGAAAACCAGCGAATCTTACTCGATCTCCTGTTGTCCATCGATCTCGATGCTGAGCAAGAAGCAATTATCGATGGGCATTTCATAATCGAGACCGGGAATGACGCCGTTGATGTTCCAGAATGGTTTTTCGAGCGTCTACGCCCTGCAGCTATTGTCGTCGTCGACGATCCAAGCGCGGCCTTTCTTGCGCGTAGACGTGGCACCCGCTTTGCGGATGCTCCAGACGCTGTTGCTACTCTCCGAGCGCGCGAACTCGATCGCGCCGAGCAGATCGCTCATCTACTCGGTGTCCCGCTGGTGAGTATTCGGTCAGGGGAGATTGCGGCTATGCGTTCAGCAATCGAGCGCTTTCGTAAGGCGAAAGCCAGCCATTGAATACATGCTCGGTTTCACCAGCCCGGTAATATGAGGCAAGTTTCTGGGTTTGGGCGAAGCGCCCTGACCTAAGGATACCACTAAATTCAGACAGCCGGTTTTGCGGAATAGTGATCATTGGGTAATCTGTTCCGAGCCAACGGCTCGCCTCCCCGATCAGAGACGAAGCAACGCCTTGAGCCCGGAAGCCCTTGTCTACCCACACTGTGCATACCTTTTGTTCATCGCAGGTTCTCTTTGCGATGACGACGCCGGTGATCCGCTCGTTCATCCAATCAACGAAAATCGAGCGCGAAACTCCAAGCTCGGGCACAACCTTGTCCCAATACCATTCCTCGAAATTAGGATAGAGATGACAAACATCTGCAAGGGCTGCGTACACATCGACGCACGCCCATCGTAATGCATGACACAGCTTCTCTTGTGCAAGTTCCATCTGACTCATCTGCCCCCCTTAATCGCTCAGCATATGGTTCGCATGTGACGCAATCAATCGGCCCCAGACCCAAAGCGACGGAAAATTCTTCCTATTGTCATGCTTAGGTCCTTCAACGCCCCCTTGATTTGAGTGAGGGTAATCCAGAGTAAGAAGAAAAAGAGCAGCAAGCCGGCTAGTATGGTCACTGTATCAGCGAGCGCGCTCGGGAAAGATGTCCCCGGTTTTGTAAAAATTTCCGGTAGCAGCCACCGATATAGTTCAGCGGCAACCGCGTAAAAAGCGCTGCCGAGCGCGCCGATCAGCGTGATCATGTATGCGTACATGAACAAGTTTGGTCGATACATTCGGAACTTGGCAAACGCATTGAAGTCCTCGACGCGCTCGCTTAGCTTACCCTCTGAAATCTTGCCGCTGTCCTTCCAGTGGTAGATGACGAACCCGCCGTCGGTAAAGCCGGGGTACGGCTCGAGGTCAACCTTCTTTTCCGGATGGCGCCCTCGCAGATAGTGACGCCAGAGGCTGGCTTCGAGAACACGGATCTTCCGGAAATCTCTATGCTGCATCATAAGTTCATGGCGCAGGTCTCGGATCAGGAAATAGTGAACTGTTGAGATGTTAACCGGACCGTCCTCAAACCACTGGATTAACGATGGCGGGATCGTTCGGCGCTCATTCAGCCTAAACTCGGTTAGCTCAGTATTCTCGAAGGAGGGCAAGAGGAACCACTCATTTGGAATGACCTCCGAACTGAACAAATGCCGAGTTGCCTTCGTCAAATAAATCCGAAACCGGATATAATGATCGTGGCCACCCTCGAACTGCTCACATAATTCCTTGTTGAAACTGATTACGGTGCCAATGTCACCGGCATCCATTTCCACCGGCTCTAGCGTAATGTGCCTATCAAGGTCGATCGTATGGATTCGAGTCGTAGTCCGGCCAAGCCGAGTGTCGAAATAGTTCTCGGCACGACTTATGATCTCAACCAGGTCGTTGAACACTGCGTTGAGACTGGTCCCGTGCTTGAGCACAGAACTCAAGTCGAGCAGCTGTGTTTTCTGAATCTGAGCCGGTACAAACAGGAAAAGTCTTTTGAACGGCGCCCCTGTCTTGACCTTAATGCCGATATCGACGAAGTCGGCGTGGAGGGCACTATCCCGCCAGAGATTGAAGTGCAGTTCCAAGGTGGGGCAACCGTCTGCGATCTCTCCGGGCGCAAGGTTCCCCCTTTTCGGCACAAGTTCACCGATCGCCTCGTGCCAGATTGCTAGAGTTCCTGTCACATCGCCTCCCCGATACAATATCAATTGAGTAGCGAGCGTTTGATCTAAACGCAAATCCGTAGTGTTTTCAGGGTAAATTTGTTTTGGAACAACAGGCCAACGCGTGCACACAACACCTTGCCCTGGGTTTGTCGACAATTCAGAACCGACACCAACCGACTTTGATCAAAATCGGTTTCTGAAATGGCGCAGACGGCGGCTGCTGGAGATCCGGAATCAAGACACAGTCGAACTACACCTGGTGACCGCTGGCGGGATCGACTTCGTGGCCGAATATCGAGCGGCCGCCAAACTCGTGCGAGCGATGGAACTCGCCCGCAATAATCTCTTTTAGGTCAGGCCCGGTAACGTAGCGCTCAAGCCGCCTCGCCTGTTCGTCCAATCGATGCAAGGCCAAGAGCTCTTCTTGGTGGCCCAATTTTCCTTTTTGGACAGCCGACTTCATTACGCGTATTGTCTCATCGTAGACCTTAATCGGTACCGGATACGGATGGCGGTCCTTCCCACCGTGAGCCAGAGAAAATCGCGCTGGATCAGAAAAACGAGAAGGAGCTCCGTGAACAACCTCAGCCACCATCGCTAGGGCATTGACGGTACGAGGTCCGACACCCGGCACAAGAAGCAGTTCCTGAAAGTCTTTTGGCCCGCGCTCGGCCGCCGCGGCCAGGTTTCCATGGAGGCGACGTATATTCACATCCACTTCTTGGACTTCGTGGCGCATAGGCATAACGAGATGAGGAAGGTCCATCTGTTCTTCGACGAAGATTTGTTCAGGTTTCCCTTTGGGGTGAATCTTGTTCAGTTCGCGAATGATGCCATCAGGTCCAATAACATCCAGAAGCTCGAGCTGGGCGTCCCGAGACGGTCGTGCCCTGGCGTCGGCTAGGTTCATTATGATGCCTTGGTCGCGCCCTTCGATAGCAGCATGGGGTGAATCAAGAAAACTTTTCAGTCCTTCTGATAACCAGTGATACCGCCGAGCTTGTCCACGCTCGCCGTTCATTCCTTGCTGCACGACCACCCAGTTTCCATCTTGTGTAGTGATAAATCCATGGAGATAGAGGTCAAACCCATCCTGCACGGCCGCGCTGTCGACCTTTGCAATTAGGCGGCTCGTCGAGGCAAGGTGATGACCGTCGAAGCCAGTGCACTCCGCTATGGTGATCAATTCTGATGGCGTCTTACGCGACTGAGCGCCACGTCCGCCGCAGACATAGATGCCGAGTTCGTGGGCGCGGGGTGAAAGACCGCGCTTCAAGGCTCCCAGGACACTAGTTGTGATGCCCGACGAGTGCCAGTCCATCCCCATGACTGCGCCGAATGACTGGAACCAAAATGGGTGGGCAAGACGCCTCAAAAACTCATCGCGCCCGTAGTGAAGTACAATCGCTTCCGTGATGATCGTCCCGAGGCGCGTCATGCGTTCACCGAGCCAAGCTGGAACGCGCCCACCGTGAAGGGGTAGATCTGCGCTCCCAGCTCTATGAGCCATAGCGCAGCCTCCATTTTCGATATCTGCCTATGAAGCTGTTTCGCTCATGGATCATTTTTTCATCCACGATTGGATCGTTTGAACGCAAGACGCTACGACGTCGTCGAAGGGCTGATCTGCGTCGATATTGGCGTCCGCCCACTGGGGCAAACTTTCCGCAAGATCGAATTCGACAGTATGCCCGACGGCTCTAACAAGATCATCACTGTCTGCGCGGTTTGTCACTCGCGACCGTTGGACGTCATCGGTTACTGACAGAAAAATCAACCTCACGTCGGCCGGCGCGGCAATTCGTTTGAGGACGGTGAAAATATTGACATGTCTCACGCCATCGACGAACAGGTTATCGTCCGCCTGATAGTCACCGTAGGCCAGAACGGCCCTGCAAAAGCCATCAGGATCCGATTCGACCAAACGCTTACCCATGTCTTGCAACGCCTCTCGAGAGGACGGGTCGCCACCGGCTTTTACGATTTCCGCTCTGAGATAGTCACCGAACCCAGTGCGTTTCCAATGCAGCTTGTCGCCAAGCGCTGTGAGCACTGAGGATTTTCCGCTGCCGATCTTCCCTGAAACGCACACAATCAGTGACATCAAAATAGCTCCATTTGGCGCGGCCGGAGCGATACCCAGCCACGCCGATCTCGCTTGTCAAACGCAAGCGGCTCTATCGAGGTCGGATTAGTTAGCTCGATAAGCGTAGCAAATGAGGACTCTTCTTTCTGCAACCAGAATTCATCGTCCGCCAGAATTGCCCCACCGTATTGCTGCCGGATGGCCTCTATCGGTTCGTTATCGAGGTCGAAAAACCAGATACGACTTGCGAGTGCAATACCGCAAACCGGGCCGGATACCTCCTTGAGCAGAATGATATCGCCCTGGCGGATCTCGTCGAATGGCGCGCACCGATTTCGACTGAATCTGGATTCAATCTTCTTGTCACCGGCAAGCACCAGATCGAGGTAGGGTTGGGAAAACACGGCTAGATGGACCCCACAGAGAAAGGGATCCTTACTGGCCGACGTCATATAGTCGCTCCAGAAAGAACTTCCCGTCGTTCTCTTGAGGAGTTGATCGAAGCGTATTTCCAAGCCTGGCCCCCTGCAATAGGCGACAAAGGCAAAGTTGCACGCTCTTCGGCGGCCTCCTGCTCCGAAAGACGCGTCAATTCATCCGCAATGCGTTCCACCTCTGCAGCCTCATTGAGGTTACTCCATAAAGGCTGCCGCGAGCGACTGCTAAAATCGGTTTTGCACAGTGACAACGCAGCTTCCACGATGAGCTCGGGATTGTTCGACGCGAAGATCCTGTTACCTGAAGTCACGACAGCGGCCTGACGCCGGCGCCGATCGCGGCGGCTGACGGTTGGCAGAACGTCGCCGTCGACCAGCGAGCTAAGGGCAGTAGGGCAAGTGGACTGCCCCGCGCGTCGCACGAAAAGCCGCATGCGGCCGATGACGAACTCACACCATTCGCGTTTGCGTGCCACAAATAGGTTGGAATCGGGAGTGGCGACGCTAATTTTCTCGAAAACGAGAAGATCGCCTCGGCGCCACCGTTGCGAACAACCGATTCCCGCTGCCGCCAACGCATTCTGCTCGAAGAACGGTGTCTCATAGTAGAGCGACAGCGGTTGGACTGAATGGAGTCGCAGCCCTATCCGGCCAGCGCGGCTAATCAGGTTCGTCTGGTCATCAATCGCCGACGGTCGAACGCCCTCAGGAGGAAGGCTGATGAAAACAAAACCGCCGACGCATACAGTGTGAGCAGCGATGGCAAGCATCGGCTTGACGAAATCCATATACCAAGGTGGATCCACGATCACCGCGCCAGCACCCATCTGAGGGTAAGCCATCGTGCAGAATTGCAACGTCAGCGATTGTTCCGCTGCATCGTTCAGGGCTATGAGGCGCTGGGTGACAGAATTGTTCTCGCCTATGAAGGTAAGCTTGCGCGCGATAGGCAGCTGAAGGGCCTCGACCGCGATGCCAGGCGTGCCAAACAACACGATCGGGGTTCTCGCGGGAGCCATCTCGTTGGCTAGTTCAAGCAGGTGCTGAGAGGTATCTGGACAAAACCGCCATTCGAACTCGACCGGGTGTGGCAGTGGAAGCAGGGTTCTGGTTGAGCGCAAGGCATCGTCCCGCCTGCCTATTTGAGCGCGCAACTCCTCAGTGCGGCTACGATCGGCCAACCCGGTCGCCGAGAGTCTTGTCAGAGAGTCAATCACGTTCGTCGGATAGACGCCGGGGAGCGCTCCGAGCATTGCATGAAAGCTCAAGGACGATTGGCTTAAGAGCCCGAGAACCTGCTCGTCGATACGCCTCTCGAAATCTGCTTGAGCCAAGACGCGTGACATAAGTTATCCCCGAGTTCTCAACGGCACTGCCGAAATTGGGCGAGCCCTCATCGCAGGCTCGAAACGCTTTTCGATCTCTTCGTTCCATGCTTCGATTGCCTCCTGCTGAACTCCCATGCTGATCTGACGCTCGTCGTTAGCAGCGAGGCGCGCGCCGACGGGCGAAAACATACGTATCTCGAGCGGAACAGTTCGAAGTGGCAAATGGGGATCGAGGTCTTGAAGACGGTCAACAAAGGTGCGGACGCCGGCCGCGACACCTTCACTGCGCGGGGAGGTCAGAGTTACATATCCGTAGAGATCGAGGCCAAGGTCGAGTAGGCGCCGCATGATTTTAAATTGCTGCTCGTAATCGCTTTCGGCGGCCTTCGTGTTGAACGCAAAAGAATAGGAGTCGAATCCTTTGAAGCAGCACACCCGGCCATAATTCTGATAGCTACGGAGAAGCATCAGCTCGTCTTTCGTCAGCTTGTCGAATAGATAAGTGGTACTGAGATTGTCGTCCGTCCAAAGGTAGGTCGATCGATCCAGGCCGCGAGATTGTAGCGCCTCCATCATCCACGGCGTCCATTCTGGAACCAGATCCGGCGATCCTCCAGAAAGGTCAATAATCGATGGTCGGTCGGAGAGATCGGCGTAAAATGCAACAAGCTCGTCAGCAGAAAACCAGGACGACCGTGTAACATCCGCCTTGAGCAACGCATCTGGTACAAAGCAGTACCAACAGCGCCAGGCGCACGCTGCATTTTGGAAGACTTGAGCCATCATCATTGCCGGCGGCTCGTGTATTCCCAGAGCCTTACAAGCTGGCACAATGGGCAGAGGATTTGCGGGCCACCCTTCCGAAGTTCTGAATTTGAAATGGCGGATCCGGCCAAAGCCGTCGCAATTGGTTGGAGACGACAGGTCGACCTCCTGTTCCGACCCAGACAGACGGGAGATCAGAATTTTGCGGTCGGCCGCATTTATCGCGCGAGCGCGAAGACGCTCGGCGAACTTCTCCGTGTCGATCGGTTTGACAGGAAGCCCAGTGCTCATAGCAGTGCCGCCCCTTCCCCTGCCCCATGTCGACGTGCCGGCACTTTTGTCGGTGACTCGCTGAGACCCGGAAGGCGCTTGTTCAAGAAGAGCTCGATCAGCGCTTGGCAGTAGCCGAGTTCCTGTGCCGTCAGCGGCCGGCCTTTCGGGATCGCGTGCCAGTATTCGAGGCAGGTCCGGCAACAAGTAGCCGTTGCGTGCTGCGCATAGTAGATGGCGTTTCCGCTCAGCGGAGTTTGATAGCCGTCCCTCGGGGGCTCGGCAGGGGCGAGGTACTTTGTGAGACGAGTCCCAACTGCTTCGAACAAGGCCAATCTACCTTTGCGGCGAGCATGGCGGTCGGCGCCTTCGTCAATCTCTTTATGGAAGAAATGGTGACGTATGAGCTCATGCTGCAGCGCTTCGAAAGTGTGGGCCGCATCGTTGAGGTCGCGTTGCTTAAGACGCGACCAGTCGACAAGGTCCGCTTCGCACGCGCGGCACTTTCCGCGCTGCTCACTCGTCATCTTCTTCAGTTGCTTAAAACAATGGAGATCATTTTCACAGTCCACAGCAGTGCAGGTGATTTTAAGCGGTTCTGGTTTTTTGAATTCGGTCATCGGGATTCCTCAATGCAGAACGCGTTCGAGCAAATTGCGGTCGATTTCACTTTCAAATTTCGCCGGAAATCGCTCAAGGAACACATCTCGAGCAATTCTCCAGGGGTCGGCGTCACCAGTCTGAAGATTGGCAGCAGCTCCCCACCAATTGACACCCTGCCAAGAAAGTCGGAAAGCCATGTAATTTGCTAAAGCTCCGACGCTAACATCATAGTCTTCAGCAATTTGGGGAACCACGACTTTAAGTCGCTGAACGGAACCGCGGGCCGCCTCTACACAGGTTTGCGCCAATTCTTCGGCTTGACCATCAAGACTGGCGTCACCCGCAAATTGGCTTGCAGCAATTTCTTCGTCCGAGTTCCGGCGTTCTGCTGAGGTTTCGTCGCCTTCGATTACCTCAAGAGTTGCAGCTTCGGGTTCCTGACCTGCGTGAAAAAGCTCGTGCAAAAGGTCGAACAGCCATCGGGCCTCGAAAGCCGACGTCTGTTTGAGAACCACAATATTTCTATGATTGTAACGCCAGCACGCACCGTGGAATGTTCCACGATCGCGCAATGGCAAGACAGGGACGCCAAGATCCCAGGCGTAATGCAAGGCCGAGCGCAGCTCAAACTCTCCGTATGCGTCAATAACGGCTTGCCGGAAAACCGTAGGGTCTATCGGGATCGGCCGCCGTGGCATGTCGGCACACCCGCGAAGCACAGTTAGTGCCAGATAGTGGGCGTATGCAGCATATGCCGTGGTGGTTTTTTGCGACCGGTTGGCCGGCATTTTAAAGCGAGCGTGAGCAGCGGCAAGTTGGGGCGATTGCAGGACGCTAGGTCCAAACAGATTTTCACGGGTCCACCCGAAAATGCGCTGCAGAATTTCACCTGTTCGCTGTAGAATCTGGCTTTGATCCTCAACGTCAGCTTCCCCTGTCAGACGTGAAAGATCAGACGACGGGAGAAGACGTGTAAGGACAAAATCACGATCAAGACCGACCTGCCGCAGTTTGGAGACGAGGCTGTCAAACGACACGGCCGGAATTGGCAACATGATGTCGTTCTGGATTCTCACTCCGATAGCTTGGGCGACCGCTTGCAGTCTCTGGAGGCTCGCCGAACCATACCGGTCTGCCTCATAGCGCTGAATCTGCTGTTCCTTGAGCCCAAGGCGGTCCGCAAGATCCTTCTGGCTTAATCCGGATGCAATGCGCGCTTTGATCAGCCCTTCAGCCAATCCTTCAAAAGAATCGAGGGTGAGCATAGCTAGCTCTTCCGACTTCAGCCCCTCGTACTCAGCCAACTCCAGATCGAGATCGGCGATCTGGCTCTCAAGCGCCTCCCTTTCCGCTTGGACAAGGCGTGGGTGTACGCCCTTTCTGTCTTCAAGCGAAAACTCCGTCAGCGCCTTCTTAAACTTTTCGGCCTGGGAGCGGGTAATCTTGTACTGTCGCTCGTTGGTGATCATGGCAGACTCCTTAGATTCAGCTCCACCACGCCCTTAGGCACACCATTGCGGTCACTCTGAAAAAACTCCCTATAAGTAACACCGGGAGCGGCCAGACCGGACGCTGGGAAAAGCTCCCCCCCGTACTTCAACTTCATTGCAGACCGCTGATTTGAGAAATCGAGAAGCACCGGATCGAGTAAGTCGGGGTCCACTCCAAAAGTGTCCCAAGCGCCATCGTAGTCGCTCGGGAGTTGCTTTTGCGAAATGAAGCTACCGTCGAGCAATACGGTCCGGCAGCCTGCGGTAGCTAGGTTTTCTAGAGCAGCAGCGAGACCTTCCAGCAGCCACTGGCGGTGGCCATTTCCTGAAAAAACGGCGAACACCTCTTGCCAAGACGCTGGATGGACGCCCTGAGGTAAATAGCCGGTCAAAGGGTCGAGTGGCGGAATCATGACACAACAATATCGTTGTGTTATTGACTTGTCAAACACGCCGTGGCGCTTGATGTCTGCGCACGGGGAGTCCCACCCATATTGATAACTTCGGGACCAATCAGGCGTCCGGAAAGCCGCGCCGGGCACACAAAAGAGTTTCGGCTTCATTGGATATTTCACCTGCGTCGCGGCGTATTGGGCGAGCCAACCGCTCGACGTGTTCGTGCCAACTCCGATGTGGTACCTACCTGGTTGCGGCCATGCTCCTTTATCCCGGTCTCCGCGGCGGGGATAAGTCCGTGCGCAATGGCGAGCAGCCGGGTCTCACGATCGCTACTATGTCGGCATCGATCATGACAAGCGCTGGCGAAATTCTATTTCGCCAGCGCAAGCTCAACGTTTTCAATATGGCTGCGCCACGCATGAAGCAGTGCGCCCTGCCCTGTGCGGTCGGTCATGACGACCATTATGGAGGATTGTGCAACCGGAGACGAACTCGTTCTTTGCGACATACTTGGATTGGGCCGAGTCATGGTGCTGATCTGTGAAGATCTGGAGCGGCAGACACCGGGCGGAGATCTGGCGCTTCATGCGCAGCCGGATTGGATCCTCACGCCAGTGCTGGACGTCAGCCTCGTCTTTGGTCGTTGGGAGTATCGCCGCGCGACCGAGCTCGGTCGGAGGACTGGATCGCGTGTGGTCGTCAGTTGCTCCGCGACGCTCGAAGTGCGCAGCCTCGGCAAGGAGAAGCTGATCGAGACCGATCCGAATGCCGTGAGGACCGGTTTCTGTTTTGACGGATCAGCGCAGATGCGAGCCTTGCATGTTCAAACCGGAGGCCCGGCTGCGGAACATCATATGCTGGACGAGTGGAATCCGAAGGCTTGGAAAAAGCACAAGGTGATTGAAGAGGATTGAATCCCAGAGCAACGCCTTCTGCCGACGATCGCCGTGCGGCGTGAGGTCGAGCGTCTTGATCACCACGCAGACCGAGACGAGCGGTTTAGGGATGTCGAGCGTGGGCAGTCCGCCACGGAATTCGCCGGCCGGTTCTCGCTCCATCATCTGCCGCGCCATTGCCAGACCGTCACGCTACTTCAGCCCAATCTGGCGATCGCGATGCCGCTGCCGATCGACGGGGATGAACGCTGCAAGGAGTCCGCCCCGGCGCGACAAACGGCCCAGGCGGAGGAGGTGATTATCAAACTTCTATTGTTCGGTCCGCCGAGTAGATCCCTTCCTAAAACGCATTCTGCTGCTGCAACATCTTCGAAATCGGGTCGCCATTCTTCTTCCGCTCGGCCTGATGTTCTGCGACCTTCTGGCCCACCTCGGTTCCGCAGATCAGATTGACTCGGTCAATATTGGCAAAATCTGCGTGCATGAACGAGAACGGAAACTCGAACTCGAACAGAGCGCCGCAAATCGACTTCTTCGCAACGCAGTCATTCTCGACGAGGAATTGGACCATGTCTTCGTCATGAAACAGATCCCTAGACTTCTCGTTGTTCGAAAGGATTGTCGCGCCGGCGCGCTGACCAGACTGACAGGCCAGTACCACAGTGCGGCGGTCATCATTCTCGATGGCTTGATGAAAGCGAACCTGGTCGATCGCGTAGCCACGCAAATCCTCGGTGTGCTCGACGAGTTGAGTCGTATTGTCCGCGATCTTGCCCGTGTTTCGCTCGATAACCCCGAGCGACACGGCCAGTTGATCCTGCACCTTTTTCAAGCCTTCGAACTCAGCAGCCATATATCCTGTTGGTGCATCGCTGTTATCCGGACCGTTCACGATGAAAAAGATGCTGAGGCTAAAAATGATAAAACCGAAACCCAGTACCCCTTTGACCGCATCCCTCCCGAAGCCGAGAAAGGCACCGGAAAGGAGACCGATCACAAGTGCCGCCGCGCCGACGATTACGCCATAAATATTCGAGCCGGCCAATGGTGTGGCAATGTCGTTGCATACTCCGAGCAGCCCGCCGATGGCGCCGAACGACAGATACTTTTCAAATGACTTTGCAAGCCCAATCATAGCGTCCCCCAAATCAATCGTGGCCGTTTATCAACGTCGGGTAACGCAGCATCTAAACAAATGCGGAAAATTGGATCTATGTCGCTAGAGAAGCCGCAACGAGTGGCATTGAAATAAAGCACAACGTGACCCTGGGCGCATTAACTTGGGCAGATTTGGCGGCAGGCTTCTAGCTAATGCGAGGGAAGACTCGGATATAAGCGGAGGGAAGTGAAGGTTCTAAGCCGGGGTGGGCTTCCCCGCCTGGTCCCGCCGATATGCGTTCACTGAGTGGGCTGAAGACAACAGCGCGCCTCGGTAGGAAACCACCGCCTAGCCAGCCTCAGCGGAACTGCTACGCCTTATCGTATGATCCGCATCGCAATGCGCTTCGCTCATCAAAGCGGCACGGCCACCCGAACTACCTCGATTGCCGTCGCAACCTAAGCGGGGCAGATTTGGTGGCAGACTTTTCGCCGGATTGGCTGACCGAAGTGTGCATAAGTGAAGTGTGGCCGTGTTGGGGGGCGCCAGGAGGATTCCGCGCCGGGGGCAAATCATGATTCCCTTCGGCCATGGCTAGGAAGCGACTTGCCTCGCCCTAACATGCCGACACGCTTTCGCTGAAAGCGTTGCGCGAGCTCTTGACGGGTCTGGTCGATGAGGTCAGGCAGCTTTCAGCGGAGGCCACGACCCTTCGCTCCGAGAACGCTGCCCTTCGGGAAGACAATGCGGCGCTGCGGCTGGAAAACACCCGGCTCAAGGTCGACAACCAGCTTTTGCGCGACGAGATCGCGCGGCTGAAGAACCTGCCGCCCCGTCCGCCATTTCGACCGTCGGGCATGGATAAGGCGACGGATGACAAACAAGACGGCTGCCAAGCGACCAGCAAGAAACCGCGCGGCGCGAAGCTCGATCTCAAGCGGGTGAGCCGCGAGCAAATCCTGCACGTCGATGTTCCGCCCGGCTCGCGCTTCAAAGGCTACAAAAGCTGCATGTGCGGGAACTGATTGTCACCGCTGAGCTCGTGCATTACCGGCGCGAATGCTGGATCCTGCCGGATGGCAAGACGGTGATGGCACCATTGCCGCAAGGGGTCGTCGGTGGCCACGGCCCAAACCTCAGACGGTTTTGCCTGATGCTGCACGCGCAAGGACAGGTGACGATGGCGCGGCTGACGACGTTGTTGAACGATGTCGGCGTCAACGTCTCCAAGCGCCAGGTGCTTCGACTTTTGACAAAGGGACTGGATGGCTTTGTCGCCGAGGATGCGGCCATACTGCATGCCGGCCTTGTCTCGGCCCCCTACATCACCGTCGACGATACCGGCGCCCGGCATCAACGCGATAACGGCCACACCACCCAGATCGGGGCCGAGCATTTTACCGTGTTCCGCACGACCGCCTCAAAGTCCCGGCTGAACTTCCTATCGCTGCTCAGAGGCAGCTATCAGGACTATGTCCTCAACGACGCCGCCTTCCACTATCTACCGTCGCGCCGATCCGGCGCTTGTGTCCAAACTCCGCAGCCATGAACAGCGACGCTTTTGAACCAGGTGCCGTTTCTCGAATATCTGGCCGGCAAGGGTATCGACATCTTCGACAGACAGGCGGTCCGTGTGCTGGCGGAAGCCGGCATCTGGGGATTCATTCGCCATCATGGTCTTCTCGGCGACACCGTGATCGTCTCAGATGATGCCGACCAGTTCCGGGTCGGCAACAACGCTCTGTGTTGGGTTCACGCAGAGCGGTTGCTGCAGAAATTGATGCCAGCAACACCGCGGCAGGTCCGGAAAGTGGAGACGGTGCGGGATCTCGTCTGGCGGTTCTACCGGACGCTGAAGAGCGTCAGGCGAAAGGCCCCGCCCGGCCTTGCCGCCGCATTCCACAGACGCTTCGCGCGGATCTTCTCGCTGCGCACCGGCTATCAAGATCTCGACAAGCTTCTGGCTCGTCTTTCTCGCCGGAAGGATGAACTGCCCAAGGTGCTGGAGCGGCCAGGCACGCCCCTGCACACCAACGCGTCGGAGAATGATCTGCGCAGCTTCGTCACCAAACGAAAACACTCCGGCGGCACGATGAGCCGGGATGGTCGCGTCGCGCGCGACACCATGCTCGGGTTGATGAAGACCTGCCGGAAGCTCGGACTGTCGTTCTGGCAGTATCTCGGTAATCGCATCGGGCTCGAAGTCCAGGCCATCCCGCCGTTGGCAACACTTGTCGCGACCAGAGCCTAGCCGTCCCTCCCCTACGATCGACTGGGCGTTGCGCCACCACCGCCGACGCCGGCGTCTTCACCCCATGGTATGATCCGCATCGCGACGCGCTTCGCCCATCAATGCGGCACAGCCACCCAATCTGCCCCGGTTACGATATGTGGCAGATCTTACCAAGTTTGACCAAAAATTAACCAACTGAATTAACAGATTTAATTCCACAAACGGAAGCTATTTAGTGATATGTTTCCGTCATCCAGACACCCATTTTCACGCCCCATCACTATCGATAGGTACTCCGTATCGATAGCGATGGATTTGGAGCCGCAAACGGCGTATGTCGGTCGCCCAGGATCATCGGAAACGCCCGTTTTCCGGGCTTTTACCCGCCTTTCGCTCCAGTTCGGAGGAATCATCTGCCGGATCGAATGGACTGACCCGATCTGAGCGGCCAGGCACAAACCTTGTCAGGAAGTGGATTTCTCCATCCAGGTCCACCTGAAACAACAGGGCCGCCACCCGATCCCCTTCAAACCACCCGATTTCTCGGCATTTCCGCCACAGGAGCCCGCTGACGCGGTTTCGTCACCGTTTGCGGTCCGTCGGTCGTCCGCACTGCCATTTCGAGTCTGGTGGGCTTCCATTCACACCATAAACCACGCTTGCAAAGGTTCAATTTCTCACGCATGCCTAATCTGTACAAATCATCTCGAAACGAGGCCGTTAAAAGCACGATGGCGAAGCGACAAACAGTTAACGTCCAACAGCCTCTCAAGCGGCTGATTGGCTACGCCCGCGTCTCGACGGACGACCAGGTCCACGATGCCCAGCTGGATGAGCTGCGGGCCGCCGGCTGCGATCGGATCTATCAGGAGCACGGCTCCGGGACATCGCGCGCCCGACCGGTCTTGACGCGGCTGCTCGGCGAGCTCACCGCGGGCGACGTCCTCGTCGTCGTCCGCCTCGATCGGCTGGCCAGATCCGTGAGCCATCTGCTGCAGGTGATTGAGGACCTCGAGGAGCGCGGCGTGCATTTCCGGTCGATCCGCGACCCGATTGATACCTCGACGCCACAGGGCATGTTCTCTCTACAGGTTCTCGGTGCGGTCGCCCAGCTCGAGCGGGCGCTGATCGCCGAGCGAACAAAGGCCGGCATCAAGGCGGCGAAGGCGCGCGGCAAGCTTCCTGGAAACCCCGGTCTGCGCGAACGACGACCGGAGGCTATCAAAGCAGTCTCCCAAGCACGCGAGAAACTCTATCTCGATGAGCTCATTGCGTCTGCGCAGACGTGGTTGCCAATGGTGCGGCAACTCCGGCCCCAGCACAGTTGGGACAATGTTGTGCAGGTTCTTAATCGCCGCGGTCACGGCTGGACCGTCGAGCGCCTCCGTCGTGCCGTTCATCGCCTGGTCCGCGAAAAGCTCGCGGAGAAAGAACTCCTTGCCCGGTCCCCTCGCCGCGCCCCCGAGGACCATCTGATGAAGCTGGTGGCAGCGATCGCCATTGCCGATCCCGATCTGTCGCTTCGCGACATTGCCGCCCAGTTGGACCAGATGCAGGAGCGACCACCGCGCGGCGGCCGAAAATGGCAGCCATCGTCCATCAGAGCATTGCTGGACGAAGCTCGTCGCTTCGGGTTGGTTCGCTCGTGAGTGTCAGGTTCATGACGTGCCCAACGTGCGAACGAGCCCACATATCGGCGATCGCCACATCGTTCGTAATGATCAACTGGGCCAACCGATATATTCGACGTCCCGCTAAAGCCTGAACTTCCGAACGGCCCCCTCCCCTCCTCTGGAAGTCGGCGAGAGGGTAACTGGTGGACATGATCCGTCTCTAACTTAGCGTGGGCGGCTTAAGGCGGTGGCGATCCAAACCGCTGTCGCGCCCGGGCCAAATCGAGTAGTCGCGCAGCAGCAATCAGTGTGACGACGCGTCATGTAAGCGACAGGCGGGCGACAGGGAGGTCAAGCCAGGAGATGAACGGCCTCATGTTCGCTGGCGGCCCGCGCCCACGAAACTCGAACAACAGCTTTCGCTCACCGCCACACGGCCGGACGGCGTTAAACGCGCATTCTTGTGGATGTTCATTCGAGGAACCCGCTGATCGTTGGTTGGCTTCGCAACCCAAGCTTCTCAGCACTTCCTCGAAGGAACAATCTTCATAGCTTCAACAGCTAGCCGGACCCCTCTTCCTCAACCAGCAAATCAGATGCGATTCCGCCGATCCAAGTCGATCCCACTGCATTGGGATGAGTTGATACCGCTGCAGCAATAAACATTCAGTCCGGCGAAGCAGGAAAAACGACAGCGAGGTCAACAAAGATTATCGCCAAAAGATCGCCAAGCCGCATGCAAGGCCGGAGCAGATCAGCGGTTGGAAAGCTGGTTTACAGCTCCCATGCGGTTAACGGACAGGTGCGTCGGGTGGCGAACGTCCTCCTCGCCTGGTGAAACACCGGCGCGGTTGAAGGTTCAACTTCACCGACTTGTACGCTATCGGCCACGATGTCTCCGAAAACACGGCGACAGGTTCACCCATCTTTGCGCCGGAAAGGAAGGTCGTCTATCAGTTCGTAATGTCCCCGATCGACGACAGATGCACCCACACCGTCATTGTGGTTGTCGCGGCGGAAAGCGACGTTGCCAGCTGCCTACATCCGAGCCATGCATTCCTGCGTAGAGGCGTATGATCGCATTGGAACATGGAGATCGATTTTCAGTTCTGCGCAAAGACCCGGCACGAAGGTGCGACCAATATGATGGACTTCAGGAAGCACACCGAGAAGACAAGGCATTCGCTCCGGATTTCCTTCGAACCTAATCGGATCGTAATCGACGACTTCGATCGTCTAGCTCTGGGCCGAGTTACCTTGATGAACCGGTTTCATGGCAATCCACATGGACGAGAGCGCTTTATGGTGCCGCAATCTGTTGAGGGCCAGATCGCAGTCGATAACATGATAATGGCGCTTCAGCGAACACCTGAAGGGCAGTGCGCGCCAACTCGTCAAATCGGTCAGAGGACGATCGATAGTTTCCCGCCTGATGGTAGCGGTCCGGGCTGCCGAGCTCAGCACTCACCGCTAGATGCCAATGAACATTCACAAGGATCCCGTTTATAACCATTGCGCCGAGAGGAGATGACGCAGTCGGTCATGGAAGGCAGCTTTTCCAACGCCGGCAGCGCAAGTCTACGGTATGTCTGGCACGATTGTGGCGCGGTGAGCTGAGCGCTACCTATCTGATGGACACGCCCGCACGGCGCACCGCTCTTTCCAGCGGCATCGCATTATCAGGCAAGCTATGGCGGTCTTTCGTCCACCGTCGGCCGAACCATCAGGGGCGTTAGCTTGTTGCGGTTCAGTGGTTTTAAGCCGGCGGACCCGATTTTACGCCGCAGCGCGATTATCCCTTCGAGCTGATCCATCTCTGCGTCGATACCCGGCTCCTTCTAACGCATCGGTCACGACTGCACCGGCGACAGGAATGCCTGTCCAAAAAGCTCTGGTATAGGCTATGTGGAGAAACCTCCCGCCCCGCCGTCTCGCAGATATTTCCGAATGATCCGGTAGGAACCGCTGTCGCCTTTCTTAAGCTGCCGTATGGTGGCTGACGGCGGCTAACAATCAGGGATGGGCTCACACCTAAGCCAACCCAACGTTCTTTTGGCTAATTTTCCATATTATCCGGTTGATCGCACCCGGTGGTCAGCTGACCACCGTCTTAAGCAATTGAAAAAACGATGCTTTTTCGCACCATCTCGTGTCCAAACGAAGGGAGGCTTGGGCAATGCTAAATGAGGGCTAACAACCTTACGCCAGTAAGGGATAAGCCGCGCACTCGATTAACCGGAAGATAAACGTCCGTTGACTTAGATGTACCTCCCTTCGAAAGGGGACTGGAACTGAAGCAATGCCTGAGATGATCCGAACCGGGGCTCGCGCATTGAGAAACGGTCGACCCTGGCGCTAAAGGCAAGTCGACGTCTCCGGACAATGGAGCGAAGCCCAGCTAGGTGAAATCAGCTATCCCCAAGATCCAGACAAGCTTGCGGCGACACCTGACGCCTTAACTTTGATATCGTTATCGCTCTCGTTCTCCATGGAGAGTACATTGGACGTTCTCACTACCGCAAGGAGCCAGCGTGACACGGCGCTACGGATGGTGGGGAGCATGAGAGGGCCGGCGAGCGTGCGCAGGCGGTAATCAGCCCTTGAGTGCTGCGAGGTTGCTGCGTCTTTCCAAACGCATTCGCGGCAGGGTTGCTAGCTCACCAACGTGCCGCCGACGACCATTTGTGCTATGTCTGGTTGTAATAGCGAGCGCCCGCGTGACGGCGTTGTGATAGGACTGCTGCATCGCCTTAGACAGGGGATGCCCCGATTGACGCCTCGGTCGGATAGCCTCTGTCCGCCGAGAACAGTGCCGGATCAAGCCCGGGCTGTTCCTGATAGCAGCCACTCGATCGATCAAAGCACATGTTCGTCGTCTACTGCAAAGCAAACCCGATCGAGAGGCAGGGGAGGGGAACTCGCATTCGATGGATCTGTCTGCACTGGTCCTTCGTAGATGACGTGGTCGACCTGCAAACCTGCGATTGTCGTCGTCCGCCCAGGGCGCAAGGCAATGCACGTTCGCGCAGATCGAGCGGGCACTTGCCTTACACATTAACCGAGAGCTTCCCCAGAGCATCGCAACATCACAACATGTCTGCTCTTGGTTTGTAACGCCCAGGCACGGGTTGCGCACCGGCGCCGGCTAGGGCAGGGGAGGGGAGGGGATATCGGTTGCAAGCTGGCAGTCTGCCTCGAGGTAGCCTGCAGCCGCGCGAAGCGTGTTGTCGCCCACGCCTTTGCTCGCGAACTGTTTGAGCGACGTCGTCGTTGTCGGTGAGGGCGCAGGAACAAGGACTGAACAGGCTTCTGTTCAGAGCCGGTGGACAGGATCGTTGATGGCGCGACAGTGCGCGTCGGGATCGAGGCGGCCAGACGCAGAAGATCATCCCAACGTTCGAGAAGAGGGCGGTGTTGATCGGTGCGCCGATATGGTTTCCAGCGCCGGATAGGCATCGGGTTTCTCGAAGGTGTGGAACTTCCGGTCCTTGATGTTGCGCAGCCGGGGTGAAAAACGCTTGCCGATCAGGCCGAACAGCGCAAAAACGTGATCGCTCGCGCCGCCGGTATCGGTAAAATGCTCCTCGATCTCCAGAATCGTATCATGATCCAACAGTCCATCGAGGACATAGACGGCCTCTCTTTCGGTTGGGCTGATCGGTAATATACCGGAGTAACCGTACTGGTCGGAGAGACGGCTGTAGAATTTCGAACCGGGTTCGCTGCCATAATGCAGGTTGATGTCGCCGCGCTTGGCGGCCCGGTCACTGGCGCGGATGAACTGCCCATCCGATGAGGCGGTCGTTCCGTCTCCCCAGAGCTGCGAATTCGGATGGCGCGCATGAGCATCTGTCACGCAGGCCTGGCCCGCCCTGTAGGTCTCGGAACGAGCATGGAAGCTGCGCATCCAAACGATCTGGTGGGCGCTGATCCCCTTCGACGCTCCCTCCATGCGTTTCGGGCCGAGAATTGTGCCGTCCGCCAGAACACCGGCGAGCATGGTGGAGATGTTTTGCGGCGCATTGCCCGTCCGGACATGCGTGAACTGGTCGGGACATCCGGTCCACTCATGCACTTCCCTGAGAAGGTCGGGCACTTCGATCAACGGATACATTTCGCTGATTTCGACGTTCAGTTCATCGGCCGCGGCGGGAATATCGCTCGCCCGCGGCGTCACGGTCAGGGCACCGGCCTCCAGCCTGACACCATCTTACCTTCCATTGCGGGCGCGATAAGCCAGGCGCTTAAGATCGAAGTCCATCAATTGCCGGACTTCGAAGCGTCGGCGCTATCCACCATCGCTTCAAGGCCGGGTTTGATCTGAAGCAGCCGATGTCAGCCGACTTGCCGGTTTACTGTCGTGATCGCATCTCATTAGCAGCCTGCGGGCGACGATCGTGTAGAGGAACAGCCACAGCGCGTGTTTCTTCGCGGCGAGCATACCAATCGAATGACGACGGATCGGCTCCGACTTGAGGCAGAGCTGCACCGTAAAACCGAGCCGATTATGCTCGCCCCGGCGAACCTCGATTTCGAGTCGATCTGCGGGGGACAGGGAATAGTGACGGATCAAACTGTCTTCGTCGATTGGAATGTCGAAAAGGTCTTGTCGAACCTGAGCGTTGAGAAGCGTCCGCCGGGCCACCGTTTTACTCCTGACAATATGCACTGATGGTCAAACCTCTGTCCGGAAACGGTCGATTTCGGGGGCAAAACGACCTGTCCACAAATTAACTTGACAGGCTTTCGAACAGGCAGGATATTTCGGACAGCCTATTCGGACGAAATTGATCACATGCCGCGCACCTTTGCCTATGTCCGCGTCGCCACAACCGGACAAACCACGGACAATCAGATTCAGGAAATCGAAGCCGCCGGCTTCCTGGTCGAGCCGCGCCGGATCGTCACCGAGACGGTTTCCGGCAGCACTGCCATCGCGCAGCGCCGTAGCTTTTCACGGCTCATGGACAAGCTGGAGTCTGGCGACATTCTGATCGTGACCAAGCTTGATCGGCTCGGCCGCGATGCGATCGACGTCAGCACCACGGTCAAGACGCTGGCCGGAATGGGGGTCCGCGTCTATTGCCTCGCGCTCGGAGGTGCCGACCTCACCAGTTCGGCAGGCACCATGACCATGCATGTGTTGAACGCCGTCGCGCAGTTCGAGCGCGATCTGCTGATCGAGAGAACGCAATCCGGTCTCAGGCGCGCCAGGTTCGAGGGGAAGGCCCTCGGTCGCCCCTCGACCCTCAGTGATGAACAGAAGCAAGGTGTGCGTGACGAATTGGCTACGGGGACCAGCGTTTCGGCGATCGCCAGAAAATACGCGACCAGTCGGCAAACCATTATGCGCGTGCGAGACGAAACGCGGCGACCAAGTCACTCGCGCAATAGAGCGACCTGATGTTGGCATTACCATTGCCTTTTGTGATAGCGCTTCTGCTCGTGATCCTCCTGATCCGGGTCCTTGCCCAGCGCGAAGCCAATCTACGGCCATTCGCCGGTTTCATCAGCGTTTGCATTCTTCTGGTAACCCTAGTTGGGCTCCGCTGGAGCGTTGATCTCCGGATGGCACGATTTCTCCAGCCCGTCGTCGCGGCACTGCTGCCATCCGTCGCCTGGCTTTGTTTTTCCAATCTTGGGCAATCGCCATCGAATAGAAGGTGGCTTCATTTCTTGCCAGCCGCAGTGATCCTGGTTCTCTCGGCTACTTGGCAGAGATGGCACCCGCCGATCGATCTGCTCCTGCCGGTTCTGTATTTCGCCTATGGCACATCTCTGATTCATCGTTCGTACGGCGAATCCAATGGTTTCGAGAGAACGCGACTGAGCGACATTGCTAACGCTCGAAGGGCAGCGCAATCAGCAGGCTGGCTGCTCCTGTTTTCGGGTGCCGTCGACCTCATGATCGCTGCCGACTTCCTTCTTTATCAGGGTATTCACGCCGTCTCTATTGTCGGCATCGCCAACGTCACTACGCTACCATTGTTGGCCTACGCGCTCGCGGTTCTCGGTTGGAGTGTGCCGCAAACGCAATCGTCCAACCAGACCTGGGTTGACGGTCAGGACGAACAGCCCTCCAACTACGAGGCAGCGTCTATAGCGCAAGATGACGCTCGGATCATAATTGCAATCGAAACCATCATGCGGGACAAACATCTATTCCGTGATCCGGACCTCACACTGAATCGCCTTTCACGCAAACTGGGCATTCCGTCGCGCCAAATCTCGGGTGCAGTAAATCGGACCCTCGGCCGAAACATCTCGCAGGTTGTCAACGAATACCGGATCAGGGAAGCACAGCACTTGCTATCGGGTACCGGCCGCTCAATCACGGCCGTGATGTTCGATTCGGGCTTCCACACAAAATCCAACTTCAACCGGGAGTTCGTCAGAGTAACAGGCATGACGCCGAGCGACTATCGCCGCTCGGCCGGCCGCTCGAATACTGACTACTCGGCCGGGATGGCTTTGGTCAAAAATCCGCTAACGAGATAAGCTACCTCGCGATGGATTGCTTCACGGTTTCGCGTCCCGCCGTCCCTGCACGCCACGCCATTGCCCGGCTCTTCCTTTTCGATGAGCGCGGCGGCGCCCGGCTTACAGAGACCCATGAAGCTGAAGTGCATGGCATCTGGAATTTCGACATAGGTCGAGAACATTTCCGGGAGGTGATCCGCAAGATATCCGGTTTCAAGCCTCGACGGTAAACCGCCGATATCGATGCCGGCCGCGATCACGAGAGATGGTACCCGCAGCGTTGCCAAGCTCTCCGGAGTAAATCCCCTCGCCAGTCCGAGATCAAGGGATACAAACGCTCGCACACGCGGGTCCATCATATCCCTATCAATTTCAAGCCGGCTTAGTCCAAGCTCGTTCTTAAGAGCGCACGCCCGAGGGCTGGTGTGGGCTTGGCAGTCCTTTTCAAACCACTTCGTATCAAAACGCGCACCGGCTAACGCCGTGACCGTCCATCCGCCCAACGAATGCCCGATGGCTACAATCCGACCGGCGTCGACCTGGCCGGCGAGGGTAGAATCGCCCTTTAAAAGGTCGATCACGCGGCTAAGATCGCGCGGACGTTCCCAGAGTTTCGCCGCCTGCACAGGATCCATATTGAACGTTGTCGTGCCAGGATGGTCAGGTGCTGCAACGATGTAACCTTGCTCCACGAGATCAATCGCCAACCAGCTAAGGTTTCGCCAAGAACCGCTGTAGCCGTGCGACAATACAACAAGTGGCCGCCCCGTTGACACAGGTTTCGCATCCCGAATAGCCGGGACCCCAAAGAATGCACGATTCTCACCGACGATCTCTGCCTTGGCACCGTCTTCGGTTGGGTACCATATGCTGATATGAAGGGGCCGCGCTCCACCTTTATCGATATCAGTCTCGCGGAAGCCAATGGCGTCCGCAGAGTGGGCGAGTTCGGTGGTGATCAGCAAGAAGAACCCAAGGGCGTGCAATAGAAATTTGAACATGGAAGCCTCTCTTTAGAATGGGCACGGCTTCATGCGCCAAAATCAGAGCTAAAAAGACCTAGAACACGATTGAGTACGCCAAAAAGGCAATTGCGTTTCGGGTTCGTTCTACGTTAGCGCAGGATTTTGAACAGCTCTTGCTCTGCCCCCTTCCTCGAGATTCAGTTGTGGGCTCGACCTATTGTGCAGACTCAATTCCCTTGAGAAGGATACGGTGCCCAACCTTCTCATGGATTGGTTAGGTTGTCATTTCGAGCCCGTCGGAGCCGACTACCCGTGGTGCGTTTCATACCATTATCCGACCTTCAAACTGCCCTGTCCGCTCGCTCTCAGCAATGCCATTATCATCGGCCCCAACGAGAATTCCCCGCGTTCTGTTCGCAGCGTCAGATCCCGAAGGTATCCGCCGGCCGAGTTAATAAAGCTCGCTCGTTCCAGGATGCAGGCAATCGCCGCTGCAGCATTCTCAGGCCCCATTGCTTCGCAGGCGTGCTGATAGGCTGACGGGCTTACCCCAAGCACGGACCGAACCACCACCGCCGCAGACATCAAATCGCGCCAGCCCCGAATGCCACCGCTTGGCCCATAATCTCCAATCGTCGGGCAGGCCTTTAGCACGACACTAAGCGGGAACGCTTTGATCGGCTCGCTCTGGGACCGTTTGATCACGCTCGGCTTTGCGCCCTGCTCTTTTTCAGAGCTAGGTTCAAGTTCATTGATGGATTCGGATTTTGAATTCTGTATGTGCTGCTCATCATGAGCACCATTGGTGCCATTATTCTGCGAAATACCGTGCAATTCCAATCGATTGATTATCTCCTGCTGGAGCATCTGCATGTCTTCGAGGATTGTATTGATGTCAGCAAGCGCCGGAACGCGTGGGATCCTGGCCACAAGGGCCACATAGGTGCCCTCAACCTGTTGCCAGTCGCCGTCCGCGCCCTCCTCCATGGCCGCAGTTATCAGTTTGCGAACGTCGCGTCGGCAAATCGTCAAACTCTCTTTCGCCTTCCTAAATTCCGCACGATTGGCCATCACCTGCTGCGCCAACAACGCGAGTTCTTCGGATCGGGCGAGGAGCGGGGACAAGTCGAAGCCAAATGCAGTCTCGATCTGACCAGAACCATCCTTGCGAGCGTAACGTTTCCCATTGGCGCTATCCTTCCGGACGATCAAACCCGCTTCCACGAGCATGGCAACGTGCCTGCGCAAAGTCGCGCCAGCCATTCCATGTGCTCGGAGTGCAAGCTGAGAATTTGAAGGGAAGACAATCAGTTGTGCGCCTTGGCGTAACTCATTGTCCGGATGAAAGCTCAGCAACGCATCGAGAACCGCAAGGCTGTTGGATTGGATCCCCAGCAGTTCCATGGCGGCGGAAGCATCCCTAAAAACCTTCCATTTCTCCGCAGTCTTTCCTTGCTTAATATCGGCTAACGCCGTCTGGCGCCGCACAAGCGCAAGCGTCATCGGCCGCCGCCCGAAAGGCGTCGTCACACTTCCCGTCTGCATGTCTTTCACCTTCCAGCAGGCAAAAGAAGTCCGCTCACCAAAACGGCGCCAAAGACTCTTGACGAGGATTCCAGGAAATGCGATTCTGTCCTTGCTACAGAGACAAAAGGGCTTCCGCGACGGCGACGTTGAGGGGGCTCTTTTCTTTTGCGGGTTACTCTCCCTGTTTCCGTTGGTTTTTAGCGCGGTGCGCTTGATAAAGCGTCGGCAACTGCTCGAGCACGAAAGCCGCAAAATCAGGCGTCGCCTTCTTGTCGATCATGATTTCAACTTTGGATTTGCTCTGCGTCACTTGTGCAAGCCTGGTCCCATCTGGGGTGGACATCACACCGGGAAGTCCGCGCGCCACCTTACGGGGCTTCAAATTAGCAATCAGCACTTTGAACCGATCTACCGATGGCAGCGCTTGCACTTCCTCCGACCTCGCATATTTCAACAAATCGGTCGCTGAAGACTTTTTCTCGATCAGTTCCGCGAGCTGCTGCCAACTTGGCCTTCCAACACCGGGCGCAGCCCCAATCGCATCGATCAGTTCCGAGGGAAGTGCGTCGACCAGCAGAAGCATCTTCGACAAATTGCTCTTGTCGATCGACATCGCGGCGATGACAATCTCGCGCGGAAACTGCTTATTCAGATGGTATGCGAAGCGCGCTTTCTCGATGTAGGTAAGATCTTCCCGCTCGTTGTTCTCCTGACCCTGCGCTACGACAAGTTGGTCGTCCGTCAGTTCGCGAACAACCGCCCTGACTGGAAGGCCCAGTTCTGAAACAGCCCTCAACCGGCGATGACCGAAGGCAACCTGATATCGCGCCGGCTGGTCCGGATGAGGTCGCACAAGAATCGGTACCTGCTGTCCTTGCTCCCTGATCGAAGCGATGAGCCCATCAATCTCGCCTGGCATACGATCCTGCACGAAAGACGGCGCAATCGACGACGGGTCAAGTTCTATCACTGCCTGACCTTCAGCGAGCCGGCGCTCAATCTCATCGGCGCGGCCAAGGCGCTCATTTTGCTCGCGAAGTGCGTTGCCAATGTTTGCGGTGAGTTTCGCTGCCGGATCGCGCTCCTTCCTTGTTACGCCAAGAAGCGGCATGGAGCGGCTTCTTGCAGCCCTGCTGTCGGCGGACGATGCGTCGGGGGCGTCTGTTGAGACGCCAAGGATGTGCTTCCGGCTCATGTCGCTCTACCCCATGCTTTTTTGATCAAAGTTTCGATCTCGTCGTTGACGGCGTTCATCGCCTCCAAGGCTCGATCATAGGTCGATCGCGTAAAGTGCCCCCGCTCTACTTCGAAAAGGGTTTGGTTTGTCAGGCCAGCATCCGAAACCGCGGTGGTCTTAAGCATCGGAAAATTGAGTACATTTTCACCAAAGATTGACCGTAGATAACCAACCATCTGGTTCTGCGGTCCGTCGCTCGGCTCGAAACGGGTTATCAAGTAGCGCATCCAATTGAACTTGAATTCGGCGCCGGCGTTCTCGATTTCGCGTAGCAGGTTAGATGTCATCGCCAGGAACTGGTTCATCGACATCACGTCCAACATCTGCGGATGCACTGTTACTAAGATGGAGGTTGCGGCCGTCAGAGCCGAGAGCGTCAGATAGCCCAACTGGGGAGGGCAATCGATGACGACAACGTCATAGTTATCCGCAATATCTTCGATAACTTGACTGATCCGCCCGTAAAAAAGTGTATCGCCTTCCTTCCGCTTCATCAACGCGCGTGGTGTGTCGTGTTCAAACTCCATCAGTTCAAGGTTGCCAGGGATGAGATGGAGGTCGGGAATGTATGTTCCTCGCACGACTTGCTCGATCGGGACCTGCTCGTCATCGTACCTAATTGCGCCGTAGAGCGTTTCGTTCGGACCAACGTCCGTCTCCGGTTGACTTCCGAACAACGCGGAGAGGCTTGCCTGAGGATCGAGATCAATGGCCAGAACCCGATACCCGCGCATTGCCAGGTATTGGGCCAGATGCGCCGCGGTGGTCGTTTTGCCCGAACCGCCCTTGAAATTCATAACTGAGATGACCTGAAGCTGCTCATCGTCTCGACGATGCGGCAGGTAGCGTCGGTTGCCCCGCCCGATCTGATCCATATGCTTCCGGATTGTATGGATATCCTCAATTGAGAAAGTCCGTCTACCTCCCGGGCTCATACTCACATTCAACTCAGGCATTTCCGAAGCGGTCTGTCGTAGATAAGATTCACCAACGCCCAGCAGCTTGGACGCCTCAGACGGCCCGAATGTTCGAATGCCTTTCTCGGAAGTCGGGGGGAAAACTTTCAGATGATGTGCCTGAAGTTGGCTGGAGAGAGCGTCGGCATGACGCTCCATCAATGCGGTCAAACCTTCAACTACAGGCGCTGCTTTTGCGGCGGTATTCGCCATTTCAAAATCCATTTTTTGCCAGTGGCGGTATTTTTCGCGAAACAGGTAAAGTTCCGCCACTGGCAATAAGCGCCGATTCTCATTTTTGAGCAAGAGCTTTTCAGTTAACGAAAGGTTAACTGAAGGCCCCAGGGGAATACAACGAATTTCATTTTCACGTGCAATAACTTGATGTTAACAAGAATTGCAACACTAGGTGTTCACTGTTTGTTTTACTGTGAATCCTACAAGCACCGCGTGCGCTTTTGCACAGCTTCCGCCGCGGTTCACTAACATGAGGCTGTTTGAACGCGACTCACTCGCTGTGAGTTTGTATGATTCAACAACTGCACCTTGATTTAGATCTGTGCTGATTTCTCCGCAACCCACCAACGCCGGAGGACCTCATGCAGATTATGGCAATAACACAACCCCGGAGCATTTCCGAAGCGCAGCTGCTTCATGCTCATCATCAGCTTCGTGCCCAGGTCTTTTCAGACCGGCTAGGATGGGAAGTTCTAGTGGCTAGCGGATGCGAATCCGACCGGTTCGATCAAATTGGCCCGACCTATATCCTCGCCATAAATGCAACAGGTGTTTTGGCTGGATGCGCCCGCCTTCTTCCAGCTCTTGGCCCAACTATGGTGGCAGACGTTTTTCCGTCGCTGCTTCCCGACAATCGCTTGAAGGCTCATCCCGCGATGATCGAGAGCTCCCGGTTCTGCGTCAACACCGCTCTGTCCGAAGGAAGGGGCGCAGGACCGGTCCACGAGGCAACGCTGACCCTGTTCGCCGGGATCATTGAATGGTCGATCTCGAACGGCTTCACCGAAATCGTCACGGTCACAGACTTCCGCTTCGAACGGATCCTCGCCCGCGTCGGATGGCCCCTGCGGCGTTTAGGTTGCCCACAGAAGATCGGAGTGACAATGACCGTCGCGGGTACACTACAGGCGAGTGCGGAGACATTCCTGAGGCTCCGCCCTTCCAATTATCGTTCTGAACTGAGCTGTCTCAGCCAAGCAGCGTGAAGGAGAAATCCGTGAGCCAGCTTCGCTCTCACCCACGGCTTGTCCGCAAACTTCAGGAGGCACTCGGCGATCACCTGTGCGTCGCGCTGGACGATGCGAATGTCGTCGAGATCATGCTCAATCCCAACGGAAAGCTGTTCATCGAACGCTTGGGCCAGGGCGTTTCTCCCGCTGGCGAAATGTCGCCGGCTGCCGCGGAAATGGTGATCGGAACCGTAGCGCATGCGCTTCAGTCTGAGGTCGACACCGAACAGCCCATCATCTCCGGCGAGTTGCCAATCGGTGGGCACCGCTTCGAGGGTCTCCTGCCCCCCGTGGTCGCCGGGCCTGCGTTCAACATACGGCGCCGTGCGTCACGCCTCATACCGGTCGAAGAATACGTACGCACAGGGGTGATGACCGAGTGTCAGGCGGCAACGATCCGTAGTGCGATATCTGCCCGGCTCAACATCATCATTTCTGGGGGGACCGGCTCGGGCAAGACGACACTTGCGAACGCAGTCATCGATGAGATCGTCAAATCCGCGCCGGACGATCGCCTCGTCATTCTTGAGGACACTGCGGAAATTCAATGCGCAGCCGAGAATGTCGTTCTCCTACATACGAGCAATACAATCGACATGGCGCGGCTCCTGAAGAGCACTATGCGCCTGCGTCCCGATAGGATCGTCGTAGGCGAAGTTCGTGACGGCGCGGCCCTGACCTTGCTCAAAGCCTGGAATACCGGCCATCCAGGGGGCGTAGCGACGATTCATTCGAACACTGCGACCTCGGCGCTTCGCCGCCTGGAACAACTCACCGCCGAGGCAAGCCAGCAGCCGATGCACGAGGTGATTGGAGAGGCCGTCGATTTGATTATTTCGATCGAGCGGACGCCGCGCGGTCGGCGTGTTCGAGATGTCATCCACGTCGAGCGGTTCGCGGGCGGCAGATACGAGATTGAATCTGAAAAGCCCACGCAAGAACAGGAGGCGCGTCATGTCGCATAAGTACAAGCTAATAGCAGTTACGCTCATGGCAGGGTGCAGCTTTTTCTTATCTATCGGGTCTGCTCTGGCCGGCTCCGGTGGCAACCTTCCGTGGGAGCGGCCCCTCGAGCAGATCCAGAAATCGATCACCGGTCCGGTTGCGGGCTACATCGCGCTTGCGGCGGTCGCAATCGCCGGCGGCATGTTGATCTTTGGCGGCGAACTGAACGATTTTGCGCGGCGGCTGATGTACGTCGTTCTCGTTGCCGGCATCCTGCTGGGCGCGAGCACGATCGTTGGCCTGTTTGGCTCGACCGGCGCCTCCATCGGCCTGAGAAGCAAGCAGATCACGTCGGTTGGCTCGAACGCAGGCCTGGAGGCAGTTCATGGTTGACTCCATGTCCGGTCTGCAGCGCAACCGCATCCATCGTGCGCTTTCTCGCCCAAGCCTGTTGATGGGTGCGGACCGGGAGCTGGTGCTGATTACGGGTCTTGCGGCAGTAATCCTGATCTTCGTCGTCCTCACGGTTTACTCAGCGATTGTAGGTGTTGTGGTCTGGATCCTTGTCGTGGGGGTGCTCAGAATGATGGCGAAGTCCGATCCGCAAATGCGACAGGTCTACGTGCGGCACATCGCCTACAAGCCATACTACAAGGCGACCTCCTCGCCGTGGCGGCGATACTGAGGTAGCGGCGGTGGTAGCTCTCAAACGCTTCAGGGCCAAAGGCCCATCCTTCGCCGACCTCGTTCCGTATGCCGGTGTCATCGACAACGGCGTGGTCCTGCTGAAGGACGGGAGTCTGATGGCAGGTTGGTACTTTGCAGGCCCAGATTGCGAAAGTGCGACTGACCTCGAGCGCAACGAGTTGTCGAGACAGATCAATGCGGTCTTGTCGCGGCTGGGAAGCGGCTGGATGATTCAGGTTGAGGCCATCCGCATCCCGACGGTCGACTATCCGTCGGAAGATCGCTGTCACTTTCCTGATCCGGTCACGCGCGCGATAGATGCCGAGCGCCGGGCGCATTTCGCGCGAGAACAGGGGCATTTCGAGAGCAGACATGCGCTGATCCTTACCCATCGCCCACTGGAGGCCAGGAAGTCCGCACTCAGCAAATACATCTACTCTGATGAAGAGAGCCGGAAAAAATCTTACGCGGACACAGCGCTTTTCTTCTTCGGGAACGCCATCCGCGAGGTCGAGCAGTATCTCGCAAACACGCTTTCGATCAGGCGAATGGAAACCCGCAAAACGATCGAGAGGGGAGGGGAGCGCTTTGCCCATTATGACGAGCTTCTTCAGTTCGTCCGCTTCTGCATCTCCGGAGAAAGCCACCCGATCCGGCTACCGGATGTTCCGATGTTTCTCGATTGGATCGCAACAGCCGAGCTTGAGCATGGACTGACACCGAAGGTTGAAAGCCGCTTCGTGGGGGTTGTTGCGATCGATGGGCTGCCGGCCGAAAGCTGGCCGGGAATCTTGAACAGCCTTGACCTGATGCCACTCACCTATCGCTGGTCATCCCGCTTCATCTTTCTCGATGCCGAAGAAGCCAGAGGGAAGCTCGAACGTACGCGCAAGAAATGGCAACAGAAGGTCCGGCCGTTTTTTGACCAGCTGTTTCAGACGCAAAGCCGATCTGTAGATCAGGATGCCATCACGATGGTCGCGGAGACTGAGGACGCGATCGCACAAGCCTCGTCACAATTGGTTGCCTACGGCTACTACACGCCGGTCGTCGTGCTGTTCGATAACGATCGAGACGCACTGCAGGAGAAGGCGGAAGCAATCCGCCGTTTGATCCAAGCGGAAGGTTTCGGGGCGAGGATCGAAACACTCAATGCCACCGACGCCTTTCTTGGTAGCCTGCCGGGCAACTGGTATTGCAATATCCGGGAACCGCTAATCAACACCAACAATCTCGCTGACCTTGTCCCTTTGAATTCCCTGTGGTCCGGAACCCCGGTTGCACCTTGCCCGTTTTATCCACCCAACTCTCCACCGCTTGCACAGGTCGCAAGCGGTTCTACGCCATTTCGATTGAATCTGCACGTCGACGACGTCGGCCACACCTTGATTTTCGGACCAACAGGATCTGGCAAGTCGACATTGCTTGCCCTCATTGCCGCGCAGTTCCGCCGTTATGAGCACGCCCAGATTTTCGCATTTGACAAAGGCAATTCGCTCCTGCCGCTCACTCTGGCCGTAGGTGGTGACCACTATGAGATCGGGGGCGACATCGCAGAAGCGAGGAGCGCTCTGGCGTTCTACCCGCTTTCCGAACTCGAAAGTGACGCGGACCGGGCGTGGGCGACAGAGTGGATAGAGATGCTGGTTGCTTTGCAAGGCGTCACGATCACCCCCGATCACCGAAACGCGATTTCCCGTCAGATTGGCCTGTTGGCCCGCGCGCCAGGGCGCTCGCTGTCGGATTTCGTCAGCGGAGTTCAAATGCGTGAGATAAAGGATGCGCTGCATCACTATACAGTCGACGGACCGATGGGCCAGTTGCTTGATGCCGAGCAGGACGGCCTGTCGCTGGGCGCGTTCCAGACGTTCGAGCTCGAGCAACTCATGAACATGGGCGAGCGCAATGTTGTGCCCGTCCTGACCTATCTGTTCCACCGGATCGAGAAGCGCCTGGATGGGTCGCCTAGTCTGATCGTGCTCGACGAGGCCTGGCTGATGCTTGGCCATCCCGTTTTCCGCAGCAAAATTCGAGAATGGTTGAAGGTGTTGCGCAAGGCAAATTGCGCTGTCGTTCTCGCCACTCAATCGATCTCGGATGCCGAGCGCTCCGGGATTGTTGACGTGCTGAAGGAATCCTGTCCAACCAAGATTTGCCTCCCAAATGGTGCTGCGCGTGCGCCAGGGGCCCGGGAGTTCTATGAGAGGATCGGCTTTAACGAGAGGCAGATCGAGATCGTCGCAGCCGCAGTCTCCAAGCGAGAATACTACGTCGCGACGCCCGAGGGACGGCGCCTCTTTGACATGACGCTCGGCCCTGTCGCCCTTAGCTTCGTGGGCGCATCAAAAAAGGAGGACCTCAAGCGCATTCGCACCCTTCAATCCGAACATGGCCGCAACTGGCCCCTCCATTGGCTGCAATCAAGAGGAATTCACAATGCCGCATCGCTGCTCAAAAACGAGTAAATGGATTGCCGGTTTGGGGCTCACAGCTGTTTCGATCGGGGCAGCGGCGCCGGCCGATGCCGGCACGGCCACCGGTGCTGCAACGGAATGGACGCAAGTTCTCAACAACGGGCAGCTCATCTCTCTGGTCGGAAAGTCCGGTGAGCAGATTCAAAACCAAATCACACAAATCAACCAGCTCACCCATCAGATCCAGAATCAACTGAAGATCTACGAGAACATGCTGCAGAATACTGCCCAGCTTCCAAACCACATCTGGGGACGGGTGCAGAGCGACCTCAATCAACTCCGAAACGTCGTCAAGCACGGGCGGAGCATGTCATTTTCAATGGGGAATGCGGACGATGTGCTCCAGCAACGCTTCAAGAGTTATGCTGACCTAAAAAGCAATCTTCCGAATGCCGAGACCTTCTCCTCGACATATCAAACATGGTCGGACACCAACCGTGATACGATCGCCAGCACGCTCAAGGCCGCAAGCCTCACGGCCGATCAATTCGATAGCGAAGAAGGCGCGATGAAATCACTCCGCGGCATGTCGGAGTCCGCCGATGGCCAGATGAAGGCCTTGCAGGTTGGGCATCAGATTGCCGCCCAACAAGTCGCCCAGATGCAGAAGCTGCGAGGCCTCGTCTCGCAGCAGATGACCATGATGGGCACATGGCTGCAAACAGAGCAAACCGACAAGGACTTGGCGCAGGCGCGGCGGGAGAAGTTCTTCAGCGCCACTGCGCCCTCCACATCGGGCGGCCAGAGGATGGGAATCGAGTGGTGAGAACGGAAACCACCCTGATTGCCACCGCCGCAGTATTGTCGGTCGTAAGCGCGGGCCAGAAGGTGACGCCAGAATGGTGAGGAGCCCAATGTCGCCTCAGCAGTTGCGCGCCGCGATGCTGTTCGCCGTCATCATCGCTGTTGGGGCCCAACCAGCCCTCGCACAGGAAGGTTCGGTCCTGACCTCTCTGCAGAATCAGGTCACCACAGCCGCAAAGGGGTGGGAATCGACGGTTATGAACGCCGCCAGATCGCTCTTCTGGATTCTGGCGACGATCGAAATCGGCATCGCGGCAGTGTGGTTGGCGCTGCAAGCTGCTTCTCTTGACAGTTGGTTCGCCGAACTCGTGCGACGGATCATGTTCATTGGCTTCTTCGCCTTCGTTCTGGCCCAGGGGCCAGCTTTCGCCAAGGCGGTGGTAGACAGCCTCTTCCAGCTGGGCGCAGAAGGCGGCACGGCTTCTCCAGCTGATGTCTTCAATGCGGGCTTGGCTGTTGCGACCAAAATGTCGGAGAAAATTCGGTTCGGCCTCTTTGAAGACAACGCGCTCGCAATCTCCGCCGCGTTCGCGATGGTCGTCACCGTGATCGCCTTTTCCCTGGTTGCCGCTATTTTTGTCTCCGTCATGGTCGAAATGTATATCGGACTCCTCGCCGGCATGATCATGTTAGGCCTCGGCGGTTCGTCCTACACGAAGGATTTCGCAGTCCGGTATCTGGTCTACGCTTTTTCGGTCGGGATGAAGCTCATGGCGCTCGTCATGATTTCTCGCATCGGCTCCGAAGTGCTGATCGGACTCGCCAACCAGCCGGATATCGGCGGCCAGTTCCAGACCGCACTGGCGATTGCTGGCATTGCCGTCGTCGTCTTTATCATCGCCATGTACGTTCCCAACATAATGCAGGGCGTCGTTCAGGGCGCATCCATCTCCGGTGGAATGGAAACGATCCGCCACGGCGGGCAAGCGGCGTCTTTCGCGGCCGGGGCTGGTTTTCTCGCCGTCGGCGCTGCCAACGCCGGTTTCGCCGCCGCACAAGCTGCCCGCGCCGCGGGTTCATCGCTCGGAGGTGCCGCTCTTCGCGGCATAGGTACGGGCGTCAGTACCGGTGCGCAAGCGGCTGGCTCGGCGGCAAAGGAAAAGGCAATCGGCTCTCCGGGCGCTTATGCCGGATCAATCCTCGGACTGGCCAACGCCAAGCTTGATAAACAGCACAGCGGTCACAGCGGGCCGAAGCCCTCTCCCGAACGCAACAACAAACCGTAGTTAGAAAGGGAGGGATGATGGCCACGAACCGCGCGCCAGAAAACCCGTATCTTGCCGCTCGCCAGGAATGGACTGAACGCTATGGCTCCTATGTACAGGCTGCGGCCGCATGGCGCATCGTTGGCACTATCGGCCTTTCCATGGCCGTAATCGGTTTCAGCTACGCTTTGTATCTCAGCACTCAGGTCAAGCTGGTACCCTACATTGTCGAAGTCGATAAGCTCGGTACGTCGGTTGCGATCGGCTTTCCAGAACAGATCGAATATGCCGATGCCCGTGTCGTGCGCGCGACGCTCGGCAATTTCGTCACCAGCTTCCGTTCGATCACGCCCGACGCAGTGGTTCAAAAGCAGTATATCGATCGGACCTACGCGCATTTGCGAACCTCCGATCCGTCCACCGAAAAGGTCAACGCCTGGTTCCGTGGCAATTCGCCATTCGAGAAGGCAAAATCGGCAACGGTCGCCATCGAGGTCAACAACATCGTGGCACTCTCGAACCAGACTTCCAGATCGATTGGACAGAATACGAGCGAGATCGAAAGGGCAAGGAGACCGGCACGCGACGGTTCCGCGGGATCGCAACAGTGGCGCTCACCGCCCCGCAAGACGAGGCGATTATCCGCCTCAATCCGATCGGTCTCTATGTCGAGGATTTCGACTGGACGGCACAGCTTTGAGGGCAGGGGACTTTTCAATGAACAAAACAGCATTGATCGCAGCTGCCAGTTGCATGGCCGAACTTGTTTTCGTCGCCAATGCGCAGGCCCAAACTATGACAACGAACGAGGTAAAGGGAACGAACATTTCCAGGAAGTGGCGCGGGACGCCCGGGCTGGTCGCGATAGGGCCGGACGGCAAGGTGGTTTTCCTGTTCGGCGAAACTCAGCCGTCCGTCGTCTGCTCACCGCTGCAGGTCTGCGACATCGAGCTTCAGGGCGGCGAGATGGTCCGCGACGTGCTCGTCGGTGACACAGTTCGGTGGAAAGTGGAGCCCGCAACCTCGGGCGCAACGGGCGGGCAGGCAATCCATCTGATCGTCAAACCGTCCGAGCCAGGCCTTCTCACTTCGATGGTCGTTACAACCTCAAGGCGAACCTATCACATCCAACTCAAGTCGCATCCCAACCAATATATGGCGCGAGTTGGTTTCGAATACCCGGAGGACGTGTCGACGAAGCTCGACGACATCAAAACCGGTCTCGAAACGAGCGGCATTCCAGGTAACGCGCCGGACAAGCTGAACTTCTCCTATTCGATTAGCGGCGGCGCATCGTGGAAGCCGAAACGGGTCTATTCGGACGGGGTGAAAACCTATCTGCAATTCCCGAAGTCGGTCTCCAGCCAGGACGCCCCTGTACTCTTCATCGTGTCTGGTGGCCAAAACCGCATCGTCAACTACCGGATGAAGAAAGACATGATGATCGTCGACTATGCGGTGGATAAGGCGATCCTTGTTTCCGGGGTGGGTTGGCGGCAGCAGAAAATTACGATCCGGCGGGGACGCTAAAGGATGCGAAAATTTCCAGCGCTTTTGATCCCGACTGCTTTGCTCTGCGGTTGCCAAACGGTCGAGAATACACTGACCACCAGCCCCGCTCTAGTGACGGTCACTGGTCCGACCGCAAGCGCCATCGCCGGCGACATGGCAAGCCGGCTGGTCGAGCACATCGGCCAGGCCGGTGCCACGACGATCAAGATGGAAAGGGATGGCTCGGAGTTCGCGACCGCCCTTGAAGCGGCCCTGGAGGGGTGGGGCTATCGGGTGGTTACGGACGGGAGGGTCACCAAGAACATCAAGCCATTCAAGCTTGCCTATTCAATCGATGGCGCTGACGGACAGGTGCTAGTGCGGCTTTCGACCCCTACCATCGCCCTTGGCCGGGCTTATAGGCCGACAGCAGCGGGCGCTATCCCGGCTAGTCCGCTTTCGATCATGCAGCACAACTGACGGAGGAGAATATGGTCCAGTCGCTCCAACTCGGCGCGTCCAGCCGGACCGACGATCAAAAGGGCATGCGCCGCCTTAATCGCCTGCCGATCATCTTTGCCATCATAGTTGTCGTGCTGTTTCTCGGCGTGGTCGTACTTGGCTTGTCATTGCGCGGGCTCTCTTTCAACCGAAGCAACGACATCGAAAGCACATCCAAGACACCAGCGACAAGTTTCGGCGATCAGCTGAAGCGGAGTATATCGGATGGAATTATCGGCGAGCCCGTTGAGCGCGAGACTTTCCAGCCCGCACCTGTCGTCGAGAATAACATCGAGAGGCAAGAGCCAGTTGCAGAGCACGGACCCACGGAACAGCAGGGCCGGCGACCCAGTTTTGAATCCGAAGAGGAGTGGGAAGCTCGCCTTAAGCGGGAGCAGGATGAAGAATATCTGCGCGAGGCCCAGCGCCAACGAATGGCTCGCCTCCAGGCCCGAGCGACAGCGTTCGATTCGCCGCTAAAGGTCGACATATCCGCCGCCGAGCGGTTGGCAGATACGAACACGAGCCGTCAGACAGCAACTGGTACGTCTAATGGTGCATCAGATCTGTATGCTGCCGCCTTGAAATCCGGCCTTATGGGCCAGAACGTCGATCCGAACGGCCAGGCATTGAAGGAGGGCTTTTTTTCTCAGGATATCAAAGATTTCGGCTACCTCCCGAACCGGGTCGTGCCGCAGATATCACCCTATGAATTGAAGCGCGGTTCGGTCATCCCCGCCACCCTGATCACGGGGCTGAATTCCGACCTGCCAGGCCGGATTATCGCCCAAGTGAGTCAGAATGTATACGACAGCGCAACTGGCTACCGCCTCCTCATCCCACAAGGTGCAAAGCTGTTCGGTCGCTACGATTCCAAGGTGTCCTTCGGTCAGGAACGTGTCCTCGTCGTGTGGACTGACCTCATATTCCCCAATGGGTCTACTCTGCAGGTCGGCGGTATGGCGGGCACGGACGCCGAAGGATATGGAGGCTTCCGGGATCGGGTCGACCGTCATCTTTGGAGGACCTTCGGATCCGCAGCGCTGGTGGCAATCATCGGAACCGGCATTGACATGTCGTTGCCCGAGAGTCAGTCACTCGCGACGCAAGATACCGCCTCGGACGCCGCGCGTCGGAGTTTTGCAGAAAGCTTCGGTCGCGTCGCGGAGCAAACGATCTCGAAAAATCTAAACGTTCAGCCAACAATTCGCATTCGCCAAGGCTACAAGTTCAACGTCCTGGTTGATCAGGACATAATCTTCCCTTCAACCTATCGCGACCACTAGCCCGCTCAGAAATGGTCATTTCGTGCGCATCGGTAACGCCGCTCGATGCCGCGACAATCAATTTGACGCTGGAATCTCGCCTCCAGAATCTTTCATATCGAGAGGTCTTGAATACTCGATAGAGGTGAGTAGACCTATGGTCTGCAACGACCGTGAATATCCTTCGCTGAGAATGCAACTGCATTCTCCTCGGAGACGAAGGGAATACAGAAATCGCATGGTCCCGTGTGACTCCGGCTCGCCGAACGGTGGCACCCCAATAACTCGCGGCACATGAACGGCGGTGGGTCGGAGGCTCGCAGCTGCGCAATAGGAGGAAAGCCAGTGGACAGTGACCTTCGCTCCCTAATCGATATGACGGAAGCTGCGCAAGATGAACGCATGATCAAGAGCGCTTTAAAAAGCTTCGCAAATTCCTTGGGCTTTGAGCGTTTCGCTTATTTGCAAACAGAAGGAGCCGAAGTCCAAACATTCAACTCCTATCCGGAGGAATGGCAGGGCGTTTACCTGCGCAGTCGGTATTCGCGCATAGACCCCGTCGTCACCGAAGCGAAGCGTCGCATGGAGATGTTCTTCTGGTCCGCGGACGAATGGCCGGCTCGCGGTGCGTCCGAACTCAGACACTTTCGAGATCAGGCGATTGAACACGGCATCCGCAGTGGGCTGACGGTTCCGGTCGAAGGAAGTTTCGGCTCGACAATGATGCTGACCTTTGCCTCTTCGGAGAAAAGGGCCCAAAATCCCAAATTGCCGGGTGCGCAAAAAGCGATACAGGCGGTCCTTGCGATCCACTACCGCCTGAAGATTATAGCGGCGACGACGATCGTAGCCCCGAAACGGTTGCTCTCGCCAAGAGAAGCGATGTGCCTCATGTGGGCTGCGAAGGGCAAGAATGCGCCCGAAACGGCTATGCTGACCGGAATCAACCCCAGAACAGTCCAGCACTACCTGGATAGCGCTCGTCGCAAGCTCGAGGCGGCGACCGTTCCACAACTTGTCGCGATCGCTAAAGATTACGGGTTAGTTTGAATGATTGCCATCCCAGGGGACCTCAGGGATGTACCCAAGTGCCTCGATCATTTCCGAGAGTTCTTCCTGCTGGGCTTCGGATTTCGTCTGACACGCGGCATACTCCTGCTGCAAGCTCTCCATAATGTCGCTGGAAACCGACGGGTCGGAAGACGCTCGATTCCACTCCGCATAAACAGCTTCGTCGGCAACAATAAGCCGGCGGTGCTCGCGGATTGCAGATATCGCGAGCGCTTCTAGCTCTGCCTTTTGCATGGAGTGGAAGCGAGATCCGATGGGTTTTGCTTCTTCGTTCGTCTCGGATGAGTTCACGTCATTTGTCTCTCAAAAATACAATCTCCGCGAGCATTACACCACCCTGGCCATAACTGCACGGCTGACTTGCAGAAGATTATACCCTTTATCCCAAGGAAGCCGATGACAGCCTTCGAGATGAATATCACATGCAAAGCGGATTCGGAACTATCGTTCCTGGAACGATCATTCCTATTCAGGTTCCGGTCACGTCATGGATCTCAAGGAGGTCATGGCGATTAATCTGCGTCGGATACGTCATGGCAAGGAACTGACGCAGGAAGAACTTGCCCACCGCTCGGGCCTCAGCGCGCGTTACATCGGCAAAATCGAGCGCGCAGATGTGTCGGCCAGTGTCACTGTTCTCGGCCAGATCGCCAAGGCGCTAGGGGTCGAGCCGGCTGAGCTTTTGACGAAGTCACGCTGACCCAATAAGCTTGGCGCGAACTTAACCAGTTTGTTTGAGCCTGACCGTTGCCGATGCCTGGCCGCATTGCGAAAGATCATTTTCCGCCGATCCGCGAGAGGTCGATCCGCATCTCTGCCGATCCGATGGGCTGTGTTTGCTCGGGGCTTTCGGTTGTCTCGCTCTCCGGACTGGAGTCGCCATTGCCTGCGTCGTCGGTGGGCCGTGCAGCATTTTCCATGTCCATGCCGTTTCCTGGATCTTCTGCCTGAAACACGCCGACCCCCTCAAACTCGCCGGTCTTCCATGCGTAAACAGCATCGTCAAAGATCTGCGGGAAAACGTCTGCGCTAATGGGATTCCCGTACCATTTGGCAACGATCCTCAGTACCTTGGAAAACATTGCGGTACCTTTGCGAAGGTTTTGGCAGGCGTCGATTAGGTCCGTTTTCAAATCCGTCAGTTGTTTTACTCCCACACCGGCGGGAATCTGCGTCAGACCGACACGGACGACCGCCTTGTCAGCATGTTGCCGAATGATCTCAATCGCCTCCTTGGTCGATCTCGCTTTCGACACGAGTATCAATCGCCCACCTGATTTGACTGTGATGGAGAGGGGGTCAGGCGAACCCGCGGCGGCTATGAACTGCTCCACGATGGCGGGCTTGAGCGAGGGATCGGCGCATTCCTTTATCAGGGCCGCATGAAGCATGGTGCCTCCTTGGCGCTCACATGTTGAAGGAAAGAACGAGCGGCTTTGCGAAGAGCCGAGCCCACGCAATGGCAGCAGCACGCTGTATCGCGATGATTGATGTCCTTTCGGTCCACCATCCGTTTCCGACAGCAACGACGAAATTCGGATCGTAGAGCATGGACTGGAGGATGGGCCAAATAATCAGTTGCTCGTAACAGATCAGCGGTGCTGCCCTACTGGCACCGATAGAAACAACCGGGTTCGCAAAAAAGTCCGCCCTGGCACCGCCGACCCTCCCGAACCAGGATCTCCAGGGCTGCCACATCGAGCCGGGAACCGGCATGCGTTCGCGATAGAGGATGCGGCCGCCCTTGCTGTCGATCGCAACGAGCACATTGTCGTAGCCCTCGGGATCGACCACCGCGGCGCCGGCGATGACCGTGGCGTCCGCACTACCCGACGCGCTTTTCCAAACCCGCTCCACGGTCCGTGTCCAAAAACCGAGCGCACTTTCCGGCAGGACGACAAATCGAGCGCCATCCCCAGTTGCGCCGCGTACCGCTGCGATCAAGTCCCGCTGGCGTTGAAGACCGGCTTCGCGGCCGAGTGAAGCTCCCATTTTCAGATCGATGCCGTGCCAGCCTTCCGGTAGTCTCGGATCGGTCCAGACTGCGGCGGACCACAGCCAATGGCATGCCAAAGCTATTGCGACAACAGGCCAAGCGCGGGTCACGAGGCTCGCCAGGCCAGCTGACATGAAGCCAAGTCCCCACCATCCCGATCCCGGGAATAGAATGCCGGCAGCCGTGACAGGATGCGCCCAACCCATGATACCCAAAGGCGGGATTGCCATGATGACAGCCGCAAGGAGATAGCGAAACGGGCGATTGATAGGGTTCGCTGTCCAGAGGATCGAATGAGTTACAACAAAGCCCAAAGACGCGCACAGCCATAGCAACAAGCCCGGCCAGATATCAGACGAATAGAAGGCGGCGACGCCTTGCGGCAACCCACGTGATGCGGACAAGAAGTATCCCGAGGAGACGAATGCGGCTACTGTTCTCGTTCGCGAAATCGACCAAAGGATTGGGAACCCTAGCGCGATAGGGAAAAGCAGCACGTGGCCGCTCCACGCCACCGCGCCCACTAAGATCGAAGAGAGTATCAACAGCATCGGCAGAACGAAATCACGGCGCATAGGTAAATACTTCCTCGGCCAGACCGAGAATGCCGGAAGCGGGCACTGGTCCAAAATATCTGGAATCGTAGGAGCCGACCGATGGGGAATGCAGAAAGACATATCCCCACGGGACGGCGCCGCCCCGAAAGGACGACAGCAGCCGTCCCTTTCCGTCTCTTTGCTCGATCTCCGATGAGGGAATCGCCCGCCCGTCAACTTTGACGTTGGCATCGATCTTGACATGTTGACCGGCGACGGCGGCAACCGCCTTGATGAAAGGCGCAACGCCGCCGGGACAAAGACCTGAGCGCAGATAGCCCCGCGCGCGCCCCTCCCGCATTTCGACCGTTTCCGGTGGGCAGATGAACACCAGATCCTCGACATCCGGAGGGCGATAAAGCGGAACGATGCGCCAGAGGCCCAGTGACCCGCTCGGCGTCAAATTGATGCGGTAACCGCCGTACTGGGCGGTCGCTATGAACAGGATAGCTGCCGCACTCGCCGCCGACAGGGTCGCAATCGCTCTGCTTTGTTGTGTGGTCATCGCTCGCCGCGTTCCAGCCCCAAACGTCATTTCAGTACGAGTCCGTGGCTTCTGGTTTGTCGCAATGTCTGCGCCTGCCTGAGCGCTTCTGTGGTGCGTTCGTGAGCACTGAGTGCTGTGCTATCCTCATGTAGTTCCACGCGGTCTCAACCTTAGCCTTCTGGGCGGTCGTCATGCCTGACGTGACAGTCCCGAAGGTCTTGCCGCTCGCATCTTTCGCAGCGAGTGGGAGGAACGCCCTTATCCATTGCGATCGAATTCAACATGTTCGTCGAGGGGGAGGGGGCCTGCCGGGGCGAAAGCAAGACATAGCGCCAGCGACATCTACTTTGGAAACCGCTCCTTCGGAACGGCTGGGATCATCTACAAAAGCATCCCCGTTGGCGATTGTAGGATTCACAGTGGTGCGTTTCCCACTTTTGTCCGGAAAACTCGCTTCGAAAGACACGCTTTCTCAGCCAGGGAGACCCCGTGCATGAAGAAACCATCCTCAAAAATCCGCGAAGAAATCGCAAAACTACAGGACCAGCTCAGGCAGACCGAAACACGCGAAGCCGAGAAGATCGGCCGTATCGCACTCAAAGTCGGCTTCGGCGAAATCGAGATCGATGAGACAGAGTTGCAAGTGGCTTTCGAAGCCATAGTCAAACGGTTTCGTCCTATCAAGGGTGCTTCGAATGGAGTTAGAAAGGCCGGCGGGGATAGGGGCGAAGGCACACAGACCGCAGCGGTCACGTCTGACGCGTATTCGGGCGATGGTAGCGTGGCTTGAGTGGATGGTACGGACAACATCATCCGATGCCCGCAAGAAAGACACGCGGGAGAAAATCGAGCTCGGCGGCCTGATCGTCAAGGCAGGCCTCAGATACGAAAAGCGTGCACTGCTGTTCGGAGCGCTGATCGCGATTGCGGAGCGCATCAGAGACGACCCTGAAGCAAGAGCCCGGTTCACTGCAATCGGGGCGAAGGCCTTCATCGATGACGGCGAATAGAGTCTTGCTCGTTGTTGCACCAATCGTGCTGATGATCCTCGTCACCATTGGCATGACGGGGATCGAACATTGGCTTTCTGGCTTCGGGAAAACCGAGGCAGCAAGGCTGACGCTCGGTCGCGCCGGGGTTGCCTTTCCCTATATCGCGGCGGCCGTCATCGGGATCGCGGTTCTGTTCGCAAGTGCCGGATCCAATGATATCAAGCTCGTGGGCTGGGGTGTCGTCACCGGCGGCGGCGCCACGATAATGATAGCTATCCTGCGCGAGACGACGCGGCTTTACGCATTGACCGGACATCTGCCGGCGGGAGAATCGGCCCTGTCGTACGCGGACCCGGCAACGGCAACCGGGACAGGAGCTGCACTGTTGTCGACTGGTTTTGCACTACGCATTGCGCTGGTCGGCAACGCCCCGTTAGCAAAGGCTGAGCCGAAACGTGTTCGCGGCCGGCGCGCGCTGCACGGAGAGGCCGACTGGATGGCGCTGGCCGAGGCTGGAAAGCTCTTTCCGGATGCCGGTGGCATCGTCGTCGGCGAGCGTTACCGCACCGACAAGGACAGCACCGCGACGCGGTCGTTCCGTGCAGACTGCCCGGAGACCTGGGGCGCCGGCGGCACTTCGCCGCTTCTCTGCTTCGACGGCTCGTTCGGATCGTCACACGGCATTGTTTTTGCAGGATCGGGCGGTTTCAAAACGACGTCGGTGACGATCCCGACCGCCCTCAAATGGGGTGGTACATTGATCATCTTGGATCCGTCAAACGAAGTGGCGCCCATGGTGATCGAGCACCGCTCGAATGCGGGGCGGGACGTCCGCGTCCTCGATCCCACAAACCTGGAAACCGGTTTCAACGCGCTCGACTGGATCGGTCTTCACGGTGGCAGGAAGGAAGAAGATATTGCCGCCGTCGCGTCATGGATCATGAGCAACAGCGGTGGCGCGCGCGGTGTTCGTGATGACTTCTTTCGGGCGTCTGCCGAGCAGCTTCTGACAGCGCTGATTGCCGATGTCTGCCTTTCCGGTCACACGGACAAAGAGCACCAGACCCTGCGCCAGGTTCGTAAGAACCTCGCCGAGCCAGAGCCGAAATTGCGCGAACGGCTCCAGACCATACACGGTAATTCGAATTCCACATTCGTGAAGGAGAATGTCGCGTCCTTTGTCAACATGACACCCGAGACCTTCAGCGGAGTCTATGCCAATGCCGTCAAGGAAACCCACTGGCTATCCTATCCAAACTACGCGGCGCTCGTCTCCGGTTCGAGCTTCTCGACGGACCAATTGGCAACGGGCAATATCGACGTGTTCATCAATGTCGATCTGTCTGCTCTGGAGACCCATTCCGGTGTGGCGCGCGTCATAATCGGATCGTTCCTCAACGCCATCTATAATCGTGATGGGAAGATGCGCGGACGTGCGCTCTTCCTCCTGGACGAGGTCGCCCGCCTCGGCCCTATGCGGATTCTGGAAACCGCACGTGACGCCGGCCGCAAGTATGGCATTACGCTCACGATGCTCTATCAATCGATCGGCCAGATGCGCGAAACCTATGGCGGCCGCGACGCGGCCAGCAAATGGTTCGAGAGCGCGAGCTGGATTTCGTTTGCCGCCATCAATGATCCGGATACGGCCGACTATATTTCGAAGCGCTGTGGCATGACCACGGTCGAGATCGACCAGGTCAGCCGTAGCTTCCAGTCGAGGGCGTCGTCGCGAACGCGATCAAAGCTGTTGGCCGCCCGGCCCCTGATCCAACCCCATGAAATTCTCAGGATGCGCGCCGACGAACAGATCGTGTTTACCGCAGGAAACGCACCGCTTAGGTGTGGGCGTGCAATCTGGTTCCGGCGTGATGACATGAAGTCCTGCGTCGGATCAAATCGCTTCCACTCGGCTCCGGATACGGTATCCGACCGCTCGGATGCTGATGATCCGCAAAACGAGACCGAAACCGTCGGAGCAGTTTCGTCTAACGGAAAAGAGGGAGGGGAGCTTGGATCCGAATACCCAGATCATTCCCCGGAAGAGCGAGGACTTCAACGGCCGTCGTCGTGATTGCAAGCACCATTGGCCGAGACTCAGCGGGTCCAGCGGTCTTTGGCACAAAGAAACCGGCCACGGGCTTGATAGCAGTGCACGGTTTCACAATAAAGCGAAGCCGCCCCGCCTAGGCAGCGGGGCCGGCTCTCAGGACCTCAATCCCGGTTCGGGCGGGACCAGATGAGCTGGTAGCCGTCCTCACCTTCAGCCTCCGCGAGCGTGGCGTAGATGGGAGCCGGGAAGCTCGGGTCGTCCAGCTTGACCGAAAGGTGGCCGCGATCGGTCTGTTCCGCATGTCCAAGTTCCTTTCGCTTGCTTCGGGCCGCGCCCTTCGCGGCCTCGATGGCTGTCGCAGGGATCGAGGACCATCGGACCGCCCCCCAAGGGGCTGAAACACCGTGAGGGGCGGCCCGGAGAAACTACCTTGGTCAGCGCGGAATGGCAGCGCAGCTGACAGGGGATGAGAGTTTCGAGGGTCGTTGCGGGAAGACGATCGAGGCAAAGCCGGTCTTCGATCAGACATACCTCATCGAGCCCGCAGGAGGACGAGGTCCATCGTATAAATTGGAAAGAGTATGACATGGCGATGCTCGGGGATGTTCGAGTCAACGGGTCGCCATCCCACAGACGTAGAAATCCCTGTGTGACAATCCCAGCGCAGGCTTGCTCATTTAAAGCCGTATCACGTGCCCCGCCCCGCACCAACGCCCTTGTTCCGTCGGCGCCTCAAGTGGCACTTGACCGTGTTGCGGCTGGCACCGGTGAGCCGGGCGTGAGCTTTCGACATCGCGGTCACCGAGCTTCGCGCCTGGATGCGGCTCGAGGAACCGATGCTTTCGCATGGTCGCGACCCGTCGCACGCTCGACAACGGTCGGAGCTCGATACGCCCCAGCCTGCGCCAGACACTCTTGCGTGGGTGATCATTTCAACAACCTGGCTGATCACGATCAGCGTCGGTTCTCCACGATACCGAGCCCGTTTCCCGAACCAGGCGTGATCCTGTCCTCACTTCGTTGAATGCTATCTCGGCATTTTTCTAGTTCTCACGCATTCTTCGATGAAAGCGCACACCGCGTTTGAAGAAGATAGCGTTTGCCGAACATCGAGACGTTGGGACGCAATCGATTCCCGCACTAAATCGCAGGCGGCCTTAGCGCTTGCCTTGAGAGAGAAGGTCACAAGTAGAAGTGGCGCGCTATTTCGTTTGAAAGATCCGCGAACACCGCATAAATACACAATCCGAGAGAGATCGTCGTGAGCTGCTCTCTGAAGCATCAAATCCGCGATTGCACCTCAGCAAATTATCTTCGAAGCCCTTGCGAGACAAATTCGCTTCGCCCAGGGTTGATGGTGTTTGCCACTAACGCCCGACGCGACCGACAAAACATGGAATAAGGAGAAGTCATTTATGTCGAGTGAAATCCGCAAAGGAGTCATTTTGGAACGACTCGGCCGCGATCAGCGCGTCAGCGTTCTCGAGCTCTCGGCGGAGTTCAGCGTATCAGGTGAAACGATTCGCCGCGACCTCAAGGACCTGGAGGCTGAAGGTGTTGTTCGGCGCGTTCACGGAGGCGCTATCCCTGCGGGCCGCAGCGCCGATACTCCCATCACCGAACGCATTACGTTGAATGCTCTCGAAAAAGATGAAGTCGCGGTCATGGCTCGGAATCTGATAAGCGACGATTGCGCCATCTTTCTTGATACGGGCACGACGACGTTGTCGCTTGCCAGGCGCCTGCTCGGTTTTAAGAGATTGAGGCTATACACAAATTCCCTCTTGATCGCCCAGGCAGCCTGCCAGCATTTTGGCGTGCGGGTGCAGGTCACGCCGGGAAACCTGCGCCCTATCGAACAGGACCTAGTCGGCTACGATACGCTCTCCTATATCCAGCAATTTCATTTCGATCTCGTTTTCATGGGAACGGCCGCGATAAATGCCGATTTCGGTTTCATGGATTTTGAGGAAGACGAGGCCCGCATTCGCCAGGTTCTCCTGAAGCAGACAAGCCAAAGCGTTATGCTGGCCGATCATTCTAAGTACGGCAAAACGGGTAATGTCATCACAGCACCCTTTGCCAAGATTCGCACATTGGTGACAAACCGTCGTCCGCCGGGAGCCATCTTATCTGCTGCTAAGCGAGATGAGCTTGAAATCATTCACGGCTAGTTTTTCTTCGGTAATGGGGTCGCTGTCGATTTCGGTTGTGTCCGAACTAGTCTATGCGGGCCGCTCGCATCGACAATTTTCTGCCGCTTGGTCGATTTAGCCTTTTGTTCGCGGCAGTGCGCGATGCCAGTGGTTGTACTGCCCCCACCTCGGGGTAAGCCCACTGATCAAGCCCTCTATCGACGGGTAATTTTGCTCCCGCGTCGGCACGCTTCAGAAATGATCTAACACCGGGATTGCTCGTGCAGGGCAGTAAGAACTTTTGCATGTAGTGCGGCGTTTGCCGCTGCCACAATGCCGCCACCGTGCTCCGCCGGGTTACCATCCCAGTCCGTAATAACACCGCCGGCCTGCTCCACAATCGGAATCAGCGCCACGATATCGTATGGATAGAGACCGGCTTCCACCACACAATCAATCTGACCAGCTGCGAGCATGCAATAGGCGTAGCAATCCGTTCCATAGCGAGCCAAGCGGACTTGCCTTTCGAGCTGATCATACCCTGGTCTGCGTGAGGGCTCGAAGATGGCAGGCGTGGTGGTGAACAGTGTTGCGTCGGAGAGCTCCTGCGTTGCACTGGTCGAAAGCTGTGTCTGGCCGTGCGGCCCCTCATAAAAGGCGCCATTCCCCGTTGCGTAGAACAGTTCGCCAATAAAGGGTTGCGCCATCATGCCTGCGACCGCGTCGCCGTTTTTTGTAAGTCCAACCAGCGTTCCCCAAAGCGGTATACCTGATATGAATGACCTTGTTCCGTCGATCGGGTCGATGACCCAGACGAGATCGGCATTCACGCCTTCATTTCCGAACTCTTCGCCCGAGATACCGTGATCAGGATATTCGCGGCGAATGAGTTCTCGAAGCGCTTTTTCCGTTTCGCGATCACCTTCGGTGACCGGATCGAATCCGCCCGCGGCCTTGTTGACGACGGCGCCCGGCAGTCGAAACCGGGGCAATGTTTCGCGCGCGGCAACGGCCGCGAGGCGGCGAAGGAATTCCGGAGAAATCCCGCTTTCAGTATTGTCCATATGTCAGACTGCCTTCAGCCACAGCGGCCATTGAGGATTGCTCATTACGAAACGCGCGCGCATGTGTTTCCAGAACCCATATTTGAAAAAGTCGAAATCGAGGCGCGAGACTCGGTTTTGCACCATGGCCCATGTGGACCACTTGAGATCGACAAGCGCCTTGAAGAGTGAGATCCGCGCTAAAATGCTCGGGTCGATCCGCCCATAGTATTCTTCAATCAACTCGTTCTCGATTTCTTGCGAGAAGCACATTTCGCAGAACCATAGCGCGAGTTCAGCTGCCCGATCATTGGTAGACGCGTACTCGAAATCCACAAGCATGACGCGGCGGTCTGCATGCAGAAGGAAATTGCCGGCAAGGGTGTCGTTCATGCAGGGCGCCAAATCGAGACCTGACGCCTCCAGTGCCCTGCGTCCCTCACGGTAGCGCGCATTCAGCCAGCCAAAATCGCTCGGAAATTCGCCACCCAATTCCAGGACCTGTTGGAAATGTTCGTCAATCATGTCGAAGGTCGTCTTTTGCTGCGAAAGCGGTGGAGTGTCATTAAAGGCTTTAAGTGCGCGAAGTCCATTCAGACGTACGATTGGATCAAGAAAGTCGGCATTAGTCGAGGTTCTCAATCCCTCAACGAACTCGCTCACCTCGACGCCTGTCTCGGGGAAGAAGTCAACGATGCGCGCGCCGACACCGGCTGCATGCGCCTTACGCCCAGCCTCGTTCGCCGTTTTTCGGTCGATAAACATTTCGGTTCCGGCACCAGGGATCTTCACAAAGAAACTGTGTGACGCCCCGACGACGTAGACCCGCCAGTTCGGATTGCTGATACCGCCGGGCACGGGTTCATAGGAAACGTCAAGGCCGCGCCAGTTCGCCACGGCGGTGATAGCCTGCTCGATCGCCTCTTCCGCCTGTGATGTGCCTTCACCCAATCTGCGTCTCATCGCATCCTCCGTCACACCTGTTTCAGCCACGTCTCGAAGCGTGGGCCCTCGATGACAGTCCGCGCCCTGAGAAGCCGCCATTCTGCATATTTGAAGAATTCAACATGCTTTCGCGGGGAACGCGCGGCGTTAATGAAACCCCAAAGTGCCCACATAAGATCGTCGGCGGCGCCGTAGAGTCGTGCTCGCGCAAGGACCTTCGCATCCGGTTTTCCAGTTGCAATCTCGATCGCCAATAGCGCCTCGCCATCGAAGGGGAGTAGTTCGGCCAGAACGGTTCCGAGATCGTAGGCGGGGTCCGCCTGGCGCGCCCACTCGAAATCGACCAGCCGGACTCGGCCGTCCGGCCCGACCATAGTGTTAGACGAGACGCCGTCTGCATGGCACGGAACCGTGTCGAACCCGGACGCAATGATCGTGGCGGCAATACGCAGGACGGCAGTTGCGACCGCGTGGACCGATATGGGTAAGATTACCTCCGGCGCGGCGGCCAATTGGAAATACGAGGCGACAAGGTCGAAGACGCTACGCGTCTCCGCAAGCGGCAGAGCCTTGTGGAAAACACGCTTCGCAGTCAGAAGATTTTCAAGAACCGCGGGCCGGCGAAGGACATCGGCGTGTCCCCAGGCCCATTCCTCGCCAAGCGCCTCGAAAACGAGGATGCCATTGACAGGGTCGGCATGTAACAGGCGTGGGGAAATTCCCAAGTCACCCGCCTTGCGGCTAGGTTCAACCGCTTGGTTCGCCGCGATAAATCGCGACATGTCATCGTGGCGACGCTTGATAAAAACCGGACTATGGCCTGCCTTGGTTGCGAAACAGCAGACGTTTTCGACAGCGTGGTGAATGGGTGAGACGATCCCGCCGATAGGGGCTGAAAGGGTCGCGCCCGACAGACCAACTGTTTCAAGGGCGTCTTGAAGTCTAACGTCGTGTTGCATTGAACCCTCCCTCCACAAGGTGTCGTAGCGCGGCGGTCAGGACGGTTAGACCTGCTTGCACATCGTCCGGATGAGTCAGCTCATCGGGATGGTGCGCGATGCCGTCGACACTCGGAATGAAGATAAGGGCGGACGAGATGCCTCGATTTTGCAAGGCGACAGCATCGTGACCGGCGACGGAACGCATCGTTTCCGGTGGGAAATTGCATGCCTGTGCTACACGTCTAACGATTGCCATGAGCGTGACGTCCATACTTGCAGGATTTCGCAAAGCATCGGCAACAATCTCCAACTGGGTCCCCGTATCGTCGGCGACCTTTTCGAAGGCGGCAAGGGCGAGGTTACCAGCCGCGTCGAGTTCGGCCACGCTGGGGCCCCGCAACTCGAACCAGACGGTAGCACGATCCACGACGACGTTCGGCGAGTTGGGTTCGACGACAAGGCGTGCCGCGGATCGGTGGAGGAGGGGATGATTTGCTGCGATTACGGTCTCGAAGCCGGCAATCCCCTGTGCGGCCGCCAGCAGTGCATCTCTGCGATCCTTCATCGGCGTTGGACCGGTGTGAGACGCCCGACCGATCCAGCGAACTGTTGCCTTGCGCGCTGCCCAGGTTCCTTCAACAACTCCGATCTGTCGACCGGCCTCAAGCAGCTTCCGTCCCTGCTCAACATGAAGCTCGAGATAGGCTTCGGGTGAGGGGGGGACGGCCCCCTTATCACCAACGACGCCAATCGCTGCAAGGGCTTCTTTTAGAGAAATCCCGGCGCCATCTCGCAGTGCCAGGGCGTCATCCAAAGGAAGTGCTCCGGAGAAAACCGCACTGCCGGTGAGGCTCGGTTGATATCGGGCTCCTTCCTCATTCGTCCAATTGACAACCGCAAGGTTGCGGGCAGGCCTGACGCGGCCGCTGGAAACTTGCTCATGCAGCTCAAGCGCAGCCGAGCCGGCAGAAAGCACACCAAGGGTACCATCGAAACGACCGCCTCTCGGCTGCGTGTCGAGATGAGAACCTGCAAAGATCCAAGGGGCATCGTCGCCGGCCCAATCAAAGCAGGCAAATTGGTTCCCAATTGCATCGTGGGCGATCCGTGCACCGCCTTGCTTCATCCATTTAGCGAACGCACCACGCGCTACGCCATCCTCGGGGCTGGCTGCTAGGCGCGTCACTCCTTCGTTTGGCGTGGCGCCGATGTTAGCGATCTCGTCAAAGATCGCTGCAAACTTTGAGTTTGGTACAGTCCGCCCATCATGCATGGATGATCTCCAATTCTTCCCCCCGAACGGCGCTGAGTATGTCCTCCGGCGGTCGGCAGTCGGTCACGAGGGTGCCGATCTGGCCGAAAGGAGCTGTGATTACATTGCCGAGCCTGCCAAATTTGGAGTGATCAGCCAACATGACGCTACGCGATGTGCGTGTCAGAAGTACCTGGCGAATGCGGGCCTCGTCCTCCTCGAAATCCATGAAACCAAAGTTGGCGTTGATTGCCCCGATACCCATGAAGACCATGTCGAAGTGGAACCTCTCGATATATGAAATCGTGTCGTAGCCCACGACGTCCTGCTCGACAGTTCGCAGGTATCCCGGCGTCACCTGCACCTTCACGCCGAAATGTTGGCAGGCCGTTTGGGCAATCATCAGCGAGTTTGTGTAAAGCCTCAGCTTCTTGAAGCCGATGAGTTTTCGTGCGAGCGCCAAGGTTGTCGTGCCGGTATCCAGAAAAATGACGGAGTCATCCTTGATGAGCGGCCGAGCGACACCAGCCACCTCATCCTTCTCGAGAGAGTTGAGCTTGATCCGCTCAGTAATCGGGGTGTCGGTTGCGCGCCCCGCGGGGATCGCCCCCCCGTGAACGCGCCGCACGGCACCTTCGGCTTCAAGGTCCTTCAGGTCACGCCGTATGGTTTCCCCCGATACGCCGAACTCCGTCGACAGTTCGAGAACGCTGACGCGCTGATCGCGGTCGAGTCGCTCGAGGATGACCTCCTTGCGGATCTCACTGGACAACTACACGCTCCTCCTCATGCCAGTGCAGACAAGCGGCGAAATTGACGCCGTCTCGCGCCCTCAGCGGCGGATCAGTTTTCTGGCAGTCCAGTTGCGCGCGCGGACAGCGCGAGCGGAATGAGCAGCCGATCGGAAGATCAATCGGACTCGGCGGTTCACCGTCCAGGAGATACTGGGTGCGAGAAAAGCGATTTTCCTCCAGCGTCGGCATCGCGCTGAGAAGCGCTCGCGTATATGGGTGGTGCGGATGATCAAAAAGCGTTTCGTTGTCCGCGAGTTCGACGATACGCCCAAGGTACATCACCGCGATCCGGTGGCACATGCGCCGAACGAGCGCGAGGTCGTGCGAGATAAACACATAGGAGAATCCATGTGTCGCCTGCAGCCTGTTGAAGAGATCGAGAAGCTCCGCTTGCTCAACCTGATCCAACGCGGACAAGGTTTCGTCGAGAATCAATAGTCGCGGCTTAAGAACAAGAGCGCGGGCTATGTTTATGCGCTGTCGCTGTCCAGCACTGAGCCCCACCGGCAATCGCTGTGCGAGTTCCGTGTCGAGGCCCACCTCAGCCATCGCTTCCTGCGCCTGCCGTCCTGCGTCGCGCCGGCTGGCACCATGAATGAGGAGTGGTTCCTCAATCATGCGCTGAACTGGCATGCCAGCTGGCAAGGACCCATAGGGATCCTGCAAGAGCAGTTGGAATGACTTTCGCATTTCTACCATTGAGCGTGCGGAGAGACTTGAAAGGTCCTTACCCAGAAAGGCAATACGGCCATCGTTCGGCTGCTCAAGCCACGCAAGAAGGCGTGTCAAAGTAGATTTGCCGCAACCGCTTTCACCCACGATGCCGAAGTTCTCGCCGGTCTTAACGGCAAATGACACATCCCGTACGGCCTTGACCTGGTTGTAGCTGTTGAAGGACCCGCGCTGGCGAACTGTGTAAGTGCGCGTGGCGTTGTCTACTTTGAGCACGGGTTCGCCATCTTTGGCCACCGGCCCCGTCACACCACCCCAAATCGACGGGATCCGGGACAGCAGCGCACGTGTATAGGATTGCTGTGGGTTTGACGCTATTGCTTCGGTCCTGCCACGTTCCACGATCCGTCCGCCTTGCATGACGAGCGTCTCTTCCGCAATCTGTGACACCACTGGCAGTGACGAAGAGATGAACAAGAATGCCGTGTTCATGCTCTGCCTGAGCCCATCGATAAGCCGGATAATCTGCGCCGCGACGGTTACATCGAGAGGTTGCGTTATGTTGTCGGCGATTACCAAAGTCGGGTCGGAGACGAGCGCATCGACGATCATGACACGCTGCATCATGCCTCCAGAGAACTGAAAAGGCGCTTCATGAAACCGAGCCTTTGGCGAAGGGATGCGGACCCGGCCGAGAAGATCGAGAACCTTATCAGTTGCTTCGGCCTTACCGATTTCGGGTCGCACCGATCGCAACTTCTCGACGATCTGGTGGCCGATCGGCAGTCGGGGATCAAGTGAGCCCATCGGGTTGGCACCGATGAAGCCGATGCGGTTGCCTCGAACTGATGAGAGACCATGTGCACTGAGTGAGAGAATGTCTCTTCCCTCGAAGATTACTTCGCCAGAGGCAATCTTGAGCGGGGAACCAATCGCGTTGACCAACGCTCGGGCGAGAACCGATTTTCCTGATCCCGCTTCACCAACCAGACCGAGTACCTCACCTGGCTGCAACGCGAAACTGACTTTGTCAACGACAGGTCGTCGGATGTTCTCTCGGATCAAGTTCACGCTCAGATCCGAGACAGAAAGAACGGAGGTTGTCATCACGCCTCTCCTCTCAGGACCGCGTTGCGCGCACGCTCAAGTGACGATCCCACCAGATTGAGGCACGTAAGTGAGACAAGCATGAACACACCCGGCATGGTTGCGATCCACCATGCATTGATCAAATATTTGCGAGCGTCGGCAATCACATTACCGAAGGTTGGGGTCGGCGGCTGAACGCCCAGGCCCAGAAAGCCGAGGATGGATTCAAAGATCATCATGCGGGCAATATCGAGCACTGCGACAAATGCGATCGGCGGCAATACAACGGGCGCCACGAAGAGCAGCATGATGCGAAGATCGGAGGCGCCAAGCACCCGCTCGCCGAGCACATAGCCGCGGCTGCGCTCGCCAAGCGCCACGGATCTGGCCACGCGGGCATAGAGTGGCCAACCGGACAGTCCAAGCACAAGAATAATCGCTGGCACCGTCGGGCGGGAGACGCCGAGAATGGTGATGGCGAGAATTATCATCGGGATCGAGAGCTGCGCGTCCGTCAGCCGCATGATCACCGCATCGACCCAGCCGCCGCGAAAACCGGCATAGAGGCCAAGGCTGCAACCGACAACGAACATTAGGACCACCGTGGTTACCCCAATGAACAGTGAGTAGCGCAGCCCGACGAGACAGCGCATGAGTACGTCACGGCCTAATTGATCTGTGCCCAGAAAGTGGGGCCACTTCCAGCCTTCCGCGGGGAGGGGCGGTAGCAGTTTGGAGCTATACGCAATCTTGATTGGATCGATCGAACTGAACAATGGCATGAGAATCGCCATTCCAATGAGCAAGCCAAAGCCAATCAGACCGATGCGAAAGTCCGTGCGGGAAGCGGCGATCTGCAGCATCCGTCGGGTGGGCGTGAGACCGCGTTTGGTTGTTGTGAGTGGGACAGCGGCCTGCTGAGCGATATCGGGCACGTCAATACTCCAGTCTCGGATCGATGGTCATGGCGATCAGGTCGACAAGAACGTTGATCATTACGAACATAACGGAAATGAAAATCGCGATGCCCTGGATAAGCGGGAAGTCGCGTTGAAGGACGGCATTTATCGTTAGGAGGCCGAGTCCTGGGTAGTCGAAGATGAACTCGATGACGAGTACGCCGCCGAGCAGCATGCCGAGTTGCACGCCGAGCAGGTTTATGAGCGGGATTACCGAATTGCCAAGAGCGTGTGAAAAGATCGTGCGACTGCGGGTAAGCCCTCGGATCGGCGCCAATTGGATGAAGTCCTCGCGCATCACCTGCGCCACCGAAACGGTGAGTGTGCGCAGGATGAAGGGTACGATCTCCACAGCCAGCACGATCGCCGGCAAGATTGTATAACTGAAGCCGCGATAGCCAATTGCCGGCAGAAGCTTGAACTTCACGGACAGGAAGAGTGTCAGCACGATGCCCAGCCAGAAATTCGGTGTAGACACACAGATCGAGCCCAATGCCAGCGCCAGCTTGTCAGGCCAGCGGCCCGGGTAGAGCCCTCCGGCAGTGCCAAGCGGAACGGCGACGAGGAGAGCCATGACGAGCGCAACCGAAGCGAGTTGCAAGGTCATCGGCAAGGTACCGAGAATAAGGTCGAGCACTTTTGCGCGTTCCTCCCGGGTTGCGTCGTTGAAAGCGGCCCCCCCGAGACTTGCGCCGCTTTTGGGCCGGACAAACGACGTGCCAAGGTCGCCGGTCACGAGCTCCTGGAGGTAGGATACGAACTGATATGGAATCGGACGGTCCAGACCGAGTTCCTTTGCCTTCATCGCAACCACCTCGTCGGGGGCCATGCCGCCAACAATCAGGCGCGCCGGGTCCCCCGGCACCACGCGCAAGAGCGTGAAGATGATGAAGGTGACGAGAAGGATTATCAGACTCCCTTGCAGGAGCCGCCTTACCAAGAATGACAAGACAAACATTTGCTTACCCTAGGCTGACCGGTACGAAAGCGGCCGCCGCGACGGCGGCCGCGGCTATCCATCACGCCAAGGTCGCGTTGCTCGCGTCCATCATCCCGTTCGGATAAAAGTACATCTCCTTCAGCTCGTCCCGCATAGCGTGAATGAACACCGAGGTGAAGAGCGACAAAGAGGGCACCTTCTCGGCGAGGGTCGGCATAACTTCATTCTGGATAACCGCCTTGCGCGCCGCTGGGTCGAGCATGTTGCGCTCCTTGTCGAGCACTGCATCGAGGTCCTTGTCTTCGATGCCGCAAATTCGCTTTGAACTCGAATGAAAATGCGTGCGCAACACGAGGTCTGGTTCGGGAGATCCTGTCGACCAACCGCAGTCAATTATGTGACCAGGACCACCACCCGGGCGATCGTAGAGACGGTCGTTCCACGCTGCGACCTCCATGACGTTAAGCGTCACCGGGAAGCCTTGTTCCTGAAGCATGGCGGTGATGGCTTCGCCATATTCTTTGGTCTTGGGATAGAAGCCGACCGACGTTATGTATTCGAGGTCAGGAAGGCCTTCACCCTTGGGAAAACCTGCCTCTGCAAGCAGCTTCTGGCACTGATCCGGGTCGAATTTCGGATAATTTGGAGTGTCAATATATCCGAATTTAACGGGCGATATCCACGCGTTAGAAGCGTGACCCGAAACACCAAGGATATCAAGGATTACCGAGCGGTCGATAGCGTGAGCAGCAGCTTGGCGTATCCGAACGTCGTTAAAGGGTGGTTTCGAGCAGCGGAACCACAGGTACTTGTTCTCGACCGAGACGGCTTTGTGAAGCTGGAACCCGCCGGTCTCTTCGATGGTCTGGACCTGCTCCGCTTCGAGACGCTCGATCAGATCCGCTTCGCCATTCAGAAGAGCGAGCGTACGGGTTGTAGCGTCGCCGACAAATCCAAAGTTGATCCCGGGAACCTTGGGTTTGCCCAGATAGAAGGCGTCGAAGGCTTCGAGTACAGTAGTATTACCGTCTTGCTTCACGAACTTGAATGCGCCGGTACCATTCGGCCGTGCGGAGAGGGTCTTCGGATTGGCAACGTCCTTAGCGGACATGATCGGCAGAAATGCTGAGAGGAACCAGAATAGACTGGCCGGATAGCCGGCTTTATCCGTCTTGACGTGCGCCACATAGTCGCTCACCACTTCAACTTCGCAGGGGCCGGGATACCACGCGGCGGGACGGTCGGGTTGGCTTGCGTATTCGAAAGTTGCTTTTACGTCTTCCGCCTTGAAGGGCTTACCGTCATGGAACGTAACGCCCTCGCGCAGTTTGAACTCAAGCGTGTGTTCATCGATGAGCTTCATCTCGGTGGCTAGCTCCATGACGAGCTCATCCGGACTATCCGGCCGCATTGGCGCGCGGGTCAGATAGCCGAACACGAAGCTTTCGAGATTGATCTGCGCAAGGGTCGTGTGAGACGATGGATCCCAATTGCCGGTCAGGTTTTCGGCCGACAAGAAATTGAGGGCTTTTCCCTCAGCGGCCTTGACCGGATTGACCAAGAACGATGTGTTCAAAACGGGTGCGCTGAGTGCAACACCCGCAAGCGCCGAACTCTTTAGGAATGCTCTTCTATTGAACTCCATTTCGGTATCTCCGCAGTTGTTTTGCTGGTTGTTCCCCACCCCGCGTGGTCGCCAGCAACGACGAGCGGAGGATTGTTATTTTTGAAAAGATGGTCTTCAGCCTGTTGGCAGAACGCCATGACAAGCGCGTCGGCATGACGGCGGCCCACGACCTGCAGGCCGACCGGGAGGCCATTCTTGGTCAGTCCGCAGGGCAGGGAAGCTGCCGGATTGCCCGACAGATTGAAAGGATAAGTAAACGGCGTCCAACCCGTCCAAGCAAGAACCTGCGAGGGCGACTCAAAGCCTTCAGGCGCCTCGCGTTCGGCCGAGAACGGCTCCACCGGAACCGTCGGCAGGAGCAAGAGATCAATTTCATCGAAAAGCGCATGGACATGGCCTGCAAATTCCGCGCGCGCCCTTGCTCCCGAAAGGTAATCCGCCAGTCCATAGCGCGCCGATGCCTCGACGAGCGCGCGAAAGCCACTGCCGAAATTTGAAAGGTCCGATTGGGCGCCATAAGCGACACCACGACCGGCAATCCAAAGAGTTTCGAATATCTTTATCGGGTCTTCCCATTCAAGCGAAATTGGCCGGATCTCGATCCCGAGGCTCCCGGAGAGTGCATCCACCGCTTCCCGCACAACCCGGTCGATCTCAGCAGTGACTTCAAAACCAAACAGGCTAGGCACGAAGCCGATACGCAATGACTTCGCCAGCCTCGCATCGGTGTAGTCAGCATTGTCGTCAGGTAGCGCTTGGTGGTCGAGAGGATCCGGACCCTTAGCAATGTTGAACAACAGCGCGCTATCTTTGGCGGACACTGTCATCGGGCCTGCATGGGACAACGTCTCGGTCGCGCTCCAGGGCCAGGTGGGCACACGCCCCAAAGAGCCCTTCATGGCGAAGACACCACAGAAGGCAGCCGGTATGCGGACAGAGCCACCGCCGTCGGACCCAAGTGTAAAGGGCACCATGCGCGCACCGAGCGCAGCGCCGGAACCCGAACTAGATCCGCCACTGGTCAGATCCGGGTTCCAGGGGTTGCGGGTCGGGCCATAGAATTCGGAGAAGCCCGAACCCGACCACCCCATCTCGGTGGTCGTGGTCTTTCCAATTATAATAGATCCGGCGTCAATCATCCGCTGAACGATTGGCGCCGTCGCCTTGGGAGCGAAATTCTTATAGGCATTGGATCCACGCTGACACAGCTGACCTTCCACGAAAAAGAGGTCCTTGACGCCCATGGGAATGCCGTGGAGAGGGCCACGAAACCGGCCCTGCGCAGCCTCACGGTCGCAGGCTTGCGCTTCTTCCAGAGCCTTTTGTTCGAACACCTGGCTAAAGGCGTTTAAGATTGGGTTGAGCCGCGCAATACGCGCCAAGCATTCTCGCACGAGAGCCTCAGACGTGAGTTCTCCCGATGCAATTGCGGCGCTGAGTGAAAGGACTGAAAGATCCACGGTTTTAGTCTCCTAGATTGTGGATTTATGTTGATATTATGTATTTGTCAACAAAATTTGCTCGGCCTGTGTCATTTGCAATCAAATTTGTCACGTCGATATTTTTCGTAACGATGGGGAATCTGCCGACGCTTTAAGCAAAAAGCGAGGCTTTGTGCGCCCATTTAAATCCTCTATGTCTTTGTTATGCGCCGTTTAATGGCTTTTGTGATTGCCTGTTCTTTGCGGATCCACTGATAGAGCTGGGGTAAAATTGCCGATGATACATCGCAATTTAGAGGACGAGGCAATTATGTGCGAAATATGGATATTGTGCACTTATGTTGCTTTTTTTGTTTTTGTTGATAACGTTTCCGCAAGAGCGGAGGCGAACATGCAAAATGACACACTACTGGAAGCTGGCGCGTCAGCGATTGAAGTTGAGAATGAAGGCGCCAACGGCGATATTGTTGTCGTTTGCGAGCACGCGTCCCGCTTAGTGCCGGCGAAGCTAGGAGATCTTGGTCTCAATGCAGCGGCGTTGGAAAGCCACATTGCGTGGGACCCTGGCGCTCTTGAATTATCGAGGCGCCTTTCGTCCAACCTGGACGCTGTCCTAGTGTATCAACGGTATTCGCGATTGGTCTACGACTGCAACCGGCCGCCGGAAGCAGCGTCGGCTATCCCAGAAAAAAGTGAGATCTTTCAAATCCCGGGCAACAAGGATATTTCCGAGGCACAGCGGCAAGCTCGAGTAAATGAAATCTACTTACCGTTCAGAGACGGGCTGTTTGGAATTCTGTCTTATCGCAGGTCCACGGGGCGTCCAACCATTCTCGTAACCATTCACAGCTTCACTCCAATTTACTTTGGAGAAAGGCGAGAGGTCGAGATCGGAATATTGCACGATAGCGACAGTCGGTTCGCCGACGCCATGCTTTCCGAGGCACAGCGGCAGACCCAGAAGTATGTCGTGAAGCGAAACCAGCCCTACGGTCCAGCCGATGGCGTTACCCACACCTTGCTCAAGCACGGTATCGCAAACTCCATTCCGAACGTGATGATAGAGGTCCGAAATGACCTTCTAACGAGCGCTAATGAAGACCTCGCGATCGCGACATACCTCACCACTCTCATCGAAAAGGCTGCCTCAGCGATGAGAGCCAGTCACACTGCGAACTAGAAGCCACCGGCGCAACCCGAGTTTGCGGCCGGTCGTCCGGCGCTCTCGGTTGGCCCCCCATCTGAGGCAGACAATGACAAAAACCTACACACTCGATGACTTGAAAAAGGATGTCGCCGCAGGTCGCATCGACACCGTTCTTGCATGCCTGGTCGATATGCAGGGCCGACTGATGGGCAAGCGTTTTCACGCTCAATTCTTCGTAGATGGCGCTTACGAAGAAACGCATAGCTGTAATTATCTCCTCGCGACCGACATGGAGATGGAGACAGTACCCGGCTATAAATCGACGAGTTGGGCGGCAGGGTACGGCGATTACACAATGAAGCCCGATCTTACGACTCTGCGCAAATTGCCTTGGCTGGAAGGTACGGCGCTCGTCCTGTGCGACGTTCTCGACCATCACACCCACGAGGCGGTGCCACACTCGCCGCGCGCTATCCTCAAGAAACAGGTTAAGCGCCTTGAAGCAATCGGCATGAAGCCCTTCATGGCAACCGAACTCGAGTTTTTTCTCTTTGATCAAACTTTCGAAGATGCCCACAACAGCGGCTACCGTGCTCTTCGCCCCGCGGGCTACTATAGTGAGGATTACCACATCTTCCAGACCACCAAGGAAGAAGACGTGATGCGCGCGCTGCGCAACGGACTGCAGGGCGCCGACATTCCAGTCGAGAACTCCAAGGGCGAGGCATCCGCCGGTCAGGAGGAAATCAACGTCCGTTATGCCGATGCGCTGACGATGGCTGACCGCCACTCCATCATCAAGAACGCTTGCAAGGAAATCGCCTGGCAGCGCGGCAAGTCCGTTACTTTTCTGGCCAAGTGGAACGCGAACGCGGCTGGAAGCTCTTCGCACATTCATCAGTCTCTCTGGAGCGCCGACGGCAAGACACCACTGTTCTTCGACGAAAGTAGAAAATACAGCATGTCGCAGTTGATGGAGAATTACGTCGCCGGCCTTCTAGCTCATGCCAGCGAGATCACCTATTTCCTCGCGCCCTACATCAACTCTTACAAGCGCTTTGTCGCCGGCACCTTCGCGCCGACCAAGGCGGTGTGGAGCAAGGACAACCGCACGGCCGGCTATCGCCTGTGCGGCGAGGACACCAAGGCGATCCGCATCGAGTGCCGCGTCGGCGGCTCGGACCTGAACCCCTATCTCGCCATGGCGGCGCAAATTGCCGCCGGCATTTCCGGTATCGAAGGCAAGATGGAACTGGAGGCGCCCTTCGTCGGCGACGCCTATGGCGGCAAGAACGTGCGCGAAATCCCGCGCACCCTGCGCGCGGCCACCGAGGCGCTGACGGGGTCCAAGATGCTGCGAACCGCCTTCGGCGACGACGTCATCGACCACTATGTCCGCGCGGCCGAGTGGGAGCAGGAAGAATACGACCGTCGCGTCACCGACTGGGAAGTGGCGCGCGGCTTCGAGCGGGCCTGACAAGGCCGGAAACTTAGATCTCAGTGGCCGGTCCGGTGCCAAGGGCCGGCTACGCCGTCATTCGAAATGGAAGCAGGAAGACGATCATGAGCATGATCAAGTGTATTTCTCCGGTGAACGGAGAGGTTTATGCCGAGCGCCCGGCGCTGCCGCTGGAACTGGCCAAGCAGGCTGTCGCCCATGCGCGCCAGGCGCAGAAGGCCTGGGCCCGCCGTCCGCTGGACGAGCGCGTCAACCTGGTACTATCAGGTGTTGCCCGTCTCAACGAGATGGTCGGCGAGGTCGTGCCGGAACTGGCCTGGCAGATGGGCCGGCCGGTGCGCTACGGCGGCGAATTCAAGGGCTTCAACGAACGCTCGAACTACGTCGCCTCGATAGCCGCCGACGCGCTGAAGCCGATCCTCGTCGAGGAGAGCGACCGCTTCGGCCGTCGGATCGAGCGCGAGCCGCATGGCGTGGTCTTCGTCATCGCGCCGTGGAACTACCCCTACATGACCGCGATCAACACGGTTGCGCCGGCGCTGATGGCCGGCAACACTGTCATCATCAAGCATGCCAGCCAGACGATCCTCGTCGGCGAACGCATGGTGCGCGCCTTCGTCGAGGCCGGCGTTCCGGCCGACGTGTTCCAGAACGTTTTCCTCGACCATGAGACGACGGCAGCGCTGATTGCGGCCAAGAGCTTCGACTTCATCAACTTCACCGGTTCGGTCGAAGGCGGCCGGTCGATCGAGCGCGCGGCCGCCGGAACCTTCACCGGTCTCGGCCTCGAACTTGGCGGCAAGGACCCGGGCTATGTCATGGAAGACGCCGATCTCGACGCGGCCGTCGACACGCTGATGGATGGCGCCACCTTCAATTCCGGCCAGTGCTGTTGCGGCATCGAGCGCATCTACGTGCATGAAACGCTCTATGACGCCTTCGTCGAGAAGTCGGTTGCCTGGGTGTCGAACTACAAGCTCGGCAGTCCGCTCGATCCGGAAACGACGCTTGGGCCGATGGCGCACAAGCGCTTCGCCGCGACCGTTCGCGAGCAGATCGCCGATGCGCTCTCGAAGGGCGCCAAGGCGCTGGTCGACCCGAAGCTGTTCCCGCAGGACGACGGCGGTGCCTATCTCGCGCCGCAGGTGCTTGTCGATGTCGATCACTCCATGGCCTTCATGCGCGAGGAAACTTTTGGCCCGGCCGTCGGCATCATGAAGGTGAAGAGCGACAGCCAGGCGATCGAGCTGATGAACGATTGCCAGTACGGGCTGACCGTGTCGTTGTGGACCCAGGATGCGGACCGCGCCTCGCGCATCGGCCGCGACCTTGAAACCGGCACCGTCTTCATGAACCGCGCCGACTATCTCGATCCGGCCTTGTGCTGGACCGGCGTCAAGGAAACCGGCCGCGGCGGCTCGCTTTCGGTCATCGGCTTCCAGAACCTTACCCGTCCGAAATCCTACCATCTGAAGAAAGTCACAGCATGACGATCACCGCGAACTGGAGCTATCCGACCGCCATCAAGTTTGGCGCCGGCCGGATCAAGGAGCTTGCCGACCATTGCAAGGCGGCCGGCATGAAGAAGCCGCTGTTGATCACCGACCGCGGCCTGGCGCCGATGGCGATCACGCAGAACGCGCTCGATATCCTCGAGGCGAACGGCCTCGGCCGGGCGATCTTTGCCGACGTCGATCCGAACCCGAACGACGTCAATCTCGCTGCGGGCGTCAAGGCCTTCAAGGACGGCGGCCATGACGGCGTTGTCGCCTTCGGCGGCGGCTCCGGCCTCGACCTCGGCAAGTGCGTCGCCTTCATGGCCGGCCAGAGCCGCCCGGTCTGGGACTTCGAGGATGTCGGCGACTGGTGGACGCGCGCGAGCGTCGAGGGCATCGCGCCGATCGTCGCCGTGCCGACGACCGCCGGCACCGGCTCCGAAGTCGGCCGCGCCAGCGTCATCACCAACTCGGCCAGCCACGTGAAGAAGGTCATCTTCCACCCGAGGTTCCTGCCAGCCGTCACCATCTGCGACCCGGAACTGACGGTCGGCATGCCGAAGGTGATCACCGCCGGCACCGGCATGGACGCCTTTGCCCATTGCCTGGAAGCCTATTCCTCGCCGTTCTACCATCCGATGTCGGCCGGTATCGCGCTTGAAGGCATGCGCCTGGTGAAAGAGTATTTACCACGCGCGTACAAGGACGGCACCGACATTGAGGCCCGCTCCAACATGATGAGCGCGGCCGCCATGGGCGCCGTCGCCTTCCAGAAGGGGCTCGGCGCCATCCATTCGCTCTCGCATCCGGTCGGCGCGATCTACAACACCCATCATGGCATGACCAATGCCGTGGTGATGCCGCCGGTGCTGCGCTTCAACCGTTCGGCGATCGAGGAGAGGATCGCGCGCGCCGCCGCCTATCTCGGCATTGCCGGTGGCTTCGACGGCTTCTACGACTACGTGCTGAAGCTGCGCGAGGAACTGGGCGTTCCCGACAAGCTTTCGGCGCTTGGCGTCGGCACCGACCGCATCGACGAGATGTCGGAAATGGCGATCGTCGATCCGACCGCCGGCGGCAACCCGGTCGAACTGACACTTGAAAGCACCAAGGCGTTGTTCAAGAATTGTTTCTGATTTTCGAGAGGGGCCGGGAGCGGGACTGGAGCGCGCCCGGTTGCAACCAAGCCGAAGGTTCGGTCTATCAACGATCCCTGAGTATGAAACACTTGGATCGTTAAGTCGAAGAATCATGCTGCGAGACGCCCGAACACTCTCGCTCATGATCGGCGGCGGCACAGCCAGCTGATTGGGTGCCGCCGCCGTCACTTGAACTTCCGCTTGGTATTCAAGAAACCATGCAGGACAGATGGCGCGTGACGCCACGCCGAAGGAGCATTCCTGAAGGTAACACTCAGCCCAATGGACAGCACCGTTAAACAACTCCAGAGAGAGGCACGGGCTGCATCCACCAGACCGTCACCTCGAGGGAGAAGCTCTCAGGTAGAAAGAAAGATTGGGAGCTATGGGACATGGGAAGTCCCGCCAGCACGCGCTGGGGAACAGCATGGCTCATATTGCCGCATTCGAGGCCGAAATCACCAGCGTAACGACCGACTATGCGCTTAGCCATCGCTCTTAGACGTCCCACTGGTGGTCTGCGTCGGTCTGGCCAGAGAGACTTTCCTGCCAGGCACTGGTCGGGTGGGTGAGGCAGTTTTTTCCAGGGCTTCACCTCGCGTTTCTTCCCTTGGGCAGGCAACGTCCGATAAAGCCAGACATGATGCCGCGGATCAAAGCCGGGAGCAGGCTTGGCGTGTTCTACAACACGGACTATGGCCACCGTGGCTGGACGCTTTCGGCGGTTAGTGCAGAATTGGTGGCGGAAATGGTCCCGCAGGCGCCGCGCGGAGAGCCGTGTGAGATCAGGTCGAGGAGGCCGTCATTTCGCTCGAAAAGGGCGTTGCCAAGAACGCACCGCTTTTCCCAACTAGTCGGTCGGCACCTCGAGATGGGTGCTTTCGGTTGCCTCTTCAAGAGACTTTGCTGCCATGAAGGCGACAGCGCTTCGCAAGCGCTGCTCAATTTCGTCGACGCTCTTTCCTTCGAGCAAAGCGATTTCGGTGAGGGACCTGCCTTTGGAGGCCCAGCGGAGGCAGCTCCTTTCCAGGGGGCATAACATCCAAATCTTCATGCATTAAGCCGCCTTGTTATGTAATGTTATACCGTGACGTTGTGGCAGCCAAGTTGAACTGTCCACGTTGGCGCAAAGTAGAAATGTCACTTTGGGCGCGTCGCCAGCCATTTAGACATGCGACACTCGACATCTCCGCTGGCGCTGAGGCAAGCCCCCGACCGGAC
>NZ_JACVBC010000018.1:0-139874 GCF_014852205.1 Ensifer sp. ENS06 | reverse complement strand
GTGCGGCTGCGCCAGCGATTGCGGCGTCCATGGCCACGATCATGCCGGCGCCTGGACGTCGAAACTGCCGATCGCCGACCTTAAGGGTTTCTTCGGCGCGCTTGGATGCTCCTGCTGGGCGGTGTGACGATAGCGGAAGGGAGACGCAGAATGCGCACGAAAGCCGGCGCCGTCGCGATGGCCGCGGTCTCAATCTTGCTCAACGCATCGCTCGGACCGGAGCAGGCCTCGGCCTCGCCGACTGAGGGCGTCCGGCACCTCTCGGCGAAAGTCGTGGTGAACCATCCGCCGGCGAAGCATGGAGCCTACTACCAAGGCATATCCCAGAGCGCGATCACCGCTTTGAAATGGCCGAAAAATCGATGAGGGGCGGCTTTGCCGCCCATCAAGCCGAAGACCGCCTGACAAGGAAACGAAAGATTGAGCCCCTCTTCCCTCGAAAACCGTCTCGCCGTTCGCCTCCGGCCGGGCCTTTCCGGCAACCGTGTCATATTCGTCGGGTTGCTGGCGCTCTGCTCGGCCTATATCCAGGGACCCTTGACGAAAATTTTCGACTTCCCGGGCGCGCTTGCCGAGATGGAGCATTTCGGCCTCTATCCGGCACCGCTCTTTGCTGTCGGCGTCATCGTGTTTGAGCTTGCGATGTCGGCTCTCGTCCTCTCAGGCTTCTACCGCTGGGCGGCGGCAGGCGCGCTTGCGGCCTTCACGCTCGTCGCCACCTTGCTCGCATTCCGCTTCTGGGAACTGCCGCCCGGCATGGAGCGCGCGATGGCGACAAACGGTTTCTTCGAACATATCGGCCTTGCCGGCGCATTCGTGCTCGTTGCAGTTTATGATCTGCGCGAACGTGCATCCACGGAGAGGGGCGGCCAATGACGCAGGCAGCGACCAACAACGCCGGCACTTTCGCGCCCTTGCGCCAGAAGGTTTTCGCCGTGCTCTGGGTGGCGACCATCATCGGCAACACCGGCAGCTTCATCCGCGATGTCGCAAGCTCCTGGCTCGTCACCGACCTGTCGGCAACGCCCGCCGCCGTCTCGATGATCCAGGCGGCCGCGACGCTGCCGATCTTCCTGCTCGCCATTCCCGCCGGCGTGCTCTCCGATATTCTCGACCGACGCAAATTCCTGATCGTCGTGCAGTTCCTGCTCGCATCTGCGAGCCTCTGCCTGTTGTTCCTCTCTGCAAGCGGGCTGCAGTCGGTGACCTCGCTGATTGCGCTTACCTTTGTCGGTGGCATCGGCGCAGCGCTGGTTGCCCCCACCTGGCAGGCGATCGTGCCGGAGCTCGTGTCGCGACCGGACGTCAAGGGCGCGGTCGCGCTGAACTCGCTCGGCATCAACATCTCCCGCGCGATCGGCCCGGCGCTTGGCGGCCTGCTGCTTGCATGGTTTGGCGCGGCCGTCACCTATGGCGTCGATGTCATCAGCTATGTCTTCGTCATTGCCGCATTGGTCTGGTGGCGGCGGCAGATGCCGGAGGACGACGCGCTCGCCGAGCGCTTCCTCGGCGCCTTCCGGGCCGGCCTGCGCTATGCGCGCGCCAGCCGCGAGCTGCATGTGGTGCTTTTGCGTGCAGCCGTGTTTTTCGCTTTTTCAAGTGCGATCTGGGCGCTGCTGCCGCTGGTCGCCCGCCAGCTTCTCGGCGGCGGCGCCAGCTTCTACGGCATCCTGCTCGGCGCCGTCGGCGCCGGCGCGATCGGCGGCGCGCTGGTGATGCCGCGCTTGCGGGCCCGGATGGATGCCGACGGATTGCTGCTCTTGTCCGCGGTCCTGACCGCCGCCGTCATGGGCGTGCTTTCCTTCGCGCCGGCGCAATGGGTGGCGGTGGCGGCGCTGCTCGTCTGTGGTGCGGCCTGGATCACGGCGTTGACGACGCTGAACAGCACCGCGCAAGCGATCCTGCCCAACTGGGTGCGCGGACGCACGCTCGCCGTCTATCTGACCGTCTTCAACGGCGCGATGACCGGCGGGAGCCTTGCCTGGGGCGCGACCGCCTCGGCGATCGGCGTGCCCTTCACGCTCGCCGTGGCGGCCATCGGCCTTCTCTCAGTCGGCTTCGCCTTCCACGCCATGAAGCTGCCGAAAGGTGAGGCGGATCTCATACCTTCCAATCATTGGCCGGAGCCGCTGACCAGCGAGCCGGTCGAACACGACCGCGGACCGGTTCTCGTCCTGATCGAATATACGATCGACAAGGCGGATCGGTCCGAGTTCCTGAAGGCGCTCGCCCGCCTGTCGCACGAGCGGCGGCGCGACGGCGCCTATGGCTGGGGCGTGACCGAGGACGCGGCCGATCCCGGACGGCTGGTCGAATGGTTTATGGTCGAATCCTGGGCAGAGCATCTGCGCCAGCACAAGCGCGTGTCGAAGGCCGATGCCGACATTCAGGACGATGTCCGCCGCTACCACAAGGGGCCGGCCGCGCCGGTCGTCAACCACTTTCTCGCGATCAACCACCCCCATCTCGGTTGACGCGGACCGCACGTCCCGGCGCGGATCTCGCGCCGGGGCCACATCTCGAAGACATACACCCAACCCAAACAAAGGAACCGTTCCCATGACCGAGAACTTCGTCAGGACTGAAGACGGCGTCGATATCTTCTACAAGGATTGGGGCTCGGGCCAGCCCATCGTCTTTCACCATGGCTGGCCCCTGTCGGCGGACGATTGGGATGCGCAGATGCTCTATTTCGTCAGCAAGGGCTACCGGGTCATCGCCCATGACCGCCGCGGCCATGGCCGTTCGACGCAGGTGAGCGAGGGACACGACATTGCACACTACGCGAAGGATGTTGCGGCGCTGACCACCAAGCTCGGCCTCAGCGATGCGATCCACATCGGTCACTCCACCGGTGGCGGCGAAGCGGTGGCTTACGTGGCGCGCCACGGCGGCGGCCGGGTTTCCAAGCTGATCATCGTCGGCGCGGTGCCGCCGATCATGGTCAAGACCGAAAACAATCCGGGCGGCCTGCCGATCGAGGTGTTCGACGGTTTCCGGGCGGCGCTTGCTGCCAACCGCGCCCAGTTCTTCCTCGACGTTCCGGCCGGCCCGTTCTACGGCTACAACCGCCCGGGTGCCGAAGTATCGGAAGGCGTCGTCCGCAACTGGTGGCGTCAGGGCATGATGGGCAGCGCCAAGGCCCATTACGAAGGCATCAAGGCCTTCTCCGAAACCGACTTCACCGAGGACCTGAAGGCGATCGACGTGCCGACGCTGGTCATGCACGGCGACGACGACCAGATCGTGCCGATCGACGACAGCGCGCGACTGGCGGTGAAGCTGCTGAAGAACGGCACGCTCAAGGTCTATGAGGGTTATCCACATGGCATGTTGACAACCCATGCCGATGTCATCAATCCCGACCTGCTCGCCTTCATTAAGGCCTAAAGCTCGGGCACGGTCCGCGGTGTCCGGGTATTGCGGACCGTGCCGGGACAACGCTACTGCATGGTTCCCTATTCATCGCCGGTTTTGCGGACGGAACATGCAGCGCTTCGAAGCGCTACAGCGCCCTCTATGCGCCTCAAAGGCGCGCGGCGCTGTAGTGCCGGCGCCGCACCGACAGCGGCGCGCAGCCGCGCCGATCCTGGATCTTATCGCGAGTTTCAGCGCGCCCGCTTCGGCCGGCGAACAGCCCGGACGACGCCGCTCGGCCCGCCGCCACAGAAGAAGCGCTCTCCGCCATCGGACTCCAGGCCCGATACGCCCATTCCGGTCGGCATGGCGACCGTTTCGAGCACGGCTCCCGTTTGCGGATCGATGCGCCTGATATCGCTTTCGTCACCCTCCCAGGTGCCGTGCCAGAGTTCGCCGTCGACCCAGGTCACCCCGGTCACGACGCGCTTGGATTCGATCGTGCGCAGGATTGCGCCGTTCTCGGGATCGATCTGATGAATTTTGCGGCCGCGATGCTGTCCGACCCAAAGCGTGCCCTCGGCCCAGGCAAGGCCGGAATCGCCGCCACCGCCCGGGGCCGGGATTGTTGCGAGAATTTTCCCGGTTTCCGGATCGATCTTCTGGATGCGATCTTCGGCGATCTGGAAGAGGTGCTTGCCGTCAAACGCCGTACCGGCATGCGCGGCGACGTCGATCGAGCGGACGGGCGCACCGTTTTCCGGGTCGAAGGCGTTGATCGTGTCACCGGCGGCGAACCATACGTTCCGGCCGTCGAAGGTGACGCCATGGACCTGGTCTGCCCCGGGGAACGGGCCATATATCTGGATGATTTCGGCTTCGGATCTTTTCATGGGTCTGATCCTATTCGTTTGGCAAAGGGCCGGGGAGTAACAACACTGTCGGGAATGCGGCAATCGGCGGCACGACCCAGCGCCGTGCCCGCCCGCGCCCGATCGGCATAACCTTGCCTTGCGAGGCGAGCTCTTCGAGCGCCCGCTGCACGGTGCGCGCGCTGGCGTCGAGCGCGATTGCGAGCGCCGAACTTGACCAGGCCTCGCCGTCCGCCAGCAGCGCCCGCATCGTCGCATGTCGCTCGTCGACCGGCGGGGCAAGGACGACGACCGTGTGCTTGCCGTGCGGCACCAGCCGGAAGCCATCGCTCGTCGCCGTGATATCCGCAAGCGGGCGCAGTTCCTCGCGCAGCCGGCCGATTTCGACACGCAGCCTTGCCCGGTGGGATTCGTCGACATGTCGTGCGCCGAAGGCCCGGGCGAGCAAGGTTCGCCTTGAGACGTCTCCCGGCCAGGCTTCGCCCAGCGCGCGCGCCAGCGCAAAGAGCACCGGCCGAGTGGCAAGCGTGCACAAGGTCGCTTGGCTCCGGACGAGGTTCCGGCAGGCGTCGATGACGAGGGCGCCGGAAGCAAGCAGCTCTTCGACCTCGCCAAGCAGCAGCGAGCGCTCTTCCCCATCCGCCATGAGGCGGGCAGCCGGCGCCTTAAGCACGGCGGCCGCGTTTTCAACTTCCAAGATCAGGGCCGGAATGCCGGTCGCCCGTGCCGCTTCGCCCGCCCGCCCGAAGGCGGCGGTGGCGGCCTCGGTTCGCAACCGGCGCACGGCGATGCCGGCGAGCGCCAGGTCGTGGGCGGCTTTCGACAGCGGTGTCAGCCGCGCCGTATCGATATCGGCAAGCAAGTTCTCGGCCTCGTCCAGACGGCCGATCAAGAGCAGGCGCCGTGCCCCGAGATTGCGGGCGTGGGCGGCATTGAGGTGGTCGCCATGGGTTTCGAGCGTCGAGCGGGCGGCGTCGAGCGCCCGCATCGGCCAGGAAAGATCACGGGAGACGATGGCGATCTCCGCCTCGGCGACGATGCACCGCGCCCGCGCCACCGCTTCCTTCGGGCCGAAGGCGCGCGCGGCGTTCTTCAGCAGGACCTTTGCGCGGGCGAAGTCTCCAAGCTGGGCCATGGCGATGCCGCGCAGCGCCAGTGCCGGCGGATCGTCGCGTAGCGCCACCCGCTTCAGCGCGCCGAGCGGGTCGCCCGACGCCAGTGCTCGCGCCGCGGCGGTGATCAGCGAATCCATCGAAATCCCGTCACACTTGTCACTCCCGCAAGCCGTGTTCCAGCCTTTATCTATCTCTCAGGTGGCAACGGACAACAGAAAGAAGCTTCGTCGCACAATCAAGCGGAAACAGTCGGGCGCATGCCTTCAAGGCTGCATCGAATGTGAATATGCAACTATTATGAAATTCTTTCGAAGCTTCTGTCGGCTTGGCGTCGGCGTGAGCGTCTTTCAATCGGGCGGGCGAGGGGATGTCCCAGGCACGGTCCGCCGCGCGATCAGGTTGCACAATTTTTCGGCGTGGCCGGACGTCCGGCCGGGCGGCTTTAAGGAGATTTGCAATGACCAATTTGCATTACCGTTGGGTCATCGTGGCGGCCGGCGGGCTGCTCGGCTGCCTGGCGATCGGCGCCATGTTTTCGCTTCCGGTGTTCCTGCTGCCGATTTCGCGCGACACCGGCTGGTCGGTGACAGGCGTTTCGAGCGCCATGACCATCGGCTTCCTGGCCATGGCCTTTGCCAGCATCGCCTGGGGCAGCCTTTCCGACCGATGGGGCGCGCGTCCGATCGTGCTCATCGGCTCGGTGCTCTTGGCCGTCAGCCTGATGGCAGCGAGCTGGACGACCTCGCTGATCGCCTTCCAGATCCTTTTCGGTGTCGTGGTCGGCACCGCGACGGCGGCGATCTTCGCGCCGATGATGGCTTGCGTTACCGGCTGGTTCGATACGCATCGCAGCCTCGCGGTCTCGCTCGTCTCGGCCGGCATGGGCATGGCGCCGATGACGATGTCGCCCTTTGCCGCCTGGCTGGTATCCGCCTACGACTGGAGAACCGCTCTGCAGATCATCGCGCTGGTCGTTGCCGTCGTCATGATCCCGGTCTCGTTTCTCGTTCGCCAGGCGCCGGCACTTGCCGACGGTGCTGCCGCGGCCTCGCCCGAGGAAGAGCCCCATTCGTCGATGACGACCAGCCAGGTGCTGAAATCGCCGCTCTTCATCATCCTGCTTCTGACCAACTTCTTCTGCTGCGCCACCCATTCCGGCCCGATCTTCCACACGGTGAGCTACGCGATCACCTGCGGCATTCCGGTCATGGCGGCCGTGTCGATCTACAGCGTCGAGGGTCTTGCCGGCATGGGCGGCCGCGTCGTCTTCGGTCTGCTCGGCGACCGTTTCGGGGCCAAACGTGTGCTCGTTCTTGGACTTCTGGCCCAGGCCTTCGGCGCGCTTGCCTATGTCTTTGCCGCCGGGCTCGGCTCGTTCTATGCGGTCGCCGCCCTGTTCGGCTTCATCTATGCGGGCGTCATGCCGCTCTATGCGGTGCTTGCCCGCGAGAATTTCCCCTTGCGGATGATGGGGACGGTGATCGGCGGGACGGCCATGGCTGGCAGCCTTGGCATGGCGACGGGACCGATTGCCGGGGGCCTGATCTATGATGCGCTGGCAAGCTACACCTGGCTTTACATCGGTTCCTGGGGCATCGGCCTCGGCGCGTTCCTGATCGCGCTCACCTTCCGGCCGGCGCCGCGCTACCAGGCGGCGGTGGCCGCGGCCTGATGCGAGCGTGCTGACAGCGAGAGAAAGGGCTCCGCCTGGGAAGGGGAGCCCTTTGGATCATTGCAGGCGCTGATCCGCGTCCGTCTTAGCGGACGTCTATCCGGACCGTTCGTGCGCCGACATGCAGCGCCCGGCCGGCGCCGAGACCCATGATCGCCACGCCGATGCCGAGCGCGATGAAAAGAACGGCGCTGGCGGCGAAGCTGCCGGTCCAGCTGCGGATGAAGCCGACAAGCAGGGGGCCGATGGCGGCAAGCACGTAGCCGACGCCCTGGGCCATGCCGGAGAGATGGGCCGCCACGTGCGAATCGGGCGAGCGCAGCACAATGAGGGTCATCGCCGCAGCAATCAGGCCGCCCTGTCCGATCCCTTGCAGAACGGCCCAGGCGAGCACCGTCGAGAGCGGCGCGAAAAGGATGCCGATCAGTGCGATGACGGCGGCGGCGACGAGCGCCACGCAGACGGCGCGCTGGTCGCGGCGCCTTACGGCGAAGGATGGCACGAGCAGGCAGGTGACGACCTGCATCATGATCGAGGCGGAGACGACCGCACCGGCAGTTGCGGCATCGAGGCCACGCTCACGCAGGATCGGCGCCATCCAGCCGAAGACGCAATAGGCGAGTGCGGATTGCAGACCCATGAAGAGCGTCACCTGCCAGGCGAGCCGATCGCGCCAGAGGTCGACGACGCGGAAGCCGCTATGGCGGGCTTGCGCCTTGCCGCGCAGCGCCTGCGGTGCCCAGATCATCAGCACGATGAGGGCGGGTACCGCCCAGGCCGCGAGCGCGCCGGACCAGGAGCCGACCACATGGTGTTCGATCGTCAGCGTCAGGCCGGCGGCGCTGGCAGCACCGGCGCAGAGCGCCATGGTATAGAGGCCCGTCATCATCGCGGCGCGGTCGGGAAAGTCACGCTTGACGAGCCCGGGAAGCAGCACGTTGCCGATCGCGATCGCCGCACCTGCCGCAAATGTCGAAAGGAAAAGCAGCGGCACGGACTGAACGCCGCGCAGACCCGTGCCGAGCGTCAGCAGGACGAGCACCCCGAGAAGCGTGCGTTCGGCACCGAAGCGTTGGGCGAGCTTCGGCGCAAGCGGCGCGAAAAGGCCGAGACAGAGCACCGGCAGGGTGGTGAGCACGCTGGCGCTGGCGGTGGAAAGGCCGGTCGCCTGCATCACCTCGGGCAGCAGCACCGAGAGACTTGAAAACAGCGGCCTGAGGTTGAAGGCGATGAGCACGAGGCTGGCGCCCAGCAGGATGCGGGCGCTGCGGCTCAGCACCGGTGGTTGCGGTGCCGGCAGGCTGTCGGCCTCGGCATCGATAAGCTGGTCTTCGATGTCCAGCGGTTCGGCGGCTTCGGCTTTGTGGGGATCACGAAAAGTCTGGTTCATTGGGAAAGTAGCCGATCAAGTTCAGCGAGGACGGGGGCCATGAACGCCCGAACGGCGGCCGCGGCCTTGTCCGGATCACTGGCCGCAATGGCCTCGACGATCGCCGCATGCGCCCGGTCGTCCGGCTCCGGCAGGTCGCCTGACAGCGTCGAGTGAATGGTTTCGAGAATGGCCGAAGTGAAAAAGTCATAGAGCTCGACGATGGCCCTGTTGCCGGAGGCCTCGACGATCGACCGATGAAAGGCAATGTCGCGCCGTCCGAAGGCCTCACGCCCACCATCGGAAACCGTGCCGCGGGCGAGAAGAAGGCGCTTCATATGTTCCAGATCCTTGGGCGTATGCCGCAGCGCCGCCAGGCGTGCGGCTTCCACGTCGAGGGCCGCGCGCGCCTCCCATTGGTCGCGCAGGCTCGCCCGCTTGACGCGGTCAAGCGCGCCCGAGCTATCGACCGTCGAGCGGACATAGGTGCCGGAGCCCTGGCGGGCGTCGAGCAGCCCCTTCGAGATCAGGACCCGAACGGCCTCCCGCACGGTTCCGCGGCTCACCGCCAGAAGCTCGGTCAGCGCCGTCTCGTTGGGAATGCGTTCGCCGATAGCCCAGCGGCCGCTGAGGATTTCCGCCCGCAGGCTTTCGGCAGCGCTCTCGGCAAGGTTGGTACGATTGATCGGTTGCATTGTCTGCTCATCAAGTCATCAGATGATTTGATGGATAGGGTGAGGCGTTCGCAGAGTCAAGCGTGACGACGGGGAATGAAGAAGGCGTCGAAGCGTCGTGAGGCCGGTTTCGGCGACAGGATTTGTCGGTGGCTGGGATGCGGAAGCGCTGGCGCGCGCAATGGCAGTCGCGCGCCGGTCGGCGCGCGATACTCAGGCTTTAGCTACGGGAATGCAGTCCCGGCACCGCGTGATCTCAGTTGAGCCTGAGATCGAGGCCGGGATGCAGCTTCTTGAGGTTCGGCAGCGATTTCGACTGCCACGGGATCTCAGAGGTTCCGCGCACCGTCAATTGCACGTTCGGGCGGTTGCGTGCCTCGATCGTCAGCTTGGCGAGCAGGTTGATCCCGGACGAGTTCAGGAACTGCAGTTCGGTGAGGTCGATCGTGATGTGCTCAGGCTCGGTCTCCAGAACGCCCATCACCGTCGAGAAGATCGGGGCATAGGCCTCCGTTCCCGGCAGCCGCATCGTGCCTTCAAAATGAATATCGTTGCCTTCGGACCAAACGCGATACTCTTCTTCGTCCTTGTTTTCCATGTTCACCGGCTCATCAGTTCGAGAGGTCTGGGACCGCAATGGAGGCATAAGTCTCCAATGAGGTTTCGCCGTCGTCACCCTGGGCGCCAAAAACCCAAGCGAAACGAACGCCATAATCGCTCATCAGCGTCAAAAGACCAAGCCCCGAGCCGCTCTTGCCGAGCCCGGTTGCGTTGGCTTCGATGCGCTCGATGAGCAGGTCGCCCGGGTCGCCGTCGGCGATCTCGGACAAAAGATCCTGGAAGCGCGCAGCCGCTTCGTTGTCGATCACGTTCGACACTTTCGTGCGGAAGCTGTGGCCCTCGAGGGCGGCCTCGACGACCACGGAACCGGAAGCGCGGAACTTCACGGCATTCTCGACCAGTTCGTTGGTGAGGTAGCCGATGTTGTGGCGCACTTCCCGATAGGTGTTGCGCGACGCGCGATAGCGCAGCGCCGCCAGTTCGGCGACGAAATCCGAAGCCATGGCGCAATGCTTCCAGCTGAGATCCAGCGGCCCGTCGTAAAGACGCAACCGGGTCATCTTCTGGTGGGCGCCGATCGTCAGGTCCGCCAGTCCGTAGAGCGTGGTCATCTGATCACCTGTGTCTCATGACGACGAGCGTGATGTCGTCGTAGATCTTCTGCTTGCCGATATGCGCCATCAGGTCGTTGATGATACCCGATTTGACGTCCTCGGCGCTCTGTCCGTAAAACTTTCCGGCACTCTCGCACAGTCGCTCGATGCCAAACAGTTCGCCCTTGGCGTTCGCTGCCTCGGTCACGCCGTCCGTATGCAGCACGATCATGTCGCCGCGGCCGAACGAGATCTCGCGGGTGGCAACAAAGCGCGAAATGTCCGATTCCAGGCCAATCGGCAGGCCGAGGTCGAGCGTGTCGATCCGCTCGATTTCCGCACCCTTGCGCACGACGATCAGTTCCTCGTGCTGCCCCGACAGCGTCAGGCGGCCCTGGTCGTAGTCGAGGAAGGCCAACGACAGATGCTTGTCAGTGTTGGTGCGCACGATGTTCTTGTAGATGGCGCGGTTGAGGCGGTTGAGAAACTGCTCCGGGTCCATGTCGCCGGCTTCCTGCAGGGCCCTTGCGACCGACTGCACCATCAGCATCAGCACCCCGCTTTCGAGGCCATGACCGGTCACGTCGCCGATGCCGATCTTCAGCCGCTCACCGTCGCGCAGCACATCGTAGTAGTCGCCGCCCACCTCGTCGGCCGGGCGCATATAGGCGGCGATTTCGAGATCGGCGATTTCCGCGAGCTCGCCGGCCTTCGGCAGCACCATCATCTGGATCTGCTTGGCGACGGCGAGTTCGGCGCCAAGGCGCAGGTTCTCGCTGCGCAGTTGGGTATTCAGCGTCGAAATCTGATGGTTGGCGTCCTCGAGCTGCTTGGTGCGTTCGGTCACCAGGTTTTCGAGGTTCTCGGTATGGTAGCTGATCTCCTCAGCCATTCTATTGAACGCGATAGCGGCTTCACCGACTTCGTCGCGCGTCGTGATGGGCACACGGACGGAGTAGTCCTTCGCCTCGATGCTGGTTGCCGCTCCGGCGAGCGCGCTGATGCCGCGGGTAACCCGCTTGGAGATGCCGAATACGGCGAGCGTGACGAACAGCAGCGAAGCGAGCAGGGCCAGGATCTGATAGATGAGGATGCGGTTCGTCGCTTCAGAGATACTCGCCTGTGCCGCAAACAGCGAGGCATAGATTTCGCGCTCCGGCACGACGATGCCGATCGACATGGTCTCGCGGCGCACCGGGCCGGAAACCCAGAGGTTCTCCGGCTCGAGCTGCTTGAGGAGAATGAGATAGGGGACCTTCTCACCACCCTCATCGAGCAGCACCCGCTGAATGGCGCCATCGGTGCCAAGCGGCAGCTCTGCGATCGCGGGCTGGGCGCTGCGGCGCAGCGAGCGCTCCAACCCGGTGACGCCTTGTCCACCCGTGTCGCTGGACCGCCGCAGGCCGATCACCTTTTCGCCGACCGGATTGATGGCAAGCACGTTGCCGTCGGACATCACCAGAAATCCGAAGCCGCTGTCGCCGACCTTGACGCTTTCGACAACCTCGGCCAGCTGGTCGAGCGTGATATCGGTTCCGGTTGCTCCGGCGACACCTTTGCGGTCGGGCGTCCAGAGTGGCTGGAAGAAGCTGACGATCAGTTTGCCCGAGGCGGCATCGGTGTAAGGTGCCGTTTGCGTGGTATCGGCTGCAACGGGCCTGAGGCTCGGTTGCTTCGCCCATTCCTCCCAGGACTCATAGAGGCCGGGGAAGAAGAAGTTCCAGAAGTTGGCTTCGTTATGGCCGGGGTAGAGACGGTCGAACGTCTGTGCCTGATCCGCATAGGGCGCCATCCGCAAGATCGGCCGTTCTTTTGGTCCGACGTAGTACATCTGCAGTTTGGAGCGGCCGTGCGCAAGCAGGGCGGGCGCAACCAGATCAAGAACGGCGCTGTTCTCGATATCGGCCTGTACCTCGGGTAGTGGCCGATGGTCGGGGCCAAGGAGATAGCTCCAGACGCTTACGCTCGAGAGCGGCCCCGGAAGGTTCTGCGCCCACCCACCTTTGGCATCGTAAGTGACGGTAACGGACTCCGGTGCGTGCCGCGCAAGGGCCTCGCCGACGTCGGACCGGCGCACGGGGCGGTCGATCTGCGCCTGGATTACGCCCGCGAGCGTGGCGACGTCGGCGTGAACCTGGCCGAGCAGAAGATTAACCCGCGCGGCCGTCGATTCCGCGTAGGTGAGCATGTAGTCTTCGTTGGCGTTTTGCAGGCCCTGTCCGACTTCCGTCGTCGCGTCGCGCGACAGTCTTTGAACGTTCCAGAGCGCCAGGCCGCCTGTCAGCAGGAGGTCGAAGAGCACGGCGCTGCCGACGACCAGCACGAACTTGGCGCGAAAGGATCTCAAACCGAACCGGGGGCGTTTGATATTGCTCGCGCTCATAGTGGTTTGCGCCCGGACGCTGCCCAGATCGGCCAGCCCGCATAGCCCTTCGGATGCAGTGCAGCGAAGATGTGATCCCGGAAGCCCTGGCGGAACCGCTCGATGAATTCGGGTGTTTCGCCGTGCCTCACCGCCATGTCCGCAAACATCTTCTCCCAGCCGGCGATGATATCGGCGAAATCCTGTGGGTCACCGTCCAGATTGGTGACCATGAAGGATTCGACCAGGATGTCGTCGAAGCCCGTGTCGGCAAGATAGCGCCGGCTCTTCGGCCCGAACTCCACATCTATCTCGAAATTGCTCAAAAGCCGCGCGAGCTCATTGTAGGTCCATTGGATGCTTTGCGCCCGCGGCTCGCCGAGGCAGTGCGAGTTCTTCTCGTTGGTGATGTAGACGCGGCCGCCCGGCTTCACGATCCGATAGAGTTCCTTGAGAAGCAACTCCGGCTGATTGAAGACCTGCAGCGAGTGGCGGCAACTCACGAAGTCGAACTGGTTGTCCTCAAGCAGCATCTCCGACGCGTCGCCGTAGGTGTATTCGATACCCGTCACGCCGAACTCGGCGGCCACCTTCCGGGCATAGGCGAGGCTCGGCTTCGAGTGGTCGAGCGCGACGATCCGCGACGGCTGGAACTCCTTCTGCGCGAGCACGGCGAAATCGCCGATGCCGCAGCAGATGTCGGCCACGGCGATGCCGGGCCGCATGCCGTGGCGCGGCAGGATGGTGCGCTCGTGGCGCCACGTCAATTTGGTCTGCGCGCGCAGGATTGGAATGAAGCTCGTATCCTCGAAGTAGTCCTGGCCGGGATAGAACATCGAATCATAGACCTCGACGGAGATCTGCGGCTCGATCGTGCTCAGGTGCCGGAACATGCGCGTCGTCCAGCTGACGACGCTTGACGTGACGACGATCAGGCGCAGGTCCGACCGTTCCCGGCAGGCGTCGAGGGCGACCCGGATGAAGGCCTGGAAGGCCGTATTGTTCATCTGGATGAGGCGCTTCACATCGATATAGAGAACGCCGCGCACCGTATCGATGGCTTCCCTCAGCGCATGGATACTCTCGGCGATTTCATCGATCGAACGCGGCCGAATCGTTCCGGCAAGCGAGAAGATCTGGCTGTTGGGATCGAAGTCGACCTTGAAACGCTGAGGAAGGCTCGCCGCCATCAACTCACCATTCCTTCAAGAGGAAGATCCACGATCAGGGTGATGGCCGGAGCCGCATCCTCGTCAAGCCGGAGGCGGGCGTCATAGTTGACCGCCAGGTCCAGAAGCACCGATTCCCGGCTGGGGGCAAGGTCGTTGGAAATGGCGTCGAGATAGCGGGCCTGGGCATCGCTCTCGCGGGTTTTCGAGACCGCCTCGCGATAGAAGCGCGCCTGACCAGGTGGGCATGGAAAGCTCAGTTGAACCCGTTCCGTGGCGCCTTGGCGATAGATCGACAGGCCGATCTTTCCGTCGGTGGTGCCGCCGCGAAACGAAACCTCCAGAAGCTCGTTGAGGGCGGAGGAAAAGAAGTTGGAATGCCGTACCGGATCGGTCCTGTTGTGGCTGATCATCCGGGCGAGGTAGCTCGAGACATGATCGCAATGGTGCCAGTCCGAAAGGAAATCTTCCATCTCCATATCGAACTGAAGCAGCGGCTCGAAAGCCGTTTCCGTGGTCTTATTGACACTAGCACCCATGCAGCAATGTCCTCCGCACCCCGAACTCTGCCACGGCCATACGCCACTTTCTATAATGATTTCTAACCACGCAACCCCGGGATCTTGCATGAAGACAACCCAGGTATTGCCTCGCGCCATATCGGGCGCAACGCACAGATGCGGGGGCTACAGCGTCGCCATTGCCGATGAGCGGCGAAGATAGGCGCCGATCGCGTCCGCCGGCATGGGCATGCCCAGGAAATAACCCTGCAGACGGTCGCAACCCTCTTTTCGAAGCCAGACGGCCTGCCCGATCGTCTCGACGCCCTCGGCGGTCACGCGCATGCCGAGACCGTGGGCAAGGGCGATGATCGACCGGACGATCGTCTGGCTCTTTTCGTCGCTCTCCAGATCCTTGATGAAATAGCGGTCGATCTTGATCGTATCGAAGGGGAAGTTCTTGAGGTAGCTGAGCGACGAATAGAAGGTGCCGAAATCGTCGAGCGAGATCTGGATGCCGAGCACGTTGAGGGTGTTCAGCGTGTCGAGATTGTTGGTCGTGCGTTCAAGCAGCACCGATTCGGTGACTTCCAGCTCCAGCCGGTCGGCCCTCAGTCCCGCCATGTCGAGCGCCTGGGCGATCCGGTCCGTCAGGCCCTCGCGCAGGAACTCCGCCGGCGACAGGTTGACGGCGACGGTGAAATGCGACGGCCAGGTGGCAGCCTGCCGGCAGGCCTCCTCCAGCACCCATTGGCCGATCTCGTTCATCAGGCCGTCGGCTTCCGCCATCGGGATGAAGACGTTGGGCGGGATCGTGCCGACCAGCGGATGATGCCAGCGCACCAGCGCCTCGAAGCCGACGATCGAAAATGGCGGCTCGACGAGTGGCTGGTATTCGATTGAAAACTGCTTGTCCTGCAGCGCGGTGCGCAGACTGCGGCGCAGCATCTCGCGCTGTTCCAGCACGATCAGCATGGAACGGCTGAAGGTCTTTGCCCGGCCTCGTCCATCCTTCTTGGCGGCATAGAGCGCAATGTCCGCCGCCTTCATCAGTTGCTCGATGTCGTTTCCGTCGTTCGGCGCAATGGCAATGCCGATGCTGGCGCCGACGAAGACGGAAATGCCGTCGATCGTGAAAGGTTCGCTGAACGCCTCGATCAGTGCCTCGGCGAGATACTCGGCGTCCGCCGGCTGGTCGCTTTGACGCTGGATGACGGCGAATTCGTCGCCGGCCAGGCGATAGGCGACTTCGCCGTCGCGAAGGGCGCCGCGAATGCGCTCGGCCGCCATCTTGAGGACGGCGTCGCCGGCGCCGTGGCCCAGCGTGTCGTTGACCGGCTTGAAATCGTCGAGGTCGATCTGCATCAGCGCAAGCTTCTCGCCGGATGTCGGCAGGATGCTCTGCAGGTCGTCGCTGAACTGCCGCCGGTTGGGCAGGCCGGTCAGCACGTCGTGGGTCGCCTGGTGCAACAGCAGCGCGCGTTCGCTTTCGCCATGGCTGCCGATCTCGCGGCGGGTCGCGCGGCCGCTGGTTTCGAGCACGCCGATGCCACGCATGGCGCGAAAGACGAGCAGCGTGCGCCGCGACTTGGTGGCGGCGTCGACCACCTCGACGCTGCGCGGCACGCCGTAAGCGATGACGGATTCCACCGCCGCCTTGGAAACGGGCGCAAGCAATTCGGGATACAGATGCCACAGGGTGGCATCGACGAGCGTGCCGACTTCGTAGGTTTCCTGCAGCGCCGGCGAGGCGCTGGTCAGATGAAAGGCCTCGTCATAGAACGAGAGAACCTCGTCCATATGAGCCGCAACGGGATCCTGCACTGAAGCTGAAGCAGACAAGGTTGCATCAGTGTCCGGCATGCTTGCCTTTCCCTCTCTGTTTCGAACGCGCCGGAAGAATATAAAAGCCCGCTCCAGCGGCGCTCCGGTTCGGCTCGTCCTTCTGCAAAGCTACCGCGTCGCCCGCCCGGGTCAATGCCAATAGGCTGCCTGCGATCTTACCTGTGGAAACCTCGCTTCGGAGCATGGCGAGCGCTGCTCGATATTCTTTGCCCCACACGGTTGTATATAAGCTTCCTCTTGTATCATTTGCCATCATTGCATGCAATTTGGGGCGGAACAGCTGTGGGCGTTTCGGCTCCGCCTACACGCATGTCCCATTGTGGGACGCCATATCAGCAGGGGTTTCGGGCGTCTACTGCGGCCGGTCGCGGTTAAGCAAACGGCAGATACGCCTGGGCAACGGGGCCGTTGGGCTCCGCTTAAGTATCGGTTAACCATAAAGGAAGTTTTCAGGGGATTATGTGGCTTGACCCATCCCGCGATCACCCGGAATTAAGAACCACGGGCGGGTTGGCCACCGGGTTGCCGGTGGCCAATCGCTATTAAGCTCAGTGCGTGCTCAGAATCACGTCGGTCTTCTGGAAGGTCCGGACGTCGATCAGGCCCTTGTCGGAAATTCGCAGTTCCGGAATGACGACGAGCGCCAGCAGCGAGTGCTGCATATAGGCGTTGTTCAGCCGGCAGCCACAGTCGCGCATGGCCTCGACGATGGCGGCCGCTTTCTCGGCGACGATCTCCGCTCGCTGATCCGACATCAGGCCGGCGACGGGCAGCTCGACCAGGGCCAGTTCGCGGCCTTCCTTGATGACGACGATGCCGCCGCCGACCTCGTGCAGGCGGTTGGCGGCCTTAGCCATGTCCGCCTTGTTCGTGCCGACGACGATCATATGGTGGCTGTCATGGGCGACCGTGCTCGCCATGGCGCAATCGCTGTCATAGCCGAAGCCGGAGACGAAGGCGTTGACCACGTCGCCGGTGCCGCGGTGGCGCTCGACGAGCGCGATCTGGCAGACGTCGTTGGCCCGGTCCATCTGCACGAGGCCGTTCTCGATCGCCACCTCGGCCTGAAGCGCCCGCGTCGGCGCCTGGTTCTCGACGACGCCGATGACGTTGACCCGCGCGCGCGTCGCCCGTGCGTTGGATGGGATGTCGAAATCCGCGGCGGCCAGTAACCGGCCAAGGTGGACGGTGTTGCGGGCGCTTTCCGGGTAGTCATAGGCCGGGATATCGCGCGCGAGTGTGCCGTTCTCGGCCATCAGCTCGCCGCGGGCAAAGACCATTTCGATCGGCAGCGCGGCGAGGTCCGAGGTGACGATCAGGTCTGCCCGGCGACCCGGTGCGATCGAGCCGATTTCGCGCTCCAGGCCGAAATGCTGGGCGGTGTTGAGCGTCGCCATCTGGATCGCGGTCACGGGTTTCAGACCTTGAGCGATGGCATGGCGCACGACGCGGTTCATGTGTCCGTCGTGAACCAGCGTGCCGGAGTGGCTGTCGTCGGTGCAGAGCAGGAAGTTGCGCGGGTCGAGGCCGGATTCGGTGACGGCCTTGATCTGCGCGGCAACGTCGTACCAGGCGGAGCCGAGGCGCAACATGGCGCGCATGCCCTGGCGCACACGGGCGATTGCGTCGTCGACCGTCGTGCCTTCATGGTCGTCGGCCGGTCCGCCGGCGGCATAGGCGTGGAACTCGCGGCCGAGATGCGGCGAGGCATAGTGCCCGCCGACGGTCAGCCGCGCATCCTGGGTGGCGGCGATCTCGGCCATCATCTTCGGATCGTTTCCGGCAACGCCGGGGAAATTCATCATCTCGCCGAGACCGATGACGTTCGGCCAGGCAAGCGCCTCGGCGACATCCTGTGCTGAAAGCTCGGCGCCGGCAGTTTCAAGACCCGGGGCGCTCGGCACGCAGCTTGGTACCTGGACCAGCACGTTGATCGGCAGGCTCTGGGCTTCCTCGTTCATCAGCCGGACGCCGTCGAGGCCGAGCACATTGGCGATTTCGTGCGGGTCGATGAACATGGTGGTGGTGCCGTGCGGAATGACCGCGCGGGCAAATTCGGTGACGGTGACGAGGCCGCTCTCCACATGCATGTGCGCGTCGCAGAGGCCGGGAACAAGATAGCGCCCGGCGGCGTCGACGACCTTGGTGCCTTCGCCGATCGTGTGGCTGGCATCCGGACCGACATAGGCGAAGCGGCCGGCTTTGACGGCGATATCGGTGCCGGGGATGATTTCGCCGGAGTAGACGTTGACCCATTTGCCGTTGCGGATCACGAGATCGGCGGGCTTGCGGCCCATGGCGACGTCGACCAGTTCGGGTGCGGTCTTCGACCAGGATTGAAGCATGACTGTTTCCTTCGGATGGGCGATGTCGGCGCCCTTGCATTAAGGGCGCCGTCGGATTTTCTGGCGGTTACTGGGTCTGGGCGACGAGCGCTGCGGCGAGCAGTGCCACGAACCACATGACCGGTCTTACATCGCCAGCCCGGCCGCAGACCAGCTTGATCAGCACATAGGCGATGATCGCAAGCGACAGGCCGAGCGTGATCGAGAAGGTGAGCGGGATTAATACGATCGCAAGGAAGGCCGGGATCGCCTCGTCGAGCGCGCTCCAGCGGATGTTGCTGATAGGCTCGGACATGAAGAGGCCGGTGAGGATCAGCACCGGTGCGGTTGCAACCGCCGGCACCAGAGAAAGCAGCGGCGACAAAAACAGGAAGGGCACGAAGAGCAGACCCGCGACCAGCGCGACGAGACCGGTGCGTCCACCCTGCTGGATGCCGGCGCCGGATTCGAGATAGACGGTCGCCGGGCTGGTGCCGAGCGGTGCGGAAATCAGTGCCGCGATGGCGTCGACATGCATCGATTCCCGGATGTTGCGGGGCATGCCGTTTTCATCCTTGAGGTCTGCCGCTTCCGCAAGGCCAAGGAAGGTCGAGAGCGCCTCGATGAAGTTGGTGAACAGGAAGACAAAGATGAAGGGCAGGTAGATCAGGTTCAGCGCGCCCAGGAGATCGATCTGGCCGACGAAGCTGAAATCCGGTGCAGCGGAGAAACCGCTCCAGTTGACCAGCGTGTGCACATCCGGCGTCTCCGGCCAAAACGCGCTGCCGTCGCCCCACCAGCGACCGATCGGGATCGAGAGAATAGTGGTGAGGATCATGCCGGCCATCATCGCGCCCGGAACCCGCCGCACCACCAGCGCCACCGTGAGCACGAAGCCGGCGATGAAGGTGAGGGTGACCGGGTTGAACTGCGTGAGACCAACGATCGTGTCGGGGTTGGCGACGATGAACTTGGCGTTTTCCAGGCCGATCAGCGCGATGAAGAGGCCGATGCCGCAGGCGATGCCATAGCGCAGATCGACAGGGATCGCCTCGATGATCGTCTGGCGCAGATTGAAGAACGCCATGACGGTAAAGAGCACGCCGGCCCAGAAGACGCAGCCAAGCGCGACCTCGAGCGGCACTTTGGCGCCGACCACCATGGTGTAGGCAAAGAGCGCGTTGATGCCCATGCCCGGCGCCACCAGAATGGGGCTACGCGCATAGAGCCCCATGGCGCAGCTGCCGATGAAGCTGACGAGCACCGTCGCCGTCACGCCGGCCGAAAACGGAATGCCGGCATGCGCCAGGATTGAGGGATTGACGACGATGACGTAGGAGGCGGCGAGGAAGGTGGTGAGGCCTGCGAGGATCTCGGTGCGGACGGTCGAGCCGAGCCGCGAAATCTGGAAGTAGCGGTCGAGCAGCGCTGCGAGCCAGGATGTCTCCGGGCTTGGTGCCGCCTCCACGGACTTGTTCTGATAGTTCATCTTGTTCCCCTTTTTTGAACGAAGAAGGGGGCCGGCATGACCGGCCCCCTTCCAAGGCATCATTCCGCAGCGACGGCGCGCTCGTCCCCACCGGCGGGCGAAAACGGCGAGATCACCTTCAGCCCGACGCAGTCGACGACACCGAGATCGGTGATCGCATATTCCGGGATCGCCGTGATCTGCAACACGAACATGTACATGAAGGGCCAGGGCAGCGGGCAGCCGAGGGCGCGGGCCGCGTCGTCGAGCTGGTCTTCCAGCGCTGCCATCTCGGCCGGCTCGATGTCGGAAACGATGCCGCCGATCGGCAGGTGCAGGAAGGCTTCGACCTTGCCGTTCCTGACCACGACCTGGCCGCCATGGTTGGCGATCAGGTGGTTGATGGCGATACGCATATCCTCGAGATCGGCGCCGATGCAGATGATGTTGTTGTCATCGGGCGCAGTGGAGCTGGCGATCGCGCCTTGCTTGAGGCCGAAGCCGGAGGCAAAGGCGACCGGACGGTTGCTCGTCTTGCCGTAGCGTTCGACGACGGTGACGTATTGCACGTCCCGTGCGGGATCTGCGAGCACCTGGCCGTCCTTGACCGCAAGCGTCACGTCGCGGCGAGTGCGCACGAAGATCTTTTCCGGGGTGACGGCGATCGCCATGGCGTCTGCCGTCTCGCCGGCGCCGTGATAGGCGACCTTGAGATCGCCGGGCTGAAGCGGTGCGACCTTCACCGAGTTCAGAAGTGCGACGCTGCGCTGCGGCGGGATCAGTTCGATCGCCATCTTGCCGTTGCGGGCGACGACTTCACCCTTGGCGACGACGGTTTCGATGGTGAAGTTGCGCAGGTCGTCGACGAGCAGGATGTCGGCCGCGCGGCCGGGCGAGATCGAGCCGACCTTGTCGTCGATGCGGAGCGCATCGGCGCCGTTGATCGTCGCCATCTGGATCGCCGCCATCGGCGAAATGCCCATGGCGATCGCCATGCGCACCATGTTGTCGAGATGGCCGCGCTTGAGGATGTCGCTTGCTACCACGTCATCGGTGCAGAAGCTGATGCGGCGCAGCGCCTTAACGCCCATTTCCGTGACGATGCGCAGGTTGTCGGCGAGGAAGTGCGAGATCGAGGATTCTCGTACAACGACATGCATGCCGGCGCGCAGCTTTTCGAGCATTTCTTCCGGCGTGTAGCTCTCGTGGTCGGCGCGAACGCCGGACTGCTGGTAGCCGTTGAGCCGCGCGCCACGGGTCATCGGGCAGCAGCCGAGAACCGGCAGGCGGCTCTTTTCGGCGAGTTCGAGCGCCGCGAGCACGTCGGCGTCCTCCTCCTGGATGAACTCGCGCACGGTTTCCCATATGCCGACGCATTCCGGCCAGTGGTGCGTCGCCTGGTGGTCGGCCGGGCTGAAATAGTGGCCGACGGTCGAGCGCGGCATGGTGTAGGGCGTCTTGCACGGCGCGCCCCAGAAGACCTTGAGTGGCGTCTGTTTTGCCTCGTCGAGGAACTCGCGCGCCGCGGCCGGGCCGCCGACGACGATGATCTGGTCGAGGCCGGTGACGATCGAGGTGGTGCCGAGCGGCACGACGGCCTTGGCAAAGCTCGTCAGCGACATCTTCGAGCATTCGACATGCAGATGCCCGTCGATCATGCCGGGTGCCAGGTATTTGCCGGTGGCATCGACGATCCTGGTCTCTGGCCCGATATAGTCGGTGATGTCGCCGACGGCGATGATGCGTTCGCCATAGATCGCGACGTCGGCCTGATAGATCTCTTCCGAAACGACGTTGACCAGGCGACCGCCGCGGATCGCCAACGTTGCCTTGCCGCCGGTGCCGGATGCGGCGCGAATGAATTCTCTGATATCGCTCACTGGAACCTCTTCTCCCTTAGCTCCAGTGAATATTCCCAATTCCCAGTCGTTTACACAATGGGCCGAAATAGGCTATCCTCTGGACATATCGTGCAAGATTTTGGACGAAATATGGATCTTTCGCTCATAGACTGTTTCGTGAAAGTTGCGGATTCCCGTTCGATTTCAGCGGCTTCCAGGCGCCATCGCCTGCCGAAATCAACACTCAGCCACAAGATCCGGCAATTGGAGGATGAGTTCGGCATCGAGCTCTTCGTGCGCGAGGGTCATCAGTTGCATGTGACCGACGCGGGCGCGGAGTTCCTGCGCTACGCCCGGCTCATTCAGTCGAATTGCGACGATGCGGCAACGGCGATGGCGGAGATGCGCCAGGAGGTGGCGGGCACCCTGCGCGTGGGCTCGACCGGCGAGTTCGGCACGACGATCACCTCGGAACTGCTCTATGCCTTTCGCCAGCAATATCCGCAGGTCAATCTCGACGTTGTGTTCCTGTCCTCGCGCCAGCCATTCTCCGACGTCACCGAACAGGCGCTCGACGGTATCTTCCATTGGGGCGAGCCGTCCGATGTCGACTACATCAGCCGCAGACTTTCGGTCTCGTCTTATGGCCTCTTCGCCAGCCCGCAATACATCGCCCGCCATGGCCAGCCGGATAATCCGGATGCGCTTGCCGGCCACCGCGGCCTCGTCTTCCGCCAGCCGACGCGGCTGCAGTCCTGGTATCTGACACAGCCAGGCGAAGACGAGGTGGACCTGCTGCCGACGGCGACCTGCACAACCAACGACTACTGGACGATCAAGTATTTCGCCGTCGCCGGTGAGGGCATCGCCTATCTGCCCGACTTTTTCGTCGAGACCGAGCGGCAAGCCGGCCTGCTGGAGCCGGTGCTATCGGACTGGCGCTCGCCGCAGACGGCGATCAACCTCATCTATTCGCGCCGCCGGCACGTCTCGAAGCGGTTCAAGGCCTTCGTCGACTTCTGCATCGACTTCTACCGCGACCGGGACCGGGTGAAGATCCCGCGCTACTACGTGGAGCGCGTCAGCCTCTAGAGGCGAGGCGAGGCGAGGCGGGGCAGCGCCATACAGCGGCGTCTCTAGCCCAGCAACGAAGGCAGCGCGCTGGCGCCGTCGACATTGCCGCCACAAAGCAGGATGACGTTGGTCTGGCCGGTGCACCTCGCCGCGATCTGCCGGAAGCCGGCAAGTGCGAGAGCTGCCGCCCCCTCTACCAGCATATGCTCGTCGAGCAGCAGGTCCCGCATTGCGGCCGCGATCTCTGCTTCCGAGCAGGTCACGACCTCATCGACCACGGCCATCGACAATGGGAGGGTCACGCTGTCTTCGTCGAGACCGCCGGCAACGGCATCGGCGAGCGTTTCGAGGTGTTCGGTTTCGACCACCCGGCCGGCCCTTATCGAGGCCGCAAGCGCTGCCGAATTTGCAGCGGACACGCCGATGACGCGAGTATGCGGGCGGAAACTCTTCAGCACCGAGCCGATGCCGCTGATCAGTCCGCCGCCGCCCATGGCGATGAAGACATTGTCGATGCGTTCGCCTTGCTCAAGGAGTTCAAGTGCGATCGTGCCCTGGCCGGCGATGATTTCCGGGTCGTTGTAGGGCGAGACGTAGCCGAGCTTTTCGGTCGCGGCCAGCTGCTGCGCATGCTGTTCGGCAAGCCCGGTTTCGGAACCGTGAAGGACGACCTCGACGCCGTAGGCGCGGATGCGCTCCAGCTTCGCCGGCTTGACAATCTCGGGCAGCACCACCGTCAGCTTCTGGCCGATCGCGCTTGCCGCATGGGCAGAACCGATGCCGTGATTGCCGGAGGAGGCAGTGATCACCTGCTGGTCCCTTGGCAGCGAGGTCATCTTGCTCGCAGCCCCCCGGATCTTGAAGGAGCCGGTCAGCTGCAGGTTTTCCGCCTTCAACAGTACCGTCGAGGCTGTCTGCGGACCGATCGCGCGCGACGGGATCAGTGGCGTCTCGTAGATGAAGGGGCGGATGCGCTGGCGTGCGCGGACAGCGCGCGCGGCCGTTTCGAAGACGTCTTTGGTCATGCGGTTGTTCCTTGCGAACGGCCGAGCAAGCCGAGTTCATCGAGCACCGTGCGGGCAATGGCGATGTCCTGCGTCGCGATCCCTGTCAGGTCGGCGATGGTGATGTCGTTGTCCGAACGTCGACCTTCGGCCGCACCGGAAAGGACCGCGCCGAGGGCGACACAGCGTTCCTCCTGGATCACCACGGCCCGATCCGCTGCAGAAAATTCCCCGTGGTCCAGGCATTGCTCGGCGAGATCGACAAAGAGGCGGTCGGCGCGGGCAACGAGGGCAGTTTCGAGCTCCTGCTTGCCGGGTGCGTCCGCGCCCATGGCGGTGATATGGGTGCCAGGCCCGATCCAGGCCGATCGGATCAGCGGCTCCTTCGATGGCGTCGTGGTTACGATCGCATCGGACTGGCGGCAGAGCGCTTCGAGATCGGTTGTCGCAGCGATGGGAAGGCCGAGGTCCGCGAGGTCGGCAAGCACGGCGTTCGCCCGTTCCATTGATCGCCCCCAGACCGTGAACCGCAATGGACGATTCGAGAGGGAGGCGAGCGCCCGGATCTGGATGCGCGCCTGCGTGCCGGCGCCGACGATCCCGATCGAGCAGGCGTCCTTGCGCCAGAGCGCCGTGGTCGCGATCGCACCGCCGAGACCGGTGCGAAGATCGGTGAGGAGACCCTTGTCGTCGAGCACGGCCACCACGTCGCCGGTCTCTGCGGAGACCGCAACCATCATGCCGGTGCTCGACGGCAGTCCCTTGGCCGGATTGTCGTAGAAGCCGGAGGCGATCTTCACGACGAAGATCGGATCGCCTTCGATGTAGCCGTATTTGATGTGGCAATCCGCATTCCGACCGGGAAGCGGCAGATAGCCGACCGGCGGCAGATTGGCGCGACCGTCGGTGACGGCGATATAGGCGTCGCGGATGGCCGGTGCCGCGAGCGTCAGCAACGGCAGCTCGGCCAGCCTTTCTCGATCGATGACGATCATGGCGCGCTCCCCTGGCTCAGATATTTGTAGACGGTCGCCCGGCCCATGCCGAGGATGCGCGAGATGTAGGAGGCGGCATTCTTGCCGCCGAAGGCGCCATCAGCAGAAAGGGCGATCACCAGCGCCTGCTTGTCGTTGCGGCTCAGGCTCGAGACTGTCAGCCCGCGCGCCACGGTCCATTGCTGGACATATTCGTTGACGCGCTCGTGCCAGTCTTCCTTGAACAGGCTCTCGGGCTTGTCCGCGTCGACGGGAACGCGGACGAGCGCGTTGAGCGTCCTGAGTGCCGCATGAAAGTCGGAGACATCGGCATTGATGCAGAGCACGCCGATCGCCTTGCCGTCCGCGTTTCGCAGCACGGCGCTGATCGCCTTGATCGAGCGTCCGTCCCAATTGACCTTCTCGTAGGGGCCGATGATCGCTTCGCCTTGGCTGAACCCGATTTCGCTCAGCAGCGAAGCTTCACCGATCTCGCGCTTGGAGAAGTTGCCAGCGATATGGACGACGGTTTCAGTCGCCAGATCGTGCAGCACGACCTCGGCATAGGGCTGGAACAGCAAGGCGATCGCGTCGCAGACCAGGCAATAGGGGCGGAGTTCTGGGGTCACGGCGTTCCTCTTCCTCGATAGCAATCCTTAAATCACGCGTAGACATAAAAGTCTATATTAGATTTATAGTCTGAATGCCGCTCAAAACGACGACAGCGGCGCGCCGCCATGGGCTCGCGCGCCGCTGTCCAAGCAGCCGACAGAGAGAGGGATCAGCTAGCTGGTGGCGGTCTTGACGACCTTCGTCCGCCTCCAGCCGGCGACGAGTGGCATCACGGCCATGGCGCCCGCCAGGATCCAGAGAATGATCGAGATCTTGCTCTGGAACAGGATCGAGATATCGCCGCCGCTGATCGCCAGCGCATTGCGCAGGTTCACCTCCATCACATGGCCGAGCACGAAACCGAGGATGATCGGCGCCATGTCGAAGCCGGCCTTTCGAAGCAGCCAGCCGATGATGCCGATGCCGAGCATCAGGAGGATCGAGAAAACCGAGGCGTGGGTGGAATAGACGCCGACAACCGACAGCACGAGGATGCCCGGAACCAGCAGCCAGTTCGGTACCGTCAAGACGCGGGCGAAGATGTTGACGAGCGGCAGGTTGAGGAGAAGCAAGAGTACGTTGCCGATGAAGAGCGATGCGACGAGACCGCCGACCACTTCCGGCCGCTCGGTAATCAGCATCGGACCCGGCTGGATGTTGTAGAGCATCAATGCACCGAGCATGACGGCGGTCGTGCCGGAGCCGGGCACGCCGAGCGTCAGCATCGGTACGAAGGCGCCGCAGGCGGTGGCGTTGTTGGCAGCCTCAGGGGCAGTGAGACCTCGTACGTCGCCCTTGCCGAAGGTGCCTTCGCTGTCGGAGATGCGCTTCTCCGTGGTGTAGGAAACGGCGCTCGAAACCGATGCGCCGGTGCCCGGCAACACGCCAACGATGAAGCCGATGACCGAACCACGCAGCGTGGCACCGATCGATTTGCGGATATCGTCGAGGCGGGCGGTCATGCGGCCGAGTTCGCGGATGACCGTGACGCCGCTTGCCTGGTGTTCGAGGATCAGCAGCGCCTCGGATACCGAGAAGAGACCGATGACCAGCACGACGAATTCGATGCCGTCGCCGAGTTCCGGCTCGTTGAAGGTGAAGCGATAGGCGCCGGAGGTGGCGTCGAGCCCGACGGTCGCAAGCATCAGGCCGAGCGTGCAGCCGATCAGCGTCTTTACCGGCTGGCTACCGACCATGGAACCGAGGGTCGCGAAGGCGAACACCATCAGCACGAAGTATTCGGCCGGGCCGAAGCCGATGGCGAGGCCCGCAAGCAGCGGTGCGAACAGCGCCAGCCCGACGGCGCCGAAGACCCCGCCGACGAAGGAGGAGAGGCCGGAGAGCATCAACGCTTCGCCGGCGCGGCCCTGGCGGGCCATCGGGTTGCCGTCGAGCGCCGTCATGACCGCGCCGGCATCGCCCGGCACGTTCAGAAGGATCGAGGAAATGCGGCCGCCATATTCGGCCCCGCAATAGACGGCGGCGAGCAGGATCATGGTGCTTTCGGCCGGCAGGCCCATCGTATAGGCGATCGGGATCAGCAGCGCGATGCCGTTGATCGGCCCGATCGCCGGTAGCGCGCCGACCAGGGTGCCGATGAAGCAGCCTGCAAGACCGATGAGCAGGTTCTGCAGGGTGAGGGCGACGGTAAAACCGTTCCAGAGATAATCGAGATTCATTGAGATCACTCCATAACCGGCGGATCAGCCAAACAGCCGGCCGGCGGGCAGATAGACGTCGAGCAGGTAGGAAAAGACGAACCACCAGAGGGCGGCTTGCCCGACGCCGCCAATCAGCGCGAGACGCAGCGGCGCGCCGAAGATCCAGCCGACGCCGAAGGTCAGCAGGAAGATCGAGGCGGCGAAGCCGGCGGGCTCCAGAAGCAGTGCCGATGCAAGAAGCAGGAGCGGTACTGCAATGATCTTCACGAGAAGCCGCCCCTGCGGAAAGGCTTCGGTCGTTCCGGGGCTTTTCAGGTAGAAGAGGCAAAGCACCGCGAGGGTGATGGCGAGCAGCACCGGCACGACGCGTGGACCGAGCGGGTCCGAGGCGAAGGCATATTCGATCTGGCTGCCGCCGATGCCATAGGCAATCGCCAGCGCGAGCATCAAGAGCCCGCCGACCCTGCCGATGCGGGAGGATGAGGAAGTGGTGTCTGACATGGTTCTGTTCCAGATGTTTACGCCAGGGAACGGGTCTTCAATCCGGCCGGATGAGACGATCGGCAGGGAGCCCGTAAAGTGGTGGCAAACAAGCGGAGCGGGAGACTGTCCCGCTCCACCGTCCGGCTTACATGCCGGCTTCCTTGGCGATGATCTTGAAGCGTGCCACGTCCGCCTTGACCTGCTGGTCGAAGGCGTCGCCCACCTGGGTGTATTCGTAGAGGCCGCGCGCCTCGCGCTCCTTCACGAATTCCGGCGTTGCGGCGAGCTTGGTGAAGGCATCGGCCCACCATTTGTAGTCGGCGTCGGAGACGTCCTTGCCGACGTAGTAGCCGCGCCAGACCGGCCATTCGATGTCGACGCCCTGTTCCCTGGCGGTCGGCACTTTGGCGAGTTCGCCCGGCAGGCGATCGGGCGCCATGACCGCGAGCACGCGGACCTTGCCGGCCGCATGGTGCTTGGACATTTCCGCCGCATCGCCGGCACCGACCTTGACGTGGCCGCCTTCGAGCGCCGTCAGTACTGCGCCGCCGCCTTCAAGCGCGACGTAGCGCATCTGCTTCGGCTCCTGTCCCGCAGCCTTTGCCAAGAGCGAGCCCTTCATCCAGTCCTGCGAGCCGACAGCGCCGCCGCCGGCGACCGAGAAGTCGGTCGGGCTTGCCTTGTAGGCGGCGATCAGCTCGCCGAGGCTCTTGTAGGGGGAATCCGCGGCGACCACGAGCACGCCGTAGTCGGCGCCGAGCGCGCCGAGCCAGCGCACGGCGGTTTCGTCATATTGCCCGAACTTGCCCTGGGCGATCAGGAGCGCCGAGCCGGAGGAAGCAGCGGTGATCAGGTTGCTGTCGGCGCCGCGCTTGCCGATGACGTGGTTATAGGCAACCGCACCGACGCCGCCTTCCATGTAGGTAACGGCCATCGGCTTGCCGATGATCTTGGCTTCGAGCAGCGCATTGGCGGCAAGCCGGCAGGTCAGGTCGAAGCCGCCGCCGGGCTTGGCGCCGGCCAGGCACTCGGGCTTCGACGGCTCCGCACCGGCGGGCGATGCCACGGCGGCGAAAAAGCCGGCCGCCAGAAGGGTCTTCACAAAGGTTCGGGTCATGGTCTCTCTCCCATCCATGAGGTCTTCTTTCAAAGGCGCTATCGCGCGCCTGCCTCCACCGTGACATCCAGGATCCGGACGGCATCGACCCGCATCGACGGACCGCGTGGCGGCCGCCTGAAAATGCCTCGGCGATGATTGTCCTCCAGACCCTGGCCGCATCTCCCGTTGTCGCGATCAGGCAGTCCTCTTTCCTCCGCGAACCTGTCACCACGCTGTCACGAAAGCGGTCAGATCCGTCGGGTTGATCGGTGAAATCTTCCGTGTCACTGCTTGCCCATGCGCATCTTTCTGGTGGAGGACACGAGGGATGTCGGGGAGGCAATCAGCCGGCGACTGGAAAAGGTCGGGCACACCGTCGATTGGCAGACGGACGGTCAAGCCGCCGCCGACATACTCGAATTTACCGACTATGATCTCGTGATCCTCGACGTCATGTTGCCGGGGCTCGACGGGTTTGAGATCCTGCGCCATCTGCGCGCCCGGAAAAAGACGACGCCGGTGCTGGTACTGACGGCGCGTTCTGAAATCGAGGACCGGGTCGGCGCGCTGGACCTTGGCGCCGACGACTATCTCGTCAAGCCGTTCGATTTCCGCGAGCTCGAAGCGCGCACGCGCGTGCTCCTGCGCCGCCGCCAGGGCGACCCGACCAACCTCATCGAGTGCGGCGATCTGGTGCTCGATCGCAACAGCCGCTCGGTGCGGGTCGGCAACCGCGAGGTCCAGCTCAAGCGGCGCGAGATCACGCTTCTCGAAGTGCTGGCCGCCCGGCCGGGCCGGGTTTTCAGCAAGGACGAACTGCTCGATCGGCTCTTCGGTTTCGACGAAAACGTCAACCCCAACGCCGTCGAACTCTATGTCGGAAGGCTGCGCAAGAAGATCGAGGGCTCGTCGGTACGCATCGTCACCATCCGCGGTCTCGGCTATCAACTGGTGGCCGATGAAGCGGCGTGAAACCTCGCTCTTCTGGCGGCTCGTGCTGCGCGTGGCGCTGGTGCTTTGTGGTGGTGCGACGCTGCTTTCCGCCGCCGCCTGGTACTATGCCCGCGCGGCCGCCGACGATGCCTATGACCGGCTGCTCCTCGGGGCGGCGATCCAGATCACCGCGAACATGACTGTGGATGCGGGCAATCTGGGTGTAACGCTTCCGTCGTCGGCCTTCGAGTTGCTTGGCCTTGCCGAGCGCGACCGCATTTTCTATCGCGTGGTTGGCCCCGACGGCCGAACCTTGACCGGCTACGACGATCTCGACACCGGCGTCGACGTCACCGCGGCGCGGGCCGGCCCGGTGTTCCTGACGACGGAATATCGCAACGTGCCGGTCCGCGTGGCCGTGGTCTCGCGGGCGCTTTCGGATCCGTCCTTTTCTGGCTGGGCCTATGTGGTCATGGCGCAGACGACCGAAGCGCGGCGCGGGCTTGCTGGGGAATTGACGACCCGCGCCATGATCCTCGTCGGCATCATGAGCCTGCTTGCGCTTGCCGGCACCGTGCTTGCCATCCGTTATTCACTGCTGCCCGTCGATGCCCTTGCCGCGACGCTGCGTGCCCGCGATCCGCAGGATCTGACCCCCGTCGAGGCCGAAATGCCCAGGGAGCTCAAGCCTTTCGTCGGGTCGATCAATCACTTCATGGGCCGCCTCGACGAGCGCGTCACCTTGCTTCAGCGCTTCATCGCCGATGCGGCGCATCAGATACGCACGCCGCTGACGGCCCTTTCGGCACAGGTCGACATGCTCGAAGACGACGACCTCGACGTCAACCGCAAGCGGCATCTCGGGCGCGTGCGGGACCGCGTCAGCCAGCTGGCGCGCCTCACCAACCAGTTGCTCAGCCATGCCATGGTCATCCACCGGTCCGATTCCGTGCGCTTCAAGCCCGTCGACCTTGGCGATATCGCCCGGAAGGCTCTCCGCTCGACGGTGCCGATTACAGTCGACCCGGACGTCGTCGTTTCCTTCGAGGACAGTGCCGAGCCGGTCTTCGTGCGCGGCGATGCGGTGAGCTTGCGTGAGGCGATAGCCAATATCATCGACAACGCGCTGCAGCATGGTGTCGAGCAACGGCTGGCCGTGCGCGTGAGGCGCGAGGATGACCGGGCCCTGGTGGAGGTCGCCGACGACGGTCCCGGCATTCCGCCAGCAGAATGGGCGGCGGTCACGACGCGGTTCGTCAGTTCCAAGACGGGAGAGGGAAGCATGGGGCTCGGCTTTGCAATCGCGGCGGAGGTGGCGGTGGCGCATCGCGGCACAGTTCGGTTTCTGGAGAAAGGCGCGCGCGACTTCACGGTCATTCTCGATGTTCCCCTTTATCGGGAGGGAACATGAGGATGTGGCGGCAACTTCGACCGATCGCACTTGTTGCGGTCCTTGGCTTTGCCAGCCCGGCCGGGGCGGTCGAGGGCACGCGGGCGTTCTTTCCGGCGCTCGAAGCCGAGCGCGGCCGGCTTGTCATCAACGGCGCGACCGACATCGAGGCGATGGAGCCGCTGATCCGCGATTTTCAGGAGACGGCGCGCGATGTCGCCATCGACTATACGGACTACGTGACCAACGATCTCTATCGGGACGCCGACATCGCCTGCCGATTGAAGCAGCCTTTCGGTGATCTCCTGCTGTCTTCATCCGTCGATCAGTTGGTGAAGCTTGCAAACGACGGCTGTGCGCTGGCGCATGTCTCGCCGGAAACCCGCGACGTGCCGGCCTGGGCGAACTGGCGTGACGAGGTCTTCGGCTTTACCTTCGAGCCCTCCGTCATGGTCTACCACAAGGATTTCGTGCCGCCGGAGGATGTGCCGCACACCCATGGAGAGCTCACCGACCTGCTGCGCTTCAAGCCGGACTATTATCGCGGCCGCATCGGCACCTACGACCTGCGCCAGTCCGGCATCGGCTATCTGCTCGCCTTCCTCGATGCCCAGCAAGCCTCGACGACCTACGGCCGTCTGCTCGAAAGCCTCAGCCGCGCCGAAGCCGTGCTGCGCTGCTGCAACAATGCGGTGTTGTCTGAACTCGACAGCGGTAACGTCTATATCGGCTACAACATCCTCGGCTCCTACGCCTATGCCGCGGCGCGACGTAACGGCAAGCTCAGGATCGTGCTGCCGCGCGACTACACGCTGATCCTCAGCCGCGGCGCCCTGGTTCCGACGGGCGCCAAGCACCCCGAGCTTGCCGGTCGCTTCCTCGATTATCTGCTGTCCGAACGAGGACAGGACGTGGCACGGGAGAAAGCGTTTTTCTTCTCGCGGAGCGGCGCACTGCCGGCCGAGGTCGACGGACCCGAAAAACTGGTGGAGTCCGGGATCGGCCGGCCGATCCGGATCGGCCCGGCCTTGCTTGCCGCGCAGGACCGGCTGCAGCGCTCCCGGTTCATTGACGACTGGACCAAGCTGATCGTCGATACCCCGGTTCGGCTGCGCCCGAATTGAAGGGCGCTGCCTGCGGTCAAAGCAGGCGCCGGGATCGCGCGCGGCCTATCGCTCGCCCTTGCGCCAGGCGCACAATGCGTGGTCGAGCGACAGCCTCCCGGGACCGGAGGCCATCAGCGCGAGCGCCATGGCAGCCCAGGTAATGTGGATGGGCCAGCCGTCCGGTACGGTCAGCTGCACGACAATTGTCATGACCAGCAGCCCGAGGGCGGCAAAACGCGTTCCCAGGCCAAAGACAAGCAAGATGGGAAGAGTGATTTCCGCCGAACCGGCGGCAAAGGCCGTCACGGCGGAAGCCGGATAGGGATAGGGGCCGCCGGGTAGATGCAGCCGGAATTCCGAGCTGAACAGCAGGACCGCCACGTCGTTCAATTGCAGGAACCCGTCCCACTTGCTCATGCCTGACCGAAAGAAGGGAACGGCAAGGCCGAAGCGCAGGACAAGCTGGGAGAGCCAGAGCGGCGCGAGCGCGCCGACGGCTCGGTTCGCCCGACGGGTCCATTGCGACAGATCGGCTGTGTGGCCGTTTTGCGAAAATCTGGATGCGGACATCATGGTTTCATCCTCCGTGATGAGTTGCCGTAAAGGCCCCCGCTTCGAGCGCGGTGGCGATTGCGGCTGCGAGATCAAGCGTGGGGCATTGCGTGGCAGCATCCGCAGCAGCCGCGGCGAGGGGGATGCCTGCCAGCAGCCGCGAAAGCAGAAGATCGGCGCCGGGCGCGAGGCGGCGAACGATGACCTCCAGGTCAGGGCGGGTGATCAGCGCGCTCTCCGCATCAGCCGTTTCGATTCGTCCGACCGGCCCGCTCTCGCGGTTGACGGCAAAGATCGTGACGGCCGGATAATCGGAACGGACAAGCCTGGTCGCCGGATGCGGATCGAAGACGAGGCCGCCGAGCTGCTCGGGCGCAATCAGGGAAAGTGCAGAAGGCGGAAGCGCCGGGGCGTCGGCGGCGTGATAGGCGTCGAGCCAGGCCCGTTCGATCCTTGCTACATCGGCAAGCCATGGCATGGATTGGGCATACTCGTAGCAGGCAATGAAACCCGGAAAGTCGCGGCCATATTCGAAGAGCAGCGGCGAGACTGGCGGTGTTTCGCGCACGTGAAAGCGGGCCATGGCGCGAAAGAAGGCCTCACCGGTAATGCGCTCGGTCGCCGGGAAGGTCGCCGCCAGCGCTTCGATCAGGCTGACGGTGACGTTGTTGCGGTAGACATTGAAGCGCTTCACCGCCGCCTTGCCGTTCGGGCCGGCGACCAGAGCCGGCGTCGGCCGGTCAGGTGCGAGCAGCGGCGGCACGAAACCGGCGGCATAATTGCCGATGCGGTTAAGAGGCATGGGGAGCAACCCGTCAGGCGCGGACACGGATCTTCTCCCGCGATATCCGCTGCCCGTAGGCATCGAGGATCGTCTGCGCCGCCGTGGCCTCGCGTTTCAAGACCGGCCAATCCGGAATGGCGCTGTCCCACTCGATCAGCGTCGGGATGGCGCCGACGCGGGCGATGACGATGTCGTAGAGTTTCCAGACGGCGTCGGCAACCGGCCCGTCATGGCTGTCTATCAGGAGCAGGTCGCCCTCGTCGTCTTGCTGCTCCGCATGCCCGGCAAGGTGGATTTCTCCGACATGTTCCAGCGGAAAGTCGCTGAGATAGGCGAGCGCCGAATAGTTCTGGTTGGTGGCGGAAACGAAGACATTGTTGATGTCGAGCAGCAACCCGCAGCCGGTGCGCTTCACCAGTTCTCGGATGAATACCGTTTCGCTCATCGTCGAATCCTGGAAGGTGACGTAGGTCGACGGGTTTTCGAGCAGCAGCCGGCGGCCGATCGCGTCCTGGACCTCGTCGATATGATCGGATACGCGGGCAACGGTGGCCTCGGTGTAGGGCAGCGGCAAGAGATCGTTGTAGAAGGTGGTCTCGTGGGTCGACCAGGCGAGATGCTCGGAGACGAGGGCCGGTTCATAGCGGTCGACCAGTGCCTTGAACCGCCCCAGGTGCGCCTTGTCGAGCGGCTGTGGGCCGCCGATCGACATGCAGACACCATGCAGAGACACCGGAAAATCCTGGCGAATGCGGGCGAGCGCCGCATGCGGCGGTCCGCCGGCACCCATGTAGTTCTCCGCATGAATTTCGAAGAAGCCGCCGCAGGCATCATCGGCAAGGATCGCCTGGAGGTGCTGATGCTTGAAGCTCGTTCCGGCGAGCCCGGCGATTTCGTGTTTCGGCAGGTGAGGACCTACCGGGGCAAGTCTGCTGCCGTCGTCCGTTGATGTGCGCATTGCCAATCCCGTCATAATCCTGAGACCCTGGATGGCGGGTGGGAACGTCCCTGGACCGCTACCCCTTGAAAACCGAGGCGGAACGGGACGCGATTGCCCCGCGTCCCGTTCCTGAATTGCGATCAATCAGGACGGCATGTCGCGGGAAAGCGCCTCGGGCGAACCCATGCGGCCGTCGGGCAGCTTCATCGTCGTGCAGGTGCCGCCGTCGACGAATTTCCAGGCATTGCCCTGATAGTCGACGGTGGATGTTGCCTGGCACGTCGTGCCCGGGCCGGCGGCGCAATCGTTCTGGCCCTTGAGCGCAACGCCGAAGCATTTCTCCTTGCCGGCATCCATGGCGGACTTGACCTGCGCTTCAGTCAGCGGGCTCGCAACCGCGAGCGACGACAGGGCGGCGGCGACCGCGCTTGCCAGCATTGCGCTGCTGATCGTGGACTTCATGGACATCATATTATCTCCGTGTTGAACTGTTCCCGTGCGTCCTGTCTGAGGCGCACATCGGGTCTTTCGCCGCGGCGACACCGGGCGTTACATAACGTTGGCAACACGCTTTCGTGATGGGCTCGCGAGGTCGGTCTGAGCAGACAGCGGCCGCGAATTTGAGATAGCCGTGTAACAAACGCCGGGAATCGGCGAATGGGGAGGAAAGGCGCGGGTGAGCGGCGCGGACGACGAACATCTCGCAAGACTTCTCCGCGCGGCCGTGGCCGGCGACGAAAAAGCCTATGCCGACTTCCTGCGGGACGCAGCGCAGGCGATCCGTGGCTGGGCCCGACGTTGGACCATCGGCGGAGGCGTCGATGCCGAGGACGTCGTGCAGGAGGCGCTGCTGGCAGCGCACGTCAAGCGCCACACCTGGCGGGAGGATGCGCCGGTCATACCGTGGCTGCATGCCATTGCCAGGCACAAATACGTCGATGCCGTGCGTCGTCAGGCTCGCCGCCCGACGGTCGGCATCGAGGGGCTTGAAGACACGCTGGCAAGCGTGGAGACGGAGAAGGCCAGGGATTGGGAAATCGGCCGGGCGCTGGAAGGGCTGGCACCTGGGCAGCGCTCAGTGGTCAACGCGATTTCGATCGAGGGTTTCACGGTGGCTGAGACGGCGCAGAAACTGGACATGAATGAAACGGCGGTTCGGGTGGCGCTTCACCGAGGCCTTGCTGCAATCGCCCGCCGATTTGGACGAAACTGACCATGGACACGAACGACCTCATCAAGGCTCTCGCAGCCGACAATCGGCGACCCGGCCTGCCGATGAACACCGTATGGTCCGGCGTCGCCATCGGCGCACTCGTCCTTGCCGGTGTCGTGTTCTCGATCCTGCTCGGGCCGCGGCCGGATATCGCCGCTGCCGCCGAGACGGTGCGGTTCCTGTTCAAATTCGTGGTCACGATAGCGCTCGCCGCGGCCGCTTTTGCGGCCATGCGCGTTGCCGCATGGCCCGATGCGGATCCGCGCAAGCTCGTGCCCTACCTTGCCGTCGCGCCGGCGCTCGTTGCCGGCGGGGTGTTGCTCGAGCTTCTTGCGGTGCCATCCGATACCTGGACGACGAAACTCGTCGGAACCAACTATCTCGTCTGCATGACCTTCATTCCACTGATCGGCCTTGCGCCCTTGGCGCTGTTCCTTCTCGCACTGCGCCATGGTGCGCCGGCGCGCCCCGGCTTTGCCGGCGCCCTGGCAGGGCTCGCGGCCGGCGGCATCGCCGCGACCTTCTACGCGGCCCACTGCCCGGACGATTCACCGCTTTTCGTCGCGACCTGGTACACGATCGCGGTCCTCATGCTGACGGTGCTTGGGGCGTTGGGCGGCCGCTGGGCGGTTCGCTGGTAGGGCCGGCCATATGAGCCTTTGCCGGCGTTCAAAACAAAAAAGGCCGGCAATGCCGACCTTTTCCCGCTCGCTGCGTCACACTGCCAGTACATCCGTGGTCAGCGTTTGCGCGCGAACTACGCCCGGAGCCTTCGGTTGATCATGTCCGTCAGGCTCCACGGGCAATTTCTTGATGCCTATGTGTGGTGCCGCACCAAAGGTTTCAAGCCCCTGGCAAGAGATCGCCGCGGGCTTCCATCGCTTCGGCCCTTGCACTAGCAATGAATGCTGACGCCGTGTTGGCGCAGTAGGGAGACGAGACGCTCCTCCGGCAATTCATTGGTTACCAGCGCATCGATATCGGCAAGCGAAGCCAGGCGCACCAACGCACGCCGGCCAAACTTGCTGCTGTCAACGGCGAGGATCACCCGCTCGGCCTGGCGCATCGCGGCCGAGACGGCGGCGACTTCGGCATGGTCGTCGTCGCCGATATCGCCGTCCTGATCGATGCCGCTGACCGAGATGATGGCGACGTCGAATTTGAACTTGCGGATATAGTCGGCGGTCTCCTCGCGAAACACGCCGGCATCCACTTGCCGCACGAAGCCGCCAGGCACCGCGACGGCAAAGCTGCTGCTTTCGCTGAGCGTGGTTGCGACGCGCAGACTGTAGGTGACGACACGAAGATCGCGGCGCTTGAGCAGTCCGCGCGCCACCGCTTCGCAGGTCGTGCCGGTGTCGAGGAAGACGGCAGCGCCGTCGGCAACAAGCTCGGCGGTCAGTTGCCCGATGCGTTCCTTCACCTCCGCGTTGTCGATGCGCCGCTGGCGGTAGATGTTGGGATCAACCGGAGTCGCAATGGTCGCGCCGCCGTGCAGGCGCCGCACCTTGCCCTCCTGTTCGAGCGCCATGATATCGCGCCGTGCCGTCTGGGTGGTGACGCCGAACAGGCCGGTGATCTCCTCGATCGAGATATAGTGGTTCTTCTCGAGGTGGCTGAGAAGCTGCGCCTGCCGGCGCGTCTTCTTGTCCCCATCCGAAATATCCCGATCGTCCATCACCCTCATCCTGATTGCCCCTCAGCACGCTTTGCTACCATAGGGCCGACGCCGATCTCCAAGGAAATCAGCGCAGCACCTATGGGCCGCGCGAAATTTTATGGCGCCCCATGAAATGTTGTAAAACTGACATTTGACTCGCTTAATGTCCGTAATCGTACATTTCAGTGAACTCTTCCGCACATCAATACCATCGCCATGAAGGTCTTGTGACGGAGCGTGTTCGCATCGCGACATTGGAGCAAGATATGAGACAACGTGGACATCACCTCCGCGGGGTGCGGGCTTTTGCGCGCCTCACGCAACCGTTGCGCCTGGCGACGGCGATCCTTCTGTGCGGAACGAGCCTGACGCTCTCGGCGGCCGAGGCGCGCGCCGCCGACGACAGCATGAAGATCCTGACGCTCAACACCTGGCTGGACCGCTTCAAGGCCAACCCGAGCGTGATGTCGGACTTCTTCATCAAGGGGAACTACGACATCCTGACCTTCCAGGAGTTCCGCGCCAACAGCACCTACGCACGCGACATTCCCGGCATCCTGAAGAATGCGGGCCTTGGCACCTACGCGACGCGCCAGGACAGCGATACCGGCGTGTTCTCGCGTCTCCCCGGCACCTTCGGCGCCAGCACGCTCGGCGACATCGTGACCTACACGGTGGTCGACCCTACCGTCAGCAAGCCGCAGGTGGTCGTCGGCACCACGCACCTCAACTATTACGACCCGCCGACGACCCGCATCAACGAAGCCAAGGGCATCAATCAATGGGCCAAGTCCGAGACGCGGCCCATCATCCTCACCGGCGACTTCAACGCCGGCGACGTCTCGGAGCGCGGCCTGCATTCTGTCAGCCAGCAGGAATTGCTGCTGAAAACCTACGTCAAGAACCCGACCAACAGCTTCTACATGAGCCTGCTGCGCGACTATGCAAAAGACCAGCAGAAGCTGGACGCCTATATCGCCGATTGGAAGGGCAAGGGTGCTTCGGCGATCAACGCCTCGACGGTTCCCTCTGGCCTCTTTGCCGACGAGATGTATCCGGTTGCCGGCAACCTGCCGCAGACGATGAACATCCTGAAGAAGCAGTTCCAGATCTTGCAGCTTCCAAACGAGCGCGAGCAGTTCTCGCCGCATGGCTTGAACGACGGCAGTGTCACCTGGCCGTCGCACGGCGAAGACGCCACCAACACCTGGGCAAGCTGGCACCGGGTCAAGATCGATCACTTCTTGGCGTCGCGTCCCTTCGGCAAGTGGTGGACGCTGGCCGACGATCCGAAGGATCCCTATTCGGGCGTCATCACCGACGTCAGCTACGTGACCAATCCGGATGGATCGAAGACGCCGCTTTCGGACCACGAGCCGGTCGCCCACACGGTGCGCTGGGTCGGTCCGGTGCTGCAGAACTACACGGATCCGGCGACAGCGACGGCCAGGACCCGGATCGTCTGGGGCGATGAGGCATCGACCTTCGCCGAGAAGGGCAAGGTCTTCAACCTTAGCCGCAACAACATGCGCAACGACGTCTATCTCGGCCAGATCGCCGACGAGAACGGCCTGCCAATTCTGGCCGGTCTGACCGACCAGGAGAAGAAGACGCTGCTTGATTGCAAGAGCAGCGATCCGCGCTTCCAGCAGGCGATCCGCGACTATTGCATCGACGATCATTCGTTCATCGGCGAAACGCTGGTGACCGACGGAGGTACCGTTGTGGTCGAAGAGGACGCTGCGCTTGGCAGCGCAGCAGCGAAGCTGAGGCTCGATGGCGGGGCCCTCAGGATCGCCGGTCGCGACATGCATCAGATCAACCGCGATATCGTTCTCGAAGGTGCCGGTGGCGCGCTCGACGTGGCGGACGCCGCCAACGTGGTTGCCATCAACAAGGCGATCAGCGGCAGCGGCGGTCTCACCAAGCTCGGCGCCGGCGCACTCGTGCTTAACGGCCAGAACACCTATACCGGCGCGACCGTGGTCAAGTCCGGCCTGCTTTCGGTGCAAGGGTCGATCGCCTCGTCATCGGGCCTGACCATCGAAAAGGACGGCGCCATCGGCGGCATCGGGACGTTCGGCAGCATCACGATTGCCGACGGCGGCGTGATTGCCCCCGGCAATTCGATCGGCACGCTCAACGTTGCCGGAGATATCAATTTTGCAGCGGGCTCGACCTATGAGGTCGAGGCCAACGACAAGGGCGAGAGCGACAAGATCGTCGCGTCAGGCAAGGCGACGCTCAACGGCGGCTCTGTCCTGGCGCTCGCAGCCAATGGCAGCTATGCGCCGCAGACCAACTACACGATCCTGACGGCGGCCGGCGGCGTGACCGGTACCTTTGCCGACGTCGCATCGAGCCTCGTCTTCCTCGATCCGACGCTCGGCTACGACGCCAACAACGTGACGCTGACACTCAGCCGCAACGACATCCGCTTCGCGGATGTCGCGGAAACCGCCAACCAGCGGGCAACGGCGATCGCCGCTGAAAGCCTCGGCTTCTCCAATGCAGCCTATTCGGCGCTCACCAACCTCGACCGCGCGCAGGCGCGTTTTGCCTTCGACCAGCTCTCGGGTGAAATCCATGCCTCGACCAAGGGTATGCTGCTGCAGGACGGCCTGCTCCTGAACGCTGCAGCCACCAACCGCATCCGCGCGGCTTTCGGCGATGACAGCACCAAGGCGACGCCAGTGCTTGCCTATGGCGAAGGCGGCATCGAAAGCGTTGCGGCCGATACGGACCGCTTCGCCTTCTGGAGCCAGGCCTTCGGCATCTGGGGCGATACGGATGGCAACGGCAATGCGGCGGGCTTCCAGCGTAACGTCGGCGGCTTTCTCATGGGCGCCGATGGCCTCGTCGGCGACAACTGGCGCGCCGGTCTCTTCGGCGGCTACAGCCGCTCGTCCTTCGATGTGGTCGACCGTCATTCCTCCGGGGACAGCGACAACTACCACATCGGTGCCTATGCCGGGACCGGGCTTGGCGCGCTGTCGCTGACGGCGGGTGCGACCTATAGCTGGCATCGCATCGAAACGACGCGCAGCGTGTCCTTCGGCGGTTTCGACGACAGCCTGTCGGCGACCTATGACGCCCGCACCGCCCAGATCTTCGGCGAGGCGAGCTATGCCGCGAGTGCCGGTCGCTTCGATTTCGAAGGCTTCGCCAATCTCGCCTATCTCAACCTCGACACGGACGGTTTCCGTGAAAAGGGCGGGTCAGCGGCGCTCTCCGGCCGCTCGAACAACAACGACACGACCTTCACGACGATTGGCGTGCGCACCTCGACCGACGTTTCTTTCGGCGAAACGGCGGCGGTTCTGAGCGGCACCGTCGGCTGGCGCCATGCCTTCGGCGATGCCGTGCCGACCTCCACGCTTGCCTTTGCCGGCGGCCAGGGCTTTACCGTCGGCGGTGCGCCGATTGCCCGGGATGCGGCACTCGTCGAAGCGGGCATCGACTTCAAGATCGCTCCGGCCGCGACCTTCGGCGTCAACTACACCGGCCAGATCGCCTCAGGCGTTTCCGACCACGGCGTCAACGCCAAGCTGAAGGTGAGTTTCTGAGGCGGCAACACATCGCTCTGAACATCGAACGCCGCGCATGGTTTTCATGCGCGGCGTTTCTTCGGGTTGGTTGCGGCGGCCTTGTCGATCAGATCCAGACGGTCCTTCCTGCGCCATCGCAGCCAAGGGCGCGCAGGATGTTGAGGGGCACGTCGAGCATGGTCTCGCGACCTGCGGTCAGAAGGAACGAGGCGGTCTGCGGCTCGCGATAGGCAAGAATCTCATCGCGCGAGGCGGCGGTGTAGATGCCGCGCAGGGCCCTGAGGCAACCGCTATGGGTGACGACGACATGGCGGCGGCCGCGGTCGAGCGTGTCGAGCCAGGCCTGAAGGCGCGCTGAAAGCGCCGTCCGGCTTTCGCCGCCCGGCATCGAATAGTCGAACGGGTCGGCGCTGTGCGCATCGTACTGATCGGCAAGATCGCGCTCGATCTCGTCATGGGCCAGCCCCTCCCAGGCGCCATAGGAGCGTTCGGCAAGGGCAGCCGCCTCGGCAAAACGATCGAAGGGGATCGACCAGGTGTCGGCGAGGATCGATGCGGTCTGGCGGGCGCGGCCGAGCGGGCTCACCCAGAAGGTCAGGTTCTTTTCTTCCTCGGCGATCCGTTCGGCAAGGCGCAGGCCGACGGCGAGTGCCTGGCGCACGCCATTGGCGGTCAGCGGCGTGTCCTTGCGGCCCTGCAGGCGGCCGGCGACGTTCCATTGGGTTTCGCCGTGGCGGATAAGGATGAGGCTTGGAAGATCTCTTTTCATGCGGAACTCGGGTGTCAGCGATCTGGCGCTGCTTGAAATGGGGAAGCTCGCGCCCGCCGGCGAGACCGGCGGACGCGCGTCGTATGCTCTAGTGGGCGAGCCATTGCGCCGACGACGGCTTGAGGCCGAGCGTCGTCGTCGCGCCGGGTTCGAGAAGCGCGTCGCCGGAATGGAACGGCGCGTCGATCAGCACCGTCGCCGCCCCAATCCTGACACCGTAGCGCACGGTCGCGCCGAGGAATTCGCGATGCGCAATGATGCCTTCGAGCGCGACGGCGCCCGGCTCGAGGCTGCCGATCGTCGCATATTGCGGCCGGAAGACGAGTTTGGCGCCTGCTGGCACATCGGTGCCCGCCGGGATCGGGATGGAGCCGCCGCCAACCACCTCGAAGTTCCTGCTGGCACCGCTGCCTGCCACCTTGCCGTCGAGGATATTGGCGGTGCCAAGGAAGTTGGCGACGAACAGATTGGCTGGCTTCTCATAGAGCCCCATCGGCGTTCCCACCTGCTGGATGCTGCCCTCGTTGAAGACGGCGATCCGGTCGCAGACCGTGTTGGCCTCTTCCTGGTCGTGGGTGACGAAGATGGTTGTCAGCTGCAGCCGCTGCTGCAGCTCGCGCAGTTCGCGCCGGACTTCGACGCGCATCTTGGCGTCGAGGTTGGACAGGGGCTCGTCGAGCAACAGCACCTTCGGCTCGATGGCGATGGTGCGGGCGAGCGCCACGCGCTGCTGCTGGCCGCCGGAAAGCTGCGACGGGCGGCGATCAGCGAGGTGCTTGAGGCCGACGAGGTCCAGCGCCGCCTTGACCCGACGGTCGACCTCGGCGCGTGGCAGGCGCCGTTCTTCAAGGCCGAAGGCGACATTGGCGGCGACGGTCATGTGCGGCCAGAGCGCGTAGGACTGGAACACCATGCCGATGTCGCGCTTCCATGCGGGCATGTCGAGCACGTCCTGTCCGCCGATCACGACCTTGCCCTGACGGGCGTTGTTGAAGCCGGCGATCAGCCGCAAAAGCGTGGTCTTGCCGCAGCCGGACGGGCCGAGAAAGGCGAAGAATTCCCCCGGCTGTATTTCGAGATTGATGTTCTTCAGGACGTGCAGCGCGCCGTAGTAGAGATTGACGTCACTGATGCTGATCGCCTTGGCGGGGCCGGCGGCGAGTGCGGCGCTGTTGTTGTTCACTGTCATTGTTTCCTCCCGAATTATTTTGCCGTCCCGAGCGCCTTCTGGCGGCGCTCGATGACGTAGTGGGACAGGAGCGTGCAGAGCGCGACCATGATCACGGCGATGACGCCGAGGGCCGCACCCGGACCGCGACCGGCCGGCGATTGCATGAAGACGTAGAGCCCGTAGGCGATCGGCGCGTCCGAATTGCTCTGGATCAGCATCAGCGTTGCCGAGAGCTCGACGGCGGCCGTCGAGAAGCTGGTGACGAAACCGGCAAGCAGGCCGCCGGTCATCAGCGGCAAGACGATGCGGCGGATGGTCCGCTGCTTGGTCGCGCCGAGGTTTTCGGCGGCTTCTTCGAGCGATTCCGACACCTGTTGCAGGGCGGCGTAGCAGGCCCTTAGCGCATAGGGCAGGCGGCGGACGGCAAGCGCCAGTACCACCATGACCCAGAGCGTTGCAAGCGGTGTACCGTCGGGCAGCGTGATGCCGTAGAAGGTCCGGAGATAGCCGATGCCGAGCACGACGCCGGGGATCGCGAGCGCTGCAGTGGCCGCCCAGTCGAGCCAGCGACGGCCGACGACCTTGGTGCGCAGCACCAGATAGGCGATGGCGCCGCCGATCACCACGTCTATCAGGCCGGCAAGGCTGGCGTAGATCAGCGTGTTCTTGATGTAGAGCGAGCTTTCGCCGAAGACGCGGCCGTAATGCGCAACGGTATAGGCGTCCGGCAGCGGGCTGAACGACCAGACGGTTGCGAAGGACAGCAGCAGCAGGCCGATGTGTGGCGAGAGCACCAGGAGAAGGATCAGAGCGACGACGCCATAGGCGATGACGCTTTCGCCGCGGCTGAGCTTGCGCCTGGAAAGGCCGCCGCCGCCACGCTGCACGGTCGAATAGTCCTTGCCGCGCATGGCGACCGCCGAAAGCCACATGGCGAAGATCGAGACCGCGATGAGGATGACCGAGATGACGTAGCCCATCGGGTCGGTGAGGCCGACGGAGGTGACGCGGAGATAGGCCTGCGGCGCCAGCATGTCCTTGACGTTGAGGAGCAGCGGTGTCGCCAGATCGTCGAAGACCTTGACGAAGACGAGCGACGCGCCGGCGAGATAGCCGGGCATGGCAAGCGGAAAGACGATGCGGCGGAAGAGGCGAAAGCCGGAGGAGCCGAGGTTCTGGGCAGCTTCTTCCATCGACCGGTCGATATTGCGCAGGCTGGTCGACAGGTTGATCAGGATGAAGGGGAAATAGTGCAGCGACTGCACGAAGATGACGCCGTTCAGCCCCTCCATGAAGGGGATGCGGAGGCCGAACCAGTCGTTCAAGAGCAGGTTCACCGTGCCGTTGCGACCGAAGAGAAGCTGCATCGCCACCGCGCCGACGAAGGGCGGCATGATCAGGGGCACGAAGCCGAGCGTCTGGATGATGAGCGAGCCGCGGAAGTCGAAGCGGGTCGTGAGCACCGCGAGCGGCAGCGCAATGGCGCTCGCCCAGACGACCGACATGCCGGACACATAGACCGAATTGAAGAAGGACCGGCGGAAGAGGACGGTGTTGAAGAAGTCGATGAAGTTGACGATGGTCAGCGCACCGGTGCCCTTCTCGGTGAAGGCGGTGTAGATGACAGTGCCGGCGGGGATGACCAGGAAGATCGCCAGGAACAGGGCGATCACCGAGACCGCCAGGATCTGGCCTGGTTTGGCCGCGGCGGGCCTGATGGGAACGGAAGCGACGAGCGCCATGGGGCAGACTCCGGAATGAGTTCGGCCAACCGGGCGCGCGCAAGGCGCGCCAGGGTCGGCGAAGCTATGATGTTTTGGGAGCATGACCGCCCGCCAGTTGGGCAGGCGGTCGCTGTCGCGCGTTAGTCGACGAGGTTCAGGGCTTCTTCAGCCTTGGCCTTGGCGGCGGCATATTTCTCCGTCGCGAACGCGGCCCACTTCTGCTCCAGTTCCGCCTGGCGTGCGGTCTTCTCTTCGCCGCCGGTAAAGGCGTCGCGCGTTTCCTTGCTGGCTGCCTCCTCCGCCGTGATCGGCATGGCGGCAGCCAGGACCTTGGCTTCGTCAAGAAGCGCGCGGGCCGCCGGCTGTTCGTTGGCAGCGAGCGCCTTTTCGGCCGCATGGATCGCCTGGGTGGCGCCCTTCAGGTTTTCGAGCTGGAAGGAGATGAGCTGGTCGAACAGCGTGTCGACGACATCCGTGCGCTTCTTCGAAACGTCGCTGTCAAAGGTGATCATCGACTGGAAGCGCGGATCCTTGAAGGGGTTCGGGAAGCCTTCGGGCGCCTTGGCGTAGAGCGCCGGGTTGATCGGCAGGCGACGGATCGCCGGCTCGAGCAGGACTTCCTGGCCCTTCTCCGACAGGATGTAGTTGACGAAGGCCTCGGCGCCGGCCTGGTTCGGGGCATTGGCGACGATGCCGATATTGGCCGGCACGACTGTCGTGACCGAAGGATAGGCGAAGCTCACCGGGAAGCCGCTTGCCTGAGCCGAGAAGGCGAAGAAGTCGATGACGATGCCGATGCCGGTCTGGCCGGAGTTGACCGCGTCCGGAACGCCAAAGGAGCGCTCGGTCACCTGCTGCAGGTTGCCGCCGATGCCCTTGAGCGTGCCCCAGCCCTTGTCCCAGCCTTCGCCCTGCAGGATCGTCTCGATCGTCAGGTGGGTGGTGCCGGAGCGCGACGGGGCGGCGATGGCGACGTGGTCAAAGTATTCCGGCTTGGCGAGGTCGCCCCATTCGGCCGGCTTCGGCAGGTTGTTGGCTTCCAGGTAGCGGTCGTTCGACATGATGCCGTAGCCCGACGCGGCAAAGCCGAAATAGAAGCCGTCCGGATCGTTGACCGGATAGGAGCCGACTTTTTCGGGCAGGCCCGTCACCGACGGGGTGAACTTGGCCAGGAGTTCCTTGCTCTTCAAGCTGTCGAAGGCGTCAGGCGCCGACGCCCAGAACAGGTCGACCTGGTTGTTGACCTTGGTCTCGTCGATGTATTTCACGCCCGAGCTGGTGCTCTTGTTCTGGACGTCAAGGGTAAAGCCGGGATTGGCGGCCTCGAAGCCCGCCTTGAACGGATCGGTCACGTCCTTGGAGAACGAAGTGACGATCGTCACCTTGCCACCGTCCTGGGCGTGGGCCGTCACGATAAAGGCAGCCGACATCAGCATCGCTGCTGCGATGGTTTTCAACATAGGTATCTCCTCCCAATAGACCGCCAGTGCTTGGCGGCTGTCCTATTGAGAGCAAGGCCCGTGCCAGATCGAAAAACCCGGCAAAACCAGCCAGTTTCACGTCGGGATGGGTAAGAAAGGTAACATCGGGGCGGGCGAGGCGGGGTCAAAAGGGTAACATTACCCCTCGTCGCCATCGGCCCGGGCGTCGATGTCGAACTTGCGCATCTTCAGATAGAGCGTCTTGCGGGAAATGCCGAGCGCATCGGCGGTCGCACCCACGCGGCCCTCATGTCTGGCGAGACTGTTGATGATAATGGTCCGCTCCAGCCGGTCCATCTGCGCTTCCAACGTCTCGCCGCCTGCGGTCGTGGCTTCGCTGTCCGGGCGCTCTTCGAGCCCGAGCACGAAGCGTTCCGCGACATTGCGCAGTTCACGCACGTTGCCGGGCCAGGGCCGGGCGTTGAGATCGGCCAGCAGATCGACGCCGACCGGCGGCGCAGTGCGCCCCTGGCGCTTTGCGGCAAGGCTGAGGAAGTGCTGGAACAGGAGGCCGACATCGCCCTTGCGGCGCGCGAGCGGCGGCAGTTCGACCCGGGCGATGTCGAGGCGGTAGGCGAGGTCTTCGCGGAATTCTCCCCGCCGCGCGGCATCGTGCAGGTCGGCTTTCGTTGCCGCCACCACACAGATGTTGACCGGCAGTTCGACGTTCGATCCGAGCCGTTCGATGACGCGCTCCTGCAGGACGCGTAGCAGCCGCACCTGGGCTGCGATCGGCATCGATTCGATCTCGTCGAGAAACAGCGTGCCGCCATCGGCATATTCGATCTTGCCAATGCGCTTTTCGCGCGCGCCGGTAAAGGCGCCGGCCTCATGGCCGAAAAGCTCGGATTCGAGCATGGTCTCGGGGATGGCGCCGCAGTTGACGGCGACGAAACGGCCCTTGCGGCCGCTGAAATCGTGCAGCGCCCTTGCGGTCACTTCCTTGCCGGTGCCGGTATCGCCGATGATCAGCACGTCGGCGGAGGCGGCAGCGATGCGCTGCAGCTTTTCGCGCAGCGCCACCATCGGCGCCGAATGGCCGATCAACCGCGTCTCCCAGCCGTCCTTGTCGACGGAGAGGCGCAGCCGCCGATTTTCCAGCAGCAGGCGACGGTGATCGCGGGCCCGGCGCACGGTTTCGATCAGGTGTACCGGATCGGCTGGCTTCTCCAGGAAATCCCAGGCGCCTTCGCGCATCGCACGCAGCGCCATCGGGATATCGCCATGTCCGGACATCAGCACGATCGGGATATCGGGATCGACCTTGCGCACGGCGGCGACCAGGTCGAAGCCGTCATGATCGGGCATGCGCACATCCGAGACGATCACGGTGTCGCTGTCGGCGCGAAGGCCGGCGAGCGCCGCGACGACGGAACCGTGCGGGGAGACTGTGAAGTCCTCCAGTTCCAACACCTGGCAGCAGGCCTCAAGCACGCTGGCGTCGTCGTCTATCAGGATGATGTCCACTTCCGGTCTCATTCCGGGCCTTTCAGGGATACGAGGAATCGTGTGCCGGCCGGGCCGGTGTCGAGGATCGTGATGTCGCCGCCAAAATCCTTGACGATGTTGTAGGAGATCGACAGGCCGAGACCGAGCCCCGAGCCTACCGGCTTGGTGGTAAAGAAGGGATCGAACACAGCTGGCAGGTTTTCCGTGGCGATGCCGTGCCCGGTATCGCCGACGATCAGCCGGGCGACGCCGCCGGTGACTTCAACGCTGACGGTCACGCGCCGAAGTGACTGGACAGCGACGGCGTCGAGCGCGTTGCCGACGAGATTGACGGCGACTTGCTCGAGCCGGACCGGTTCGGCCATGACCATTGCCGAACTGTCCTGCGGCAACGAAAGATCGAGGGCGACGTTCTCCTCCTCGAAACGGTGTTCGAGCAGGCTGAGGGCGTCCCGCACCGCCGCGGTGAGATCGACCGGCCGCAGCTGCGCGTCCGGCCGCCGGGCAAAGCGGCGGATATGGCTGATCTGGTCTGCCATGCGTCCCGTCAGCCCCTTCATCTTGTCGAGGTTGTTGACTGCCTGCTCGCCCTTGCCGCGGCCGATTAGAGTGGCGGCGCTGTGAATATGGGCGCGAAGGGCGGCTAGAGGCTGATTGAGTTCGTGGCCGATGCCGGCCGCCATCTGGCCGAGGGCCGCAAGCTTTGCCGACTGGATCAGCTCGTCGCGGGTCTGGCGAAAGAGGGTGAGCGCACGCGAGAGGTCGCCGAGTTCGTCGGCCTCGGGCGGCGGGATCGCCGTGGAGTGCCGGCCCCCGCTGATCGCGCCGGCGGCCGTCGCCAGCAGGCGGATACGGGCAATGAGGTTGCGGTGGACGTAGAAATAGCCGATCGCGCTTGCGACGAGCACCGAGAGAATGGCGATCGCGACCAGCAGGCTTCGCCCGGTCTCGATTGCCGCAGCCGCGCGCCGGGCGGCGTCCCCGGCGCTTGCCTCGATCGCGATCACTTCCGTTTCGATCTTGCGGCCAAGCTCCTCGACGAGCCGGCTGTTTTCGCCGGCAAGTTCGGCAAGCGTGCTGGCCTGCAACATTTCCGAGCGCTTGCGATTGGGTATGCCCGTCGAGGCGTTGGACTGGTCGAGAATGCGCCCGGCAAGCTGCCGAACGGTTATGCTGTCGGGCCAGCTGTCGAGCGAGCGGATGCGGCTTGCCAGTTCGTCGGCGCTATCGCCGAGGAAGGCGTTGGTCTCCTGCATTTCCTCTTCGGTCGTGGCGTTGACCAGCCGACCGATGAGGCCTGTCGCAAGGTTCGCCTGGGAGACGACGGTCAGCAGCGCTTCGCTCTTGTGCTGTTCGGCGAGTGCGGCCGCACCCTGACCCTTGCGGGTCTCCGCTTCGATGTTGAAGCGGATGTCGTCGACCAACGGATCGGCTTCTTCCAGAAGATCGGCCTGGACCCAGCGCAACTCGTCGATGTCCGACCGCATCGCCTCGCGCAGCGTGAAGCGCTTGCCCGCGGCAAGGTCGATCTTTTTCAGATTGGTGCCGATGGCCTCGGCGAGCGGCAGCAGCGCCGCCGTGCTCGACTGCGCCGTGTTTTCTTCGAGCAGGGCGCGAAGGGTCTGGAGGCGCGTCGCGTAGACGGCGCGGATCTCGTTGTACTCGGCGCGGCTTTCGGCGCCGGCAAGTACCGACGTCACGGAGCCGATGTCGGCCCCGGCCTTGGAGAGTCGCGACGCGAAGGCGAGCTGCGGCATCTGCTCATCCGCCATGCGCGACAGTTCGCCCGACAGCCGCTCGTAGGAAAGCCAACCGACCAGGCAGGCGCCGACAGCGAGCCCGACGATCGCGACAAAGGCCAGCACGAGGCGGGCGCCGATGCCGAAGCGCCAGCGCGGCTGCCGTGCGGTCGTTTCGAGAACCGCCATCGTCACTGCCGCCACGGATGGAGATTGACGGGACCGCCAGATCGCGCCGCCGAGGACAGCAGCTGCTCCGCCTCGTTGAGGTTCTGTTCGATCAGTGCGCGCAGGCGGCTCGCGAGTTCTGCGTGGGCAGGGGAGCGGGCGACGCCGCGGGGCCATTCGCCTTGCAGGGCCTCAGCAACATTGGCGACTTCGCTTGCCGAAAGCGGAGGCTGACCCAACAGCCGCCGCGCCCGAGCCAGCATGCTCAGCCGTTGCGCGTCTTCGATGTTCATCGCCTCCAGATCCGCGGCCCTCTTCCACAGGCGGGCAAGGGTTGCCCGGCGGCGCACGATATAGTCGTCGAAAATCAGATTGACGAGGCCATATCTGCGCGCCGACAGGGCGGCGTCGAAGCCGCCGGATTTCAGCAGGCGCTCGCCGTCTTCCTGCGGCAGCAGGCCGCTGTTGAGCGCCGGATTGACGGGAATACGGGCGATTGCCGGCGACAGCAGCAGTTTCTGGCCAGCCTCCGAAAGCACGAAATCGACGAAGCGTTCGGCTCCCGGCACGTTGCGCGCCCGGGACAGAATGCCGATGCTTGCCGGCACGAACACGGTGTCGGGCGGCAGGACGAAGACATTGCCGGCGCCGGCGAAATCCGGCGAGGTGGCGAGGAAATCGATGGTGATGCCGATGCTGAAGCGCCGCTGCGCCACGCCCGAAGCAACCCCGAAGCTGCGGGCGGTAACCGTTGAGAGATTGCCGCCGAGCTGCGACAGCATCGCCCAGCCTTTCTCCCAGCCGTAGGTTTGCAGCAAGGCTTCGACGATCAGGTGCGTCGTGCCCGAGCGGGAGGGCGTGGTGATGCCGATCTGGCCGGAATAGACGGGGTTCAGCAGATCCTGCCAGTCCTCCGGCACGGGCAGTTTGCTCCGGGCGAGATGGGCGGGATTGTAGACGAAGCCGTAGCCCGACAGTGCGAAGCCCAGATAGTAGCCCTGTGGGTCGTTCACGGGATAACCGAAGACATGATCCGGTGCGCCGGTGTTGCGTGGCGCGATCGGGCGCAGGCTTCCGTTGCGTTTCAAGAGCTCAAAGGCATCGGCCGCCGAGGCCCAGAAGATGTCGGCCGGCACGTCCGCCTTCTCAATGACGAAGCGGCTGGCGCTCGCGGTGTTGCGCTGCACGATCGTCACGCGCATGTCGGCATTGGCGCGTTCGAAAGCGGCGCGAAAGGGCTCGAAGAAGGAGGGCGGGTAGGAGGTGACCACCACGAGTTCCTGCTTCTCGACAGCACGCGCGGGCCCTGCAAACGCCATGAAGCCAAGGGTGATCAGCGGCAGCAGTGCCGCGACGATATCGAACCGGAACCTTGTCAATTCACTCCCACCGCGCATCGCCATCCGGTCATTGCCGGTGCCGGTTGCCGCGAACCCTCCCCAAGATGCCGCCGTTTCGTGCATGCACGGTCGGCGATCGCGGCGTACTCTGCTACGAAGAGCCCACCGCCGTAAACCCCGGGAGGCATGTCGGAGACTGTTGCAAACAGGTCGCAGCCGCGACGATTGGCGCCATGGCAAGATTTCTGCACTTGGCGGTTGCGCGCGATTCGCCTATAGGTCGTCTTCCGGCAACCAATCAGGGAGGTTTCAAAAGATGCCAGCTTTTTCTTTCTCCCTACGGGGCGGCGTGCAGTCTTGAACTGGGCCGGGAAGGGCATTTTCGCCTTTTCGTCGTTTCCAGGTCGGATTTCGTTTCGCTGACCTTGGCCCTTCCTCTCCGGAGGATTCGGTCACTCCAATGATGCCGCATCGGAAGCTGGGTTCCTTTTAACGGCATATTCCATTCTGATCTTGTTTGAGGCCGATGCGTCGCGCATCGGGCGATTGTTATGGCTTTTACTCGTATTGACCTGCGCGGCGGTGCGTTCCGCAGCGTTCTTGGATTCACCTGGTCTCACTGGAAAGCGCAGCCGCTGCGCATCAGCGTCATTCTCGGCATGGTTCTCTTGTCGACGCTCGCTGACGTCCTGACGCCGCTCTATTCGGGCCGGCTCGTCGATGCCGTCGTTTCCGGTGTGGCGACCGATCAGCTTGCCTGGGATGCGGCGCTTGCCGCCTTCTGGATGCTGATGGCGCTGTCGCTCGGCGCGATCATTCTCAGGCACCTCACCTTCCTGGGGGTCACCGATCTGACCCTCAAGATGATGACCGACATCGCGTCGGCTGCCTTCTACCGCATCCAGCGCTTCTCGACCGACTGGCATGCCAACAGCTTTGCCGGATCGACGGTTCGCAAGGTGACCCGCGGCATGTGGGCGCTCGATCTCTTGAACGACACCTTGCTCGTCGCCCTGTTTCCGTCCGTCGTGATGCTGGTCGGATCGACAATCCTGATGTCGTTCTACTGGCCGATGATGGGCGTCATCATCGGGATCGGGTCGATCGTCTTCATCCTGATGACGATCGTGCTGTCGCTTGGTTACGTCGCGCCGATGGCAAGCCTTGCCAACCGGTGGGACACCAAGCTCGGCGGGGCGCTCGCCGATGCCGTGAGCTGCAACATCGTCGTCAAGGGTTTTGGCGGCGAAAGCCGCGAGGACGCACGCCTTGCCAAGGTGCTCGCCAAATGGCGTGACCGTACGCGCCGCACCTGGATCCGCGGCACGACCAACGGCACGTCGCAGGGCGCCATGCTGCTCATCCTGCGCGCGGCGGTGATCGGCTTTGCGCTGTTCCTCTGGTCGAAAGGCCAGGCGACGGCCGGCGACATCACCTTCGTGCTTACCTCGTTCTTCATCCTGCAGGGTTATCTGCGTGAAGTCGGGCAGCACATCCGCAACCTGCAGCGCTCGATCAACGACATGGAAGAGCTTGTCGACATCCATGGCCAGTCGCTCGGCATCGACGACAAGGCGGATGCCAAGCCGATCCGCATCACCGACGGCCGCATCGAGTTCAAGGATGTGACGTTCCACTACGGTGCGCACCGCAAGCCGCTCTACGACCGCTTCTCGGTGACGATCCGGGAGGGCGAACGCGTCGGTCTTGTCGGGCACTCAGGTTCGGGCAAGACGACCTTCGTCAAGCTGATCCAGCGTCTGCATGACCTGAAGGCCGGCGAGATCCGGATCGATGGTCAGGACATCGCATCGGTGACGCAGACGTCGCTGCGCCAGCAGATCGCGATCGTCCAGCAGGAGCCGATCCTGTTCCATCGCTCTCTGTCGGAGAACATCGCCTATGCGCGGCCGGACGCCACGCAGAGCGAGATCGAGAAGGCGGCAAGGCTTGCGAGCGCCCACGACTTCATCACGGCTCTGCCGAAAGGCTACGGCACGCTGGTGGGCGAACGCGGGGTCAAGCTCTCGGGCGGCGAGCGCCAGCGCATCGCCATTGCCCGCGCGTTCCTCGCGGACGCGCCGATCCTGATCCTCGACGAGGCGACATCGAGCCTCGATTCGGAATCGGAAGTGCTGATCCAGCAGGCGATGGAGCGGCTGATGCTTGGGCGCACGACGCTCGTCATCGCGCACCGGCTCTCCACGGTGCGGGCGCTCGACCGGCTGCTGGTCTTCGACCACGGCCGGATTGCCGAGGAGGGCACGCACGACGCGCTGATCCGCCTCGACGGTGGCATCTACCGCGGTCTCTTCGAGCGCCAGGCGCTGGAGCTGACCAAGGGGTTGGTGCTGAACGACCAGTAAGGCTTTGACGCCACCTGAAACCATCGCCGCGCCTGCCAAAGGCGCGGCGATCTTTTATGCTGGCCGGTTAAGCCAACGATCGAGCCCGCGAGCCGCCGCACGCCCTGTGGCAAAGCAGGCGGTCAGCAGATAGCCCCCGGTCGGCGCTTCCCAATCGATCATTTCGCCGGCGACGAAGGTGCCGGGCAGCGCTCTTAACATGTATTCGTGATCGATCGCGGACCAGGCGATGCCGCCGGCGGAGGAGATGGCCTCGGCGATCGGGCGTGGGCGGATGAGCGGGATTGGCAACGCCTTGATCAAGGCCGCAAGTTCTGGAGGCGGCAAGCGCGCGGCATCAGGCGAAACCTCACGCAGCAGCGCCGCTTTCACCCCTTCGAGCCCGGCCCCCTTGCGCAAGCGGTTGGAAAAGCTGGTCTTGGTGTCGAAGCGGCCAAGGTCTTTTGCCAATTTCCCGACGGTACGTCCCGGGGTGAGGTCGACCACCAGGTCGGCCGGTTCCCCGCCGGACAGTCGATCCCGAAGCGCGCTCGTGTGCGCATAGACGAGACTGCCTTCGATGCCGGTCCTGCTGACGACGAATTCGCCCGGGACGGTGCCGGCTTCCGACGTTGCGGTGACGCCCTTCAGCGCGGCGCCGGCGAAGCGATCGCGGAAGGTCTCGCTCCAGTCGACGTCGAAGCCGCAATTGGCGGGCTGGAATTTGGCGACAGACACGCCCCTCTGTTCCAGCCAGGAAACCCAGGCGGCATCCGACCCGAGACGCGGATAGCTGGCGCCGCCGAGCGCGAGCAGAGTCGCATCTGCGCTGACAAGCGTCTTGCCGTCCGGGGTATCGAACGCGGGTGCTTTGCCTTCAAACCCAGTCCAGTGGTGCCGCGTCAGGATGCGAACGCCTCGGCTTTCCAGCGACTTGAGCCAGGCGCGCAGCAGCGGCGACGCCTTCATCACCTCCGGGAAGACACGGCCCGAGGAGCCGACGAAGGTCCTGGTTCCGAGGTCTGCCGCCCATTGCCTGATGTCATCGGGCGTGAAGGCGTCCAGCGCCGCACGCAATCGCGGCGAGGCATTACCGAAGCGCTCCGCAAAGGCCGTATAGGGCTCCGAATGGGTGATGTTCAGGCCCGACTTGCCGGCCAGCAGAAATTTGCGCGCGACCGTCGGCATGCTGTCATAGACGGTGACCGCGTGGCCGCGCTCGGACAGCACCTCGGCGGCCATCAAGCCGCTCGGTCCGCCGCCAATGACGGCGATGTTCTTTTGTCCCATGCGCTTTGCCCGGTCACAGATTTCGCTTCGGCGCACTCTTGGCCCGGCGGCGCGTGGCACGCAACCCCCGTCAGATGCCGCTATCGGCGATGGGCGCCGTTGAGCTTCTTCTCCAGCCACAGGCTGTAGCGCGAACCGGAAAAGCAGATGGCGAAATAGACCAATGCCGCGAAGATATAGGCCTCGCTGTAAAAGCCGAGCCAGGCGGGATCGGTGGCCGAGGTCTTGGCGGCATTGAGCAGATCGTAGATGCCGATGACCGCAAGCAGCGAGGTGTTGAGCACGATGCCGATCGACAGGTTGACGATGGCCGGGATGACGGCTCGCAGCGCCTGCGGCAGCACCACCAGCCGGAGCATTTGGATCCGGCTGAGGCCAAGCGACAGCGCCGCCTCCTTCTGACCCGCCGGGATCACCTGCAATCCGGCGCGGATGATCTCGGCGAGGTAGGCCGAGAAGAACAGGGTGACGCCGATCTGCGCCCGAAGCAGCTTGTCGATGGCCGCGCCGCTCGGTAGCGCCATCGGCACGATCAGCATGGCGACATAGAGCACGGCGATCATCGGCACTCCGCGCAGCACTTCGATGAAGGCAATGGCCAGGGAGCGCACGAGCCCCATGTCCGACTGGCGGGCAAGCGCCAGCAGCAGCGCGATCGGAAAGGCGAAGGCAAGGCCAGCGATCGAGACTGTGAGCGTGATCGGCAGCCCGCCCCAATGATTGGTCGAGACCGGTTCCAAGCCCGACGTCCCCGCCATCAGCAGCCAGATGCCGACGAGCGCCAGCAACCAGACCGGCACCAGGCGGAAGCTCCAGAAACGGGGAATGGCGGAGACGGTCAGGAGCGCAGCAATGAGAGCGATCACCAGCGCCGGGCGCCATTGCAGCGGCGGCGGGAAGAAGGCGAAGAGCATGAAACGAAACTTGGCGCCGACAAACGCCCAGCAGGCGCCCGCCGTTTCCGTGGCGCAATCGGCCGCGGTGCCGGTCCAGACGGCATCGATGACGGCCCAGCGGACAAAGGGAAGTGCAATCCAGAGGATTGCGGCGAGCGTCGCCAGCGTGACGAGGCCATTGGCCCAACCGTTGAAGAGGCCTTCACGCCAGCGGTGCCAGTCGGGCGCGACCGGCGGCGCAAGTTCGATCTGGCTCATCGTTTTCCTTCTCCGCGCAGAACGACGCGCCGGTTGTAGAGGTTCATGAGGGCCGAAACCGCAAGACTGATCGTCAGGTAGACGGCGCCGATGATGATGATCGCTTCTAGAGCCTGACCGGTGGTGTTGGCCGTCGTGTTGGCGACGCTGACGAGATCGGGGTAACCAATTGCGACCGCGAGGCTCGAATTCTTGGTCAGATCGAGAAAGCTCGAAATCATCAGCGGCGTGATCACCCGAAGCGCCTGCGGCAGTACGACGAGGCGCATGATCTGCGCGGGCTTCAGCCCGAGTGCGCGAGCGGCTTCCCATTGACCCGACGCCACCGACTGGATGCCGCTGCGCACGATCTCGGAAATCGAAGCGGAGGCATTGACGACGAGGCCGATCAGCAGCGCGGCGAATTCCGGGGTCAGCGATAGGCCGCCGCGAATGTTGAAGCCGCCCTTGGCAGGCACTTCGACCGATGCGCTGAAGCCGAGGGATACGAGAGCGAAATAGAAGATTGCCAACGCGCCGAGTACGGTGCCGGCGGTTTTCGGCAGATAGAACGTCGCGCCCGCCAGCAGGCGTCTGGAAATGACGAGTGCCGCGAAGACGGTCAGGAGCACCGCGGGCAGCCATACGGAGGCCGGCAGACCGTCGACCGAAAGCGAGGGCAGAAAGACGCCGCGATTGCTGAGGTAGACGCTGCCCAGAAACGTATAGGCGCCGCGCGGCGGCGGAAGCGCGCGGATGGTCGCACTCCAGAGAAACAGTTGCAGCAACAAAGGCGTGTTGCGCAGAAGCTCGACATAGCCATGGGCGAAGGTCGCTAGCAGCAGATTGCCGGACAGCCTGAAGATGCCGAGTGCGACACCGAGCACGGTTGCAAGCAGACATCCGACGAGCGCGACCTTAACGGTATTGGCGATGCCGGCGGCAAGCGCCCGGGCGTAGCTGTCGCCGGCCGAGTAAGGAAGAACGCTTTCGCCGATCTCGAAATTGGCCTGATGGGAGAGGAAGGCAAAGCCCGGCGTCAGTCCCATGCGGTGCATGCTCTCGGCGGTGTTCTGGCCGAGAAAGGCAAAGAGCAGCAGCACGCCGACAAAGAGCAGGCCTTGTTGCAAAGGCAGCGGCCCGATCCAGGACATGAGGCGCGAGACGGGTCCGGGCCCCGAAGGGCCCGGTTGGAGTTGGCGTGTCATGGGAAGGACCATGAACCGGCTCAACGGAACGGCGGCGAATAGAGCAGGCCGCCGGCCGTCCAGGGCTGGTTGTAGCCGCGCTCGAAGTTGAGCGGCGTGCCCTTGCCGACGTTGCGCTCGAAGATCTCGCCGTAGTTGCCGACGGTCTTGACGATGTTGTAGGCGAATTTCGGATCGAGGCCGATCGCTTCGCCGAGCGACGGATCGACGCCGAGGAAGCGCTTGATCGCCGGATCCTCGCTCGCAAGGAACGTGTCGACGTTCTCCTTGGTGATGCCAAACTCTTCGGCCTGGATCGTCGCGTAAACGGTCCAGTTGACGATTTCGAGCCACTGGTCGTCACCGGCGCGGATCGCCGGCGCCAAGGGCTCCTTCGACAGGCGCTCGGGCAGAAGCACGTAATCGTCGGGCTTGGAAAGCTGCGTGCGCTTGGCCGCAAGGTCGGTCGCGTCCTGGGTCAGGGCGTCGACGCGGCCCGAGTCGAGTGCCTTCAGGAACTCGCCGGTTTCCTCGATCGTGACCGGCGTGAAAGCCTTGCCGGTCTTGCGGAAGAAGTCGGCGATGTTGAGTTCGCCGGTCGTGCCGCTCTGGACGCCGATCGTCGCGCCGTCGAGTTCCTCGCCCTTGGCTACGCCAAGGTCCTTGCGCACCAGCAGTCCCTGGCCGTCGTAGAAGACGACGGGGCCGAAATGGAAGCCGAGCTTGAAGGCGCGGCTCACCGTCTGGGTGACGCCGGACAACAGGATGTCGAACTCGCCCGATTGCAGCGCCGGCAGACGCTGCTGCGGCGACGAGTTGGTGAACTCGACCTTCTCGGCATCGTTGAAGACGGTGATGGCGATGGCGCGGCCGAAATCGACGAAGAAGCCCTGCCAGCGGCCGTTGCTGTCGGGTGAGAAGAAGCCCGGCGTGGTGCCGACGCCGACCTTGATGACGCCGCGCGCCTTGATCTTGTCGAGCGTTTCGCCGGCAAGCGCCGAGGTGGCGATGAGGCCCGCCGCCAGCGCTGCCGTCGCGGCAAAGGCTTTTGTGAAAAGTTTTCGGTGAGTGGAAGTTTGCTGCATGAGGGTCCCCAAAGCCAAAAGAATGTCATTGCGCCACCGGGCGAAGCCGTTCGGGCGTACGTAAAAATTAAATCTATAGAAATTATATAATAGGTATTTTTGTGCGAAATTGGCGCGTGGCCCGAAACAGATTTCGCCGCCTCGTTTTTGCCGGGAACGTTTTTGACAAGAAGCCAGCGGTTGATGGCGGCGACCCCCGAAGGCGTTAATTTCATTCGCCCACGATCGATGGCCCGCAAGCTGCAGCGCGAACCTCCGGCTGCATATGCAGGCCTATGCCTCTTGTTGAGATCGGCGGAAGCTCCTAGGTTCCGCCCGTCGATTGGTTTATCTCCTTGGCGATGCAGCTTTTTGCGGGAAATTGGCGGGAACGGATGGGATGGGGCGCGCCGGTGTCGGTCGCCCTGCACCTCGTCGTAGCCCTTTTTCTTTTGTACGACCTGCCCTTCGAGCTGCCGACGCCGCCGAAGGAGCAGACCGTCAACGTCGAGCTCGTTCCGCCGCCAGCAGAGGCGAAGGAGCCGAAGAAGGCCGAGCAGAAACAGGCAGAGCAGAAGAAGGCGGGGCCGAAAAAGGGCGAAGAGAAGAAGGCTGAACAGCCAAAGCCGCAGCCCAAACCCAAGCCCCAGCCGAAGGCAGACCCGAAGCCGCAACCCAAGCCGGCGCAGCAACTGCCGCAATCCTTCGCCTCGGCCATGGCCAAGACCAAGCAGGACAACAAGGAGGCAGAGCTTCCGCCGGCTGCGCGCGAGACGGAGAAAAAGACGGAGGCGTCCGACCCGGCAAAGGCGGTGGATGACAAGGCAAAGCCGGCGGATAAGCCGGCAACCGTGTCCTCGACCGAGAAAAAAGAACCGGTCAAGGAACCGAAACCCCCGTCAACGCTTGCCGTGCCTGCGAGAGCCACTGACAGCGCCACACAGAAGGCGGATGAAAAGGCAGCGGCGACGGTGGCAGAAGCCAAGCCTGAAGCAAAAGAAACGCCTGACGCCAAGCCGCAGACGGTCAAATCGGAAGACGGGACGGCAAAGGCAAAGCCGGCCGATGCTGCGGCAAAGGTCGAACTCAAGCCCGTTCCAAGCAAATTGACGAAAGCAAAAGAACTTTATTCTGCAAAGTCGATTGCCGATCCGCGGGTGAAACAGGCCCTGATCAACCTGCCGGTCAAGAGGCGGATCCTGCAACTGTGCAATCTCGAGGCGCTGGAGCAGATCCGCAGCCAGCGGCCGGATACCCCGCCCGAAGGACTCGTGCCCTTCGGGCCGCGGGGTGGCTTTATCGCCAAAAACCGTATGGACGCCAGCGGTGGGGCCTACCAGAACAAATCGAACTGGTACGACGTCGACTTCAATTGCGTCGTCAATGAAGATGCGACCGAAGTGACCTCCTTCAGCATTGCCATCGGTGGCGAAGTGCCGAAAGCTGCCTGGAAGGAGCGGCGGCTTCCGGGGAATTGATCCTTCCGACACGGATGGGGGCATGTCGTTGTCCTGACCAAACCCCATCCCGCAACAGCGCCCCACTGCGTGCAGCGCCTGTTGCCAGACGTCACGGATCGCCGCGCTGCACCTAGAACATTCTTGCCTGCCGGACTCTTCCGAGTCCGGCAGGCGCGAGTGCGAGTTGCCACTCTCGCACCAAGCTGGCGCGGATGTTGTTACTCCGCCGGTTGAAGAGCCCGCTCGCGATAGACCGAAACCAGTGAGGTGCCGAGCATCGCGGCAACCGCCGCAAAGAGGAAGACGCCGGCCGGGCCCTGCAGTTCGACAAGGAGGCCGCCGAGGATCGCCCCGGTGGAAATGGCGATCTGGAAAGTGGTGAGCGTCGCCGCTCCAGCACCTTCGGCCTCATCACCGGCCGCACGGCTCAAGAACGACTGGACGCTGACCGGCAGGGCGCCGAAGGCGAAGCCCCAGGCGGCGGTCGCGACGATGGCGACGGTCGGCAGCGCGCCCGCCAGGGCCAGGACCAGCGTGGTGGCAGCGACGCCGGCGGCCGCCGACATCATCGAGAGCCGCGTGCTGCGTTCGGCGAGGAAGCCGCCGGCAATGTTACCGAAGAAGCCACCGATGCCGAAGGCGAGCAGGATCGCGGTTATCGCCTCGACGCCGAACTGCGGCACCTGTTCAAGGAACGGGCGGACATAGGTGAAGCCGGCAAAGTGACCGGTGACGACCAAGAGGATGGTCGCAAGGCCGAGCCGGATGGCCGGGCGTTTCAGGACGTTGAGGATCGTGTCGAGGCCGGTCGTCCCGACCGGCGGAAGCCGCGGAACCGTCAAAGCCTGGACGATGAAGGTGACGATCCCGACGGCGGCAGCAAGCAGGAAGGCGTAGCGCCACCCGAGCGTCGCGCCGATCCAGGCGCCGACAGGCGCGGCGCAGACGGTGGCGATCGACACGCCCGACATGATGATCGCCATCGCCCGCGGCATCAGCCGGCCAGGAACCAGCCGCATGGCAAGCGCCAGCGACAGCGCCCAGAAACCGCCAAGGCCGATGCCGAGGAGGAAACGGGCGGCAAGCAGCATCGGCAGGCTGGTTGCAAAGCCGGCGATCAGGCTTGAAACGATGAGAAGGGCGGTCAAGGTGAGAAGAACGTTCCGCCGGTCAAAGCGGCCGGTGTAAACGACGATCGCCGGGCCGGCGATGGCCGCGACCACGGCCGTCGTGGTGACCGACTGGCCGGCGGCGCCGACGGTGACGCCGAGATCGGCGGACATCGGCGTCAGCAGGCTTGCCGGCAGAAACTCTGCCGTGACCAGGCCGAAGACCCCGAGCGACAGGGAAACGACCGCCGCCCAAAGCGGCTTGTCCCGTTCATCCGCCTGTCCCGTGGGCTTGGCGACAATACCATCCATAATTTTCATCTCCATTGCATGTGGTGATGAAAATATGCATGGCCAATTGGAGTTTCTATGCTAGAAAATCCAAAACACTGTGCCGTTTGTCCAAAGGTGAGATGTAAGATGAGCGATGCGCTGACCGAGATCCTGCGCGGCCTCAGGCTCGACGGTGTCGAATATGGGCGCTGCCAGCCCTGTGCGCCATGGGCGACCGCCTATCCCGAGCAGGAACCGGCACGATTTCATTTTCTCGCCTCCGGTTCCGCCCATCTGCAATCGCCTGACGGGTCGTGGATGGAGTTGACGCCTGGAGATGCCGTGCTGTTGCCGCGGGGCGACGCACATGTGCTTGCGAGCAAGCCCGGCCTGCCGACGATCTCGATCCGCGACCTGCCGAAACGGCAGCTTTGCGACGGGATCGTCGACGTGCAATGCCCAAACTCGGACAGCCAGAACCTTCTGTTTTTCGCGGTGATGCAATTCAACGTCGACCGCCTGCATCCGCTCTTGCAGCTGATGCCGTCGGTCATGCGTACCAGCGACCTTGCCAAGAGCGAGCCGTCGATCCCGTCGCTTCTCGATACCATGACGCGGGAGGCTGCGATGCAGCGCGTCGGTGCGGGTGGCATCCTGGCACGGCTTGCCGACGTGTTGACGGCCACGATCATCCGCGCCTGGGTGGAGCATGGCTGCGGCACGTCGACCGGCTGGCTGGCGGCCGTACGTCACCCGGAGGTCGGCCGCGTGCTTGCCGCCATTCACCTCGATCCGACCAAGGACTGGACCGTACCGGAACTGGCCAAGCTCATGGGTGCGTCGCGCTCCGGTTTCGCCCAGCGGTTCGCCGATACGGTCGGCGAGACGCCGGCCCGTTACGTGGCGCGCATGCGTATGCACCAGGCGCATCAGTGGCTGCGCGAGGGCAAACGCGTCGCCCATGTCGCAAACCGCCTCGGCTACGATTCGGAAGCGTCGTTCAGCCGCGCCTTCCGCAAGATCATGGGCGCGCCGCCAAGCCATTCGCGCAGCCTGACGATGTCAGCGGATCAGCTGGCATCGTGATCCGCTTTCGGTCGCGAACCCTCAGAACTTGACGTTGAGATCGGCCCGGACCCCGTGTTCCCGCGCCGTCGAGGCGATCTGCCCCTGGTAGGAAACGCCGAGCGTCGATGCCGGTGTCAGCGCGAAATCGATACCGGCCTCGAGAATGACGCTATCCCGCGCGATCGGGGCACCGGCGACCGAGAAGGCCTCGCTGCCGGAGAACGCCTGGGCGAGAGCAGGGGTAACGTCGCCATAGGCATGCCGCCAGCCGATGAGACCGCGCGCCGTTGCCTTTGCCGCGCCGAGTTCGAAATCGGCTGACGCGCGAAGCCCTGATGTGGTGAAGGCCATGTCGCTGGAACCGCCATGGACGGAGAGCGCTGCCGCACCGCCCTTCTCCTTGAACCCATTGGTGTGCACGTTGACATAGGCGAGGTTGGCGAAGGGCTCGAACGCGAAATCGCCGGCCCTGAAATCATATCCGAGTTCGCCAAACACCTGCGTGGTGCCGGCGCGGTAATCCGCAGTCAGGCTGTCGACGAGCGCTGGCGAAACGACGAGCCGGCTGCTGTCGATCTCGCTAAAGGTGTAGGCAAGGCCGGATCGGAACGACAAACCGCCCCAGGTCCCACCGCCATAGACCCCGAGGTGGTAGTTGTCGCTCGAGGCCCGCGAGCGGCGGTCGTCGACCTTGAAGCTGGAATGGCTGTAGCCGCCGAGGAAGCCGAGCCGCCAGTCGCTACCGATGTCGCCATCGAGACCGGCGACGAAGCCGCCTATGGACCGCGACAGGTCGGCTGCATTGCCGTCGCCGTCGGTATCCCCCCAGGACCCGAACGCCGAGCCCCACGCGCCCATGGTTTCTGGCGAAGAAATCGATGCCGTGGTGATCTCGTCGGTGTTAACGATCGGCCGCGCCGTGGCGCCGACAGTTTCAAAGGCTGCACGCAGCCGGTCGTTCATCCGGTTGCCGATGAGCTGGCTGTTTTCGATGAGGCCCGTGACGGTCGAGCTGTGAACGTCGCCCGGCAGCTGTCCGAAGAGGTCGGCTGCGGTTTGTCCGTCGAGGGTGACGGCGAGATCGTGGAGCGTCCCGCCGATACCGAGCCGCTCGACGGCAAAGGCAGCCGCGGCGGCGTTGCGGGTCTCGGCAAAGTCCGCGAAGGCAACGCCGTTGCGGGCGACGTCGAGGTAGACCGCGCTCGGCTCGTAGGCGAGCGAGAGGTCGAGGAAGGCGTAGCAGCCGCAGTCGTCCTCGAACCGCCCGGTCACGCCGCCGACCGCGGAGAGAATGGTGTGGCGGCCGTCGCCCTTGTAATTTTCGGGCCGGACCCTGACGTCGACTGCACGGGCGATTTCGGCCGTGCCGGTGACGTCGAGCCGGCTCGTGCCATCGGGTGCGTCGAGATTGACGAGGAACCAGCCGTCGCCCGACTGGCGATAGTTGCCGGCCACGGTCAGCGTGCCGCCCCTGCGGCCCCAGCCCGGATTGACGGCGCCGTTGTTGTCGACATTGCCGTAGATGGTACCGTTGCCGGAGAGTATGCCGTTTCCGTCAGCAAAGGTCTCGGAGGCAATGCTGCCGGCAATCGCCAGGAAGCCACCATCGACGCGTGTGGAGCCGTGATAGGTGCTGTCACCGGCCAAGATCAATATGCCGTCGCCCGACTTGATCAGCCCTCCCGCGCCGGTGATGTTATTGGACCATGCGCTTTCGCCGTCCTCGATCACGGCGTGGAAATCACCCCAGTCGAACTTGCCCGGACCTCGCACTGCCCGCCCGGCGTTGACCATGCCATAGCCAAACACGGGATCGACGCCCCGGTCGCCATAGTCGATGGCCGTTCCCAACAGGACTTGGCGGACCTGGTCCATCGTCATGTACGGGAATGCCTGCGCGACCAGCGCGGCCGTTCCGGCCACGAACGGTGCAGCCAGGGATGTGCCGTTTTCCCTGCTGTATCCTCCACCGGGGACGGCGACCATGATGTTGTCCTGAGGATTGGCCGAGACCCATTCGCCTCTTTCCGGGTCCCAGCGCGTGGCGTCGTCTCCACCAGGTGCGGCAAGACACCAATTTAATGCAACGCCACACCTGTTCGACCAATCGGGCATGTGTGTAGGACTGGTCGCCACCACGGCGAGCCAGCCCTGTTCCAGCTCCGGGAAAAGATAGGGGAGACCCGCATCGATGGACGGCTGTGCCGCGCCGTCGTTCATCGCTGCGAAGACGAGAAGTGCACCACGCGAAACCGCGTAGCGATAGGCGGACAGATTGTTTGAGAGCGTCGCTTCGGCCCGGTCGGCCGTCATTTCTGTAATGAAGCCGTCGCCATAACTGTTGTTGATGATCTTCACGCCGCGGTCGACGAGTGTACGGATTCCGTAGTTGGCGGCAGCATTGTTGATGTAGCCCGGTATGTCGGATGCCCCTGCCTGAACGATGGTCACGCGCGGGGCAACACCGTGCATGCCGACCCCATCGCGATTGGCGGCGATGACCGAGGCGACCGTTGTGCCGTGACCCTCCCCTACGAACGTCCAAGGCTTCTCCGGATCATAGGTGATACCCTCTACATAGCGTCCGGCAAACTCCGGGTGGGTAATGTCGAGGCCGCTGTCGACCACGCCGACCTTGATGCCGCTGCCGTCGTAGCCCAGCATGTAGGCATATTCAGCGTGGATAGTTGCCAGTCCCCACTGGGCGTTGAACTCTGGTGTACGCCACGTTGCCGGATCGCCGGGGTCGCCCGCATCCTGTGCGAACCCGGAGGATGACAGCGCGGTCGACACGACGAGCGTGGCGATGTGAGCGGCGGTTCGGCGGTTCTTTTGCAAGGCAGTTCCCCAATGCCCGGCATCGCGGCGCATCCGTGGCGCAGGGTATTGAAGAAAAACGGAAATTCACAAGGCGGGCGCGCGAAAGCTAGTCGCGCACGCTGCTTTGGAAAATACGGCAGGTGACGTATTTCGTCGCCCGAAACCGATATTTGTGTTGGTGGATCGCGGCAGGCAACAGGCGGTTCGTCGAAGAAGCCGCGGCGACAGCGATGAGGGCACCTGAAACACGCGCGGCCGAGGTCGCGCGTTCTCGACGACATCGATGCAAGAAGGGGCGGTGGCTGCATCCACCACCCCTCCTTTTGGCTATTGCGCCGGCTGGCTCTCGGCCGGAAGCACGGCCGCCGGCGAACCGGCCGCGGGCTGGACGGTGCTTTCGACAGGCGGAACCGGCGAGCGGGTGCGCAGCGTTTCGGCGCGGTGACGGCCGACCGAGACCCAGAAGAGCGCGACGAGCGCGGCAATGGTCACGGTGACGGTAACGTAGCGGATCCAGGTCGGGGCGTGCCCACCCGGATCGATGTGCTTCTCGTCGATCTCGCGCTTGCGGGTGATCGCGGCCGAATAGAACACGATCGTCGAGATCACGAAGATCAGCGACCAGCGCGTCTGCTCGCCGTCGGAGCCGATGAGCGCCACCAGGCTGTAGATCGCCGCCGCAAGGCCGATGATGACGTACCAATTATAGGTGCTTGCCGGCATCTTCTTGTAGCCGAGCACCTTGATGGAGATCGCCGAGTAGATATAGGGCAGCAGCGTCATGATCACTGCGATCGAGGCGATCTTGCCGAACTGCTCGCTGGCGGTCGGCGACATCGTGGCGAAGACCTGCACGGTCATGATGACGGCGACGATCGCAAGGCCGGCCGAGGGCACGCCCTTGGAATTGACCTTGGCGAAGATCGAGCCGAAGAGGCCGTCGTCGGCCGCAGCTTTCGCGGTCTGCCCGACGAGCAGCGTCCAGCCGGCAAGCGAGCCGAGGCAACCGAGTGCTGCGCAGATGGCGACCACCGCACCCGCGGTATCGCCGAGCGCCAACCGCGCGGCGTCTGCGAAAGGTGCCGAAGACGCGATCAGCTCCTTGTTCGGGATCATGCCCATGATCACCGTCGAAGACAGGATATAGGCGACGGCGGCGAGGATGACGCCGCCGACGGTGGCGATCGGGACGTTGCGCTGCGGGTCGCGAACGACTCCGGCCGAAACTGACGCGCTTTCCACCCCGATGAAGGCCCAGAGGGTGAAGTTGAGCGTCGCCATGATCGCCGCCCAGCTGTCCTTGCCCGACACGTTCCAGCCTTCGGAGAAGGTCGCCGGCGAGAACCAGAACCAGCCGAAGATCGCCATGCCGAGGATCGGCACCAGCGCGAAGGAGGTGGTGAAGGATTGCAGCCGTCCGACAACGTTCGGGCCGAGGATGTTGGCGTAGGTGAAGAACCAGATCAGCGCCACCTGCGCCAGCGCCGAGACCAGCGGGTCGCGCAACATCGGGAAGAAGGCCGTGAGGTAGCCGAGACCGGCGACCGCAAGGCCGACGTTACCAACCACATTGGCGAGCCAGTAGATCAGGTTGGTCTGGTAACCCATGTAGTCGCCGAAGGCCTTGCGCGTGTAGGCGTAAGGCCCGCCGGCGGCGGGATCGATCGCCGCGAGCTTGGCGAAGGTCAGCGCCAGCGCGATCGCGCCGGCAATGGTGATCAGCCATCCGAAGACGGCGATGGACCCGACCGCGGCGAGGTTCGCCGGCAGCATGAAGACGCCCGAGCCCATCATGTTGCCCGCGACCATCAGGGTCGCGGGCACGAGGCCGATCTTGGCGGATTCCGCGACGCCCGCGGATGTGGTTTTGGAAGCCGTATCGACAGCAGCCATTGTTCTCGCTCCTGAAGCCGGGTCAGCGGGTCAACACATAGACGCGATAGAGGCCGTCCTCGACCTCCACCCCGTGCGTGTCATGGGTGAAGCCCGGGAACCGGAGATCATAGGCCTCCAGCGCCTTGAGGTAGCCGAGGACTGGACCATCGGCGGGCCCAGCGTTTTCGCCCGGCATTAGAAGCGGGATGCCGGGCGGATAGGGCACGACGCCCGTTGCGACCGTGCGGCCGGCCAGATGGTCGAGCGTCACCTGTTCCACCTCGCCGCGCACCAGCCGCTCGTAGGCGCGCACCGGGCTCAGGTCCGGATGTGGCAGGACAGAGAAGCCGGCGGCCATGGAGGCGGTGGTCTTCAGTTGGTCCATCGCCTGGAACATTGTGTCGGCGAGATCCTTGAGACCCATGCCGGCGTAGCGTTCCGGGTGGTCCTCGATCAGCGACGGGATGGCCACTTCGAGCGTGAGGTTGGCGTCGTAGTCGCGCTTGAAGTCGCAAAGCGCGCTGACAAGCGAGCCCCATTTGCCCTTGGTGATGCCGAGCGAGAAGAGGAAGAGGATGGTGAAGTCGGTCGTCTTCTCGACAACGATGCCGCGGGCATCGAGATAGGCGGTGACGAGGCTTGCGGGTATGCCGACCGGCATCAGCCCGCCGCCGGGCGCAACACCCGGTGTGACGATCGAGACCTTGATCGGATCGAGCATGCAATAGCCGTCCTCGATCTCGCCGAAGCCGTGCCACGCTGCCCCGGGCTTCAGCACCCAGCAGGACGGATCGGTCGCGAGGGATTCCGGCGAGGCTTCATGGAAGGGGCTTGTGCGGCCGGTTTTCGGGTCGCGCACCGTATCCGGTTGCCAGCAATCGAAGAACCAGTCGCCGCGCTCTGCCGCGTCGTTGGCCAGCCGCGACATCATCAGGCGGAACGCCACGGCTTCCTCGATCGACTCGTTGGTGAGCGCCGCGCCGCCGGGCCCGTCCATCATCGCCGCCGAGACGTCGTTCGAGGCAATGATCGCGTAGTTCGGCGAGGTCGAGGCGTGCATCATGAACGTCTCGTTGAAAATGCCATGCGGGATCGGCTTGCGGCCGTCGCGTACGTGAATGAAGGACGCCTGAGAAAGGGCCGCCAGCAGCTTGTGCGTCGACTGGGTGGCAAATACCGTCGGCTTGTCGGCCGTATGCGCCTTCGGATCACCGTGCATTGCGTGGCGGTCGCGATAGATCGGGTTGAAGCGGGCGTAGCCGTACCAGGCCTCGTCGAAATGCAGGCGGTCGACGCTGGCGCCGAGCAGTTCCTCGACGCGGGTTACGTTGTAGCAAAGACCGTCATAGGTCGAGTTGGTGATGATGGCGTGCTTTGGCTCCTTGTCCGAAAGGTCCGCGGCAAGCGGGTTCTGGTCGATCGCCTTGCGGATCGCGACCGCGGTCAGCCGTTCCGGCGGGATCGGCCCGATGATGCCGTAGTGGTTCCGGGTCGGCACCATATAGGTCGGCACGGCGCCCGACATGGTCATCGCGTGTTCGGCCGACTTATGGCAATTGCGGTCGCACAGCGCGATCTGGTCGCGGCTGACGCTCGCCATCAGAATGACGCGGTTGGAGGTCGAGGAGCCGTTGGTGACGTGGTAGCTGCGGTGCGAGCCGAAGACGCGGGCAGCGTATTTTTCACTGGCGCCGATCGGGCCGGAATGGTCGAGCAGAGATCCGAGTTCACCGACCGAGATCGAGAGATCCGAGCGCAGCAGCGGTTCGCCGAAGAACTCGAAGAAGGCGCGGCCGGGCGGCGACTTCAGGAAACCCGTGCCGCCGGTGTGTCCGGGCGTGTGCCAGGAGTATTCGTGCACCTGGGAGAACTGGGCGAGCGCCTTGAACATCGGCGGCAGCACGGTCGAACGATAGCGCTCGATTGCCGCCTGGATACGGCCGCCGACGAAGTCCATCGTGTCTTCGAGCATCCAGACAAAATCGTCGACCTTCGCCATGATATCGGCCGGAACCGACGAGGCGACGCTGCGGTCGGCGAGCAGCAGCAGCGGAACGGTGCCGTTGCGCTTGCGCAGCGCCTCGACGACGCCGATCGATTGTTCGTGGCCGTCCGACCCGAGATCCCAGTCGACCAATACGCATTGGAGAGCGGGGTCCGACCGGATCACCGCAATACCGTCATCGGCGCTTTCTGCGGTCACCACCTCGATCTGGCGGCGCTCCAGTTCCGCGATCAGCGACCGGACGGCGCGGCCGGCCGCACTTTCCTCGCTGATCTCGTCGTCAAGAACGAGTGCTTTCATGCCGAGACGGCGGTGACCCCTGTTTAACGTACTCATATCCAATCCTCTCTCTAGTTCGGTGCTAGGTGCAGGTGGGGGTATTCTTTTTGACGTCAGCCAGTGGACGGCTCCTTCCTTTCGACTGACAGGTAGACGGGCAGTGCCACGAGCAGCAGCAGCAGGCACCAGAGGCCCGCCTGAGGTCCGCTGCCGTAGACCGTCCAAAGCGAAAAGATGAAAGCGACCAGGGCATAGGGCTTGTAGGGGCCAAGGCGGAAGCCGCCCCATTCCTCGTCGCGCGGACGTGTGAGTGCCAGGAACAGCGCGCCCTCGACGAGGCTGCAGAAGACGTAAGGCACCATGGCTGCGGTGGTCGAAAGGTCGACGGCGAACCTATAGACGGCCATCAGTCCCGACACGCCCGAGGTCTGCAGAACGAGAAGGGCCGAAGCAAGCAGCATCGAGAGGACGATACCCCACTGCGGCACGCCACGGCTGGAAAGGCGCCCGAAAACTGGAGGGAACAGCCCATCGCGGGCCGCTGCCATCGGCACCTGAGCCATCAGCAGCGTCCAGCCGTTGAGCGCGCCGATCGACGAAAGAACGACGGCGGCCGCAACCAGCGTGCTCCCCCACCAGCCCCACATCATGAAGGCCGCATCGGAGAAGGGAGCGGCGGAACGCGTAAGCGTTTCGCGCGGGACCGTGCCCATGACCACGAGCGTGCCTAGGATGAAGATGAGGCCGCAGCAGAGCGTGCCGAGCACGGTCGCCCGCGGGATCGTGCGTTTCGGATCGTCGACATCGCCGGCCGGAACGGTGGCAGACTCGATGCCGAGAAAGGCGAACATCGTCAACGGTGCGGTCGCGGAGATCAGACCGAGCATGGACAGCCCGCTCGGGTTGATGGGTGTCAGGTTCTGCGGCTCGATCCAGAAGAGGCCGAGAAGCGCAATCGCGATGAAGGGAAGGAGTTTCAATCCGACGGTCACGATCTGGAAACGCCCGGCGCTCCTTACGCCGAACATGTTGATGGCGGCAACCAGCCACATGGCGGCGAGCGAAACCGCCGTGAAGCCGCCCGGCATATGCTGAAGGTTCGGGACGAACACGCCGAGATAACCGGTGAAGGCCATGGCGATCGCCGGCAGCGACGCCCAGATCGAGATCCAGTAGGCCCAGGCGACCAGAAAGCCGGCAAACGGACCGAAAGCCATGCGACTGTAGGCGTAGGGGCCGCCGGTCGCGGGCCTGACGCCTGCGAGCCGCGCAAACACAAGGCCGAGGCACATGGCGGCAACCGCCATGCAGACCCAGCCGACGAGGGCTGCGGCGCCGTAGGGCGCGAGTGCGGCGGGAGAGAGATAGAAGCCGGAGCCGATGATGTTGCCGACGACGAGCGCGGAGCAAGCCCAGATGCCGAGGCTCGGCCGTGTCGCCATTTCGGGCGTCGTCTGCTGAGACCTGCCTGAGGTTGCATCAAGCGGCTTCGTCATGGATGGGAGGCTCCCTTGCCAAAGACGAGGCGAACTTATGAACTGTTTCTTATGGTTGCAACTGCTTTATTTCACTCGACTATCAGTCGCCGCGCTGATCCATGGGCCCATGCGGAAAAGTCGCATTCGGCTCATAGCTCCACGACCGACCGCGAAGGGCGGCGTTGCAGGCTTCTCATGAAACTATTCCATTTTTGCGATGCCGTTTTGCCGCCGATACAGGTAGGGTCGCCTGCGACGAAATGACTGCTTCGCGACCGCGGCGATGGGTGAGGAAAACGGCGAAAAATGACAAATATCAAGCGTTTACGGCTTCGCGACATCGGTTTCCGCCCGGGTGCTTACGAACCCGGACCGCTCAATGCGATCACCGATGTGATGGGTGTCGCGGTGGGCCATGCCACCGTTGTCGAGGCCGACTGCATCCGCACCGGCGCCACCGCCATACTGCCTCATGACGGCAACCTCTTTCAGGACAAGGTGCCGGCCGGCTTCGCTGTGCTCAACGGCTTCGGCAAGTTTGCGGGCTCCACCCAGGTAGAGGAGCTCGGCGAGCTGGAAACGCCCGTCGTTCTCACCAACACGCTGGCGACGGGACGCGCCATCGAGGTCGTCAATCGCTGGACGCTGGCGCAGCCGGGCAACGAGAAGGTCGTGTCGCTGAACGCGGTCGTCGGCGAGACTAACGACTCCCGCCTCAACGATATCCGCGCCGGTCGCCCGACGATCGACGAGATCGGCGCTGCCCTTGCCGCCGCGAAGACCGGTGCCGTCGAGGAGGGGGCTGTCGGTGCCGGAACCGGCACGGTGGCCTTCGGGCTGAAGGGCGGCATCGGTACGAGCTCGCGACTTGTGAAGGCGGCAGGCGAGGTCTTTACGCTCGGCGTGCTCGTCCAATCCAATTATGGCGGCCGGCTCACCGTCTGCGGTCGTGCCTATGAGGCGCCGGCGGCACACGACCGCGACGGTTCGATCGTCATCGTGATCGCGACCGATGCGCCGCTCTCTTCCCGCAACCTCAAGCGTCTGGCCGAACGCGCCTTCGGCGGCCTGGCCCGCACCGGCGCCGCGCTCAGCAATGGTTCCGGCGATTATGCGCTCGCCTTCTCGACGGCTGCCGCCGTTCGTCGCACCAAGGCGCGCCGGGCCGCGATTGCCGACTATCCCGATCTTCCAAACGACCTAATATCGCCGCTCTTCGAAGCGGCCATCGAGGCGACGGAGGAGGCCATCCTCAATTCGCTGACCATGGCCCGCACGACGCATGGTTTCAATGCCGCGAACGGCAAGCCGAGCACGGTCGAGGCGATCTCGCTCGAACGGCTTCGCGCGCTCAGCGAACACTGATTTGTGCCCCTGGATCGCGTTCGGTGTTGCGGTCCATGCGCCTCTGCCAAACCAATTTTTACGGAGCCTACATGTCCCAGCCGTCCATCCGCACCGTCTATCTCAACGGCGAGTTTTTGCCCGAGAACGAGGCGCGCCTCTCGATCTTCGATCGCGGCTTCCTCTTCGGTGATGGCATCTACGAGGTCACCGCCGTGCTTGAGGGCAGGCTGATCGACAGCGCATCGCATATGGCGCGCCTGGAGCGCTGCGCGCGTGAAATCGATGTGCCTTTGCCGGTATCGACCGACGAGATCGTCGCGATCGAAAAGCGGCTGATCGAAGAGAACGGCCTTGTCGAAGGCATGGTCTATCTGCAGCTCACCCGGGGCGCCGAGGACCGGAACTTTCTGTTCTCCGAGGATATCAAGCCGACGCTGGTGCTCTTCACCCAGGCAAAGACGCTGGTGACGGCCACCACCAAGGGGCTGTCGGTCAAGACCGTGCCCGACCAGCGCTGGGCGCGCCGCGACATCAAGAGCGTGTGCCTGCTGCCGCAGGTGATCGCGAAGCGCATCGCCAAGGCTGAAGGCTGCGATGAGGCGTGGATGATCGAGGACGGGTTCGTGACGGAAGGTGCTTCCTCCACCGCCTACATCGTCACGGCGGACAACCGCATCGTCACGCGCGGCAACAGCCACAAGACGCTGCCCGGCTGCACCCGGCTCGCCGCTCTCGCGCTCGCCGCCGAACAGGGAATGACGCTGGAAGAACGCCCCTTCACGCTCGAAGAGGCGCTCAACGCCCGCGAAGCGTGCCTCACCAGCGCTTCGAACTTCGTTGCGCCGATCACCCGCATCGACGGCAAGCCTGTCGGTAGCGGTGAACCGGGCCCGGTGGTCAAGCGCCTGCGCGAACTCTATCTGGAACGTGCACGGCAGACGGCGATCTAGCTCGCCCGTGCGGGCCAGGGCTGTCGCTTAGGCGACAGCTTCCAGGCTCTGCCAGACGCGGCCGACGATCGGGCGGCGGTTTTCCTTGGCGCGATAGAGCCGGATCTCGACACTGACGTCCCAGCGTGGGTCGGCGGCCCTGACCAGCGAGCCGTTCGCCAGCTCATCCGTCATCAGGCTTTCGGGCACCCAGGCGATGCCCCATCCGGATTCGGCCATGGCTTTCAGCCCCACCGACATGCTGCCTTCGTGCACCCTTTGCGCCGGCGGCAGCTCGCGCCCGATCAGATCATCCAGAAGCTGGCCGAAGAACGACGATTTTTCGTAGCTCAAATGCGGGAACGGTTTCGTGCCGCCTTCCAGCCGGTGCAGGGGCTCCCCCGCTTCATTCGCCGCCGAAACGGGGATGATGCGTTCGTGGCCGAGCACGCGATGTTCGAAGGCCTGCGGGTCGAGCAGGTGCGGGACCTGGGTATGGGCGTAGGTCAGCAGGAAGTCGCATTCGCCGTCGACAAGCGAATTGAGGTTTTCCTCCATGCTGCCGGAATCGGGGCGAAGTCGGGAGAAGAGCGGCCCGCTCCGGGCGTTGACCCGTGTCATCCATGCGGGAAAGAAGGTGAAGGAGAGCGTGTGCAGCGCTGTCAGCTTGATGGTGCGGGCGTCGGAGCCTTCCTCCTGCTGCAGATTGCGCCTTGCCTGGTAGAGCTGTTTCAGAGTCTCCTGCGCCACCGGCACGAATTTCGACCCCGCCTCCGTCAGGCGCGAAGGATAGGTCGCGCGGTCGACGAGCGTGGCGCCGAGCCAGGCCTCCAACTGCCGGATGCGGCGGCTGAAGGCGGATTGGGTGACATGGCGCTCGTCCGCCGCCTTTGAGAAGTTCAGCGTACTGGCGAGCGCCAGAAAGTCCTCAAGCCATTTGATTTCCACGGGCATGCACTCCTGAAGTCCGGTCCGTCATTCGCCGGCGACCGGGCTTCTTTTGTGGCAGCGCCCGCGCGTCATCAAGAAAAATCAGGCGCGTCGGCGATATTCGATCATCCGGGCTCGGCTCGTCACCAGTTCGAGGTGATCGGGCCCGAGGAGATGCAGGCAGATGCGCTTGACCCAGGGGCCATCGCTCAGCGTGAACAGGAAGCGACCATTGCCGAGCGGAGTGAGCGCCATCGTCTGACGAACGGGGCCGACGCCCATCAGGACCGCGCCGTTCTCGACCGTGAATTCCGCCCTTTCGTCGGAGCGCCAGACCCCGGAGAGCGACGCCGGCAGCGGCTCATGCGTCGCCGCTGGAAGGAAGCACTGTGCCGCATGGCCGACCTCGCCGACAAGGGCGGAGCCGTCGCGGCGCAGCCGGACAGGGGATGAGGCCGAGCGCGACGAGGCCCAGCCGTCGCCGTCGTCATAGAGCGTCTCATCCGCATCGAGATAGGTGCAGGTGCTGCCCTTGACCTCGACCCACCAGGGACCGGCCTCCGTCACGTAGAGACCGTCGCCGAGATCGGCTGCCGGGGTCGGCAGAGGAATGCCGGTGAGCGCTGCCATGCTTTCGAGCGCGATCTTGTAACCGTTGGTGTCCTCGCGGTTGGAGACGACGACGAAGCCGGCGCCCGTTTCGGGATCGAGGAGGAAATAGGTCTTGTAGCCGGGATGTGAACCGCCATGGCCAACGAATTCGCGGCCGCCGAGCGACGAGTTGCGCAGGCCGAGCCCGTATCCTGTTGGTCGCCCGTCGGCGAGATATCGGGGCGCCTGCAACTTCTGCAGAAGACCGGCGAAGCGGCCTTCGCCACCGAGCAGCGCCTGCAGCCAGGTGGCAAGCGCCCCGGCGCTGCCGGTGAGGCTGCCCGATGCGGAAATGTGCAGGCCAGCGGCAGATAGCTGCCAGGTTTCGCCCGAGTGCCAGTAGCCGGGAACGAGGTCCCTCACCGGATCGTTCCAGACATCCGGCGCCTTCAGCGCGATGCCAAGCGGGGCCGCGATTTCCCGTTGGACGAAATCGTTGAAGCGGAAGCCCTTGCGCTCCAAAGCCGCTTCGATGAGGCGATAGCCGGTGTTGGAGTATGAGACCTCGGTGCCGGCGTCAAAGTTCAGCCGCTCCAGGCGTGAGAGGTACTCCAGCAGCGGTCCGGCCCTGGTCTCCGTGTAGACGGAAAGGCCGAGCAACGACAGGCATTCGCGGGTATCCGGCAGGCCGCCACTCATGTCGAGCGCCTGCCCGACCGTCACGCGCGCAAGTGGCGACCGCAGTTCCGGAAGATGCTGGCCGAGCGGATCGTCGAGACCGATAAGGTCGGCGTGGGCGAGCACCATCGCTGAGAAGACGTGCTTGGTGAGGGACGCATAGCGCACGACGCTGTCGAGCGTGAACGGGGCGGATGTCGCGAGGCTCTCGACGCCGGCCGCATGCGAGAAGCGCGGTCCGGATGCATCGAAGCCGATGACCGCGCCGCCCGGTTCGTCTGCCACCCATTGTGCGGTCAGGCGCCTCGCAGCCGCTTCGGCGGCTTGCCAATCCAGCGATGCCGGCTTCGTCATGTCCATTCTCCAATTCTGGTCGCAGTGGTTTCCCACGCGTATCTCCGACTAAGCACGACAGAACCTCGTGCCGCCAATTCCGATTCCGGCAGGGCCTATGCACGGTTTGCATTTGCCCGGCCCGCCTGCATTGCGTTAGGCCGGCGGGGAAAAAGGGTGCGGTTCCCGCACCCAATGTCTATGGTCCGTCGGCGACTATCCATGAGTCGCACTTGAGGACAACAGGTTGAGAAGGCGATCCAGAATTGGCGACGCAAGCGAAAATCCCGGTCTTTGACGGACATAACGACGTGCTGTCGCGGCTCTGGCGTTCGCCGGGCGGCGCTGCCGAGCGCCGCTTCCTCGATGGCGTCGATACCGGGCATATCGATCTCGACAAGGCCGCGGCGGGTGGCCTTGCCGGCGGCCTCTGCGCCGTCTACGTCGCCTCGCCCGGCCTTGCCAAGGATGGCAGCGGCGAGTTTGCAACGCCCGATCAACAAAGCGCACTCGAAGCCACGCTCGGCATGACGAGCCTGCTGATGCGGATCGAACGCCAGTCGGAGGGCCGGCTGAAGATTTGCCGCAGTGCTGCCGATATCCGCGCCGCCATGGACGAGGGTGCCTTTGCCTCGGTGCTGCACATCGAGGGTATCGAGGCGGTCGGCGCCGATCTCGACGCGCTCTATGTGCTTCACGCCGCGGGTCTGCGCACGCTCGGCCCCGTCTGGAGCCGGCCGAACCTCTTTGCCTATGGCGTTCCCTTCCGCTTTCCCTCTTCACCCGATATCGGTCCAGGCCTCAGCGAGGCCGGCAAGGATCTCGTGCGCGCCTGCAACGAGCTGAAGATCATGCTTGATCTCTCGCACATGAACGAGCAGGGCTTCTGGGACATCGCCGCGCTGTCGCAGGCGCCGCTCGTCGCCTCCCATTCCAACGTGCACGCGCTCTGCCCGCATAGCCGCAACCTGACGGACCGTCAGCTCGACGCGATCAGGGACACCGGCGGTTTGGCCGGCATCAACTTCGGCGTCCTTTTCCTGCGCGCGGACGGGACCAGGAACACGGATACGCCGCTCTCGCTCCTTGTCGACCACATCGACTATATCGTCGAGCGTATCGGTATCGATCATGTGGCGCTCGGCTCTGACTTCGACGGTACGGCCATCCCTGCTGCGATGCGCAGCGCGGCCGATCTGCCGCTGCTCGTCGACCTGCTGCGCACCCGCGGCTATGACGATGCGGCACTCGTAAAGATCTGCCACGGCAACTGGATCCGCGTGCTGGAGACAACCTGGGGCGGGTGAGCGCCGCGCTCAGCCGCGAAGGACGTTAGGTCCTTGAAGCGATCGGCAAGCCTTCGAGCAGCACGCTGATCGCGCAATCGACGACGGCCGATCGCCGATCCCTGGCAAAAAGCCCATACTGGACGGCAAACGGCTTCGGTACGGCTGACGAGGCGGGCAGCGCCCGCATCGTGCCCGCGCGTATCGCGTCCGGCGGAAGCAAACCAATGCCGAGCCCGTTCTCGATCGCGGCCTGCAGCGCCGTGATGCTCTGGCTGGTAAAAGTGATCCGGTGTTCCCGGCCCTGGTCGGCCAAGGTCTCGATCATGCGTCGGCGCCAGAGGCAGGGTGCGGCGAAGGCAACAAGGTCGATCGGTCGGGTCTCGTCGAAGGCGTAGTCCGTCGCGCAGACCCATTGCAGCTCCACATTCCAGGTGGTGAGGGCGTCGGCTGTGATCACGGAGGTCGGCACGACCATGATATCGAGGTCGCCTTCAGGCCAGGTCTTTCCAAGCGCCACGCATTGCTCGACCACCACGTCGAGCCGGATCTCCTGGTAGCCGCGCCGCAGTCGACCGAGCGCTTCGGGCAGCGCCGTCGTTGCCACTTCCTCGGCCAGCCCGACCCGCACGCCACCGCTCAGGTCAGCCTGCCGCAGCCGCGCCGCCGCTTCGTCGCCAAGCGCCAGCATGCGCGTGGCGTATCCGAGGAACAATTCGCCTTCGGGTGTCGGCACGACGCCGCGACCGGTGCGGGTGAAGAGTTGTCGGCCGAGCAGATCTTCGAGCCGGCGCATCTGCATGCTCAGCGCCGATTGCGTGCGGCCGGTCTGGGTGGCGACGCGGTTCAGGCTACCCTGCCGGCAGACCGCGACGAAGCTGCGAAGGAGGTCGATGCCAATCTGGTCAGATATCATGAAGTTTGAACTCTGTTGTCATTGATATCAGTCTACACGGGCAACTCACGCATGGCTATCTGTCAGATGTGATCAGCGAGGAAGGCGAGGCAGCATCAGGCAGATCGGCATCGGCCGCCGCCTGGAGGCTGCCAGGACCAGCCAACTCAACCAGAGGACCAGATCCATGAAAGCTATCCGCGTGCATCAGCACGGCGGGCCCGATATGCTCGCCTACGAAAATTTCGAACTCGGCGAACCCGGCCCGGGGGAAGTGCGCGTGCGCAACCGGGCGATCGGCGTCAACTTCGTCGACATCTATTTGCGCAGCGGCGCCTACCCGCCGCCGCAGCTTCCATTCATCCCAGGTAAGGAGGGAGCCGGAGAGGTGGTCTCTGTCGGGCCCGATGTCGAGGGCTTCAAGCCGGGTGACCGCGTTGCCTATGCCGAGGCGCTCGGAGCCTATGCCGAGGAACACAATGTGCCGGCCCGTGTCCTCGTGCATCTGCCTGAGGATATCGACTTCGAGACGGGTGCGGCGATGATGCTGAAAGGGCTGACGGCGCAATATCTGTTGCGTCGCACCTTCCGGGTCGAGGCCGGCCACACCCTCCTCGTTCATGCGGCCGCGGGCGGTGTCGGCCTGATCCTGACGCAATGGGCGAAACATCTTGGGGCAAAGGTCATTGGCACCGTCGGTTCGCCGGAGAAGGCCGAACTGGCGCGGGCCAATGGTGCGGACTACGTGATCGACTACGGCAAGGAGAACTTTGCAACGCGCGTGCTCGAAATCACCGAAGGCGAGGGGGTCGACGTCGTCTACGACAGCATCGGCAAGGCGACGTTCGAAGGTTCGCTCGACAGCCTGCGCCCCTTCGGTCATTTCGTCAGTTTCGGCGCCGCTTCCGGCTCGATCCCTCCCTTCGACATCACGACGCTGGCGCAGAAGGGATCGCTTTATGCCACCTGGCCGCTGTTACCGGCGCATCTATCGCGACGCGAGGACGTGCTGGCGATGAGCAAGGATCTCTTCGACGTTGTCGCGCGCGGCGCGGTCAATATCCGCGTGCACGCGAGTCTGCCATTGGCCGAGGCAGCCGAGGCGCATCGCCGGCTCGAAGGACGCCAGACGACAGGCGCCTTGGTGCTCCTGCCGTAAGGCCAGCGATGGGGCGATATGTTCTAAGAACTCGTGGCGGCGCTGGCTGTGGCGCCCGTCACTTGCCTTCGGCGATCCCCTCGAGCCGGTTCTCGGCCCGGGTCACGGCGAGGCCGTCGGTGGGGCTTCCTGAGGGCGCTCCGTCGCCGAAGACGTCCATGGTGCAGGTGTGCAGGATCGTGGTCGGCTCACTGGTGTGGTTCCACATCGTATGGGTGCGCAGCGACGGGAAATGAGCGGAATCGCCCGCTTCGAGAACCATCGCTTCGCCGTCCACCTCCAGCGTCAACGCTCCCTTCAGGATGAAGAAGATTTCCTCTCCCTCATGCGACATTGGCTCGCTGCGATGGCCGGGCGGCTCGCGGATAATAGTGCTTCTGAGCACGTTGCCGGGAAAGGAGGCGGAGAGCCGCTCATAGGAGACGGCCTTGCCGCTTTCTCCGCCGAGCCCATAGACCGGACGGTGTTCGCGCCGGGTAAATGGCGTCGCCACCTTCGGCGGATTGAGGAAGCTGCCGGCCTCGACTTTCAAGGTCCGGCAGACAGCGATCAGCGAGGTCAGCGACGGGACGGTGATGCCGCGCTCGATCTGCGAGATGAAGCCGACGGAAAAACCGGCCTCGTCGGCGACCTCTTGAAGCGTCATCTTCAGGGCCTTTCGCCGTTGGCGCAGGCGATCGCCGAGCGGCGGCGTTTCTGCCTCGCCGGTCGAAGCGCCGCTGGCATGGTCCGTCGTCACTGTCTGTCCCCTTCTCGTCTCTCCTCAAGCTAGGGCGCGGCCCGATTTCCTGTCAATCGTTTTTAGATATCCTAAAAATATCGGTTGCGCCCGAAAGGTCGGCTCGGGGTGAATAGCGCGAGATCGGTCAGTTGCTGCGCGGCTGTTCGACGGTCGCCGCCACGATGCGGCGCACGAGCGGAAGAACCACGAGCAGGCTCGGAAAGGCGACCAGCCAGGAGAAAGCCCAGGCCTTGATCCATAGTGCGAGAATATCGGGATGGATGCCGTTGCCGATGGCCGTCGAGACGAAGGAGACGATGCCCGACATCAGGACGGAAAGAACAAGCGGCATGACGATGGCCTGGTATCGATGCGGAAGCTTTTTTGACATGAGGTGAACTCCGGGGGGTAAGGGAATAGGTGTGGCCGCCGACCGTTAGGCCTGCGCCAGCTCGCGAATGAAACTCTCGAGATTGCGCGGTTCGCGCTGAAGAGCGGCGCGCAGCGTCAGGCTGTTTCCGCCAAGTCCGACTTCGGCATAGTGGGCGTGAACCTTGGACAGCAGCTCCAGCTGGTGGTCGGTGTATTTCGCGGCGATCGGTTTTGCCCATTCGTGAAAGCCGATGGTTGCCGCAACGATCGGCCGACCGAGCGCGGCGCTCATCATTCGGGCGATTTCCTCGCGGTTGTGCCGGCCCTCGGCGCTAAGTTCCAGCGTCGCATAGGCGAGCCGGTCCTCCGTGAGGGCAATGGCCGCGACTTCGGCGACATCACGGTAGTCGACACGGGCGATGCGCGTTGCTGTCGGAAACGGCTCGGCGAAGCTGCCGGTGGCAAGCACGCTCGCCCAGGCCGACCGCAGGTTCTGCATGAAGTTTGCCGGATGCAAAATGGTGTATTCGAGCGGCGAGGAATAGAGCGCGTCCTCCACCGGGATCTTGGCTGCATGGTTCTTCAGCCGCACATGGGTTGGCTGGATGACCGAGGAGAAAACGAACTTCCGGACGCTGGCGCGAACGGCGGCTTCGACCATCGATACTCCCATCGCCGCCTCGTCCGGCGCAAAGGCCGGGCCGATGTGGAAGACGCCGTCAGCGCCCTCAAGTGCCCGGTCAAGGCTGGTGCGCTCGCGCAGATCGCCGATCGCGATCTCCGATGCACCGAGCGATTTCGCAATCGTGCCCTGCGCTTCGTCGCGGATGAGGGCACGGACCCTGGCGCCGCGCCGCGCCAGTTCGGGAAGGACAAGGCCGGCGAAGCGGCCGGTGGCACCGACGACAAGGATCGTGTTGGAGCGCTGGTTCATGGGGTCTGCCTTTCGAGCCGTCGTGATGTGACGATCTCAAGCTAGTGCTGCACAACAATGCGGACAATCGACGCAAAATGTGATTTATTCTCCAGCAAAACGGGATTATCGAATGAGCCGCATCGAAGATCTGGAGGCCTTTCTGGCCATCGTCGAGCAGGGGAGCCTGACGGCCGCGGCGAAACGCCTGGGCAGACCGCTCCAGACCATCAGCCGGTCGCTCGCCATGCTCGAAGCCGATGTCGGTGTCGAGCTGGTGCATCGCACGACCCGCCGCTCAATGCCGAGCGAGGCGGGCGAGAGCTTTTATCTGCGCATCAAGCCTGCGGTGGAGGAGATACACGACGCGCGCGAGGAGGCCGCACAGCGGCGCTCCGAGCCGTCAGGCGTGCTGCGCCTTGGGGCGCCCAATCTGTTTGCGCCGCGGTTCCTGATACCTGTGATCGCCGAGTACATGGCGAAATATCCGGAAGTCGAGGTCGATCTCGACCTCTCCGATGCCTTCGTCGATCTGGCAGCGAGCGGACTCGATCTGGTCTTGCGGATCGGCGATCTGCAGGATTCTGGCCTGACCGGCAAGCGCCTGGGCGCGCTTCGCCGCGTCGTCTTCGGCTCGCCCGCCTATTTTGCGAGCTTCGGCCGGCCGTCTCATCCGCAGGAACTCGCTGCGCATCGTTGCGTCACGCGCACGGGCGACGAGCGACCCGGCGTCTGGATGTTCAGCATCGACGGGCGGGCTCGCGCCGTCAAGGTGAGCGGCGGGTTTCGCACCAACTCGATGAATGCGATCTATGCGGCGGTGGAGCAGGGCCTCGGCCTTGGCTTTTCGCCGCTCTGGCAGATCAAACATCTGATCGATGCCGACAAGGTCGAAACCGTGCTTGAAGACTTCGAGCCGGCCCCGGTGCCGATCCATGCGCTGTGGTTGGAAGGGCGGACCCCATCTGCAAAGATCCGCCGCTTTCTCGATCTGCTCGGCGCGCGGTTGAAGCTCGACCGCCTCTGAAGGGCTTGGGCTGCGCCGCCCCGTGAAAAGCCGCCTATTTCGCGAATTTCTTGGCGCCGGCAACGCAGAGCACGATCGCGCCGGTCGCGGCCAGCATGCTCCAGCTGACCGGCTCGCCGAGAAGTGTTGCAGCGAGTGCCAGGCCGAAGAAGGGCTGCAGCAACTGCAACTGTCCGACGCCGGCGACGCCGCCGAGCGCAAGGCCGCGATACCAGAAGACAAAGCCGACGAGCATGCTGAAGAGCGAGACATAGGCAAGGCCCGCCCAGGCGCCGTTGGTGACGGCTGCGAAGGAGGCCGGCAGCGTGAAGAGCGTCAGCGCCAGCATGATCGGCAAGGACAGGACCAGCGCCCAGCAGATCACCTGCCAGCCGCCAAGCTTGCGCGAAAGGCTGGCGCCTTCGGCATAGCCGAGGCCGCAGACAATGATGGCGCCGAGCATCAGGAGGTCGCCGACGGGCGATGCGGCAAAGCCCTGCACCAGCGCGAAACCGACGACCGCGGCGCTGCCGAGCGAGGAAAAGAACCAGAAGGCTGGGCGCGGCCGCTCGCCGGCACGAAGCACGCCGAAGATCGCGGTTGCCAATGGCAGAAGTCCGACGAAGACGATCAGATGCGCCGAGGTGACGTGCTGCAAGGCCAGCGCGGTTAGCAGCGGAAAGCCGAGCACGACGCCGAAGGCGACGATTGCCAGCGAAACGAGATCGGCCTTCGCCGGTCGCGGCTGGCGGAAGATGAGAAGCAGCAAGAGGCCGAGCAGGCCGGCGATCGCCGCGCGCGCGACTGTCAGAAACACCGGATCAAAGTCCATCACTGCGACGCGGGTCGCTGGCAATGATCCGCTGAAGATCAGCACCCCGAGAAAACCGCTCATCCAACCGTCTGCCGTCTTGTCCATAGCATTCTCCTTTTTCGTCTGTATCCGTCGAACGGACTGGCTCTGCCAGAGACAATGCGGTACAGTTTTGCAAAACTGTATTGGATGTATGAGCAGTACGGATGACGGTTCAGGAGTTGGAGCTCGGCAGCGAAACGCTGCTCGAAGGCGTGATGTCGACGATCCGGCAGCGGATCGCCGGGCGTGTCCTAACGCCGGGGGCGAAGCTTCCGTCGATCCGCGCCTTCGCCAACACCATGCGCGTTTCGAAATCCACCGTCGTCGAAGCCTATGAACGGCTGGTGGCCGAAGGTGTCATTCGCTCGAAGCCCGGCGCCGGCTTCTTCGTGGCGGCGCCGCTGGCGCCTCTGTCTTTGGCCGAGATCGGTCCGCGGCTCGACCGGGCCGTCGATCCGCTGTGGGTGTCGCGCCAGGCGCTGGAAACGGGCGATAGCGTGCTGAAGCCCGGCTGCGGCTGGCTGCCGCCGAGCTGGATGCCGGAAACTGCAATCCGCCGTGCTCTTAAATCGGCATCCAAGCTGGAGGCGAGCGGGCTGACGGACTACGGAACGCCGCTTGGCCATCGGCCCTTACGCCAGCTTCTGGCGCGGCGTCTCGGCGAGCACGGTGTCGAGGCATCGCCCGACCAGATCATCCTGACGGAATCCGGGACGCAGGCGATCGATCTGCTCTGCCGCTTCCTGATTGAGCCAGGCGATACGGTCGTGGTCGACGACCCCTGCTATTTCAATTTCCATGCTCTGCTGCGCGCCCATCGGGCAGAGGTCGTAAGCGTGCCCTATACGCCTTCGGGGCCCGATCTCGAGAAATTCGCTGAGGTTCTCGCAACCCACCGGCCGCGGCTCTACATCACCAATTCCGGGCTTCACAATCCGACAAGCGCCACGCTCTCGCCGGTCGTTGCCCATCGTCTGCTGAAGCTCGCCGAACAGGCCGGGCTGACGATCGTCGAGGACGATATCTTCGCCGATTTCGAGCATACGCCGGCGCCGCGGCTTGCCGCCTTCGACGGGCTCGAGCGTGTCGTGCAGATCGGCAGCTTCTCCAAGACTCTCTCGGCCTCCATCCGCTGCGGCTTCATCGCCGCGCCGCGGGGGTGGATCGAGGGGCTGGTCGACCTGAAGATCGCCACCACGTTCGGTGGGCCGAGCCTTGCGGCGGAGCTGGTTTTTGCGATGCTCAAGGACGGCAGCTACCGCAAGCACATGGAGGCACTGCGCGAGCGCCTGGCACGGTCGATGAACGAGACGGCGGCGCGGCTCGGGGAGATCGGCATCACGCCATGGATCGAGCCGCAGGCCGGCATGTTTCTCTGGTGCCGTTTGCCCGATGGCATCGACGCGGCCGAGGTGGCGCAGAAATCACTGCAGCAGGAAATCGTGCTGGCGCCCGGCAACGTCTTTTCTCACGCCGGAACCGCCAACGGCTTCATGCGCTTCAATGTTTCCCAGTGCGAGGACGCGCGGCTGTTCAAGGTCCTGCCCGCGATCATGCGCCAATGCGTCGTCGGGCGCTGAAGTTGACCTGTCCGGTTCATTGCGCCACTGCACGTTTTGCAGGCAATCGCCGGCATCTACTGACGCTGGATCTTTGACCGCAGACTTGCCGCCCTGCTTTGCCGCGGAGTCGGGCAGGTTTTGCCTATTTTTTGTGCGAATCGCTGCTTCCTTGCGCTGTGCCATCGGTTCGGCCGCGCTCGCACCTGCCCCTAGTGACCCTTTTTTCTGGATTCTCGACGCTTAATTCAAGTTGGCACGATTAATGCTTCTTAACGCTCATCGGTCGTCGGGCAGCCAGTCTGGATTGCCCAACCGCTTCGGAACCAAGCCATTCCTGGCGTCATGTGAGAGAACGAAATGACAAAGTTTAAGCTCGAATACATCTGGCTCGACGGTTACAAGCCCACCCCGAACCTGCGCGGCAAGACCCTGATCAAGGAATTCGATGCTTTCCCGACGCTGGAACAGCTGCCCTTCTGGGGCTTCGACGGTTCGTCGACGATGCAGGCCGAAGGCAGCAGCTCGGACTGCGTGCTGAAGCCGGTCGCCGTCTATCCGGATCCGGAGCGCAAGAACGGCGTTCTCGTCCTTTGCGAAGTCATGATGCCGGATGCCAAGACGCCGCATCCGTCCAACACCCGCGCTACGGTTCTGGATGACGACGGCGCCTGGTTCGGTTTCGAGCAGGAATACTTCTTCTATCAGAACGGCCGCCCGCTCGGCTTCCCGGATGCCGGTTACCCCGCGCCGCAGGGCCCCTACTACTGCGGCGTCGGCTTCAGCAACGTTGGTGACGTGGCCCGCAAGATCGTCGAAGAGCATCTCGACATCTGCCTGGCTGCCGGTATCAACCATGAAGGCATCAATGCGGAAGTCGCCAAGGGCCAGTGGGAATTCCAGGTGTTCGGCAAGGGCTCGCGCAAGGCTGCCGACGAAATCTGGCTTGCCCGCTACCTGCTGCAGCGCCTGACCGAAAAGTACGGCATCGACGTCGAATACCACTGCAAGCCGCTCGGCGACACCGACTGGAACGGCTCGGGCATGCACGCCAACTTCTCGACCGCCTACATGCGCGAAGTCGGTGGCAAGGAATACTTCGAAGAGCTGATGGCTGCTTTCGCCGAAGCTCGTGCCGACCACATCGCCGTCTACGGCCCGGACAACCACATGCGCCTGACCGGCAAGCACGAAACCGCTTCGATCCACCAGTTCAGCTACGGTGTTGCTGACCGTGGTGCGTCGATCCGCGTTCCGCACAGCTTCGTCAACAACGACTACAAGGGCTATCTCGAAGATCGCCGCCCGAACTCCAAGGGCGACCCCTACCAGATCGCTTCGCAGATCCTGAAGACGATCTCCACCGTTCCGACCGACGTCGAAAAGCGCGAAGCCGCCTGATTTTATGGCCCGGCGCACGAGGGCGCCGGGCCAAAAATCGACGGGGTTGCGCTTTTCGCGACCAAACAAAAACGCCCCGCGGTAAGCGGGGCGTTTTTGTTTTAGCCAGTCGGTGGGCGGCTCAGGCCGCGCGCACGAAATGATCGGGCTCGACCTCGCGGATTGTCTCCTGGGTCGCCGCCGAACGCCGGCGCGTTTCATCGGCTTCGGCTGAGCTCACCTGCGCGTTCGGATCGTCGAAGCGGATGTCCGGATCCGGCACAGCCGAGAGCAGCAGCTTGGTATAGGGATGGGCCGGGTTGTCGATGACCTTACTGGTATTGCCCCATTCGACGATCTGGCCTGCATACATCACCGCGATATCCTCGGCGACGTAGCGGGCCGTCGCGATGTCGTGGGTGATGTAAAGCAGGCCGAGATTCATCTCGCGCTTCATTTCGCTCAAGAGATTGAGCACGCCGAGCCGCACGGAAACGTCGAGCATCGAGGTCGGCTCGTCGGCGACGATGACTTCGGGCTTGGCCGCGAGCGCCCGGGCGATGTTGACGCGCTGGCGCTGGCCACCGGAAAGTTCGTGGGGGTACTTCGGCGCGACGATCTCAGGATCGAGCTTCACCTGCCGAAGCAGGGCCTTGATCTCTTCGTCGACCGCCGCACCCCTGATGTCAGCACGATGCAGCATCAGCGGCCGCTTCAGGTGGTAGGCGATGGTGTGGGCCGGATTGAGCGAAGCGAAGGGATCCTGGAAGATCATCTGCACCGAGCGGCGATAGTCGGCGATTTCCTTGGATCCGGCCGCGTCGACGGGCTTGCCCTTATAGAGCAGCCGTCCTTCGCTCGGCTCGTATTCGCGCATGGCGATGCGGGCGCAGGTGGTCTTGCCGCTGCCGGATTCGCCAACGACGGCAAGCGCCCGGCCCGCATGCAATGAGAACGAGATAGCCCTCGCCGCGCGCACGGCGGCGGGGCCATTGCCGAAGGTCTTGCTGACCTTGTCCAGGGTAAGAATGGGTGCGGACATGCCGGTCATCGAAGAACGCCTCCGTGCAGCGAGGGGAAGGAGGCCCAGAGCTTCTTGGTATAGTCGTGCTCCGGTGTCCGGTAGATGGCGTCGGCGGTGCCCTGTTCGACCAGCTTGCCGCCGAGCATGATGCCGATGCGGTCGCAGAACTGCACCATCAGCCCGAGGTCGTGGGTAATGAAGAGCACGGCAAAACCGAGCTTGCGCCGGAGTTCGTTGATCCGCTGCAGGATTTCGCGCTGCACCACCACGTCGAGCGCCGTCGTCGGCTCGTCCATGACGATCAGCCGCGGATCGAGCGCAAGGCAGATGGCGATGACGATGCGCTGGCGCATGCCGCCGGAAAACTGGTGCGGATAATCGCGCATCCGGTCCGGCGAGATATCGACGAGCTTGAGCATCTCGGCGGTGCGATCACGCGCCTGTGCGCGGGTGATGCGCTTGTGCGTCTTCAAGACGTCGTAGAACTGCTGTTCGATGCGCAACACCGGGTTCAGTGAGTTCATTGCGCTCTGGAACACCATCGCCACTTCGCGCCAGCGGAAGTCGGCGAGATCCTTCTGGTCGAGGTCGAGCACGTCGCGGCCGTCGAGCAGGATGGCGCTTTCCTTGCGGATCAGCGCCGGCGGCTTGTGCAGCCGGCTGATGGCAAAGGCGATCGTGCTCTTGCCGCAGCCGGATTCGCCGGCAAGGCCGAAGACCTCACCGGGGGCAACGTCGAAGCTGACATTGTCGACGGCGCGGAAATCGTTGGTCTCGCCAATGTAATCGATGGTCAGGTTCTTGACCGAAAGCAAAGGTGCGGTCACAGGCGGCCCTCCCCGGAACGGATGAGCGCGGACCAGCGGCCGAGCCGGTTGCCGGTGCGAAGCCGCGGATTGGCGATTTCGTCGACGGCGAAGTTGAGCAGCGACAGGCCAATGCCGAGGAAGGCGAGCGCGAAGCAGGGCGTCAGGATGTCCCACCAGGCGCCGACCGAAAGGGCGGAGGCCTTCTGCGCCGCATAGAGCATCGTGCCCCAGGAAACGACCTTGGGATCGCCGAGGCCCAGGAACTCGAGCGTCGCCTGGGTGATGATCGCGAAAATCACACTGCCGATGAAGTTGATGCCGACGATCGAGATGAGGTTGGGGAAGATTTCGAAGGTCATGATGCGCCAGCGTGGCTCGCCCATCATCTCGGCGGATTTCACATAGTCCTTCTGTTTGACCGACAGCGTCTCTGCGCGGGTGACACGGGCACCCCAGGCCCAGGACGTGCAGCCGAGAATGAGCGCGATGACCCACGGACTTGCCTGGCCGATGAAGGCGGCGAGCACGAGCAGCAGCGGCAGGTTCGGCACGACCAGCACCATGTTGGTGAAGAAGCTGATGACCTCGTCGATCTTGCCGCCGCGATAGCCGGCGATGATGCCGAGTGCTGTGCCAACAATGGTGATGAGAAGCCCGGCGCCGAAGCCGACGGCGAGCGACGTGCGTGCGCCGTAGATGAGGCGGGCGAAGACGTCCTGGCCGATACGGGTGGTACCGAGCCAGTGCTCGAGCGACGGTGACTGATGCGGCCGTCCGACGCGCGCGCCCGGGTCATAGGAGGTCAGCAAGGGGGCTGCGATCGCGACAGCCAGGATGAAGGCGACGATCAGCGCGCCGACCATGGCCTTGCGGTTGTGGATGAGCGGAAAGGAGGAGGTTTTCATATCACGCCCTCTTCAGTCGCGGGTCGAGCAGCACGTAGCTGACGTCGACGATGAAATTGGCAATGAGCATGGTGGCGGTCATGATCAAGAGCTGTCCCTGGATGACGGGGTAATCGCGGGCGAGGATCGCCTGGTAGAGAATGTTGCCGAGGCCCGGATAGTTGAACACCACCTCGGTCACCAGCGAGCCGCCGAGCACAGTGCCGATGGCGATGGCAAGGCTCGAGACGGTCGGCAGCAGGGCGTTGCGCGCCGCATACCAGATCATCACGCGGGTGTCGGAGAGCCCCTTCGCGCGGGCCATGACGATGTAGTCTTCGCCGAGCAGGTTGATCATGTTGTTGCGCATGGTCACGGCGAAGCCGCCGGTCAGAACCGCGCAAAGCGTCAGCATCGGCAGGATGCCGTGGTAGAGGATGCTGCCGATATATTCGAACGTGAAGGCGGGATCGAGCGCCGGATCGGCGGCATAGCCGGTCGGGAACCAGCCAAGCGTGAAGCCGAAGGTGAAGACGACGATCAGCGAGGTGACGACGGCGGGAACCGAGGTCGCGAAGATCGCGCCGACGGAAACGATGACGTCGAACAGGCTGCCACGGCGCCAGGCCGCGAGAATGCCGAGGAAGGTGCCGAGCGCGAAACTGACGATGGTGGCAGTTCCCATCAGACCGACGGTCCAGACGAGTGCGTTGCCGAGCACGGTGGTCACCGGCAGCGGGAAATACTTGATGGAACGGCCGAGGTCGCCGCTGAAGATGCTGCCGAGATAGGTGAGGTACTGCTGCCAAAGGGGGCCATCGACGAAGCCGAAGGTGAGTTTCAGGGCCTGCAGGCTTTCGGGCGGCAGTTCAGCGCCGGCGCTCGAAAACATGATCTGCACCGGATCACCGGGCATCAGCCGCGGCAGGAAAAAGTTGATCGTCGCCGCTGCGACGAAGGCCGCCAGATAGAAGCAGAGGCGGCGAAGCAAAAAGGCCATCGGGAACTCCATCGACTGCGGCTGCCGCAAGAGCGCGTCAGGCGGCAGGGCTGTCTTCTTGTCGAACCGCCCGTGGAGACTGACCCCAAGGACGATTGCGTGGCGGACGAAAAGCGCCCGCCACCGTTGCCGATCGAGATGCGGCGCCCTCCCGGATCGTCGTCCGAAAGGGCGCCGCGCCTTCGATCAGGGATCACTTCACCGGTTCAAGCGCCAGCAGGTGCAGAAGACGCGCCGGGTTGTTGCGGGTGATCGACGGGTTGACGAAGGGGTTTTCCGCCGTCGCCCAGCCCTTGAAGCGCTTGGTGTTGTACTGGTACCAGTTCGGGTTGTTGAACACCGGGATCATCGGCATGTTTTCGGCGACGATGCGCTGTGCCTTGTTCATCGCTTCCTTCTGCTTGGCCGGGTCGGCGGTCTGGGTGAACTCGGTCAGAAGCGCTTCGACATCCGGATTGAACCAGCGTTGCGAGGTAAAGCGGGTCTTGCCCTTGTCCGACGCGCTGAAGGCGCGCTTGTAGGGGTAGTAGGGCGAGGCCGATGCCGGCAGGCTGTTGATCGCCGCATCGAAGGTGCCGTTGATGAGGTTGCCGGTCCAGACCGCTTCCTCGGGCGTCTCGATCTTGCCGTCGAGGCCGACGGCCTGCAGGCCCTCGACGGCGATCGTCACCGTGTCGATCCAGTCGGTCCAGGAGCTCGGAACGATGATCGAGAACGAGATCTTGCTGCCATCCGGGTTGTCGCGGAAGCCGTCGCCGTCCTTGTCGGCGTAGCCGGCCTCGTCGAGCAGCGCCTTGGCGGCATCCGCATCGTACTTGCCGTACTTGCCGAAATCGGCGGCGACCGACGGATCGGCCCAGCTCTTGTAGAGCTCGCCCATTCCTGCCGGGTCTTCGTTGAGCGTCGGGTAGCCGTAGCCGGCGACGTCGACCATGGTGCCGCGGTCGAGCGCCATCGAGGCGGCACGGCGGAACTTCACGTCGTTGAAGGCCTTGCGGTTGTTTTCGTTCGCCGTTTCCTGGTTGAACAGGAAGGCGACCATGCTGCTTGGCGAATACCAGAAGTGGAAGTGTTCCGGATCCTTGGCGACATAGACGTTCTCGATATCCGGGATGAAGGAGACGCCCCAGTCGAGCGTGCCCGACGCGGTCGCCGTCAGGATCTGGTTATTGTCGGCAAGCTGCGGGAAGCGCACGCAGTCGACCTTGAGCGTTGCTGCGTCCCAGTAGTGCGGGTTGCGGCACTGGTCGTAGGTCTGGCCGGTGAAGCGCGGGATTTCGGTCAGCGGACCGCTGCCGACGGGCGTTTCGTTGGCGAAGGTGACCGGCTCGGCAATGTCCTTCCAGACGTGCTCGGGCACGATCGGCAGCTGCGCCAGCTGTTCGGCTGCAAGCGAGCTCGGATTGGCGAGCGTGAAGCGCACGGTCTCAGCGTCCACGGCCTCGACACCGGTGATGAAGGTCCAGATGCTGACGAAGTCGAGCGCCGGGAACTTCTTCAGGTAGTCGTAGGTGAACTTGACGTCGGTCGCCGTCAGCGGCTTGCCGTCGGACCACTTGAGGTTTGGACGAAGCTTGAACTCGATCGACTTCAGGTCGTCCGAGAGCTTGAAGCTTTCGGCCAGCCGGAAGACCGGCTTGTTGCCGTCGAAGCGGTTGAAGACGACCAGCGGCTCGTAGATGAAGTCGAGCGTGCTCTGGCGCGCCGAGGTCTGGTTGAACGGGTTGAAGTTGCGAACCCAGGTGGTCGCCGGCTCGATATTGGCCGTCAGCACGGTCTGTGCCGCCGCCGGGCCGGCGATGAGGGCGAGCGCGGTCGCTGCGCCGAGAAGCGATTTTTTCACGGTAGTTCCCCTTTTAGATCGCTAGGATTTCTTGTTTCGGTCAGGCCACGAGGGCGCTGTTGAACATGTCCTCGACTTCCGCATGCACGGCGCGCACATCGACCTTGAGCGTGCCGAGCCGGGCGTTGGCGGCGTCGATGCGTTTCTGCGCGGCGGCGGTCAGCGGGCTTGCCGCCTTGGCTGCCGCTTCGCTTTCGGCGAGATCACCATGGCTGTGGAGCGCGATGTCGAAGCCGGCATCGAGCACCTGGCGAACACGCTCCGGCAGGGTGCCGCGCAGCGATTCCATGAAGATGCAGTCGGAGATGAGGACGCCGTCATAGCCCATGTTTTTGCGGATGACGTCGTGCATGATCGGCGAGATGGACGCCGGCAGTTCCTTGTCGAAGGCCGAGTAAACGACGTGGGCGACCATGGCCCAGGGCGTGTCGCGCAGGGCGACGAAGGGCTTGAAATCGGTGGACGTCAGCAATTCACGCGAGGCGTCGACGACCGGGCGCTCCTTGTGCGAATCGAGCGTCGCGCGGCCATGGCCGGGAATGTGCTTCATGATCGGCATGTTGCCGGTCTCGAGCAGGCCGTCGACCACTTCGCGGCCGAGTGCGGCGATGAAGTCCGGGTCGGCGCCGAAGGCGCGGGCGCCAATGACGGAGCTCGTCGTCGAGAAGACGAGGTCGAGCACCGGCGAGCAGCCGCTCGTCAGGCCAAGATCGGTCATCATCGTGCCCATGGCCTGGCTTGACAGGCGCAGGGCCTTCTTGCCGAGGGCAAAGTCACGGCGGGCGAGTTCGGCAAATTCGCCGAAGGAGCGGAACAGCGGCCAGGGGCCGGCGTCGAGATGCTGAACGCGTCCGCCTTCCTGGTCGGTGAAGACGGGAGCGTCTTCGCGGCCGACGGCTTCGCGGAAGCGTTCGATCAGAGCCTTTGCCTGCTGCGGATCACGCAGGTTACGGCGGCCAACGAAGAGACCGAGCGGGTTGGTTTCGCGAAACAGGGCGAACTCGTCCTCCGAAAGCGTAGGGTTCGGAAGACCGACAAAAAGGGCGAGGGGTGTCGAGGACATTCAGAGGCTCCGAGATTGGAATTATTTGGAGGGGCGGCGCAGCATGCCCTGGTAGATCCCCTTGTCGGGGGCGGGGATCGGCACGGCGCCCACGGTCTTTGCGTAGAAATCGACCGGGCCGGCGTCGCCGATGAAGGCATAGGCGTGGCCAAGCGTCTTCATGGTGTCGAGGCAGTCGGAAAGCAGGGCGACGCCGATGCCCTTGCCGCGGGCGACGGGATCGACGCCAGTCGGGCCGAAGAAGCCGGGAGCGGTCGTGTCGTAGCAGGCGAAGCCGACGAGCTTGCCGTCGTCAACCGCGATAAGACAGGCGACGGGCCTGCGCGTGAAGGCGACAGTCACCTCGCTCGCCCAGTTCTCGCTAAAATTCTCCCGAACCCAGCCGACGACCAGGCCCATTTCCGGCGGCAAGGCGGGACGGATCGTCACCTTGTCGGTTTTTGTTCTGCGCTTGAGTTCACCGAGGATCGGCGAATACAAGCTCACCAGCATGTCAGGCATATGCTCCTCCACATATTCCTTTATTAAGGAATTGCTGCCTTTGTAATGCAATAGATGGAGCCAACCGGACCGGCTTGTCAATCGCCAATCGTCAGTTTTGGGGGTCTATCTGCGTTCAGCAGGTGCCTATGTGAGCCGATGAAACGTTTCCACGGCCGTTCGCGATGCATAAATTCACGCGATCGTGCATTGCGTGGATGCGGAACAACGGTCGAGCAAGAGAGCGAGCCGGTGCGCGGCCGCGGAAATTGCACATTTGTACAACTTTGTTCTTGAGTTGTTCGAAGTATATTTTGATTTACAAAAACACTAAGTATGGATGTATACGCTTATAGCGTGTGCGCCCGGAGAATATTTCGACCTTTTCGCGCGCAATCAAGTATTTCTTGAGAGGAAAAGTATCGTTTCCCGTTTGCACCGGCCTGGTTCGTTGGCCGTGCCGACCGGCTACTCCGCTGGACGCGTCAGGATGAAAAGCGCGGGAAGCGCCATTGCGGCTGCGACGATAGCGGCGAGCGAGAGGCTCGGATTGCCGAAGAAAAGGAAGAGGCCGAAGCTGGCGGCCATCAGGCTGACCGCACCGGTCTTGGCCCGCCGGGATATCGCCCCCTTTTCGCGCCACAGCCGAAGTGGGGCCCCGAAGACCCGGTGGTTGAGCAGCCATTGCTCCAGCCGGGGCGAGGCGCGGGCAAAGAGCCCGGCTGCCAGCAACAGGAACGGCGTCGTCGGCAGGATCGGAAGAAAGGCGCCGATGACGCCGAGGCCGACCATCAGCCATGCGAGGCAAAGATAGAGAAGGCGAAGCGCGGGGTTCACCGGAGGGCTCCAGGCTGTGTCATGCTTCGGATGCCTCGGCGATCACGACCGTTGCGGTCTCGAGCGGAGGCCAGCGGCGAAGTGCTTCGGCGCCCTGTTCCGACAGCGCGTAGATGCCGCGGTCGACCCGCTCGAACCAGCCATAGACGTTGCTGAGCAGGATTTTGGCGGCATCGGGTGCTACCGGGCGCAGATCGCGCGGGCGCTGCTGGCCGACTTGCAGGGCGGCAGCGCAGGCGAGCGCCTGCTGCCGATACGCGGTCATGATCGGTGTGCGCGTGGCGCCACCCGCGGTCGGATCGCCCTTGCGGCGGCGATGCTCGCTGATCAGGCGCGCTCTTTTCCTGTTGTTCTTGCGCGGCATCACCGCGGAAGCCGCGAGAATAACATCGACCATGCCATTGTCGGCGACCGCCAGCATCCCGAAGCCGAGCCGGCGGCAGAGATCGCGGAAACGCCGGTCACTCTCCCGCCCCTTGCCCTTGGCCGAAACACGGGCGGCGACCCACACCTCGTCGCCCGCGGTGGCGCGATCGACCGCCTGCAGGATCAATTCGAGGTTGAAGCTCAGCTTCAGTTCGCACACGACCACCAGCGGCGGTTCGTCGTCGCTGAGCGCGACGATATCGCAGCCGCCGATCTCGCCCTTGACGCTGTAGCCGCGGGTTTCGAGGAAGCTCTTGATCGGTTGGTAGAGGGTCGTCTCCAAACCCAAAAATCCTGTTCTGCTGAAACCGGAAGGCGCCACGAAGGCAGCCTCGAATTGGCGGCGAAGCGTTGCCGCTCAAATGAACATCTAGCAGATACCGCCGATCGCCGCCGTTGTCATCCCGTCGCAGCCGAGAGGCCGCCGGCGTCCTGTGCTCTGACGTGCGGACCCGCTGGCGCAGTAGAGGCCTTCGCTTCGTGCTAACCTTGTGTTGTGCTATCATGCGGCGCGTGGCCCTCTTCGCAGGTGTCGAGCATGCGAGGTTCTGACGACGGATGTTGCGAACCCTCACGCTGTTGTTTTTGTTGATCTTGTCCTTCGCGTTTCCAGCTTCGTCGCGGGCCGAAAACGATCGGGTCGCCTTGGTGCTGCATGTCAACGGCGCCATCGGTCCGGCGACCGCCGAATATGTCAGGCGTGGCCTGACGAAGGCGGAAGAGCACCGCCTGCCGCTGGTGGTCCTGCAGGTGGATACGCCCGGCGGCCTCGACACCTCGATGCGCGAGATTATCCGCGCGATCCTTGGCTCGCCCATACCCGTCGCAACCTACGTTGCGCCGAGCGGCGCGCGGGCGGCGAGCGCCGGCACTTACATCCTTTATGCCAGCCACATTGCGGCGATGGCGCCGGGAACGAACCTCGGCGCCGCGACGCCGATTGCGATCGGTGGCGACATGTTCGGTGAGGGTAAGGACGGCGACAAACAGCCGGCGGCGCAGAGCCCGGGCGAGGCAAAAATGGTCAACGATGCCGTGGCCTATATCCGCGGGCTGGCGGAGTTGCGCGGGCGCAATGCCGACTGGGGCGAAAAGGCGGTGCGAGAGGCTGCAAGCCTCTCGGCCGAGGCCGCCGTCCGGGAAAAGGCCGTCGATTTCACCGCGACCGACGTTGCCGATCTCCTGAAGCAGGCGAACGGGCGGACGGTGCGCGTGGGGCAGCGAGAGATCGTGCTCGATACCGCAGGTCTTACGACCGAGGACTTCGTGCCCGACTGGCGCACCCGGCTGCTTTCAGTGGTCACTGATCCCAATATCGCGGTCGTCCTGATGATGATCGGCATCTACGGCTTGATCTTCGAGTTCCTGTCGCCGGGGTCGGTGGCGCCGGGAACGATCGGCGGCATCTGCCTGTTGCTCGGGCTCTATGCGCTTTCGGTGCTGCCCGTCAGTTATGCCGGCATAGGGCTGATCATGCTCGGGATCGGATTGATGGTCGCCGAGGCGCATTCGCCATCCTTCGGCGTGCTCGGCGCCGGCGGCAGTTTTGCACTGGTTCTGGGCGCGGCCATTCTCTTCGATACGGATACGCCGGGTTTTGGGGTTTCCTGGTCCGTGCTGGCGGCGCTTGCGGTTGCAAGCCTCGGTTTTAGCCTTCTGGTCGCTCGGCTCGCCTTCAGTTCGAGCCGCCACGCGGTGGTGACCGGCAGCGAACAGATGATCGGCCTTGCCGGCACGGTCGAAAATTGGACCGGCGCGGCCGGTTACGTCATCGCCCATGGCGAGCGCTGGCAGGCCGTCAGCACGGAGACGCTGTCGAGGGGCGAGAACGTGAAGGTCATCGGGCGGAACGGACTGACGCTCGAAGTGATCCGCGACGGACCAAAGACATAGCGCCCGCGGATCGGGTGAGGGCGCGGTGAAGGCGCCCGGAATGGAGGAATGGTCATGGACATGTTCGGGAGCCTTGCTCCTTTTGCTGCGTTGCTGGTGCTCGTCATTCTCGTCATCGCCTATTCGATCCGGATCCTGCGTGAATATGAACGGGGCGTGATCTTCACCCTCGGCCGGTTCACCGGCGTCAAGGGGCCGGGGCTGATCCTGCTTGTGCCCTATGTGCAGCAGATGGTGCGGGTCGATCTCAGAACCCGGGTGCTGGACGTGCCGAGCCAGGACGTCATCTCTCATGACAACGTTTCCGTTCGGGTCAGCGCCGTGATCTATTTCCGGGTGATCGACGCCGAGAAATCGACGATCCAGGTCGAGGACTTCATGATGGCGACGAGCCAGCTGGCGCAGACGACCCTGCGGTCCGTGCTTGGCAAACATGATCTCGACGAGATGCTGGCCGAGCGTGATCGGCTGAACGACGATATCCAGAAGATCCTCGACAGCCAGACGGATGCCTGGGGCATCAAGGTGGCGACCGTCGAGATCAAGCATGTCGACATCAACGAGGCCATGGTTCGGGCGATTGCCCGTCAGGCGGAGGCCGAACGCGAGCGGCGCGCCAAGGTGATCAATGCCGAGGGTGAGCAGCAGGCCGCGGCCAAGTTGCTCGAGGCCGCCGAGATCCTCGCCCGGCAGCCTCAGGCCATGCAGTTGCGCTATCTGAGCACCTTGAACGTCATTGCCGGCGAGAAGAACTCGACCGTGATCTTCCCGTTCCCGATGGAACTCGGTGGTCTGCTGGGATTCAAGCCCGACAAACCCACCGGCTCGGCGCAAGAGTGATCAAGCTGCTGCCCGGTCAAGCTGGGCGACCTTCAGCAGGTCATCGACGGCGCTGGGGGCTGCGGCCAACACCGGCGCCCAATGCGTCAGCGCCTCGCCCCGCGCGGGGAAAGGCAGCGTCCAGCCGCCGGCTTCGGTCACCAGGCAATAGCCGCCAAGGCAGTCCCAGGCATGCATGTAGGGTTCGTAATAACCGACGAGGCGACCTGCCGCCACATAGGCGATCATCAGTGCGCCGGAACCGTTGCGCATGAAGTTGCCGCCATTCGAGAGCAGGCGCTCGACGATGGCACCCATCTCGCCAGGTTTCACCTGATCGTTGGCGCCAAGCCCGGTGACGGCGTTGCGGATCGTGCGCGTGCCGTCGAGACGAAGCGGCTTGCCGTTCAGCGTCGCGCCCCGGCCGGTTGCAGCGGCATAGATTTCCTGGTGGCAGGGCGAGTGGATCACGCCGATAACGGGTTTCTCCGCATAGACCACCGCAATCGAGACGCACCAGTTTGGCATGCCGTTGACGAAGGGCGTGGTGCCGTCGATCGGATCGAGCACCCAGGTGAAGCCGGATGTGCCGTCGAGAAGTCCATGCTCCTCTCCGAGCACGCCATCGTCCGGAAACGCGGCGGCGATCTTGTCGCGGATCAACGTCTCGACGTTGCGGTCGGCGATCGACACGACGTCGTGGGCGTCACGCTTGGTTTCGATGACGAGTGTTTCCCGCTTCAGGAAGTAATCGTAGGCGAGCTGGCCGGCCTCCTCGGCCATGGATTTAGCAAGCGCGAACCGGGCATCGAGGCCGGCAATTTCAGCAGTCATGCAAGTGTCCTTCTCGTATCCAGTTGTGAAAAGTCATGCGTCAATCAAAGCGAGGCCGCGGCTGCGGAAACCGATCGCGACCTCCGTTGCCGGAGATAGCATTTCCTCCACCGCCTGATCGACAACAAAGAGGAGACCCGCCGGCGTTTCGACCTCGTATTCGACGTGGCCGCCGAGATAGGCGGCGCTGCTGATCGTGCCTGAAAGGGCCGCACCCTTGGCTGGCGTCAGCGTTACCGCGTTGGGCCGTACGGCGAGTTTCGACGGACCCGTCCGGGTGCCCTTGGAGGGCAGGCGGTGCTCAAATCCGCCGATGCGGATCGTCGCCAGGCCGGCGTCGGTCGCGGTCACCTCGCAGGGCAGCACATTGGCCTCGCCCATGAAGTCGGCGATGAAGGTGGAGGCCGGCGCTTCATAGAGGTCGCGCGGCGCACCTTGCTGCGCGATCGCGCCATCTTTCATGACGATGATGCGGTCGGAAACGGCAAGCGCCTCGTCCTGGTCGTGGGTGACGTAGACGGCGGTGAACCCGAGGCGCTGCTGCAACTCGCGGATTTCTGTGCGCACCTTGCGGCGCAGTCGCGCGTCGAGGTTGGACAGCGGTTCGTCGAGCAGCAACACCTGCGGTTCGAGCACGAGCGCGCGGGCAACGGCGACGCGTTGCTGCTGGCCGCCCGAAAGTTCGGCCGGAAGCCGCTGGCCGAGGCCGCCGAGGCCGACGAGCTGCAGGCCTTCTTCGGCGCGCTCACGCGCTTCCTTCTTCTTGATTCCCGAGGATTCGAGGCCGTAGGCGACATTGTCGAGCGCCGACATGTGCGGGAAGAGCGCATAGGACTGGAAGACCATCGACACGTCGCGCTCGTTGGCCGGCAGCATGGTCACGTCCTTGCCGCCGATCAGGATCCGGCCGGCGGAAGGGTGTTCGAGGCCGGCCAGCATACGCAGCGTCGTCGTCTTGCCGCAGCCGGAGGGGCCAAGCAGGGTCACCAGCGTGCCCGGCTCGATGGTGAGCGACAGGTCGTGGATGGCGGTGAAGCTGCCGAACTGCTTGCGCACGTTCTGGAAGACGACCGAGCCGGTGCGCGGGGTGCTCATGGAGGTGCTCATGCGGTTTTCTCCTGGGAGATGGTGTTGGACGAACGGACCGGAGCGGCGCCGAGGACGCGGTTCTCGCGCCTCAGCTTGCGTTCGCCGACGAGGAGTTGCAGGCCGGTGATGACGGTGATCATCACCAGGATGAGGGCCGAGGAGTAGGCGATCGCCACGCCGAACTCGCCGTTTTCGACAAGGCCGACGATGTAGGCGGTGGCCATGTTGTACTCGGCGCTGACGAGGAAGACGACGGCGCTGATCGAGGTGATCGCCCGGACGAAGGAATAGACGAGTGCCGCGACGATCGCCGGACGCAGCAAGGGCAGGATGACCTTGCGCAACGTGCGGAAGCTCGTTGCCCGAAGCGTCAGCGACGCCTCGTCGAGGCTCTTGTCGAGCTGGCTCATCGCCGCAATGCCGCCGCGCACGCCGACCGGCATGTTGCGGAAGACGAAGCAGGCGACGAGGATCAGCGCCGTGCCGGTCATTTCGAGCGGCGGCAGGTTGAAGGCGATGATGTAGCTGATGCCGATGACGGTGCCGGGGATAGCAAAGCTCAGCATCAGCGCGAACTCGAAGACATCACGGCCGGCGAAACGCTGGCGCACGATCAGATAGGCCGTCAGCAACCCGACCATAGCCGTCAGTGGTGCTGCGATCAGCGAGATCTCCATGGTCGTCCAGAAGGAGTTCCAGGCAACACCCGTCCAGGCGATTGCGCCGTCGGCAAACGAGATCGAGAAGGCCTTGGCGTAGTGGTCGAGCGTCAGCGAGTTGTCGAGACCCCAGGTCTTCACGAAGCCGCCGAAGAGGATCATGCTGTAAACGACGACGGTGAAGATCATCCAGGGAATGACGATGGCGTGAACGCCGATCGAGATCGAGCGTGGCAATGCACTGTGGGCACCGGAATCGCCCTTGCCGGTCACGGTCGAATAGTTCTTGCCGGCGAGCCAGTAGCGTTGCGCCACGAAGGCCGTGAGCGTGAAGCAGAGAAGGATGATGGCGAGTACGGCCGCACGGGACGGATCGTTCTGCGCGCCGACGACGGCGAAGAAGATTTCGGTCGAGAGCACGCCATGGCTGCCGCCGAGCACCAGCGGATTGCCGAAGTCGGCCATGCTTTCGATGAAGCCGATGAGGAAGGCGTTCGCCAGGCCCGGCTTCATCAGCGGCAGAGAGACGGTCCAGAAGGTGCGCCAGCGATCGGCGCGCAACGTCTGCGACGCCTCTTCCATCGAAGGGCTGACCCCTTCGACGACGCCGATCAGCACGAGGAACGAAATCGGGGTGAAGGAGAGGACCTGCGCGATCCAGATGCCGGTAAGGCCATAGAGCCAGCGCCCCGGTTCGACGCCGAAGGCATCCGAGAGAAATTCGGTAACGACCCCGGCGCGGCCGAAGAGCAGCGTCAACGCCAGGCCGATGACGAAGGGCGGCGTGATGATCGGCAACACCGTCAAGAGCCGCATGCCCTTCTTGAAGGGGAAGCGGGTGCGGGTGGCGACAAGCGCGAAGGCAAGGCCAAGCAGCGTCGAGCCGGACGCCGTCATCAGCGCCAGCCATAGGGTGCGCCAGGCGACGCCGCAGCGGCCTTCGCCGACGACACAGCTCAGGCTCCAGATCGAGGCGTCCTGGATATTGCGGATGAAACCATCCGGTTTGAACGAGCCGTCGAAATCCTGAACCGACGCCGCGAACATGCTGCCGACCGGATAGAAGACGAAGACGATGACGAGGGTCACGAGCAGGGAAATCGCCGCGACGATGAAGGCGTCGCCCTTGAGCACGCCGCGCTCGGCCAGCCCGAAGGCGAACAGAAGAACGAAGGTGAGTGCCATAAGCACGGCGCCGGCGCCCATTGACGGCTGACCGTCGGAAAGCGTGCCGAACAGGGTCTCGCTGATCGTCCAGGTCCAGCCGGAAAAGCCGATCGCCAGCCCCTGGAGAGCGAGATACAGAACCCCCGCTGCGCCGGCGACGGCAAGCAGAAGCCCTCGACGCGCGGGATCGCGGACGAAACGCGCTGCGACGCAGATGCCGAGCAGCGCCAGCGCCACGATCAGCCACGGCTTATCATGGGCGAAAATCTGCATCAGGCCGGGGGCAACGGCTAAATCCCCGGGGAAATCGGCAAGCCAGCCGAGCCCGAAGAAGCCGCCTTCGATACGATACCAGGGGACAGCCAAGAAGGCGGCCAGTCCGAGCCCGAGCGTGAGGTCGAGCCTGCGGTTGCGATGTTCCATGACGGTCCTTGCGCAATTTGGAATGAAAGATGATGTGACATTGCATCGCCGCGGCGCCTGCCGGAAGCGATGAACGACGGTTGGGACCGTTGGGCGGTGCCGGCCGGATCAATCACCCGGCCGAACCGTTCAGGCCGCGATCAGTTGGCGCTCGCGCCGACCTCGCGGTCCCAGCGCTCGAGCAGGGCTTTGCGTTTCTCGGCATCGCCGAAGGTGGCGAAATCGTAGTCGATCAGCTTGATGTCCTCGAACTTCGGTGCTTCCTTCGGCACTTCGGCCGACTTGTTGGACGGCAGCTGGAAGGACTTGGCGTCCTTCATGCGCGACTGGACCTCGGGCTTCAACGCCCAGTCGTACCAGGCCTTGGCATTGTCCAGGTTCTTGGCGCCGCGGATGATCGACATCGAGCCGATCTCGTAGCCGGTGCCCTCGCAAGGCGCGATCGACTTGATCGGGAAGCCTTCGGCAGTCTGTGCCACGGCGTCGTGCATGAAAACGATGCCGAGGCCGGCTTCGCCGCGTGCGGCTGCCTTCACCGGCGCTGAGCCGGACTTGGTGTACTGCGCGATGTTGCCGTTGAGCTTCTTGAGGTAATCGAAGGCCTGGTCCTCGCCCATGATCTGCACCAGTGAGGCAAGCGCGGTATAGGCCGTACCGGAAGAGTTCGGATTGGCCATCTGGATCTCGCCCTTCAGCGAGGCGTCGAGCAGGTCGGCCCAGCACTTCGGCTCCTTCAGGCCCTTCTTCTGGAAGATCTCGGTGTTGTAGCCCCAGCCGAGCGCGCCGGCATAAACGCCGACGGTGCGATAGCCGGAGCCTTCAGCCTGCTTCTTCGCCCAATCCTGGAGCTGGTCCAGCATCGGCGACTTGTATTCGAGCGTCAGGCCGTCGGAGGCTGCCTGCAGGTGCGGGTCGCCGGTGCCCGCCCACCAGATGTCGGTCTTCGGGTTGCGCGCCTCGGCGCGGATCTTGGCGTAGGTTTCGCCCGAAGACAGGCGAACCATGTTGACCTTGATGCCGGTTTCCTTCTGGAAGTCGCCGGTCATCTGTTCGCAGATGACCACGTCTGCGGAGCAGATGAGGTTGAGGCTGCCGGCAGCCTGGGCGGGCAGGGCGGCAAGCGCCGTGCCTGCAAAGAGCATGAGGGAAAGCGTCGTTGTTTTCATTGGGGCATCCTCCTGTTGCCTGTTTGAAACTTGGGCGCGAACGGGCATGGCGCGGCCATCGGCCTGCCCGCCGGGCGGCACGTTCACGATTTCGGTGCTGTGGATTTTGCTACGCTTCTGCGAAGCGCTCAGTTCGTCGCGGCGATCTCCGCGTCGAACCGTTTGAGCAATCGACTTCGTTCCTCCGGCGAGCCGAAGGTGGCGAAGTCGAAATCGACCATCTTGATCAGCGATATGTCCGGTGCGCCAGGCGGCAACTCCGCGCGGGCGTTGGATGGGACCTGGTTCTGGCCGGCAGCTGCACCCGTACCCTGGCCTTCCGGGGTGAGCGCGAAATCGACGAAGCTTTTCGCGTTTTCGAGATGGCGCGCGCCCTTGACGATGCTGACGGCGCCGATTTCGTAGCCGGTCCCTTCGCACGGCGCGACGATGACGAGTGGGAAGCCCGCCTGCTTCTGCGTGACCGCGTCATGCATGAAGGAGATGCCGATCAGGGTTTCCCCGCGTGCTGCCGCCTTGACCGGTGCCGAGCCGGCCGTGGTGTACTGGTCTATGTTGCGGTTGAGTGCGCCCATGAACCGGAAGGCCTCATCCTCGCCGAAGAGCTGCACCAGCGTTGCAAGCGTGGTGAAGGCGGTGCCCGACGAGTTCGGATTGCCGCTGCGGATACGGCCGCGATAGGCGTTGTCGGCGAGATCCTTCCAGCAGGTCGGGGCCGGCAATTTCAGCGTATGCAGCAGGTCGGCATTGTAGGCAAAGCCAAGCGCTCCGGCATAAATGCCCGCCGAACGTCCGCCGGAGATGGCGAAGAAATTCTGCGCCCAGGGCAGCATGTCGCGCTCATGCGCCGGCCGATAGGGTTCGAGCAAGTTCTCCGATCCCGCCTGCAGATGGGTGTCGCCTGTCCCGCCCCACCACACATCGACGGTAGGGGTGTCCTTTTCGGCCCGGATCTGGGTGAGGATGTCGCCGTTGCTCTTTCGGGTCATAGCGACCTCGATGCCCGACTTCGCCTCGAAAGCGGCCTTCATCGTCGCGCACCACGCTTCGTCGACACCGCAAAGCACGGTGAGCGCCGGTGCCGTCATGCCTGACGTGGCGGCGCACAGCCATAGGGCCACGCCCGCGCCGATAGCGGTAATGCCTTTCACGATGTCCTCCCATTTGGAGCGTTGCCGCCCCAATCTCCGCAATCAGGATGTCGGTATTCCCTGCGGGTCGCAACCCGCAGAATGGTTACCGTTCTTACAACACGGATGCGGCTTTGCCGTTTCAAGATTACAAAGATTACAAATGTGACAATGCGGATAACGCGAGCCGCTTTGATCATTGGGGCAGCCCCGCCTATGATGGCGGCGGGAGGACGTGCATGCTGAGTGAGAGAATACGGATTCTGATCGTCGAAGACGATCCGGACATGGCGGAGCTTGTTTCCGATCTGGTGGAGGCCGAAGGCTGGATGCCGCTGACGGCGCCATCGGCGGAGGCCGCCGCTGTCGTCCTCGAGCGGGAAACGGTGCACCTGGTGCTCGTCGACCACAACCTGCCTGGAGCCTCGGGCCGGACCTTTGCCCAGCGGCTGCGGGCGCGCACCAATATCGGCATCGTCATGGTAACGGCGGCAGGCAGCGCCGCGGATCGGGTGCTGGGACTGGAGACGGCCGCCGACGATTATGTCGTCAAGCCGTTCGAGCCGATCGAACTGACGGCCCGGATCAAGGCCGTGCTTCGACGGACTTACCCGTCGCTGAAGCCGGAGCGGGAGACCGAGCGCGAGCACGAGCCCGCGGCGCTGAAACTCGGCGACTGGTCGATCGACCTCAAGAGCCGGCGCGCGGTCTGCCTTTCCGATGCGACCCGCTCGCTCACCAGCGCCGAGTTCGCTCTGCTGGAAATTCTCGCGGAAACGCCGAACACGCCAGTCACCCGCGCCCATATCCTCGATCGGCTGGGCGCCGAAAGCGATCGCTATATCGACCGCAACGTCGATGTGCTCGTGCTTCGGCTCCGGCGCAAGATCGAGCGCAATCCGGACCTTCCGCGCCACATCAAGACGCGGCGCGGCAAGGGTTATGTGCTGGATACCGACGACGACGAGGCCCGGCCGTGATCAGCCGCCCGTTCCTTTCGTCGATCGCCTTCCGCCTGCCGTTTGCGATCGTCTTCATCTGCGTGCTCGTTTTCAGCCTGGCAACGGTCGCCGTGTTCGGCCTGCAACGGGCGCGTGACGAGATGGCGGCCTACGGGCTGCAGGCCTTTTCGAGCCTTGCCAAGGCCTCACTGGTTTCGCGCCAGGTTTCCGATCTCGTGTCCAGCGCGCCGTTCCTGATGAACGCAACCTCGCCCTATCGGGTGTCGAGCGAAAGCCGCTCGGTCGTCGCGCAGGTCGACGTCCTGCTTCAGACCATGGCGCCGGAGACCGGCAAGACAGCGGTCGAGGGCTTTGCCAGCGCGCACATCGTCGAGTTGCTGGATGCGATCCGCACACAGACTGTGACACTCGCCGCCGACGCGGATTCGGCCCAGCAGTACAAGGCCGATGCGGCAGCAGCGCTCGGAGAGATCGCCACCGGCAACGGCATAGCCGACGCAGAGGTTCGCCAGAGCCTCAACGCGATCGTGCAATCGGCATCCAATTCCGACAGCCTGTTCCAGCTTGGCGAACTGCGCCGCCGCTACGTTGCCGTAACGACGCCCCGGCTGGCGCCCGCCGGGCCGGATAGCCGGATTTCGGCAGCCGAGCTGACGCCCTATGAACGGGTGTTCGAGGCGCAGACCCACTATCTTCTGGAAATGTTCGCCATCCGCGCCGCGGTGGCGCGGCTGCACACGGTCTCGCGCGATCTTTCGCACGCCACGGAAACACAAAGCGAGGCCGTTGCCCGGGGGCTCAACGAGGATCTCGCCTCGACCTCTGATGCGCTGAGCCGACTGCTCGTCATCGTCGCGGTCTCCGCCCTGCTGGTGCTCGTCATGGCGATCTTCTCGATCCGCTCCGTCATGCGGGTGTCGCGCGGGATCGTGTCGCTCTCCAAGGGCATGAACGCGCTTGCCCAGGGGCGGCGTGACGTCGATACACCGAGCTACAAGGGGACTGAGACCGAGTTCCTGCGGCTGCTTGAAGCCTTCAGCGCCTTCCGCGAAAGCGTCGAGCGCGTGTCGCGGCTTCGTCGGACGGCCGAGGCGGCGGCGCGCACCATTCGCTCGACCTTCCGCAACATGAACGAAGGGATCGCGCTTTTCGATCCCGGCGGCAAACCGATCACGATGAATCGTCGCGTCATGGAGCTCGTCGGCTGGCCAGGCTCGGCGCGGAAGCTGCCGCTGCGCCGGTTCGTGAGCCCAATGCCGGAGATCGATCCAACCCTCTTGCCCGCCGATCGCGACGCGGGATCGCTCGACGACCGGTTGGTGCTGCGCCATCGCTCCGACATGGGCCGGGTGACCGAAGTCTCCCTGTCGCGGCAGCCGGACCGGGGCATCGTGCTGCTGGCGCGGGACGTGACGGAGATCGACCGGCAGGAGGCCGAGGCGGCGAAGGCGCAGCGGCTGGACGGGATCATGAGGATGACCCACCAGGTGAGCCATGAGGTCGGCAACATGATCGGCATCATCACTGGCAGCCTGGGGCTGCTGGAGCGCGAGACAGGCTTCAGCGACCGGCAGAAACGCCATATTGCCCGCATTCGCAAGGCGGCCGACCGGGGGCGTTCGCTGGCCTCGAGCATGCTGTCTGTCGGCAGCCAGCATCCACTCCAGCCGGGCGCGCTCGAAATCGGCGCGGTGCTGCGCGGCATGGCCGACGTGCTTGAAATCGCCGTCGGCGAAAAATGCCGGCTCGCCTTCGAGATTGCGGACGGCTTGCCCAACGTGAATCTCGATGCAGCGCTCTTCGAGCAGGCGATCCTCAACCTTTGCCTCAATGCCGCCGCGGCGATGCCGCTCGGCGGCACGATCCTCGTCCGCGCCGGCTGCGTCGAGAGTGATGTCGTCGTCTCGGTGACCGATGCGGGGATCGGCATGTCGCCGGGGGCGGTGGACAAGGCGTTCGAGCCCTACTTCACCACCCGTGACCAGGAGGGCGGTGCCGGACTTGGCCTCGCCGTCGTCTACGGCTTCGTTCGGCAAAGCGGCGGCGATGCCCGCATTCTCTCGCAGCCTGGGCGCGGAACGACGGTGGAACTTGTCTTTCCGCGCTGAAGCGATACCGGTTTCTCGGGCGCTCTATGGCGCGCTTCGGCGCGAAAGGCGCATAACGGCGGCATCGATCCGTTCGCCGTTGTCGGCAAATACGGCCCACAGCCACGCCATCAGCCACAGCATCAGGCACCACGCCAGAACGACATCGGACAGATAATGCGCGCCGAACACGATCCGGTTCAGCGAGAAGGCGAGGACAAGGGGGACGAGGGCGATGATTGTCGCCCGTCGCCATTGAACCGGTAACAGCAGTGCGAGCGCCACGAGCGCGATCGCGGTGGCGGATTCGCCCGACGCAAAAGAGCAACTGCGCGAGCAGGCGCCGGACACTTGCCAGGCCGGCGTAAACGGCAGGCTGCCGCCGAAATCGGTGATCTCATGGGGGCGCGCCCGTCCGATCAGCCGCTTCAGCGCCTGAATAAGGAGCCCAGGTCCGAGCGCAAAGAAGGTCAGGAAGAACAGTGCCTTGTGCGGGCGGGGCAGCCATGGGCGGGGTGCGATGGCCTGCGCAACCAGAAGCGCCAGAACGCAAGGCAGAATGAAAACCGGCAAGATACGGTTGAAGTCGCGAAGGGCCCGCAGCTCCGGCTCCCGCGAGAGCGGAAAGTCGCCGGTGGCGAAGGCGGCCCAGCGCGAGACGGCAAGATCGATGCCGGGAAAGGCCATGAAGACGAAGGCCGCGCAAATGGTCAGTGCGCCGGCGGCCGCGATTGGCCGGTGTTCCAGGCGCGCGCGCGCCTGCCCCGGCCAGAGACGAGGATTGGCGCGCGACCATCGGCCGCTGTCTGAAGAGGTCGCCGTGGATGAATAAAGGCTGGGCATGCGGTCGCTCGCAAGTTGTCTGTGTGTGGGCCGGACACTTGCGCCGCTCTGTCAAGGCTGCGTCGAGGAACTGGGAGCGCTTGATGCGCAAGACCGAATGGTTGGCCGATACAGCTTCTGGTCGAGCGCGACCGACATGCGGGACGGAGGTCTCCGGCACTCTGCCCCGCATTTCGGCCGCGGGGAGAGGCCCGGTTTGTCGGTTGTGCGGCGCGTCCGTCGCCAATTGTCAAGAAACGGCGAAGATTTGTACGGAGCTCTATCCGGAGGGCCGATCAAGCGACCATTGGGCCGCGCGGACGAATTGCAACGCGGGCTTATTCGTCACATAAGCTGCTGATCACAACATCAGACCCAGGGAGTTAGTTCATGGTCGATAAGGGTCTCATCCTTCTGGCGGAGGACGAGCCGGAGATTGCGCAGATCCTAGATGCCTATCTCGTGCGCGACGGTTTCCGGACGGTGCGTGCCGCCGACGGCGAGACGGCGCTGACCCACCATGCGGTGCTGTCGCCGGACCTGGTGCTGCTGGACGTTCGCATGCCGAAGCTCGATGGGTTCGAGGTTCTCGCCCGCCTTCGCCGCGAGGGGAATACGCCGGTTATCATGGTCACGGCACTGGCAGAAGATCTCGACCGGCTGACCGGACTGAGGCTCGGCGCCGATGACTACGTGATCAAGCCGTTCAACCCGCAGGAGGTGGTGGCGCGCGTCAACGCGGTGCTGCGCCGTACCCGCAACGGCGCCGGCGCCACCGTGCTTCGCTTCGAGAGTGTCGAGGTCGATCTCGATGCCCATGTCGCCTTCGTCGAAAGGGCCGGCAATCGCCAGTCGGTGCCGCTGACGCTCAGCGAATTCCGCATCCTTGCCCACATGATCCGCCGACCGACGCATGCCTTCGATCGCGCCGATATCCTCGACGCCTGCCTGCCGGACAGCGATGCGCTCGCCCGCACGGTCGATACCCATATCGCCAATCTCAGGCGCAAGCTGGAAGATCTCGGTGCCTGCGGCTTCTTCAGTGCCGTGCGCGGCGTCGGCTACCGTTTCGTGGAGCCCAGATGAAGATCGGTCTCTCGCGCCTGCCGCTCGGCATTCTCACCGCGCTCGTGACGATCGCGCTGCTCATCATCAGCGTGTTCATCATCTATGCCGGCGTCGAATTTATGGAGCCGCGGCTGGAGGCGAGACTGCTGGAGCGGATGCCTGCGGAGGCGGCTCAGGCTTACAAGGACATCAATGCCGGCAAGCTGCCGCGCCAGGAGTCGCTGCAAAAGCTACTTTCGACGATGCCGGAACTCGAAGACTGGGCGAACTGGGAGGTGGACAAGATCATCCTCGGTTTCGGAGCGACGGCAGTCACTTTCTGCGGGCTGGTGGGCTACTGGCTGGCGCGCAAGATCAGCCGACCACTGGAAGTGCTGGCGCAGGCGACGCAGGACCTCAGGACGGGCGACTTCGCGGTGCGCGTCGGATCGTTTCGCAAGGGTGCCAAGGAGGTGGCGACGCTCGTGAAGACCTTCGATGAGTTGGCAGCCGAACTGGAAAACATGGAGAACCGGCTGCGCTTCAATACGATGGCGGTGGCGCACGAACTGCGTACGCCGCTGACGATCCTGCAGGGCAACCTTCAGGGAATGGCCGACGGTGTTTTCCCTCTCGAGCCGGAAAGGGTGCGGCAGTTGCTGCTGCAGGTGGAGGGGCTTTCCGCCCTGGTTGAAGATCTGCGTACGCTTTCGCTCGCCGCCGGCCAGAAGCTGGTCACCCAGCGTCAGACGGTGGACCTCGCCGTGGAGGCGACCCAGGTGCTTGGTGCGTCAAACACCCTGCTTGGCTCTGTTGGCATGTCGGTGGAGGTCGCGCTTGAGCCGGTGCGGGTCTCCGGCGATTCGCAGCGTCTGCGCCAGGCGCTGCTGGCGCTGATCGAAAACGCTACACGCTACGCCGCAGACGGCCGTGTCCTGCGCTGCGAGACCGGGCGGCGGGGTGCCGACGAGGCTTTTATCCGGATGCTGGACCGTGGTCCCGGTCTTCCGGACGACGTTTCGATCCATTCGATCGACCTGTTCTGGCGCGGCGACGCCTCGCGGTCGCGCGCGACGGGCGGCACGGGCCTTGGGCTTTCCGTCGTCCAGGCGATCGCCAAGGCGCATGGCGGACGGCTGGAATTTTCCGCGCGTGCCGGCGGCGGCGCCGTGATCACGCTCGTCCTGCCGCGGGAAATCGCCCTGTGAGCGATTGGCGCAACAGCCGTTGCGCCAAGCAATTTTCCGCTTTTCCCGATCGGAACATCGGCGGCTTCGCCGCCCTCGCGCCCGCTTAGAATCGGCGTGCAATTGCCCACCGGTTCTCCGCAAATCCTTGACAGTGCCCGGGCAAACCTGAGCTCGGCCGAGTCCTTCGGCCAACAGCGTTTGCTCTCAAGGATAGCACCATGTCCCTGGAATTCAGTCAGGAATACAGCGCGGATCTGCGGTTGCCGGTCGATGGCAAGGCATTCGTCGGCGAACAGCTGACGCCTTCGGGCCGGCCGGTTTCTGCGCCCGTCGTCGGTGAAGGCTCGGGAGAGACGTCGATCACCAGCCATGTGCTCAAACTCGGCCTGAGGGTGAGCTTGAAGCGCGCCGTCGTATTTTCCATGCGGTTTGCGCGCCATCCGTTCCTGACATCGCGCTGGATCGGCTTTCTAGGCGAATTCGCCGAACGCTACCGGCTGGGTCTGCCGCACGATGATCTCGTGCGCAAGTCGATCCCGACATTCTTCCTGCACGGCGCGTCGTCGACAGCAAGGCTCGACCTGCTGCTCAATCACTTCGATGTCGCAAGCGAGGTCCTGTCGCGCCGTTCACTGATGGCCCTTTGGCGCGGCAGCACGCTGGAAATGGGCACGGTTTCCGGCCGCAGCGAGAACTATCGCATCCAGCTGCAACTGGCCGACCATGGCGGGGCCCGCCATGAGGGGGCATTCGCGATCCGGCTGCGCCGGCAGAGCGATGGCTATGCGCTCTGCACTGTCGGCTTCATCTTCGTGCGTTGCGCAGGCGACACCTATAGTCTCGCCATCGGCGGGATGCAGGGGCCGAAGGGCGAAGAGGCCAAGCGATCCCTGATCACGGCAACTCGCGATCTCGGCGGGCTCCGGCCGAAGGATGCGGCGCTGCTCGTCCTCAATGGCCTGGTGACGGAAGGCCACGCGGGCCACGTCTTTGCGGTCTCGAACGACAAGCACGTCATCAACCGCCGCCGCTTGAAGCGGCGCCGCATGATGAGGGCCGACCTCGATGCCTATTGGTGCGATCGCGGCGGCGTGCCGGCCGAGCCTTTCGGCTTCAGTCTGCCGATCGGCGACGACCCGGCGGCGCGGGACGGCAACAGGCGCGATCAGAGCAAACGCGCGTTTCGCGACATCGGCGCGTGGTTCTACTGAGCCGGTACCGGCATGTAAGCTGCCGCGATTACGGGATCTTCGTGAAGTCCATCTCGAAGGCGCCGGAGACGATCCGGCCCTTCGGCGTTGGCCCGGCTGCAGACGGGCGCACACCATCCTCAGCCATCGCCTCGCCTGCGATGCCGTCGACAACCACAAGGGCAGATATCACCCGAATTGCACGCATGGATGCCTCCAATTTTGTCGCGGTTCTTTATACTGGCGCCGATTCGAAACCACAACTGGAGGTAAGTATGACGCGGGCCGTTGCCAAGAGGCTTAAGCCGCACACGGGCGGATGCCTCTGCGGAGCAATCCGGTTTGAGGCGCAGGGGACGGCCGGAAAGCCGCATACGTGTTCGTGCAAGATGTGCCAGCGCCATTCGGGCGCCTTGACCCTGGCGTGGGTCGAATTCCCGAGCGAAGCCGTAACCTGGACCGGACCGGGCGGCGCGCCATCGGTCTATCGCTCCTCGGACTATTCCAGCCGCGCCTTCTGCCCGGCCTGCGGCAGCAGTCTCGGTGCGATCGACGATGCGCCGGTGGTTGCCCTTCTGCTCGGCGTCTTCGACAAGACGAGTGCCATCGATCTGATCCCGAAGAGCCACAGCTATCGCACTGCCCGACCCAAGTGGTGGCACGTGGAGGCGGTGAAGCCCACGACCTGACGAGCAGGGGTCGAAAGTGATTGACGCAGCCGGTAGAGGCTGCGTCGACAGGGGCTAGAGCAGCCCCTTCACGGCGGCTCCGATGGCAATGATGCCGAAAGCGATCAGAACCAGCCCCGAAATGCGCGATACCCAGACGACGAAGCTGTCGGGCAGTCGCGTCCGGGCGATCGCAACACCGCCGCTTAGGAAAAACCACCAGCCGAGCGATCCCAGGAAGACGCCCATGACCACGACGGCAGCGCTGAGCGCGTCGCCCGCTTCGGCAAGGCCGAGGCCGGCGAAGATCGCGGCAAAGGAGAGGATCGTCGCCGGGCTCGTCATCGTCAGGAAAAAGGTGGCGATGGTTGTGCGAATGAGATCGCGTCCGCCGACATCGGCGGCTGCCGTCACCGCCCTTGGCCGTAATCCGCTCCAGCCGAGCCAGATCATGAACAGTCCGCCGGCCAAGCTAAGCGGCGTGGCGATGATGGCAAGGACTGCTGCGAAGGCCGCGAAGCCGATCGCAGCCAGTGCCGCATAGGTGGCATCGGCGGCGGCTGTTCCGAGGCCGCCGGCCACGCCCGCCCAGAAGCCGCGCTCCAGCGTGCGGTTGATGCAGAGCGCCCCGATCGGGCCTAGAGGGGCTGCGACCGCGAGGCCGACGAGGAGGCTTTTTCCAAACAACAATGTGGACATGGCATAGGGCTCCGGCCGGGGCATGGTTGCGCCGTTCGCTTCGAGGACGGTGCATGCCCGGCAAACAAAAAATGTTGCAGCAGTTTGCGCGTCCGGTCAGGCGCGCAGCACGGTCGTTACCAGGCTTTCCCGCACGGTCGACAGCGCGATCACCGTTTCGCTTCGCGCCAGGAACCGCCGTTGCTTCATTTCGGCAAGGAACGGCTCGAGGTCGCCGAGCGATGGCATCCGGACCTTGACGCAATAGGACCAGGCGCCGGTGACATGGTGGCATTCCGCTACGGCAGGGTGACCGGCCATGAAGCTGCGGAACGCTTCCTCGTCCGCGTCCGGCGCAAGGCCGACCCAGACGAAGGCGAGTACGTCGAGGCCGAGCGCGCGATGATCGACCTCGACGGTGAAATTTCGGATCACGCCATTGGCGACGAGCCGGCGAATGCGTTCGTTGACGGCCGACGGCGACAACTCCACCGCAGCACCGATATCGGTCAGCGATCGCCTCGCATCGTCAGCGAGAATTTCGACGATTTTTCTGTCAACGTCATCCATTTCCAATGAATACGCTGCTTCTAATAGAATGTACAGATGATTTTTCTGTATGAAGCTGCAGTTTCCGCGGAAACGTTGGTCGCCGGGGCTATTCGATGTCTTTCAAGGCGTCGAGCGGGCCGGTCAGTGCCGTGCGCGGCTGCACCAGTTCGGGCTGGATCAGGTGAATGCGCGGCTGCGGCCGGGCTTCCTCGATGACGTCGAAGGCCTTGGTGATCATGCCCTCGACGTCCTGGCGGATCATGATGACGGGGAAGGGCAGGAAGGACGCGAAGGGATCGTAATCGTAGCAGCCGACCACGAGGTCGGCGAAGTTTTCGTGCGGATGCCCTGCCATGAAACGCAGCAGCCCCTCGAAGTTGATCGACGAGTTGACGAAGAGACCGCGCGGCAGCTTGCCGTGCTTTTCGTAGAAGGCCTCGAAGGCGAGGCGGGCATTGTTCGGCGCATAGCCCGTCGGCTGGATGCATTCGTCCGGATCGGCGCCGAGCAGTTCGCTTTTGACGGCACGGAAGCCGCGGATGCGCTCGCGGCTGGCATGGTCGTTGCGGCCGCCGAAAAGGTAGAGATCGTGCGGCGCAAGCGGACCTGATGCCTGGAAGTGGCGGATGATCGCCTCGGTCAGCATTCGCCCGCCCTCGTAATTGTCGCTGATGACGGAGGGCACCTTGGTGCCGGGCAGGTCGATGTTGATGTGTTTGAGGCCGGCCGCCTCGCAGACCTCGTGCACGCCGTCGGGGTCGGTCGCGCCGCAGATGAACAGCTCGTCGATCGAATAGGAGATCAGCGTTTCGGCGGTCTTGCGCTCTTCCTCCGGATCGCGGCTGGCACTGACGACGATCGGGCATTGCCCCTTGCTTCGGACATGCGCCTCGAAGGTCTGCGCCATCGACGAGAAGTAGCGGTTGTCATGGATCGGCAGGAGCAGCCCGATCAGGCCGGAGCGCGAACTGCGCAGTCCGCGCGCCTGGCGGTTGGCCGTGTATTGGTGCGTCTCGGCGAGGTTGCGGATCAGTTCCGCCGTGCTCTCCTTGATCCGGCGCTTCTGCCAGGTGCCGTTCAGGACCGCACTTACGGTTGAAGGCGAGCTTCCTGACAACACCGACAGGTCGTAGATCGTCGCTTTCTTCTTGCTGCTGCTGGCCATCGGTTTCTCCCCCTGGTGGTTTTAGTGCCGATTTCCCCTTGACGAAAGATTAAGTCTGCACAATAGTTCTTGCACCATCGATTGTGCAAACAAGAAATATCGATTGTGCACATTTGATGGTGTCGTCTGAGGAGGCGGCGTTTCAGGGAGGCGAGGAACACTTCGCCAGTGATGATTTGAAACTGGAGGCCGGCGCTGAGGCGACCGGGCGCGTTCCCCCTATGGGAACGAGTGGAGGAGAGAACATGATCAGGAAAATTCTCGTCGCCGCCCTGGCGACATCGCTGGCGCTTGCGAGTTCGGCGGCCGCCTTTGCGCAGGATGCCGGTAAGGTCGGCGTCGTCGTCAAGATCGGCGGCATTCCGTGGTTCAACGCCATGGAAGCCGGCATCAAGGAACGCGGCCAGAAGCTCGGTATCGACGCCTTCATGGTCGGCCCGACCAGCGCCGACCCGGCGCTGCAGGTGCGCGCCATCGAGGATCTCATCGCCCAAGGCGTGAAGGTCATCGGCGTGGTGCCGAACGACGCCAAGGTGCTTGAGCCGGTGCTGACCAAGGCCAAGGAAAAGGGCATCATCGTCATCACCCACGAATCCCCGGGCCAGAAGGGTGCCGACTGGGACTTCGAGCTCGCATCCTCGACCGGTTTCGGTGAGGCGCATGGCAAGCTGCTGGCCGAGAAGATGGGCGGCAAGGGCGAATATGCCGTCTTCGTCGGCTCGCTGACCGTGCCGCTGCACAATGCCTGGGCCGATGCGGCAATCGCCTACATCAAGAAGAACCATCCGGACATGACGCTGGTCGGCGATCGCTACGGTGTTGCCGAAGACGTCGACAAGAGCCGGTCGACTGCACTCGACCTGATCTCTGCCCATCCGAACCTGAAAGGCTTCCTTGCCTTCGGCAGCCAGGGCCCGATCGGCGCCGGCCGCGCCGTCGAAGAGCGCCGCAAGGTCGGCGAGATCTTCGTGCTCGGTCCCTTCTCTCCCGGCCAAGGCCAGAAGCTGGTGAAGTCCGACGCGATCTCCGGCGGCTTCATGTGGAATCCGAAGCAGGCCGGCGAAGTCTTCGTCACACTCGCCGACAAGCTGATGAAGGGCGAGGAGGTCAAGGACGGTGACGAGATCGAAGGTCTCGGCAAGGTCAAGCCGGACTTCGAAAACCGCAACATCATCGTCGATCAGCTCGTGCCGATCAACAAGGACACGGTCGCGGATCTCGCGGCCATGGGTCTCTGATCCTCAAGGGTTCTCCCGGCTGCTGGGCCGGCTTCGGCCGGCCTGGCAAGTCCCTCAACCGTACCGGAGCCGGATGAGGAAAGGTGTTTGCGGTTTCTGCCCGCATCTTGCTCGGACTTAACGTGATTTAGGGGCAGTCCATGCACCAGCTTGCGACCGCGGGAGGAGGCGAGAAGCCGCTTCTGGCCCTGCGCGATATCAACATGACGTTTGGTGGGGTTCGTGCGCTCAAGAATGTGAGCTTCGACGTCCGACCGGGCGAGGTTCATTGCCTTGCCGGCGAAAACGGTTGCGGCAAGAGCACGCTGATCAAGATCATCACCGGCGTTTACCGCCCCGCCGATGGCGCCTCGATCGAGTTCGATGGCGAAACCTATTCCCACATGTCACCGGTGACCGCGCAGGATCGCGGTATCCAGGTGATCTGGCAGGACCTGGCGCTGTTTCCCGAAATGAGCGTCGCCGAAAACATCGCCTTCCAGACGGTGCTCGGCCGCTGGCCGAAACTGGTCGATTATGGCCGAATGCGCCAGATCGCGACCGATGCGCTCGCCCGTCTTGGCGTGGCGCTCGACGTCGACCTGCCGCTCAAGGAATATGCGATTGCCCAGCGCCAGATCGTGGCGATCGCCCGGGCGCTTGTGGGTGAAGCGAGGCTCGTCTTCATGGACGAGCCGACCGCGTCGCTGACGCAATCGGAAACCGACCATCTGCTCGATATCGTTCGCGGGCTCTCCGCCTCCGGCGTCGCCGTCGTTTTCGTCAGCCATCGGCTTGCCGAGGTGTTGGAGATTTCGAGCCGCATCACGGTCTTGCGCGATGGTGCGCTGGTGGGCGTCTACCCCGCCGCCGGCATGACCCAGTCGCGCATCACCGAACTGATGACCGGCAAGACCTTCGACCAGCAGGTGCGCGCGAAATTCCGCGACGGTCAGCCCGTCGTGCTCGATGTGAAGGGCCTGTCCCGCCCCGGGCAATTCGAGGATATCTCGCTCTCGGTCAGGCGCGGCGAAACACTTGGGATTACCGGCCTGCTCGGCGCCGGGCGCACCGAACTGGCGCTGACGCTTTTCGGCATGCTGAAGCCGGCATCCGGTACCATTGCGCTTGAAGGCAAGCCGGTCCGCTTTTCGTCCAACCGCGATGCGATTGCGGCGGGCGTCGCCTATCTCTCCGAGGACCGGCTGTCGCTTGGCCTCATCCAACCGCAGTCGATCGCCGACAATCTCGTGATTAGTTCGCTCGACAAGATCCTTTCAGGCGGACTGCTCTCCGAGGATCGCAAGCGCAGTCTTGTCGCGCGCTGGATCGCCGATCTCGGCGTCAAGATCGGGCTGCAGCAGGATGCGATCTCGACGCTTTCCGGCGGCAACCAGCAGCGCGTGGCGATCGCCAAGTGGCTGGCGACCGATCCGAAGCTCCTGATCCTCGACGCCCCGACTGTCGGCGTCGACGTTGGTGCGCGTGCTGGCATCTTCGACATCGTCGCGCGGCTTGCCGAGACCGGCCTTGCGATCATTCTGATCTCCGATGAGGTGCCGGAGGTCTATTTCAACGCCGACCGTGTGCTGCACATGGCGCAAGGCCGCATCGTCGGCAGCTATGATCCGCGCAGCGCTTCGCTCGCCGAGATCGAAGGAGCGGTCTATGCGTAGCTTCGTCCGCACCCACGCGACGGAAGTGTCGCTGCTTGCCGTCATCATCGCGATCAGCGCCGTGCTGTCGGTCTCGACCGCCAACTTCTTCTCGCTCGGCAACGCCTTTGACCTGCTGAACATCAGCTCGGTCAACATCATCTTCGCCGTCGGGCTGCTCGTCGTGCTGATCGCCGGTGGCATCGATATCTCCTTCGCTGTTGCCGCCTCGGTCGTGCAATACGGTACGGCCATTGCTCTTGGTTGGATTGGCGGCGGAGGTTGGATCTCAGGCCTTTTGATTGCCGGCTCGCTCGGCATCCTGCTCGGCGCCATCAACGCCTTCCTGATCCACCGCTTCCGCGTCATCTCGATCGTCGCGACGATCTCGACCTTCAACATCTACTTCGGCCTCCTGATGTTTTTCACCAAGGGCGTGTCGATCTACGACCTGCCGGATTGGCTGACGGACCGCGTCATCCTGTTCGAACACGAGATGCCGGACGGAACCTGGATCGAGATCACGCTTCCCGTGCTGGTGATGGTGCTCTGCGTCATCGCCACCTGGGTGCTGATCACCCGCACCACGACTGGCCGCCAGCTCTATGCGTTCGGCGACAATCCGGAAGGCGCGCGCCGCTTCGGCATCAACATCGGCGCCATGCAGTTCATCGCCTTCGGCTGGCTCGGTCTGATGGCCGGCATCGGTGGGCTCATCCAGGCGCACTATGCGCAGGAGGTGGTGCCGAACGCGCTCTATGGTCGCGAACTCGACGTGCTTGCGGCGGTCGTCCTTGGCGGCGCGCGGCTTGGCGGCGGCAAGGGCTCGGTGCTCGGCTGCGTGCTCGGCGTGCTCCTGATCTCGATCACCCAGAACGGCCTCAACCTGATGGGCGTCTCGCCCTTCGCTTTCAAGATGATCATCGGCGCCATCATCCTCGTGGCGATCACGCTCTCCAATACCCGCATCGAAAGGCTTCTGCCCTTCGTCAGCCAGAAAGGAGCCGGACGATGAGTGCGATCGTCGAACGCGTGAAGACCCTCATCGGTCCGGAAATAGCCGGGCCGGGGCTGGCGTTTCTCGCCGTGGTGTTGGTGTTCGGCATCGCCTCGCCGCAGTTCCTCAGCGCGGCCACCTTCGGTTCGGTCGCCTTCCAGCTGCCGGAGCTCGGCCTTCTGACGCTCGCGATGTTGCTGCCGATCCTGACGGGCGGGCTCAATCTCGCGATCACCTTCTCGGCCAACATCGCCGGGCTGACGCTCGCCTGGGTGTTGCAGGCCAATGGCGGGGTGGAGGCCGGCCCCGGCGCTTTCCTGCTCGGTTCGGTGCTCGCCATTCTCGTTGGGGCGGCGAGCGGCGTGATCATGGGACTGGTGATCGCCTTTACCCGCGCGCATCCGATCCTCGTTTCGTTGTCGATGATGATCTTCCTGCGCGGCCTCGGCGAGTTCCTGACGCGCGGCGGCGACGTATCCGGCTTTCCGGCCTTCCTCGGTCCGCTCGGTCACGGCTCGTTTCTCGGCGTGCCGATCCCGCTGATCGTCTTTATCGTCTGCGTGCTCGCCTGGAACGTGCTGCTGACCCGCACGAAGCTCGGCTTCAACACGTACATGATCGGCTCCAACCTCGAGGCGACCCGCTATTCCGGCATCAACACCCGCAAGGTGATCGTGCTCGTCTATGCGCTCTCCGGCGCCATGTGCGCGATTGCCGGCATCATCATGCTGGCGCGCTTCAATTCCGTGCGCATCGGCCACGGTGAAAGCTACCTGCTGATCACGGTGCTCGCCTGCTTCTTGGGTGGCGTCAATCCGTTCGGCGGCTTCGGTCGGGTCATCCCTGTCTTTGTCGCGCTGGTGGTGCTGCAGCTTCTCTCTTCGGGTCTCAACCTCGTCGGCGCCAACCAGCATCTGGCGACCGCCGTCTGGGGTTTGCTGCTCGCCGGCGTCATGGTGCTGCGCTTCGTCGCGACGAAATTCAAGATTTCATTTGTCAGAAAGGAAACATGACCATGCAGGGTTTTGGCGTCCATACAAGCATGTGGACCATGAATTGGGATCGCCCCGGTGCGGAGCGCGCCGTTGCGGCGGCGGTGAAATACGCCGTCGACTTCATCGAGATCCCGATGCTAAATCCGCCGGCGGTTGATACTGCCCATACCAAGGCGCTGCTGGAGAAAAACAAGCTGCGCGCGGTCTGCTCGCTCGGCCTGCCGGAGCGCGCCTGGGCATCCGTCCGACCCGATGCCGCGATCGAGCATCTGAAGGTGGCGATCGACAAGACGGCCGATCTCGGCGGCGAGGCGCTGTCCGGCGTCATCTACGGCGGCATCGGCGAGCGCACCGGCGTGCCGCCGACTGAAGCCGAGTACGACAACATCGCCCGTGTGCTGCAGGCCGCCGCCAAGCACGCCAAAACCCGTGGCATCGAACTTGGCGTCGAGGCGGTCAACCGCTACGAGAACCACCTGATCAACACCGGTTGGCAAGCGGTCGACATGATCAAGCGAGTGGGCGCCGACAATGTCTTCGTGCATCTCGATACCTACCACATGAACATCGAGGAAAAGGGCATCGGCACCGGCATCCTCGATGCACGCGACTTCATCAAATACATCCACCTGTCCGAAAGCGACCGCGGCACGCCCGGCTATGGCAACTGCGCCTGGGACGAGATCTTCGCGACGCTGGCCGCGATCGGTTTCAAGGGTGGACTGGCGATGGAAAGCTTCATCAACATGCCGCCAGAAGTGGCCTATGGCCTTGCGGTCTGGCGGCCGGTCGCCAGGGACGAAGAGGAAGTGATGGGCAACGGCCTGCCGTTCCTTAGGAACAAGGCCCGGCAATACGGATTGATCTAGGTGCGCGCGCTTTAAGCGCCGCCTCTATCAGGACGGAGGGTCTCGGTATGGCAGTTTCAGCGGATGCGGACACGGGGACGGTCGCCGTCCTTGACGTCGGCAAGACCAATGTGAAGCTGAACGCGGTCACATCAGACGGTTTCGTCCTGGAAACGCTGAGCGTTGCCAACCCAGTGCTGCCGGGCCCGCCCTGGCGGCATCACGACCTCGAAAGCCTTGGCGAATGGATCTTCGCCAGTCTCGCAGATCTTGGTCGCCGCCATCCGCTGCAAACCTTCGTCGCCGCCGGTCACGGGTCCGGCGGCGTACTCGTCGGCGATGACCCGGATATGGCCGCTGGCGCGGCTCTACCGATGATCGATTACGAGCAGCCGGTGCCGGAGAAAATCCAGTTCGGCTACGCGCCGCTCTCCGGTTCGTTTTTCGACCGCGGCAGCGCGACGATGCACAGCGCCACCCATCAGGCGCGCCAGCTCTACTGGATGCAGGAGCATGCGCCCGATGCCGTCGCCGCCGCGTGCTGGTATCTCGGTCTGCCGCAATATTGGGCGTGGCGGCTGTCGGGCGTTGCTGCATCCGAGGCGAGCCTGCTCGGCGCGCAATCGCATCTCTGGAATGTCGCCGAACGCCGCTTCGCGCCCATTGTCGGGACACGCGGCTGGCGGAGCCTGATGCCGGATTTTGCCGATGCCTGGCAGGTCCTCGGCTCCGCTCGTCCCGAGCTTGTCCGGCGCCACGGGTTGCCGGAAGGCTTGCGCGTGCTTACGGGCGGCCACGACAGCAGCCTCAACCACTATCGTTATCACGCCGGCGGGCTCAACGATTTCATCGTCGTTTCGACCGGAACGTGGATCGTCGGCTTTTCCGGCCGCACGGCGCTCGACCGGCTCGACGAACGCCGCGGCATGACGCTGAACAGCGACGTCTTCGGGCGCCCGCTCGGCGGCGTGCTCACGATGGGCGGCCGCGAGTTCTCCCATGTGGCGGGCCGCGAACCGCCGGACGCCGCGGTGCCTGACGACGTCGTTCTCGGCTTGATCGCCAGACGCAGCATGGCGCTGCCGTCGTTCGGCGACGATGACGGCCTCTTTCCGGGAAGTGCCGGTCGCGGTCGCATCAGCGGGCCACCGCCGGAAACGCCGATCGAACGCAAGGCGCTGGCGTTGCTCTATTGCGCGCTTCTAACGGCGGAGTGCGTGGAGGCGCTGGGGCCGGGGCCGCTGGTCGTACTCGACGGAAGCTTCCTGCGCGACCCGCTCTATGCCCGCCTCGTCGCCGCACTGATGCCGAACCGGCGTGTGCGTTTCAATCTCGATGCCTATGGCGTGGCCTCCGGCGCCGCACTGCTTGCAAGCGAGGGCCGGCGCCGGCGCCCGGCGCCGCTTTCGCTCGCCGATCCCGGCGACGTGTCTCACCTCTCGCCTGCTGTCGCCGTCTATGCGTCGCAATGGCGAGCCCGCGCCCGGGCTGGGCACAACAATGGTTTCAGTCGCGACTTCGAAAGGACATATCGATGAGCAAGGCCGACATTCTGTCGCTCCGCCGCGAGATGGTGGACATCTGCCGCCGCATGAATTCGAACGGTATCAACCAGGGGACTGCGGGCAACATTTCTGTTCGTACCGAGACCGGTTTCCTGATCACGCCGTCGTCGCTGCCCTATGAGACGATGCAGCCTGAGGATCTGGTCGAGATGGATTTCGACGGTACCTATGTCGGTCTTCGTCCGTCGTCGGAATGGCGTTTCCACCGCGATATCCTGAGGGAACGCACGGATATCAACGTCGTACTGCACTGCCATTCGGTCTATGCGACCACGCTTGCCTGCCACCACAAGACCATCCCGAGTTTTCACTACATGACCGGCATTGCCGGCGGCACGACGATCCGCTGTGCAGAATATGCGACCTTCGGCACGCAGGCATTGTCCGACAATGCGCTTGTGGCGCTCAAGGACCGTACGGCCTGCCTGCTTGGCCAGCACGGCCAGATCTCGCTCGGCAGGACGCTCGAGTCCGCCTTGTGGCTGGCGATCGAGATCGAGACCCTGTCGCGCATGTATGTTCAGGCGCTGACGCTTGGCGAGCCGCCGGTTCTGCCCGACGACGAGATGGAGCGCGTCATCGCGCAGATGCGCCGCATGAGCTACGGGCAGGCCCCGGATGATGAGGGTGTCAACGATCTTGCCCGTCCCAGAGAAGCGGTTTGAGGCGACTGGTCGCGGCGCCGCCGAAGCGCGCCGGCCCGCCCTGAAACAATCGATTTTGAGGGGACAAAGCCGTGCGTCGTCGCCCGGTCGCATCTCTGCCCCCATTCTTCGCGGGTTTGCGAAATGGGGTGAATCAACTAATGCTCAGCCATGATGCAACGATATCTGAGTCGGAGATTCGGCACGTCGGAGAGACGGCTGCGCCCTGCGAACGGCTGGCGCGTGGCTGCGGTGTCGCTGGTGGCCGCGACCGTGCTGTCGGGCTGCAACACGCGCCAGGACGTCGGCACGCCGACCGGCAGCATCATGGTTCCCTCGGAAAACGCGTTGATCCTGCCGCCGCCCGGCGGGCCTGCGGTTCTGAACGTCGTCGAACGGCGCAGCACCAACGCGATCGAGCAGGATATCTATCTTTACACCTCGGCGGCGACCCCAGGTCAGAACCTGCTGCGGGCCAAGTTCTTCGGCCCGATGAACGCCAAGTTCGACCAACAGTCCCGCTCGAACTATGCCGCTGTGCGCGACAACAAAATGATGGCTGAGGCGCGCCGGGCGCTGCCCGGCGTTTCGCTGTCGCTCAACCCTTACTTCCTGCAGAACAATTACGGGCCGTTCGGCTATGCCTTCGGTCAGGGCCGGGCGAACGACGCCTGCATCTTTGCCTGGCAGCAGATCCGCCAGGCGGAGAACCATCGCTCGCCGCTCAAGGGCTACGGCACGATCCAGGTGCGGCTGCGCTATTGCGCGGCAGGCGCCAGCGAGACCGAGCTTTTGGCCCCGGTCTACGGCTACACGATCACCGGCACCTTCGGCGATCCTGCCTGGAACCCCTATGGCGCGCCGCCGCCGCTGGAGGCGGGTCTCGGCCGAACCGGCAGCCCGATCTACCGCCAGGAAGAGGCGGTGACCACGAGCGCTCCGGTGGCGGTTCCGCGGCGCCAGGTGCAGCCCGTGGCACGGCGTGAAGTCAGCAGCGTTCCGGCACGCGTCGAACAGCAGGTCGTTGCGCCCGCCGCGGTGACGTCGATCCCGGTTCCGCAGCCGGACGGGACCGTCTCAATGCCGCAGGCGCAGGCGGAAACCACGGCGAAAACCTTGCCGAACGTGATCGTGCCGGCTCCCGCGTGCGCAGGGCAGCAGACCGGAGGAGCCTGCCCTTAATCGACCGCTAACCATCCTTTGTTATGGGCTGGTGTCGGTAGGGGAGACTCGGTCGAATATGGGTCGGGCAATACCAGTGGCATGATGCCGAACGCTGGAAGGCAAATGTATGAGCAGGATCGGATCGGTTGCCGCTTGGGCGTTTTTCTCGCTTTGTGTGATGGCGGTCATCACGCTGCCGGTGAACCTCCAGACGCAGCTCATCGTCAGCGTTCTCATCGTTACCTTCATGGCCGTGCTCAAGCTTGCCAATGCCGGCGGCCGCTGGCGGCTGATCGCGCTCGCCTTCGGTACGGCGATCGTGCTGCGTTATGTCTATTGGCGCACGACAAGCACGCTGCCGCCGCTCAACCAGCTTGAAAACTTCATCCCGGGCTTCCTGCTCTACCTTGCTGAAATGTACAGCGTGATGATGTTGTCGCTCAGCCTGTTCGTAGTGGCGATGCCGTTGCCGCCGCGAAAGGCGAGTTCGATCTCTCCCGGCAAGTTTCCGAAGGTCGACGTCTTCGTGCCGTCCTACAACGAGGACGCAGGCCTGCTCGCCAATACGCTTGCCGCCGCCAAGGCGATGGATTATCCGGCCGACAAGCTGACCGTGTGGCTGCTCGACGACGGCGGCACCCTGCAGAAGCGCAACTCGGCAAACCTTGTCGAAGCGCAGCGCGCATCCGCCCGCAATGCCGAACTGCAGGCGCTTTGCGACGATCTCGGCGTGCGCTACCTCACGCGCGAGCGCAACGAGCACGCCAAGGCCGGCAACCTCAACAACGGCATGCTGCACTCCGACGGCGAGTTGATTGCGGTCTTCGATGCCGACCACGCGCCGGCGCGCGACTTCCTTTTAGAGACCGTCGGCTATTTCGAGCAGGACCCGAAGCTGTTCCTGGTGCAGACGCCGCACTTCTTCCTCAACCCGGATCCGCTTGAGCGCAACCTGCGCACTTTCGAGAAAATGCCGAGCGAGAACGAGATGTTCTACGGCATCATCCAGCGCGGTCTCGACAAGTGGAATGCCGCCTTCTTCTGCGGCTCGGCCGCCGTTCTTCGCCGCAAGGCGCTGGAGGATACCGAGGGCTTCAGCGGCATGAGCATCACCGAGGATTGCGAAACGGCATTGGCGCTGCACGGACGCGGCTGGAACAGCATCTATGTCGACCGCCCGCTGATCGCCGGCCTGCAACCGGCGACCTTCGCCAGCTTCATCGGCCAGCGCAGCCGCTGGGCGCAAGGGATGATGCAGATCCTCATATTCCGCTTTCCGCTGTTCAAGGGCGGACTGTCGATCCCGCAACGGCTTTGCTACATGTCGTCGACGCTGTTCTGGCTGTTTCCGATCCCGCGGACGATTTTCCTTTTTGCGCCGCTCTTCTATCTGTTCTTCGACCTTGAGATCTTCACGGCGTCTGGCGGCGAGTTCCTCGCCTATACGCTGGCCTACATGGTCGTGAACCTGATGATGCAGAACTATCTCTACGGCTCGTTCCGCTGGCCCTGGATCTCTGAACTCTACGAGTTCGCCCAGACGGTGCATCTGCTGCCGGCGGTCATCTCGGTGCTGCTGCGGCCGAGCCGGCCGACCTTCAAGGTGACGGCAAAGGATGAATCGATCCTGGAAAGCCGGCTCTCCGAGATTGCCCGGCCGTTCTTCGTCATCTTCGCGGTGCTTTTCGTCGCCCTGCTCATGACGGTCTACCGGGTCTACACCGAGCCGTACAAGGCAGACGTGACGCTCGTCGTCGGCGGCTGGAACCTCTTGAACCTGATCATGGCCGGCTGCGTGCTCGGCGTCGTGTCGGAGCGCGGCGAGCGGGCAGCCTCCCGGCGCGTCAAGGTCAGCCGCCGCTGCGAATTCGGGGTCGCCGACAAATGGTATCCGGCAACGATCGAGGATGTCTCGGCGCACGGCGCGCGCGTCCAGGTCTACGGCATCGACGCATCGACGCTGCCGACCGACACCGAGGGCGGGATCCGCTTCGAGCCCTACAGCGGCAGCGGCGTGGCCGAGACGCTGCCTGTCGCGATCCGCAACAAGGAGGTTGCCGGCGATATCACCATCATGGGCTGCCGCTACCTGCCGCAGGTCGCCCGCCATCACAGCCTGGTCGCCGACCTGATCTTTGCCAATTCGCGGCAATGGAGCGAGTTTCAAAGCGCCCGGCGCGGTAATCCGGGACTGGTGCGCGGAACGTTCTGGTTCCTCTGGCTGGCGCTCTATCAGACGAGCCGCGGCATGATCTACTTCCTTCGCAGCCTGCGTGGCTCCGAGGCGCAGAAGGAGGGCGCTTGATGCTCAGGCGCCTCGTTCTCCCAGCCCTCTTGCTTGCGAGCCTTGCAACCGGCGTGTCGGCGCAGCCGTCGCCTTTCGACATGTCCGGCGAGCGCCCTGCGGATGCTCCGATCCTGCAGCCGCCGGCAGACACCGGAAGCAACGCCGGGCCGGCAGAACCCATCGTCACGCTCAAGCCGCCGGACGACTTCAAGCGCTTCATCATCCCGTTCAGCGCACTGTCGCTGACCGGAGAGGTCGATGAACGCACCTGGTCCGTCTATCTGACGCCGGCGCAGGCGCAATCTGCCGCCTCGCTTAATTTCGCCTATCAGAACGCGATCGTCGTTGCGCCGGAAGCGTCGACGCTTTCGATCTTCGTCAATGGCGAACTGGCCGGCGAGAAGCCGATCGGCTCGGCGGAGGCCGCCACGCCGCTGAGCTACGACCTGAAGCCCGGGTTGCTGCGCGCCGGATCCAACGATATTCGCGTCAAGGTTCGCCAACGCCACCGCACGGACTGCACGGTCGAATCGACCTATGAACTGTGGACTGAGATCGCACCGGAATCGGCCTTCATCCGGTTTTCCTCCGGCGACAGCGCGACGCTTTCCAGTCTCGACGACGTACGCGCGGTCGGGCTCGATGCGCGCGGCCGGACGCAGTTCAACCTGGTCGTTCCCGGCCTCCAGCAGCCGAGCCGAACGGCGGCTCTGATGCGGCTTGCGCAAGGCATGGCGTTGCGCGGCCAGATGCCCGCCCAGGAATTCGCCCTCAGCGAGACCATGCCTGAACTCGCGAAACCCGGGCAGATGACTGCGCTCGTCGGCACCGCGGAGGAAGTGGCGCCGTTCCTCGAGCGACTGCCGGAAGGTGCGTCGAGCGGCCCTGTCGCCATGTTCGTGCGCGACGGCAAGACGAAGTCGTCGGTGCTGGTGATCAGCGGTCCAGACTGGTCCGCCGTTCAGGAGGCGATCGAGGGGATCACGCAGCCGATGGACCGCCCGAGCAACGTGCCGCGCGACGTCATCGCCACCGGGCGTTGGCAGTTGCCGGAGACGCCGCTGGTCGTGACGAATGCGCGCCTGCGCTTCTCCGAACTCGGGGTGGAGACCAGCGAATTTACCGGCCGGCGCTTTCGCACGCGTTTCTCCGTAGCCGTGCCGTCGGATTTCTATGCCGACGCCTATGGCGACGCGACGCTTCTGCTCGACGCTGCCTATACGGATGCCGTGCTTCCAGGCAGCCACATCGACATCTATATCAACGGCAACATCGCATCGACGATCCCTTTGAACTCGGCCACAGGCGACATCCTGCGCCACCTGCCGATCAAAGTAACGATGCGCCATTTCAAGCCCGGTCCGAACCTGATCGAGATCGAGGCGGTGCTCTCCGCCGAGCCGGACAAGGCCTGCGCGCCGGGAACGCCGGCCTCCAACGATCCGCGCTTCGCGCTCTTCGATACGTCCGAACTGCGAATGCCGGACTTCGCGCGCATCGGTCGCCGGCCGAATATCGCTGCGATTTCCGGTGCTGCCGCCCCCTATCGCAGTGATAGCGCCGCCGTTCCCCTTTTCCTCGACCGTGCCGACGAGGACACGCTGTCGGCGGCCGCGACCTTCCTTGCCCGCCTGGCTGTTGCCGGCGGCAGGCCGATGCTGGTGGAGGTGATCACATCGCCGCTTGCAGCCGGCAGCCGCAACGCGATCTTCATCGGCGCCATGCCGCAGTTGCCGAAGACGGTGCTGACACAGGTCGGTATCGACCCCGCCAGGCAGATGTCCTGGGGCAATGCGGAGGACACCGGCCGTCCTGACGACACCCAGAAAGCCATCGACGAATGGCGCACGCGCCTGAGCGGCGGCGCCTGGCGCAACCAGGTCACGGGGTTTCAGACCTGGGTGAAGCAGGAGTTCGACATTTCGCTGAGCTCGCTGCGTATCCTGCCCGAAGCGCAAGCCGCCTATATTCCGCCGGAAAGTGCCGGGCTTGTGATTGCGCAAGGCGCCAATCCGAGCGACGACGCGACCTGGACGCTGCTGACGGCGCCAACCGGAAAGCGTCTGCGTGAGGGCACGGCGGCGATCGCCGACGTCACGCGCTGGCAACAGCTTGCCGGGCGGGTCTCGGCCTATGAGCCGGCGACAGACAAGATCGAGGCGACGCCGGTCGCCGGATTCGATTTCGTCCAGACGCAGCCGCCGTCGCTCACCAACTATCGCCTGATCTTTGCCAACTGGCTGTCCAGCAACATCATGGTCTATGCCCTGCTGCTGATCGTGCTGTCGGTGCTTCTGGGGCTGGCAACATCCTCGATGCTCACTCGCCTGGGGCGGCGCCAATGAAGTGGCGGACCGCGCTTCTCGCCGGATTGCTTGCGCTCCTTTTGCCGATGGCGGCCGGAGCCGACGAACAGGCGGGCTCGGTGAAGGCTGGGGAATGGGACCAGTACAAGGCGCGGTTCCTCGATTCCGGTGGCCGGATCATCGACGACGCCAATGGCAATGTCAGCCATAGCGAGGGACAGGGTTATGGCCTGCTTCTCGCCGTGCTGGCCGACAACCCGGCCGACTTCGCGCTGATCTGGTCGTTCACGCGCCGTGAGCTGCTGCTGCGCGACGATGGGCTGGCGGCGTGGAAGTGGAGTGCCACCGAAACGCCGCACATTATCGACATCAACAATGCCACCGACGGCGACATCCTGATCGCCTATGCGCTGGTGCTCGCCGGTGAACGCTGGAAGCGGCAGGATTACCTGCAGGCCGCATCGAGGATCGCCAAGGCCATCCTCGACAACACCCTGCTCGATCATGGCGGGCGAACGCTGCTGTTGCCCGGCGTTACGGGCTTCGGCACGACCGATCGCCCGGATGGCCCGGTGGTCAATCCGTCCTACTGGATCTTCGAGGCTTTTCCCGCACTTGATCGGGTAGCGCCGTCGCCGCGCTGGAAGGCGCTCTCGGATGACGGCCTGGCCTTGCTCAATGCCCTGCAATCAGGCCCGAGAAAACTGCCGGCCGACTGGGTCAGCCTGCGTGCGATGCCGAAGCCAGCCCAGGGCTTTCCCGCCGAGTTCGGCTATAACGCTTTGCGGATCCCGCTCTACCTCGCCCGGGCGGACATGGGTGGCCGCGATCTGATGGCGCGGCTGCGGGCGGGAATGGCCGGCGACAACGACGCATTGGTCCTCAGCGACGCCTCTACGGGGGCCGTTCAAACCAGCCTCACGGACCCCGGTTATCGATTTGTTAACCATATTCTGGCCTGTGTCTTGGACAGGGTTCCGATACCCGACAGCGTCAAGGTGTTCAGCCCGACGCAATATTACCCTTCCACGCTGCACCTGTTAGGGCTGTCTTACGTGAGGGAGAAGCGTCCGGAGTGTCTATGAAGTCCTCAATCGTTGCCATTGCCGCTGTGATGACTACGGCGATCGGGGTTGCCGGACTGACCGATGGCGGCTTCTTGCGCCAGGACAACAAGAAACTCGGCAGCTTGACTGGTGAGAGCCAGGAGGCGCCCGCCGTCGGCGGCAGCGCCGGCCAGGGCGCGCGCGGCGCGCCGCCGCAATTCACCGAGGTGGCCCAGGCCGACAGGCCGTCGGAGGAAGCACAAAGCACAAGCAAGCCGCAGTCGGTCGTCGACGAATCGGCGCTTCGCTACTTTGCCGCCAAGGGCGATACCGCACGGCTGCAGGCGGAAATCTCGCGCCTGCGCTCGCTTTATCCCGACTGGGTCCCGCCCGCCGATCCGCTGGCTGTGCCGCGCAACAACGACGTCGCGCTCGAAACCATGTGGCGGCTCTACTCTGAAGGCCGCTACGCCGAAGTGCGCAAGGCGATCGCCGAGCGTCAGGCGAAGGAAGCCGCCTGGCAGCCGCCATCGGACCTGCTCGAGCGCCTCAACGTCGCCGAGGCTCGCGCCCGGCTGGTGAACGCCTCCGAGCTCAAGCAGTATGAAACCGTGATTTCGATTGCTGCGAGCACGCCGAGCCTTCTGACCTGCTCGGAAGTGGATGTGCTCTGGCATGTGGCGCAGGCCTTTGCCGAGACCAAGCGGCCGGACCGGGCCCGCGATGCCTATCTCTATGTGCTGAAGAGCTGCGACAATGCGCCGGAACGGCTCGCCACCGTGCAGAAGGCTGCCGCTGTGCTGTCCTACGCGACGCTGCAGGATCTGCTCGCGCTCGAGCGCACCACGCCGGAGGGCGTGCCGGAGTTCGAAAGCATCCGTGACGATCTCGCCCGGCGCTTCGTTGCCGAAGGTGACGGAGACAAAGCGCTTGCGGTTGATCCCAAGTACGTCCAGCGCCTCGAAAAACTGGCCGAGACCGGTGGCACGGCAAGCGACGCTCTGCTGCTCGGCTGGTATCAGCTGCGCCGCGACAACATGAGCGCCGCCGAGCAATGGTTCCGCCGTGCCCATGACAAGGAAGACAGCGCCTCCGCCGCGCAGGGGCTGGCGCTGACGCTGATCGCGCGCAAGGCACCGCTCGAGGCCGAGGCAGTACTCTACCCGTGGCGCGATAGCTCGCCCGATGCCCTTGCGACCTATTTCGCGGCGACTGCCAATCTGCTGGCAATCGATCCGCCGGTCGCCCTCGATGCCGCCGTGCTGGCGCGGATCGCTCAGGAAACGACCAAGGCCCGCGAACCGGCCACGGCCCAGCAGTTCGGCTGGTATGCGCGCGCCCTCAACCAGCCGGCAACCGCCGCACAATGGTTTGCAACGGCGCTGCGCTGGAAGTCGGACGACGAGCCGTCGGCCTATGGCCTTGCGCTCAGCCGTGACCAGCTGAACGACAAGGATGGCGTCGTCGAAGTCCAGCGTTTGTGGTCGGGCCGTTCCGAACGCATCGCCCGGCTTGGCGAAGTCAAGGAGAAGCTCGACGAAGTCAGCCGCGCGCCGCTTCCGACGGCCGAGGTGCAACGGACGCAACCGCAGCCGACGGCCCGTACCACCGTCGTCACAGAGGTGGTCGCGCAACCTGCCGCTCAGAGGCCGCGCACGGGCGGCGTCGTGCAGAAATCGGTGCGCAGCGGGGCCGGCTGCCGAACCACCATCAATCCCGCCGGCATGGCGCCGCAGGCGGCGCTCGCGCGCGGCTGGTGCCTGATGGACCTCAACCGGCCGCTGGAGGCCGCCGAAGCATTCGAGGTGGCCTTGCAGGCGCCTGCGTCGCAGATGCGCGAAGACGCTGCCTATGGCCAGAGCCTGGCCTACCTGCGCGCTGGTCTCACCAACAAGGCCGCGGTGTCGGCGACCAAGTCGACGCAGAGCCGGGGGCGGGTCGACGAGCTGCAGACGGCGATCCTCGCCGACCGTGCCATTGCCGCCTTCAATGCCAATCGCTACCGCGAGGCCATCCTTTTTCTCGATCAGCTCGGGCAGATCTCGACCCGCCGCCAGGACCTGATGGTGCTGCGCGGCTACGCCTACATGAACCTCAAGTACCACGCGGAAGCGCGACGCATCTTCGAGGCGCTTGCCGCCACCGGCAATAGAGACGCGATGCAGGGCCTTGCGGCCGTCGAGGCCAGCCAGGAAATCTGGCCGAACAAGAACTGATCGTCGATCCCGCGATGTCACGGAGACACCTGCTGCCGTACCAGGAGTGGAACGCCTGCCGCCGGACTCGGCGCGAGGGCCCGCCAACTCGTTCGCGCACAGGATGCAATCGGCAGGCGGTTCCGGATTTGCATATCGTGCTTGGCTTTGCCCCTCTTTGGAAGGAAATTAGCGAAACGCGGTGCTATCGTCCGGCCATGTCGCGGCGTTGATCTCATTGCATTCGCTGCGATCCGCGTAGAGGATGGAGCGTTATCGTCCGGCCGCTGTGGGAGGAGACCGCACTGGCCGGCACGATGGGAGGATAGACATGTTTCAGGGCGGATTGAGCTTCGCGCTTGGCGAGGACATCGACGCGTTGCGCGAGAGTGTGCGGCGCTTCGCAACGGACCGTATCGCGCCTTTGGCGGACGAGACCGATCGCAGCAACGCATTTCCGATGCCGCTCTGGCGCGAGATGGGCGAGCTTGGTTTGCTCGGGATTACCGCCGGCGAGGAGCATGGCGGGGCCGCTATGGGCTATCTCGCCCATTGCGTGGCGATGGAGGAGATCAGCCGCGCATCGGCCTCGATCGGCCTTAGCTACGGCGCCCATTCCAATCTCTGCGTCAACCAGATCAACCGCAACGGCAACGACGACCAGAAGGCGCGTTACCTGCCGAAGCTGATTTCCGGCGAGAATGTCGGTGCGCTGGCGATGTCGGAGCCCGGCGCCGGTTCCGACGTCGTTTCGATGACGCTCAGAGCCGACAAGCGCGGCGACCGTTATGTGCTCAACGGCAACAAGATGTGGATCACCAACGGTCCGGACGCCGACGTGCTCGTCGTCTATGCCAAGACCGATCCGACCGCCGGCCCGCGCGGCATCACCGCCTTCCTCGTCGAGAAGGGCTATGCCGGCTTTTCGACCGGCCAGAAGCTCGACAAGCTCGGCATGCGCGGCTCCAACACCTGCGAGCTGATCTTCAAGGACTGCGAAGTGCCGGAAGAAAACGTGCTCGGCACCATCGGCGGTGGCGTGCGCGTGCTGATGTCGGGGCTCGACTATGAGCGTGTCGTGCTTTCGGCCGGGCCGCTCGGCATCATGGCCGCTTGCCTCGATGTGGTCGTCCCCTATCTGCATGAGCGCAAGCAGTTCGGCCAGGCGATCGGCGAGTTCCAGCTGATGCAGGGTAAGCTCGCCGACATGTATGTGACGGCGAATGCGGCGCGCGCCTATGTCTATGCCGTGGCGGCGGCCTGCGATCGCGGCGAGACCACGCGCAAGGATGCGGCCGGTTGCATCCTCTATGCGGCTGAGAAGGCGACGGCGCTGGCGCTCGAGGCGATCCAGGCGCTCGGCGGCAACGGCTACACCAACGACTACCCGGCGGGTCGCCTGCTGCGCGACGCCAAGCTTTACGAGATCGGCGCCGGCACCAGCGAGATCCGCCGCATGTTGATCGGGCGGGAGCTGTTTACCGAGACGCGGTAGCCGCCGGCAACTGAAACGGCCGAACTCGATCGAAAGAGGACTTGATGACCGTTCTGAAATCTCACATTTCTCCGTCCTCCGATACGTTCAAGGCAAACCAGGCGGCCATGGCGGAGGCGATCGCGACTGTCGAAGACGCGGTGAAGGTGGCGGCCGCCGGCGGCGGTGATACCGCGCGCGAACGCCATGTCAGCCGCGGCAAACTCTTGCCGCGCGACCGGGTGGCCAACCTCATCGATCCGGCAACACCCTTCCTCGAAGTCGGCATGACGGCGGCGCACGGCATGTACAACGGCGATGCGCCGGCGGCCGGGCTGATCACCGGCATCGGCCGGGTGTCTGGCCGTGAGTGCATGATCGTTTGCAACGACCCGACGGTCAAAGGCGGCACCTACTATCCGCTGACGGTCAAGAAGCACCTGCGCGCGCAGGAGATCGCCGCGGAAAACAATCTGCCCTGCATCTATCTGGTCGATTCCGGCGGCGCCAACCTGCCGAACCAGGACGAGGTTTTTCCGGACCGCGATCACTTCGGTCGGATCTTCTATAACCAGGCCAATATGTCGGCCGCCGGCATCCCGCAGATCGCCGTGGTGATGGGTTCCTGCACCGCGGGTGGCGCCTATGTGCCGGCCATGTCCGACGAGACGATCATCGTCGAAGGCCAGGGCACGATCTTTCTCGCCGGCCCCCCGCTCGTGCGCGCCGCGACCGGCGAGGTCGTCTCGGCGGAGGATCTCGGCGGCGCCGATGTGCACACGCGGCTCTCCGGCGTGGCCGACCATCTGGCGCGCGATGACGCTCATGCACTGGCGCTCGCCCGCCGGGCCGTTTCGGCACTCAATCGGCTGAAGCCGTTGACGGTCGAGCTGGTGACGCCTGAGCCGCCGCTCTACGACCCGCACGAGATCGCCGGCATCGTGCCCTCGGATCTGCGCACGCCCTACGACATCCGCGAGGTCATCGCCCGCACCGTGGACGGTTCCCGTTTCGACGAATTCAAGGCGCGCTACGGCACCACGCTCGTCTGCGGCTTTGCCCATGTGCACGGCATCCCGGTCGGCATCATCGCCAACAACGGCGTGCTGTTTTCGGAATCCGCCCTGAAGGGCGCGCATTTCGTCGAGCTCTGCGCCCAGCGCAAGATCCCGCTCGTCTTCCTGCAGAACATCACCGGCTTCATGGTCGGGCGGAAATATGAGACGGAAGGCATCGCCAAGCACGGCGCCAAACTGGTGACGGCGGTGGCGACGGCACGTGTGCCGAAGGTGACGATGCTGGTCGGCGGTTCCTTCGGCGCTGGCAACTACGGCATGTGCGGTCGGGCGTTTTCGCCGCGGTTCCTGTGGACCTGGCCGAACAGCCGCATCTCCGTCATGGGTGGTGAGCAGGCGGCCGGCGTCCTGACGACCGTGCGCAGCGAGGCCCTGAAGCGGGCGGGAACGCCCTGGAGCGAGGAGGAGGAGGCGCGTTTCCGCCAGCCCATCCTTGATCTCTTCGAACGCCAGAGCCATCCGCTCTATGCCTCGGCCAGACTTTGGGACGACGGCGTCGTCGATCCGCGCAAGACGCGCGACGTGCTCGGCCTGTCGCTGTCGGCGGCGCTCAATGCGCCGATCGAAGACACGCGCTTCGGCCTCTTCAGGATGTAGGGACACCGCCATGAAACGCGAAAACATCAATGCCCCGAACGCACCGCAGCCGCGTGGAGGCTACTCGCAGGCCGTTCGCCTGGAGAACTTCGAGCGTCTGCTCTTCGTCAGCGGGCAGGTGCCGCTGACGCCTGAAGACGCGCTGCCGGAGGGTTTCGAGGCGCAGGCGCGCCAGGTCTGGGCCAACATCGACGCGCAATTGACCGCGGCGGGCATGACCAAGGCCGATATCGTCAAGGTGACGGTGCTGCTTGCCGATCGGCAACACGCCATGGCCAACCGCGCGGCCCGCGCCGAATATCTCGGTGCGCTAGCACCCGCCATGACGGTCGCGATCGCCGGCATCTTCGATGCCGGATGGTTGCTCGAAATCGATGTGATCGCAGCGCAATAGGGCCAGGAGATGCCGATGTTTTCCAAACTCCTGATTGCCAATCGCGGTGAGATCGCCTGCCGGGTGATCCGCACAGCCAAGCGCCTCGGCATCCGCACGGTCGCCGTCTATTCCGATGCCGATGTCGGCGCGCTGCATGTGGCGCTGGCCGACGAGGCGATCCGCATCGGCCCGGCGCCGGCGCTCGACAGCTACCTTGTGGCCGAACGCATCATCGCGGCGGCGCACTCCGTCGGCGCAGACGCCATTCATCCCGGCTACGGCTTCCTGTCGGAGAATGCCGACTTTGCCGAAGCCGTCGAGGCGGCCGGCATCACCTTCGTCGGACCGTCGGCGTCGGCCATTCGCGCCATGGGGCTGAAGGATGCCGCCAAGGCGCTGATGGAGCAATCCGGCGTGCCGGTGGTTCCGGGCTATCACGGCGAGACACAGGGGCCGGACTTCCTTGCCGGGGAAGCGGTGAACATCGGCTATCCCGTGCTGATCAAGGCGCGCGCCGGCGGCGGCGGCAAGGGCATGCGGCGGGTCGACAGCGCCGCCGACTTTCCGGCTGCGCTGGAGGCGGCGCGCCGCGAGGCGGAAGCGGCCTTCGGCGACGGCGCGGTCCTGATCGAGAAATATCTGACGAAGCCGCGGCATATCGAGGTGCAGGTCTTCGGTGACCGGCACGGCAACATCCTGCATCTTTACGAGCGCGACTGCTCGCTGCAACGACGCCACCAGAAGGTGATCGAGGAAGCGCCGGCGCCGGGCATGACCGCGGAAGTGCGGCGCGCCATGGGCGAAGCCGCCGTTCGCGCGGCGCAGGCGATCGGCTATGTCGGCGCGGGCACTGTCGAGTTCATCGCCGACGTGACCGACGGGCTCTGGCCGGATCAGTTCTATTTCATGGAAATGAACACCCGGCTGCAGGTCGAGCATCCGGTCACCGAGGCGATCACCGGCATCGATCTCGTCGAGTGGCAGCTGCGGGCTGCAGCCGGTGAAGCGCTGCCGAAACGCCAGAGCGAGATCTCCATCGACGGCTGGGCATTCGAGGCCCGCATCTACGCGGAAGACCCGTCGCGCGGCTTCCTGCCGGCGACCGGGCAACTCACGACCTTGAGCTTTCCGGAGGAGGGCGTCCGTGTCGATGCCGGTGTCCGGCAGGGAGACAGGATCACGCCGTTCTATGACCCGCTGATTGCAAAGCTGATCGTGCACGGGTCCAACCGGTCGACGGCGCTGGCCAGGCTTGAGATTGCGCTCAGGGCCTGCCGCATCGGCGGCACGGTTACCAATCTCGATTTTCTGGCCCGCCTTGCGGCCGAACCGGATTTTCGCGCCGGGCACCCCGATACCGGCCTGATCGATCGTTCGATCGATCGGCTATCGGCGTCGCCGGTGCCGAACGATGCGGCCCTCGCGCTTGCGGCCATCATTTCGACCGGAGCCTTGCAGCCGGACGGATCGGCCGATCCCTGGTCTTCGCTCGGCCATTGGCAGATTTGGGGTGACGCAAACCGCAACATCGCGATCGAACACCTGGGCGGACGGACGACCGTGGCGCTGGCGGCTCGTGGCCGGGATCAGTTTGCGGTCCACACCGGGACGGCGGCGCTGCCGGTCGTTATCCTCAATCGCTCTGCCGATGGCGCCCGGGCGGAAATCGCCGGCGCGCAGCAGGAGTTCCGTTTCCTGCGCGAAGGCGAGCAGATCACGCTGTTCCTGAATGGTGAGACCTACGGACTTCGCTTGCCGGACGCGCTTGGTGCCGGTCACTCAAGCGAGGTCGCCGACGACGCGGTCTCGGCGCCGATGCCCGGCATCGTCAAGCTCATCCGGGTCCGCCCCGGTGATGCCGTCGAGAAGGGCCAGGCGCTTGCCGTCATGGAAGCGATGAAGATGGAACTCACCTTGTCGGCCTCGCGCGCCGGCGTGGTCGAGAGCGTGCAGGTCAGCGAAGGCGAGCAGGTGACAGCCGGCGCCGTGCTGGTGATGCTCCAGCCGGAGAGCGCGGAATGAGCGGAGCGGCGCCTGGGCATGTGACGATCGTCGAGATGGCGCCGCGCGACGGGCTGCAGAATGAAAGCGCGCTCGTCCCAACGACTGAGAAGATACGTCTCGTCGATATGCTCTCGGATTGCGGCTACGAGCGGATCGAGGTGACGAGCTTCGTCAGCCCGAAATGGGTGCCGCAGATGGCCGACGCCGCCGAAGTGATGGCCGGCATCCGGAGGCGGCCCGGGACGCGCTACGCGGTGCTGACGCCCAACATGCGCGGTCTTGAAGCCGCGCTCGAAGCCGGCGCCGACGAGGTGGCGATCTTCGCCTCGGCTTCCGAAACCTTCTCGCAAAAGAACATCAATTGTTCGATCGCCGAAAGCATCGAGCGGTTCCTACCGGTTGCCGAACTGTGCCGGGAAAAAGGAATTCTGCTGCGCGGCTATGTGAGTTGCGTTGTCGAATGCCCTTATGAGGGTGCGATCGCCGCAGCGAGCCCTGCCCGCGTCGCCGGCCTGCTCGATGATCTCGGCTGCTACGAGATCAGTCTCGGCGACACGATCGGCCGCGGCACGCCAGAGGCGGTGGACGCGATGCTGGCCGCGGTGCTGGAGCGCATTCCGGCCAACAGGCTCGCCGGGCATTTCCACGACACCTCCGGCCGCGCGCTCGACAACATTGCCGCTTCGCTCGACCGCGGCATCAGGGTCTTCGACGCTTCGGCCGGCGGTCTCGGTGGCTGCCCCTATGCGCCGGGTGCTGCCGGCAATGTCGACACGCTCGCCGTCAACGCCTTCGTAATGGCCAAGGGTTTTTCGACGGGGCTCGACCTAGCGAAGCTCGAACAGGCCGCCGCTTTCGCGCGGACCTTAAGGACGGGATCATGACCTTCGAAACGATCCGGATCGAAACCGATGCACGCGGTGTCGCGCGGCTGACCTTGGCACTGCCGCAGAAGCACAACGCGCTTTCGGCGCGGATGATCGGCGAACTGACCGAGGCGGCAGAGCAGCTTTCGGCCGACCGTTCTGTCCGCGTCGTTATCCTTGAGGGCGAGGGCCGCAGCTTCTGCGCCGGCGGCGACCTCGGCTGGATGCGCGAGCAGTTCGATGCAGACAGGGCGACTCGCATTGCTGAGGCGACGCGATTGGCGATGATGTTCAAGGGGCTGAACGAGATCTCGAAGCCCATGATCGGCCGCCTGCATGGCAATGCCTTTGGCGGCGGCGTTGGCCTCATGAGCATCTGTGACGCGGCGGTTGCCTCGACCGACGCCAAGTTCGGCCTGACCGAAACACGTCTCGGCCTGATCCCGGCGACCATCAGCCCCTATGTCGTCGCCCGCATCGGCGAGGGTAAGGCGCGGCCGCTGTTCATGTCCGCCCGTCTGTTTGGTGCGGAGGAGGCGCGCGCCTTGGGGCTCGCCACCACCGTTGTCGCCGCCGACGCGCTGGATGCGGCGATCGAAACGGAGATCGAGCCCTATCTGGCGGTCGCGCCGGAGGCCACCGGCCGGGCCAAGCGACTGGCTCGCTCGCTTGGGGCTCCAATCACCGAAGAGACCATTGCCGCGACCATCGAACAGCTTGCCGATTGCTGGGAATCCGATGAGGCGCGTGAGGGTGTCGGCGCGTTCTTCGACAAGCGCGAGCCCGCCTGGCGGCGATAGGCGTCCTTGATTTGGGCATGTTTTGATCTTACTTTGATAACACGATGATCAAAACAAGTGCGGATCCTGTCATGGCTGCTGTCGGTCTCAACATCTCCACCGCCCACTACGGCGAGAGCCATTCGTCTTTCCTGTCCGCTCGGCTGGTTGCCGATCGCCTTGGCGTGACGCTTGCCGAACTCGCGAAGCTGATCGGTGTCGCGCGCAACACGCTGACGGCGAAGTCCAGTGCCCGAAAGGTCGATGCGGCGTTGAGCAGCGTCGTCCGTATCCTTGCCATGGCCGGCGAAATGGCGGGCGACGACAGCCGCGCCGTCATCTGGTTCAAGCACCAGCCGATCCCCGGCTGGGCCGGCAAGACCGCCTATGATCTCGTCGGCGAGGGCAAGGCCGACAAGGTGCTCGCCTATCTCGAAGCCGTGCGTTCCGGTGTCTACGCCTGATGGCGGTTGGTGCGCCGGTGCGCCTCTGGCGCGCCTATGTGCCGCGCTGGGCGCATGCGCCGCTCTCGGGCGAAGGGGCAGGGCGGTACGGTGGGAGGTGGAATCCCGTGGGAACGCCGACGATCTATGCCGCCCGCGAGCTCTCGACCGCCTGGGCCGAATACAATCAGGGTTTCGTCCAACACCCGGCGCTGATCGCCCAGCTTGAACTCCGCTTTGCCCGTCTTGCCGATCTGACGGCGCCGGAGATCCTTTCCGACCTTGGTCTCACCGAAGAAATCCACCGATGCGAATGGCGCGATGCGCTCGATCGTGGTCTGGTGCCGGAGACGCACCGCCTGCAACTGGCGTTGAGCGACCGAGGCTTCGATGGCCTGATCTATCCGTCCTTCATGTCGCCCGGCGGCACCTGCGTCGCGCTGTGGCACTGGAACGCGGGCGAGGGTTCCGAACTGAAGGTTATCGATCCCGAAGGGCGCCTGCCGAAAACGCCGGCGTCCTGGCTCTGAATTTGAGCCGTTTGCGTGGCGATGAGGCTGCCTCAGATCACCTTGCCCGGATTGAGGATGCCGTTCGGGTCGAGCGCCCGTTTGATCCGGTGCATGAGTTCGAGTTCGGCCGGGCTGCGCGAATGGTCGAGGAAATCCCGCTTCAGCGTGCCGATGCCATGTTCGGCCGAGATCGAGCCTTTGTAGCGCCGCACGATTTCGTAGACGATGCCGTCGACGATATGCGGCGTGTCCGCGTCGCTGTCAGGCTCCGAAAAGGCGATATGCAGGTTGCTGTCGGCGACGTGGCCGAAGAAGGAGACATGGGCGGCCGGGAACCGTTGAAATAGAGCCGCTCCACATTCCGTGGCGAAGCGGCCGATATCGCCGATCGGCAGGCTGACGTCGAGGTTGACGAGCGCCGGCAGCTGGCTGTCCATCGCGTGGCCTTCGCGCACGCTCCAGAACGAACGGCTTTCTTTCTCCGACTGGGCGATCAGCGCATCGGCAATGATCCCATTTTCAAGCGCCTCACCGAGAAAGGCCTCGAAGCCGTCACGCTCGCTGGCATCACCGAGCAGATCCTGCTCGACGATCACCGCGAAGGGCGGGATTTCGTCAAAGAACTTCAGCTTCTCCGCCTCGGCGTTGAAGCGGAAGTAGTTTTCCCACATCGCCTCGAAGGCCGAGAGGCCGGGCAGGCGGCGTTGGCAGCGCGTGAGGAAGGCGACCACGTCGTCGTAGCTTTCGAGAGCGCAGAGCGCCGTCAGCCGGCCGGCGGGCAAGGGCCGCAGGCGCAGGACCGCGCGGGTGATCACGCCGAGCGTTCCTTCGGAGCCGATGAAGAATTGCCGGAGGTCGTAGCCGGTGTTGTTCTTGATCATCTTGTTGAGCGACGAGATGATCGTGCCGTCGGCGAGCACCGCTTCGAGACCGAGCACGTTGTCGCGCGTCACGCCGTAGCGAAGCACCCGGATGCCGCCGGCATTGGTGGCGAGGTTGCCGCCGATCTGGCAGGAACCGCGGGCGCCGAGATCGATTGGCAGCAGGAAACCGGCGTCTTCGGCGGCGCGTTGCGCCACTTCGAGCGGCGTTCCGGCCCGCACGGTCATGGTGCCTGCCTGTGGGTCGATTTCTTCGATGCCGGTGTAACGCTCGAGCGAGATCACCACCGCGTCGTTGCCGGCATTGGCGCCGCCGGCAAGTCCGGTGAGGCCGCCCTGGACGACGACCGTTTGGCCGTTCTCGTTGCAGAGCCGGAGGGCCGTGGCGATCTCGCCACTGCTTGTCGGGCGGATCACGGCTCTGGGCAGCTCCCGGCCGGTCAGGCTGGCGTCGCTCCGGTGGCGTTCGCCGATTTGCGTGCCGGTGAGCACGATGTCGCCGAGGGCTTGTTTCAGGTCGTCGACGATCGTCATGCGCTTCTCCTGGTTCCGCAGCCATTGTCGGCAGCGGGCGTCCCTGCTTAGCGCATCGCGAAGCAAACCGATATCCGCACGGCGACTCTCAGCCCGTCGTTGTCGGCGCGCTTGCACGCTAGGCATGACGAGACGGGCGAAACTGGGCTAGGAGCGCGACCGGTCAGCTGCCGGTGCGTGCCAGTTCAAACGGTTCGGCGGTCTCCACTTCGGCCGGCGGCTCCGGCGTTGGGGCCGCATTCGCCTGCTCCTCCCTGAAGATCTTCCACTTTGTCGGTCGGAAGGCGATGCGGCTGTGGTCGCCGGCAGCGGCGCGCTCGGGCGAGAGTTCGATCTCGACATGCGGATGGTTGCGGCCAAGGTCGAGTTCGAGATGACGGGTGCCGGCAACGCGGCGGCTGGCGGCAACGAGGCCGGCAAGGCAACCGCCGCAGCCGTCGATCAGCTCGATGTCGTGCGGGCGGAAGTGCAGTTTCGCGGGGCCGTCGGGCTCGGACGGGGCGCGCAGCCCGATCGGCCGATCCTCGAACCAGATCTCGCCGTTCTGCAGCGTAACATTGAGGCAGTTC
>NZ_JACVBC010000017.1:0-144374 GCF_014852205.1 Ensifer sp. ENS06 | reverse complement strand
GTGCGGCTGCGCCAGCGATTGCGGCGTCCATGGCCACGATCATGCCGGCGCCTGGACGTCGAAACTGCCGATCGCCGACCTTAAGGGTTTCTTCGGCGCGCTTGGATGCTCCTGCTGGGCGGTGTGAAGGCACGCAAATCATGCATGAACACCAAAACGGGCAGCTCGGTCGCTGCCCGTTTTGGTGTTTGGCTGGAGCACATGCAATGCGCTTCTATTGTTGCGAAAAATGCAATTAAATAGCAAATATTGATGCAATTGTTGGTAGGGAACTTCCCGGTCAATATCGCTCTATCAGACGAACCACATAGCCGGTTTCAGAGACAGCGACGATCGCAGGAGCAAAAATGATCCATCACCCGACCTCTTCAATCCGTGGGCATTTTGCCGAAGTCATCGCGGCTCCCGCAATGCGGACCGCGGCGCTGCTTGCCCTTTGCGCCGCCTACATTCAGGGGCCGCTTGCCAAGATCTTCGACTTTGATGGCGCGATCGCCGAGATGGCGCATTTCGGTCTTCATCCGCCGGCGTTCTTCGCGGTCGCTGTCATCGGCTTTGAGCTTACGGCTTCGGCCATGGTGGTATCAGGCGTCCTGCGTTGGGCTGGCGCGCTGTCACTCGCGGGCTTCACACTTCTTGCAACCTTCATTGCCCTTCGCTTCTGGGAAATGACACCTGGCATGGATCGCCTGATGGCCGGCAATGCCTTCTTCGAGCATCTCGGCCTCGCCGGTGCATTCGTCATTGTCGCCGCAATCGATCTGACAAAAGGAGATTGCAAATGAGCGACAAAAAATCTGTCGGCGGAACCTTTGCTCCCTTGGCTCAACCGGTATTCGCGGTCCTTTGGGCGGCCACAGTCCTGGGCAATACCGGCAGTTTCATGCGTGACGTTGCCAGCTCCTGGCTCATGACTGACCTGTCTGCTTCACCTGCCGCAGTCGCGATGGTGCAGGCGGCGGGAACCTTGCCTATTTTCCTGCTCGCCATCCCGGCCGGTGTGCTCACCGACATCCTCGACCGGCGCAAGTTCCTGATTGCTGTTCAGATCTTGCTTGCGTCCGTCAGTATCAGTTTGATGGTTCTGGCGCAGACCGGAATGCTCTCCGTCAGCGCACTGATCGGTCTGACCTTCCTCGGCGGCATCGGTGCGGCACTGATGGGGCCGACCTGGCAGGCGATCGTTCCAGAACTGGTCAAGCGAGAAGACGTCAAAAGCGCCGTGGCGCTGAACTCACTCGGGATCAATATCGCACGATCGATCGGCCCCGCGGCAGGCGGACTTTTGCTTGCCGCGTTTGGCGCAGGCGTCACTTATGGTGCCGACGTGGCCAGCTACATCATCGTCATCGCCGCGCTTCTCTGGTGGCCACGGGCAAAAAGCGCCAACGATGCGTTGTCTGAAAACTTCTTTGGCGCATTCCGTGCCGGTCTCCGCTACACCCGCGCCAGTCGTCCACTGCATGTCGTCCTGCTGCGTGCCGCGATCTTTTTTGCCTTTGCGAGCGCGGTCTGGGCACTTTTGCCGCTGGTCGCCCGCCAACTCCTGGGTGGGGACGCAAGCTTCTACGGCATTCTGCTCGGCGCTGTCGGTGCCGGTGCGATCGCAGGAGCATTGGTCATGCCGAAGTTGCGTGACCGGCTGAGCGCCGATGGACTGTTGCTCGGGGCGGCCGTTGTCACCGCGATCGTCATGGCCGTACTTTCGCTTTCCCTCCCGAAGTGGGTTGCCATCATCGCCCTTCTGTTCCTCGGTGGCGCATGGATCACCGCGCTGACAACCCTCAATGGCGCAGCACAGGCCGTTCTCCCCAACTGGGTGCGTGGTCGCGGTCTTGCGGTCTACCTCACCGTTTTCAACGGGGCGATGACCGCCGGCAGCCTTGGCTGGGGTGCAGTTGGCGAAGCAGCGGGTATCCAGGGGACGCTGCTGATCGGCGCTGCCGGACTGCTTGCCGCCGGCTTCATCATGCACCGACTGAAGCTGTCAGCCGGCGATGTGGATTTGGTGCCTTCGAACCATTGGCCGGAACCGCTTGTTGCCGAACCTGTCGCTCATGACCGTGGTCCCGTCCTGATCCTGATCGAGTACCAGGTCGAAAAACATCACCGCCGCGCCTTCCTCCATGCGCTCGACACGCTCTCCCAGGAACGTCGCCGCGATGGTGCCTATGGCTGGGGCGTGACCGAAGACTCCGCCGACCCGGAAAAGATGGTTGAGTGGTTCATGGTGGAATCCTGGGCGGAACACCTTCGCCAGCATCAGCGGGTTTCCAACGCCGACGCAGACTTGCAGGGCAAGGTTCTGACCTATCACAAAGGCCCGGAGAAGCCAGTGGTTCGACACTTCCTGAGCATCAATCGGCCTAGTCAGGCCTGATGTGACGACATCGGGGAGGGGAGCGCAATGCTCCCCTCGTGTTCGTGGGGAACCGTTTGGTTCGGAGCGGCCGCCGCAAGACCCCTGCTCAAAAACCTCGGCCCACCTGTTCTGCGGCGCAACCGCACCGTCAAAGGTTTGAGCCGGCTTCTGGGCGTCGAGGGCATAGATCACGTCTAGCGCCTCTCGCACTGAGTTGCCGTAGGTGCCGCCTTGCGCCGCCCCGGCGCGGACCCTGAACTTGCCCTTCATGAATTCTGGCGTGTCGAATGACTTGGACGAATCGGTCATCCGAGCCGCCTCGTCTCCAATCTCCTTCTCGGTCGCCACCGGCACATCACGCATGAGCGCTCTGTGGTGGAAGCCAATCAACGGATGAAGAAGGAACGGAAGGCGGCGTTTCCACATACGTTCGTGGCATGTCTGTCATTGTTAAAAAGACTTGGTTAGGGACCAGGTCCCTTTCTCGGTAGAGGCCGGTGCCGCCGGTTGCCGTCTTCTATCTCTTTTGGACAGACAGCGCCAAACAGGCGAGACACCATCGTCACGCCGAGGAGGAAAGGACAGCCGTTGCGAGTACCTCAAGGCGTATTCCGTTGGAGAGAAGATCGACTACGACGGTGGCACGAACCGGATAAGGTGCAGTAAAGAACTCCCGGTAAATCCTATTCATGCCGCCTGCATCCGCCTTATCCGTGAGATAGGCGTGGATCTGCACAACATCGGCAAGTGTTCCGCCGGCCGCTTCGAGCGCCTGTCGGAGGTTCAGGAACACCTGGCGTGCCTGTGTCTCGATGTCACCGGTAATGGGTTCGCCCGTCGTCGGATTCTTTGCAATATGCGCGGATCGCACGATGCGGCCTGCCTTGACCGTAGCGCTCAAAGGCGCCTTTGACGAAGCGATACCGGTTTCGACTTTCTCAAACATGATCGGCCACTTTAAGCTCTGTTGCCGAGAACGGCGTGGGCAAGGATTTCGATGCGAAGGCCTTCGGCCAAAAGCTCCTTTACCACCACGGTCGCACGCACCGGATAGGGCTCCTTGAAGAACTCGGCGTAGACCTTGTTCATTCCTGGTGCGTCCGATCTTTCAGTGAGGAAAACCTGAACCTGCACGACATCGGCCAGCGTGCCGCCCGCAGCACGGATCGCGATGTCGAGATTTCCAAGCGTTCGGCGCGTCTGGGTTTCGATGTCACCTGTGACGAGGTCGCCATTCACCGGGTCTTCGGAAATATGGACCGACCAGACGAGATTGCCGGCGCGCACGACCTCGCTGACTGGCGCGTCTGAGGGGTCTGATCCGGTATCGATGGCTTCAAACATTTTGTTCTCCAAGAAAGTAAGGCTGCTCATTCGGGCCGCGCGTCGAAGCGGGTCACGAATTTCGTGTTGAGATAGCCGTCAAAGGTTTCAGTCCCACCTTCGCTACCATAGCCGCTGTCGTTGATGCCACCGAAAGGCGTTTCGGGTAGCGCCAGGCCGAAGTGATTGATGCTGACCATCCCGGCGGCAAGCGCTTTTGCGGCGTGCTGGGCTCGACTGCTGGAGGCGGTGAACACGTAAGACGCAAGGCCGAAAGGAAGGCTGTTGGCGCGCCGCATCACGTCGTCAAAACCAGAAAAAGGCGCGACGACCGCAATGGGTCCAAAGGGCTCCTCGTTCATCAGCCGCAACGCGTCGGAACCACCGGCAACCACCGTCGGCGCATAGAAAAAGCCGGCGTCGCCGATGCGACTGCCGCCGGTCACGATCTCCGCTCCCCGTTCGCGGGCATCCTGTACGAAGCCTTCCATAGCCGTGACCCGGCGGGCGTGGCAGAGCGGACCCATCTGCACTCCTTCGGCAAAGCCATAGCCAACCTTCGTGGCGGCCACCTTGTCGGCGAAGCGCGCTAGGAAACGGTCATATGCTCCTGTTTGAACGTAGAAGCGGGTCGGCGAAACGCAGACCTGTCCGGCATTGCGGACCTTTTGCGCGGCAAGCGCGTCGGCAGATGCTTCAACGTCGGCATCGTCGAAGACGATAACCGGAGCGTGGCCGCCAAGCTCCATCGTGGAGCGCTTCATATGGCGGCCTGCGAGCGAAGCAAGCAGCTTGCCGACTTCGACGGACCCCGTAAACGAGATCTTCTTCACCTCGGGCGCCGAAAGCAGCGTTTCGGAAATATGCGAAGACGATCCCCAGACGATATTGAGGCAACCGTCCGGCAGACCCGCCTCCTGCATAAGCCGGCCGATCGCGACCGTGGAGGAGGGCGATTCCGCCGGCCCTCTGAGGATTATCGTGCAGCCGCTTGCCAAGGCTGCCACGACCTTGCGCAGTGCCTGGCTAAACGGGAAATTCCAGGGGGTAAATGCGATGCAGACGCCGACGGGTTCGCGCGTGACCGCCTGCTGTACACGTGGATCTCGCGAAGGGATAAGGCGACCATAGATGCGCCGCGCTTCCTCCGCATGCCAATCGGCATGGTCGGCGGCAAATCGGATCTCACCGATTGCTTCCGTCAGCGGTTTGCCCTGGTCAAGCACCATGTTGCGGCCGACCTCCTCGGCGTGCGTGCGAGCAAGATCGGCGAAGCGCCGCAGGATCTGCCCGCGGTCGAGCGGTGAGCGATCCTTCCAGCTTCCGAACGCCCGCTGCGCGGAGGCGACGGCCGCCGCTAGGTCGGCGTCGGTGGCGCAGGGCAAATAGCCGATGACCGCTCCGCTTGCCGGGTCGATGACCGCGTCCTGCCCCTCGGTCTCGTAAATCCAGCGGCCGCCGATCAGCATGCCGAGCCGTTCATAGGAATGTGGCGGACGGGTGGACATGTCGATCTCCGGCATCACGCGATGTAGCCTTGGCTGCGCGCCCACGAAAGCGTGTCGTCGAGAGCAAGCTGCATGCGGGCCATGAGATCGTCGATCTGCTTCTCGTTGATGATCATGGCCGGGCACAGGCTCACCATGTCGCCAAGACCACGAGTAAGGACGCCCCGTTCGGTTGCGAACTTGCCGGCATGGTTGGCGACCTGCCAGGCCGGTGGAAAGTTCTCCTTCGTCACCTTGTCCTTGACGAACTCGAGGCCAGCGACAAGGCCGACACCGCGGGCTTCACCGATCAGCGGATGGTCTCCGAGCTTGGCGATGCCTTCTTGGAAGCGCACACTGACGGCGCGGACATGAGAGACGATGTCGGTTTCCTGATAGATCGTCAGGGCCTCCAGCGCGACAGCCGCCGCGACCGGATGACCGCCATAAGTATAACCATGCGAAAATGTGCCGATCTTGCGGCTCTGGTCGACGAGGACGTCAGAGATCTTCTCGTTGATCATCAGCGCCGAGATCGGCATGTAGGCGGCCGAAAGCTGCTTGGCGCAACTGATCATGTCGGGCTTCATCCCGTAGGTTTCTGACCCGAACATGTTTCCGGTGCGCCCGAAACCACAGATAACTTCGTCGGCCACCAAAAGGATGTCGTACTTTTTCAGAACCGTCTGGAGCTTCTCGAAATAGGTCTTTGGCGGCGTGATCACTCCACCGGATACCATGACCGGTTCAGCGAAGAAGGCGGCCACCGTTTCCGGACCCTCTTCGAGGATCATAGCCTCGAGATTGGAGACAAGCCGGGTTGCAAAATCTTCCTCGCTCTCACCAGGTTCTGCAAACCGCCAGTAATGCGGGCAATCGGTGTGGAAGATGTTGGCGATCGGCAGATCGAAATCACGGTGGTTGAACGGAAGACCCGTGAGGCTTGCAGTTGCCACCGTTACGCCATGGTAAGCCTTGCGGCGCGAAATGATCTTCTTCTTCTCAGGCCGTCCGACCGCGTTGTTGTAGTACCAGACCAGCTTGATCGCCGTGTCGTTCGCTTCGGAACCGGAACCGGCAAAGAAGACCTTCGACATGGGTACCGGCGCCATTTCGAGCAGCTTCTCTGCAAGGCGGATACCCGGTTCCGTCGATTTGTGGGCGAAGGAATGATAGAAGGGCATTGTCTTTAACTGGCGCGTCGCCGCTTCCACCAATCGCGGTTCACTGAAGCCGAGCCCGGCGCAGAAGAGGCCGGCAAGACCTTCGATGTAACGCTTTCCCTGATCATCGACGACGTAGATCCCTTCGCCACCGGTAATGACATGCGGCCCCACCTCCTGGTGAACCGCAAGGTTGGTGTAGGGATGGATAAGGCTTTGCCGATCCAGGGCGTGAAGGGAGTTGGGACGGTCGTTCATGGCAGGCTCCAGGCTATGCTTGATTGCGCTTTGCGATTGTCAGGCGATGACGTGCACATCTTCGCTGCGCCAGGTGACGTGGCACTCGGAAGCACCGTCAAGCCTTCGTGCATCGACGCCGGGCACGCGCATGCGGATCGCTTGCGCGCCGAGTTTGCCGATGACCAGCAGGTTGTCACCATAGTTGATAGTGCTGTCGATCTTCATCGCCTGACGGCTTGGATCCGCCCCGTCGGCGAGGCGGATCATCTCCGGGCGCAACAGCAATTCGGCTTTGCTGTTGCGGTCACTGCCTGCGGCTTTGGTGTCGACGACGCCGACTGGCGTCTCGTAGCGGCCATCGCCAAGCGAGGAAGCGGCGAGGATGTTGCTGTCGCCGATGAAGGAGGCGACGAAGCGGGTCTTCGGCGCGAAGTAGATCTCGTTTGGGGTGCCGACCTGTTCGATGCGCCCCTCGTTGAAGACGGCGATCCGGTCCGACATTGTCATGGCTTCCGACTGGTCGTGGGTGACGTAGACCATGGTGACGCCGAGGTCGCGGTGGATGCGCTTCAACTCCACCTGCATGTGCTCGCGAAGCGCCTTGTCGAGCGCGCCGAGCGGTTCGTCGAGCAGAATGATATCGGGCTCAAAGACGAGTGCGCGGGCAAGGGCCACACGCTGTTGCTGTCCGCCGGATAGTTCCGAGGGAATGCGCTTCTCGAAGCCCTGGAGGCCGACCTTCGCCAGTGCCTCCCGCGACCGCCGTTCTTTCTCGGCCTTTTCCACGCCGCGCATGCGCAGGGGAAAGGCGACGTTGTCGGCGATCGTCATGTGCGGGAAGAGGGCGTAGTTCTGGAAGACCATGCCGATATTGCGCTTGTGCGGCGGCAGCTTGTCGATGGCGCGTTCGCCGAGGCGGATTTCTCCGCTCGTCGGATGCTGGAAGCCGGCAATCATCATCAGCGTCGTGGTCTTGCCGGAGCCGGAGGGGCCAAGGAAGGAGACGAACTCGCCAGCCTTGATGTCGAGCGACACGTTGTCGGCCGCCATATGCTTGCCGTCGTAGCTCTTGTTGACGTTGCGGAGTGTGAGAGAACGGGCGTTCATGGCTGTGCTCCTTGATCAGGATGCCGCCGCAGCGGTGTTGGTGGCGCCGTTTTCGAGCGGCTGACGTGTTGTCCCGGACCGGCGGCGCACAAATTGCGGCGCAAGCCAGACGCAGACGCCAGCCAGAACGAGCAGAAACAGGAAAGAGGATGCCGCCGAGATGGTCGGGTCTGCCTCCTGGCGGACGGCGTTGAACATCTGGCGCGGCAAGGTCGCCCTGTCGCGGCCGGAGATGAAGAGCGCGATCACCGCTTCGTCGAAGGAAGCGATAAAGGCAAAGAGACCGGCGACGGTGAAGGCGGGACGCAGGATTGGGAAGGTCACCAACCGGAATGTCGTGAAGGGCGACGCGCCGAGGTTCATGGCAGCCCGCTCGACGGACCGGTCGAACCCTTTGAGTGCCGCCGTCAGGATCAGGGTCGCCATCGGCATGGCGATGCAGCTATGGGCAAGGATGACGCCAAGGTAGCTCTGCACGAGGCGAAGTTGACCGAAGTACATGTAGTAGCCGAGCGCCATGACGATGGTCGGCACGATCATTGGCAGCATGATCAGGAGATTGAACAATTCACGGCCGAGGAAGATATGCCGCACCAGTGCGAAGGACGCGGGGATGGCAAGGCAGAGCGTCACCAGTACCGTTCCAAGACCGATGATGACGCTGTTGATGAGTGGCTCAGTCCAGTTGGGGTCCGAGAAGAAGTTGATGTAGTTGGCAAGCGTGTAGCCGGGCGGCGGGAAGGTTAGCGACGCAGCCGAGCTGAACGACATTGGGATGACGATGAACATCGGTGCAGCGACAAAAAAAGCGATGAGGAGCGCAAGCGCGCGAACGAACGGGTTCATCGGCCACCTCCTGCCCATAGCCGGTCAAGTCCGAAGAAGCGGTTGTAGAGCGCGTAAACTGCGAGCGTCAGACCGAGCAACACGATCGAGATTGCCGAGCCAAGCCCGAAGTCGAGTGTCTGTTCGATCTGGTCGCCGATGATACCTGCGATCATCTGGTCGCGCGGGCTGCCGAGCAGCACGGGCATCACATAGAAGCCGAGGCAGGAGATGAAGACGAGCGTGCAACCGTTGACGATGCCCGGTGCCGAAAGCGGCAGATAGACTGCGAGGAAGGCACGAAGCGGGCTCGCGCCGAGGCTTTCCGCAGCGCGAACATAGAGAGGATCGATGCGCTTCATGACCGAGAACAGCGACATGGTCATGAAAGGAATGAGCGCATGGGTCATGGCAAGCGTTGCGCTGAACGTGGTGAAGAGTAGCTTCGGCGCAGGATCGAAGCCGAGCCAGGTAAGGAGTGCCGTGACCGGCCCCTGATTGCCGAGAATGACCATCCAGGCATAGGTGCGCACGAGATAGCTCGTCCAGAAAGAAAGGGCGACTACGGTCAGGAGAAAGGTGGCGAAGCGTTTGGATCCGTTGGCCGCAGCATAGGCGAGCGGATAGGCGAAGAGGAGCGCAAGAGCGGTGACCAGGAAGGCGGTCCTGAACGTCTGATAGAGCACGGACGCAAACAGGCTCGAATGCAGAAGCCGTGCGAAGTTCTGCAGGCCGACCACCGGCTGCGAGATGCTCATCCAGCCCACATAGGCAAGCGGCACCAGGAAGAATACCGCAAGGAAGACCGCTGCCGGGGCCATCAGCGGTATCGGCCCCTCCGCAATGGGCGAAAACGATCTCTGTTTCATGTCAATGCTCCCTCAGTACCTGATCGGGAAACCCCGATCCACATGCCGGCGGCGGCGGGCCGTCCCTAGGCAATGCACCTGTTTCTTAGACCAACCCGGTTCCGTTTCTCGCGGAACCGGGAGGGTTGCATCAAAGACCGACCCAGCTCTCGAACCGGCTGCTCAACTCGTCGATCTGTGCCGTCAGCTTGGCGCCATCAAGCATGACGGCGCGGGCGAGGTGATCGGGATAAGTCGGCATGGTCTTGGCCACCTCAGCTGGGATGAAATCGAACGATTTCGGGTTCATCGGGCCATTTTGGTCGGCGATGCAGAACTTCGCGAGGCCTTCGGCATTCTGGCCGATATGGCTGATCAGCTTGAAGCCCTTTTCGGCACGCGGGCTATCCTTGGCGACGATCCAGCACGCCTGGTCGACGATCGCCTGGTCCCAGACGATCTCGATCGGCTCTTTCGAAGCCTTCTTCGCGCCGGCGGCATCGCTGTCCCAAAGGCCGGCCATGTCGACCTCGCCGTCGGTCAGGATCTGGCGGGCCTGCGGGCCTGCCGTCCACCAGACACGCACGTTGTCCTTGACCTTGTCGAGCGATGCGAAAGCGCGGTCGAGATCATAAGGGAACAGTTGATCCGGGGAAACGCCGTCGGCGAGCAACGCGATTGCGAGAACGCGGGCGGCGTGGCGCTGCAGGCTGCGGTTGCCCGGGAATTTCTCGACGTTGAAGAAGTCGGCCCAGTTCTTCAAACCATCCGGGTACTTCGTCTTGTTGAACGCGAGCTGCGTGGCAAAGCCGTGGGTCGAGAGGCCGTTCTCATAGATGGCGCCCTGCCAAAGTTTGGACGCATCGACATGGTCTCCGAGCGTTTGCAAGAGGCCGGCTGCATTCGCACGGGCGACGTCGGCCACGCCCAGTGTCGTGACGTCGAATTCGAAGACGCCGGTCGTCTTTTGCGCAGCAAGCTTGGCGAACGAGATCGGCGAGACCGTGCGGATCTCGATGCCGGTGTCGGCCGTGAACGGATCGAAGAGGAACTTCTTGACGGAAACTTCCCAGTCGCCACCCCAGGTGTTGACATAAAGTACATTGTCCGCAGCACTTGCGCGGCGCACGAGGGGTGAGGCAAGCATGGCGGCCCCAAAAAGGCCAGCACCGAGCACTGCGCGTCGCGACATCGGTATTACCGACGCTTTCTTGAACGTGTCCATTCGTTGTTCTCCTTGGTCGAACGGTCGTTGATTGCTGTTCCCCGTGGCCGCTCGCGAGCCTGGCGGCGGCCCTTCTTTCGTTGGAATTTCGTTTCCCTAATCGGTCAGTCGGCGCGGAAGACCTCACCGTAAAGACGCAGCCAGTTGCCTCTGAGGATCTTGTTCGCCTCTTCCTGATTGAAACCGACCCGAAGAAGCGCCGGCGCCACGTCCTGAAGGTTTTCCGGTTTGAGTAGCCATTCCGGCTTCGGCACCGCACCAGGCGTTGCCGCCGAACCCGCGCCGTACTGAACGGATCGTGTCCAGCGGCCCTTTCGCATCCAGTCGTAGTCACGCTGGGTGTGGTTGTGGGAAATGTCGGTGCCGATACCAACATGGTCGATGCCGGCGATATCGACCGTGCGGGCCACCATCTCGCACCAGCCGTCGACCGTGGCGCAGGCGCTGTCGGGCGTGATGTTGCGGTAGGCAACGCAGCCGATAACACCACCGCGTGCGGCAAGCGCCTTGATCACGCGGTCGGACTTGTTGCGCTTGTGCGCAAAGAGCGAAGCGGCGTTGGCATGAGTGATGGCCACGGGCTTTTGCGACCATTCGATCGCGTCCAGCGTCGTCTTGTCGCCGACATGCGACAGATCGACCAGCATGCCGACCCGGTTCATTTCGCGCACGACGACCCGGCCGAACCGGGCCAGGCCGCCGTCATTTTCCTCGTAGCAGGACCCACCGAGTTCGTTCTGGTTGTTGTAGGTGAGCTGGACAACGCGCACACCAAGTTCGGCAAAGAACTCCACATAGGCGATGCGGTCTTCGAAGAGATTGGAGTTCTGATAGCCGAGCACAACAGCGAGCTTTCCTTCCTGCTCGGCGCGCTCGATATCGGCGGCGGTGCGGGCGATCAGGACGATGTCGGCGTTCTCACGCTCCATGTCGCGCCAGCGGGCAAGGGAATCGAGCGATTCCATTGTCCCCTCCCAGAAGCCGAGCGTCGGGGTGACGGCGCTGTAGCCGCCGCGTTGCAGGGCCTGGAAGGACGAGCGGTCAAAGTGGCCGCATTGCAGAGCATCGATGATCATGGTTATTCCATTCAGTGTTTGCCGGAAGCAGCGCTCTTGGGCGCGTCGGCCAGAAGCAGGGAAAAATCGGTCTCGTCTTCGTCCTGGCGGCCGATGACCTTGCCGTCGGCCTCGACGATGATCGGGCCGGCATGGCGACGCGAAAGATAGCTGTCGGGCGCAAGGGCTTCCGCCGAGCGATGGTAGAGTTCCCACCAAGTCGCGGCGTCGACGGCAACGCCATTGCGGCGGATCTTGTCGAGAAGGGCGATTTCATCGGGATCAGGCGCTTGTGTGATTGCGATAGCCGCGCGGTCGACGTCGACGGCGACTGTTGCCTTCAGGCTGAAGCGCTGCGCCAGTGCCTCGATGACTTTGAGTTCGCCGATGTCTTTGGCGTTACGCACGGTGACAACGCCGCTGCCGCCTGTCTTCATGTTTTCGACCGCGAGCTCGAGCGCGGCATCGGCGGCGAGCCAGGCATGCTGGCCGCCACAGTCGATGACGGGGTCGCCCGATCCGTCGAGTGACAGGGCCTTTGGGGTGGCCTTGCTGATCGTCTCGAGCGTTGCGGTCAGACGCGAAAAGCCGCCAAGACCGAGGGCCGCAGAGTAGACGGCACAATCCCTAAGGGCCGGGACGAGGCCGCTTTCGATGCGCGTGACCTGGAGGAGACGCTCGAACACCATGCGCATCTCGCGCAGGCTCACAGTCATCGAGTTCGAAAGGTTGGACTGGCAGGTGCTCACAGGCTTGGCTCCGCAGGATAAAACCACAGCGCGTCGGCGTTTCCAGAAGCAATGTCTTCGGGAAGAGGCGCGCCATGAAACAGGACGCCGCGCAGGTTGCGGTCGAGGAAGTCGCGTGTCTTGTCGATGCCGTGAATGCCGACATTGAGAAGGCGGGTGATATGGGCTGGCGTAAACGAGCCGCTCATGATGTCGGCGTGCGGCGAATGCAGGCTGGTGCCGGCAAGCGCCTGGACGCGGGTGACGATGGCGCGGTGCTGCGGATGGGCGAACAGGAAGCGCGCCGTGCTGAGGTTGGGGTCAACCGCAGAAAGGTCGCGGTCCAGCGCCACCACGAGACGTGGCAGGTCGAGGCCGAGATTGACGACATCGTGACCGACCTCCGTTGCAAGGCCGCGACGCGGTTCTTCCGCGGTCACTGACTTGTACCAGACGTAGCGCTCGCCGGCGGGCACCTCGAGATTAAGATTGAACGCCCATGCATAGTCATTGCGAACCAGGTCGCGCAGCCGGTGGACCGGCATCTCCGGGCGCCCCGTCAATTCCTCATCGATGACCAGGCCCCCGACCAGGGCGTCGGCTTCATCGGGCACGAGTTCGATCAGCAGCGAATGAAGGGTTTCCATCGCCTCCGCGTGCACGCGGCCCTCAAGCGAGGCCGCAAGCTCTGCGAAGGGCTCTGCCTCGAAGCGGTTGCCCGCCTGCCAGCGTTGCAGAAGGTCGGCGACAGCGCGCCGGATGGTTTGCAGCTCTTCAGCAAGCACATCGGAGCGCGTGAAGTTCTCGTAGGCCGCGCGGTCCTGGCTGCGGAAAGTGATCGCCTTGTCGACGAGGGCAAGCAGCTTGGCAATCTCAGAACCTTCTGCGTCGGGAAGAACCGCCTTGGCTCGCGCAATGGCCTCTTCGCGAATAAAGAGCCAGCGTTCGATCAGCCGCGGGTGGTTGTTGACGAAGAGCATCAGGCCGAGAGCCGAGCCGTTGCCGACGCCGAGGAAACGGCGAAGATCCTTGGCCATGTCGGGTGCCTGCGGCGAGCCGAGGCGGACAAGATGCTGCAGCAGGTCCTGGGCAAAGACGCGCATCATGTAGGCGCACAGCATTTGCGCGGCGAGCGACCAGCGCAGGGGGTGATCTTTTTCAAAGGCAAGGAATGTCTTGGTTCCAAACGTGCCGTTGCCGTCGAGACCTGTGTTGCGCATGAGGTAGCAGGTCTGCGCCAGCTCAGCGACGTCCGGCTGCCTTCCTGACGCAAGCGCCTGGCGTGCACTCTCGAAGAAGCGACCGCTGCGGTTGGAACGGCACCAAATGAGCGTGCCGGCTGTGGCGCGTCCCTCATAGAGCTTGGGAAGTTCAGCGCCCGTCGTCTCGAAATCGGCCCGGCTCATATCGCCTTCGACCAGCGCGCCCATCATGTCCCAGGCCCGGCCAATGATGCGGCCGGTGCGGCCGTGGGGTGAGGGCTCAAAGGAATAGACGGGAAAGCTGAAGCGCCATCCGCCAATATCGATGCGGTATTCAGCGACACCGTTGCCCTTCTCATCGATCTCGAAGCGCTTGCACTGGATTTGCCAGCGACCGCGGATTGCCTGGCTGAGCAATGCGCGCGATGCGCTGACACGCGACGGCTGGATCGCGGCCAGGCGTTCGGGCGCCATCATTTCTCCGGCTGAACGCATTAGCCGCGCGATGCGGTGGGTGTCCGATTCCGGAGCAGGACTTCTAAGGGCAGTCATTTATTGGTCTCCTCGCATGCGTCCAGAGCTCGCCGCCGCTGCCGCGACGACGATCCCAGCGCATTTTTCAGTGTCAAAACCTTGGAACGGGCCCGAAAGGGCCAGTGCTCCAATGCACTCGCCCTGCGCATCCAGGATCGGGGCGGCCACAGCCGAGACAGTGCGCGGGCCCTCGACTTCGGAAATTGCGTATCCCTGCTGGCGAACCAGCGTCATCATCTCGTCATCGGGCAGGCTCACGCCCTGCACCCGAAGGCGCTCGATGATTTCCGGGCGTGCATGCGAAGCGAGGACGCGGCCAAATGCCGTGCGATCGAGTCTCAGATGCGCACCAACCTTGAGGTCGGCCCGAAGAACACCGCGCGATTCCACCCGGCGAACGATGACCGCATCCTTGCCATCGAGGACAGCAAGCGAAGCCGTTTCACCGCTCTGCGTCACCATTTCCTCGAGAACCCCCGCAAAGCGCGCGCCGAGATTGGACTGCTCCAACGCCATCGCTGCGTGACTGACGACCCGCAGTGTCAGCCGGTAGCGACCGTCCTGCGTCTGCTCGATCCAGCCCGCTTCGACCAGCGTGACGAGGCGCTGGTGGGCAGCGCCTCGGGCTTCTCCGAGCTGCTTGGCGACCTCGGCCAGCCGCATCGGTTCCGCGGCGGCCGCGACACAGTCGAATGCAGCAAGTGTCTTCAGCACGGATGAAAGGGGGCGGACTGCCATTCGAAATTTCTTCCTTTTTCCTATTGTCCAACATTAGAAGACGTTGTATATTTATGTTGGACGATATGTTGATAACTGTCAACTTGGGAATCGTGTGGCTGGGTGAAAAAATATCTGCGCCCGAGCGCGCTCGCGGCTGACCAGGCGCTAACAGTTTGAATGTGGCAACATCTTCGGCGAACCCACGCAATGCACCGCTCGTTGCTGGGCCGGGAATTGGGGCTGGCTTGTAGGCGGACCACTTCTCATAGACATCTGGACCGGTACCCACATTGGCAAGGCAAAGGCCACCCGAACCACCAGGTAAACTTCTGCGGCCGGTTGCGCCGCTTCCGCTGGAGCGAACTCAAAACTGGCTAGGACATTGGGGCAAGGTCAATCGTCGATGATCGGTCGTGAGTGCCGGGTGCCGGCGGCATTTGGGGTGCGCCTTTTGACGCGATCACAAAAGCGGCTCCGTGATGAAAAGGGATCCACCGCAAAGTAGAAGGGATCGACGTCCCCTCAGCAGTTCTATTGAGCAGCGGCCCAGCTCGAACTGCGGACAGAAGCAAGCTCGGCGAGGGATCGGCCTATAGGGACTGACGCAAAACCTTCGTCAGGGACGTCGGCCCCCTATGGATGATTAAGCCTCCGCGACGGGCGGAGGCTTAATCAAGGTGCGCGTTCGATAAATGGAGGAATTGCGCGGCAATAAGACCAGCACGAATCTCATTTTTAACGTGTGCTTTGTGGTTGCGCAATTACAGGTATATTGTTGCAAGTGGGGTGCTCAAAAGCAATGGATTTTTAGGGGGCCTGGCTAAGCAATTCGAGTTACGCAGCAACCTCAGGGCTATTGCAAGATTTCACGATCGGCCAGCCGTCGTCCAGCGGAGGCGGGATCATCGGTGAACTCCCAGGGGATGGAGAGGGCCTCTGACTTCGGCAACATACACCTCGTGGCCGAAGTGTGGATCCTGGCTCAGGTCCTGACCGTCAAACCGATCTATGAATTCTTCAAGGTCGGTCTGGTGCGAGAAGCCCATCGCAACGGCAGACATGTTTTCGATTTCGCCGCCTTGATCCTCATAAGTCGCGCTCACTTCGAGGACACCTAGCCGATCGAAGTTTGCTTGCATGTGAAATGAAAGCCAAACTAGATATTCTAGCGGATAGCCGGGATTCCCTGCATATGTAGCGACATAGGGATAAGCCAAACGAAATCGTTCGGCCAACGCTTCGCCATCGGAGGCAAAGACGAGAAGATCGCTTTCCTCGTCGACGTCGTGAAGTTCGATCGTCAGATCGTGTTTGCGCAAAGCGACGTACGCGCCAAGTCGGTCAGATGGTAAGGATGTGAATATGATGTCGCGCCATTTTTGAACGGCTTCATCGAGATCGGTGCGGATCAAAAACATGAAGCATCCTCAGCAAAGCCATCCCATGATCAAGAGCTTGGAGCCGTGCATAGTACAATTCCAGCCAGTAGATATTAGTTAGATCTAAACTTCAAGCTTGGCAGGTGTTTCCAGAGTGTGGACATTCAACAGTCGCTAGCGAGGTCGTGAATCGTATAAACCGTTACAGAAGATCGGATAATCGATCGACCGGAACGCCGCGCGACTATCCGCGCAAACCGTTTGCAATGCGCGGAGATCGGAAGCGGACACCCAGGCCGGAAAATCGTCGCCATTCCGCAATTCAGCGGAGCGGCTTGCCGGCGGTGGTCCCAGTCCCAATCCCCCTCGGCTGGCCGGCGCTGTGCTGTCCTGCGGCGACCCTTTTGACCGGTCAAGCCGCGCGCGAACTGGTTCTGGCCGCGCGGCGCGGAGTGCTCGAGGACGGGCCCGGCGCTCTATAAGGCAGATCTGGCGGTAGATTGGCGGCTCGCCAAAGGGCACCGCGACCACCTCGCCGCCGGCTTCTTTTAAGGCGCTCCAGGGCGCGATTGAAAACTCCGAGTCCATCGACCACGCAGGCGACGACCGCTGTGATCGTGTCGATCTCGGCAATGACATTCGTGACGATCCTTTTGTCGGGCGGCCCTTCCTCTACGCAGCGGTTGTCGCCGGCAGTCCAGCTATCCGTAAAGCTATCGACATCCTAAAATCGGAAATCCATCAGGACATGGCGCTCCTCGGAGTCGTGGCGATAGATGACATCGATGGCTGTTTTGTCGTTCGCCCTGATCGCCTCGCGTGACGGTTAACGCGTGATTGCAGTAAGCGCTGTAGGTGGCGGTCGGGGTCTTGCCCAACGCAGCCAATGCCGCAGCTGGAGTCAATTGACGAAACGAGGGCTTATATTAGTGAGCAACGTCACCACCTCGTCTTCGATGGCCTGGCATTTGTCGGTGTATTCAGCCTTCAGCGGTTCATCAGACATGGCATGCTCGCTCAACTCATTGCGAGTGACTACAGCTAGGCCGTAGGCTTCGATCAGAGTGCTCAATGCCAGAAATCGCAATTCTGAGAGCTGTTTGCGGTGTCGTGGCAGCCGTATCATGAGGCGTGCTCGGCCGATTTTCTCGAAGTCCAATGGCTGTCGCCTCTCAGATCCAGGATCCGTCATTGTCCTCCACAAAATTGCCGATAGCAACGTCAATCCAAGCACGTGGACTAATGGTCGCCGATCGCTTCAAGAGATTGGATGCAGTAGCGATGCCTGATAGCTTATTCAGAAGCGTCCCCTGACGCCAACCTTTGCGCCCGCAGATGTCTCGCCGTCGCCTTCGATGTTGAATAGCAGACCGGTGTCAATCGACCAGCTCTCCCCAGTTTGCAGCGACAGGGCGGCCGAGAACGAACCGAAGAGGCCCGCCCCATCAAGGCCGGAGTATCCGAGCGTGCCGCCGAGTTTGGGTGTCAGGATCCTGTCGTTATCGAGGGTGAACGGCCGGGCGATCTCCGCCCCCAGGCTCACCCTCAGCTGCTCTTCGGTAAAGCCCTTGAGGTCGATCTCGTCGCCGGTGCCATTCCTCACCCCGTAGTCATCAACCGTTTCAGAGAAATAGACGGCCCGCAGCGCCGGCGTAAACACCGTTGCATCATCAAGCTGCCATTGCCCCTTGACCGCTGTGTCCAGCAGAAACCGGCGCGTGTCGAACGTGCCGTCAAGGGCAGTCGTGTCGATGGTGTTGGACGAGCCGCCATAGAGCAGGCTCGAATCCCAGAAGATGCCCTTGCCGAGTTCGAAGGAGGCATAGGGACCGGCCAGCCAGCCATCGCCGAACAGCTCCGCGTCCTCGTCGGTCGGGTCGGTCATCCGGTCGTAATGGAAGGACACGCCGAGCAGTGCTTTCTCCGACAGCAGATAGTCTGCGCCAAGCGAGACCATGCCGAAGTTGCCCCACCTGTCGTCGTCGTCCTTGCGGCGGTGCATCAGGAACGTGCTGTCGAGCCAGATGTTGAAGGGCGAGGCTTCAGCCTGGTCAACCCCATCGGCCCTGTCGCGCGCGGCCTCCATTTGGGCAAGGCTGGTGGAAAAGCCGAGTGTGACGCCATCGGTGGAAGGTGTCATGCGCGTGGTGACCGTGTCCGTTCCTACGGCCATCCGCCGCCGGTCGAGCAGACCCGGCACCTTGATGGTCGAGGCGATCAGGTTCTGCCGCGTCCGCACGAAGTCACGCACGAGCGCATCGATCTCCGCGGCATGCCCGGACGCATCGAAGGCGAGATTGTAGGTCACGGTCCCGGTGTTGGAAGTACCGAGCGCACTGACCATGCGGAAGCCGACGCGCACCTGACCGGAGTAGGCCCTGTTGGGCGTGAATTTCAGATACCAGCCAACCGGGGCGGCGACCGGACCGACCTGTGCCAATTCGCCCTGGATGATGGATGCCGTTCCGGCTTGGGCCGGCTCGACAAAGATCGTCTCGGCCGCTGTGAACGGGCCGCCGGTGGCGCCGCGATTGAGATAGACATCAGGCGGTGCCGATCCGGCCGGGACATCGACCACTTTGTCGGCGACCGTGATGGTGCGAGCTTGGACTTTCACGGTATAGCTGGCCGTTCCCGTTGCGCCGTTGGTGTCACAAACCTCGATCGTGAACGAGTAACTGCCTCCGGCGTCGGCGGCCAACGGGCCGGTCAGCTGACCGGTTGAAACGTTGAGGACCATGCCGTTAGGCAAAGCGCCGGATGCAAGGCGATAGAGCATTGGGCCGGTTCCGCCTTTGGCGGCGATCGGCTGGCTGTAGTCCTCGCCGGCCATGGCTTCCGCGAGCGCTCCAGCGGGTGGCTCGAAGGTGAAATCGACTGGAGCCGCTGCAACCACGATCGAATAGCGCGCGGTTCCCGCAGCGTTGTTGGCATCTGTCGCCGTCACGGTGAAATCGTGGTTTCCGGCCCGGGTTGGAGTGCCGCCGATCGCGCCGGTCGCGCCGTCGAGCTCGAGGCCCGCAGGAAGCTGGCCCGATGTGATCGCATATCGATAGGGCGCGCCTCCGGCCGAGGCGGTGACGGTGATGCCGCTATAGGCGCTTCCGGCGGTTCCACTCGCCAGTGCACCAGCCGGCGGCGAGAAGGTGAGCGTCGGTGCTGTCACTGTGATCGCCACCGTTGCGGCAGGGGAGGTGCCGGTGGCGTTGGTGGCCACATAGGTGAAGCTGTCGGAACCGGAATAGCCCGGTGTCGGGGTGTAGGTGATCGCCAGTTCCGACACGGCGGCCGTGCCGTGCGCCGGCTGGGCGCCGACGGCCACGGAATTCGCTGGGCCGCCGGTGAGATCGAGCCTGATCGGGTTGGCTGCGGAGTTTGCTGCGACAGTCGCCCGCACATCGTTGGCTGTCGGAGCCTGGAGGACGATGGCGATCGAGTAGCTTGCGGTTCCCGTTGCGTTGTTGGCGTCGGTCGCCGTCACGGTGAAATTGTAGCTTCCGGCCGTCGTCGGCATCCCCGAAATGCGACCGGTGATGCCATCGAGCGCAAGGCCTGCAGGCAGTGCGCCTGAAGTCACGGCAGAGCGATAGGGCGCGGTGCCGGCCGACGCGACGAGGGTGACGTCATAGGCTGTCCCGACGATACCCTCGGTCAACGTGCCCGCTGAGGGCGAGAAGCTGAGGGTGGGGGCGGTGACGGTGATCGTCACCGTCGCCGCCGTGGACGTGCCGGTGGCATTGGTGGCGGTGTAGGTGAACCTGTCGGAGCCGGAATAGCCCGGTGTCGGGGTGTAGGTGATGGCCAGTCCCGACACCGAAGCCGTGCCGTGCGTCGCCTGCGTGCCGATGGTCAGAGTATCGGCGATCCCGCCGCCGAGATCTGGTGTGACGGGGTTGGCCGTGGAGTTCGCTGCGACCGTTGCGCTCACATTGCCGGTGGTCGGCGCCTCGACCGCAATGGCGATCGAGTAGGCTGCCGTCCCCGTGGCGTTGTTGGCGTCGGTGGCCGTGATCGTGAACGGGTAGTCCCCGGCGGTCATCGGCGTTCCCGATATGAGGCCGGACGCTGGATCGAGCGTCAACCCGTCCGGCAGCGTGCCGTTGACGGCGTAGATGTAGGGGGCGGTGCCGGCTGATGCCGCGACCGTGACGCCGCTGTAGGCGGTTTTGGCGGTACCGCCGGGCAAGGCGCCGGCCACGGGCGAGAAGCTGAGGGTCGGCGCAGAAACGGTGATGGTCACAGTCGCCGCATTCGACGTACCGGTGGTGTTGGTGGCGGTGTAGGTGAAGCTGTCGGAGCCGGAATAGCCTGGTGTCGGTGTATAGCTGATCGCAAGTCCCGAAACTGAAGCTGTGCCGTGGGATGGCGACGTCCCGATGGCCAGCGTATCGGCAACCCCGCCGCCGAGATCGAGCGCTACCGCGTTCGCCGTGGAGTTTGCCGCGACCGTCGCGCTCACATCGCCGACGGTCGGCGCCTGGACCGCGATCGCGATCGAGTAGGCCGCTGTCCCCGTGGCGTTGTTGGCGTCGGTGGCCGTGACCGTAAAGGTGTAGTCTCCAGCGGCCGTCGGCGTTCCCGAGATAAGACCGGACGCTTGGTCGAGTGTCAGCCCATCGGGCAGCGTGCCGTTGACGGCGTAGGTGTAGGGCGCGGTGCCGGCTGCGGCCGTGACGGTGGCGCCACCATAAGCGGTCGCGGCCGTTCCGCCCGGTAGGGTGCCAGCCGGCGGCGAGAAGGTGAGGGTCGGCGCAGAAACGGTTATCGTCACGAGCGCGGCGGCGGACGTGCCGGTGGTGTTGGTGGCGGTATAGGTGAAGCTGTCGGAACCGGAGTACCCAGGTGTCGGAGTGTAGGTGATCGCGAGTCCCGATACCGAAACCGTGCCGTGCGTCGGCTGCGTGCCGATGGCCACTGCGTCCGCCGCACCGCCACTGAGGCTGAGCGCAATCGGGTTCGCCGAGGAGTTTGCTGCAACCGTCGCAGTCACAGCGTCGGCGATCGGCGCAGGCTTCGGTGTGACCGAATTGGACGCATTGGAGGTCGGACCGGGGCCGATGCTGTTCGTGGCCGTGACTTTGAATGTGTAGGCCGTGCCGTTGGTAAGGCCCTTCACGGTGATGGGACTTGATCCGCCGGTTGTTGCGGCACCACCCGGATCAGCCGTCACTGTATAGCTGCTAATCGGTGTGGTTCCGGTATTCACAGGGGCGGTGAAGCTGACCGTCGCCTCGCCGTCACCCGACGCAGCGCTGACGGCGGTAGGAGCATCCGGAACTGCGCCCGCGCGATTGACGACGATGTCGTATGTCTTCTTGGTGACGGCGTCCTGTGCCGTAACCAAGATGCTTATGGCGTTGTCGCCGACTTGTAGGTTGACGGGAAGGCTGCCCGGCGCCGTGATGACGGTCCCGTTGACCGAGACGACGGCGCTGGGATGTGCGTTGGCCGGCGTGACGGTGATGGTGGAAACGCTATTGCCCACCGCGACCGTGTAGCTGGTGGTAGCGGCGTCGAAGACCGGCGTGAGCGTGCCGCTCGAAACGCTGATGCCCGAGAGGTTGGCGTCGCTGGAGGGTGGCGCGACGATCATCGGCGTGCCGCCGGTAAACGCACTGGTCATCTCGTTGCCGGCGCTATCCTTTATGCCCGTGCTGGCGGACAGGCTGAGAGCCAAGGTGCCGTCTCCCGAAACATCCGCCACACGCACTTGATAGGTCGATCCCGATCCCGACACACTGTCAATCGTGCCTTGCGCCGTTCCTGTTTTCACCAGGTTGAACTTGCCAATGTCTACGGCCGTGACCGGTTCGGAGAATACCACGTCGAATACCGTGCCCGTTGCAGCGGGATTGATTGACGCGACCGTGGGCCGGACGCCATCGATCCTGATGCCTGATGTGTCGGCAATATTGCGAAGTGTGATATCTGCATCCACTAGGCGGTTGTAGTCCGTGATCGTTGCCCCCCCGCGCGCCATTGACGAGATTGCGATTCCGTCTTCGTCGAGGTCGTTTTCGGCAACCGTGTAGGAAAACGTCATGGTGTTAAAGACGGCGCCGATCAGGTTGATCCGCCGCTCGACAGCCCCAAAGACAGCCTTCAGGTACGGCCCCCCGTTGCTAGCGATGTGCTGATCGAACTCCACGTCGAACAGCAGCGTGGCGCCGATCGCGTAGGTTCGTGCGGGCGTGTTGAGCGGCTTGACTGCGGTGACGACCGGCGCGGCGACATAGGTAAAGCCGTTCGCGCGCGTTACGGAACTGTTGCCAACGGTCGTCACCGTCACTTCGGCCGGTCCGGCCGTTCGTGCCGGCACAATGGCCGTAATCCGGGTGGCGCTGTCGACGGTGAACGTGGTGGCGGGAACGCCGCCGAATGCAACGGCACTCACACCGATGAAGTTGGTGCCGGTGATGGTCACGGATTGTCCACCGGCGGTGCTTCCGATGTACGGCGCAACGCTCATGATCGTGGGCGGTGGAGCGCGCGTGACGACGACTCGATAGTTCCGCCTGGTGGTGCGGTCTTCGGTGGTGACGGTGATGTTGACCGTATTGCTGCCAATTTCCAGCGGGACAGCGGTCGGTGCGCCGGGCGCTACGGTTGCGCCGTTGATCTTTATCGTTGCAGTCCCACCGGCCGACGCTGTCACCGTGAGGCTGGAAATACCGTGGGCCACGGTGGCTGTATAACTGGGATTGCCGGTGTCGAAGGCCGGCTCGAGCGTGCCGCTCGACAGGGCGAGATCCGAAAGGAAGACGTCCGACGGATTGCTCCTGGTGACGCAGACCACCTCCACCTGCCAGGGTGACATTGTCGTGCTATGATTTACGGTTTCGACGTAAAGGCCACCCTCGACGAGCTCTCTCCCGGATATCGATGCGGATTCGTTGCCGGTGACAGCGCCTGCACGATTTTCAACCGATAGGTATTCGTTTCCTGTTTGGGAGATCGCGTAAAAAGATCCGTAGTACACGTAGGCCGGATTGCGGATCAGCTCGATATGAAGCTGGTCCGTGGCTGCAAAGTCTGTTTTTGGATAGGTATTCGTGGCGTATCCGATGTCCTTCCCGTTCAAATCGGCAACGATCCTCTTGCAGCCTTCCGATGCAGCAAACGCTTCACCGGCCATCGCCATGAGGCCGCAAAAAAGAAAGGCGAACGCTATGAGCAACCGGTTCCGAATACGCCACGGTCGGAGCATCGTTCCGCCATTCGGGCTGGCCTTAATCGACGCAGCGCAACGCTCTCGTTCGACGGTCGTCGCACGAACGATCCGGTTGCTGGAGCGTGCGGCCGTGGCCGATCGATAGCTAGTCATGATGGATTTCTCTCAACAAAAAGCGCGCCATGACAGGCGCGCTTCCTGTTAGCTTGGAGAAAGTGCCGTCTTCAATTGGCGCAGACGGTCAGGCGCGGAAATGCGCACCCCGTGCCAATGACCCTGCATTTGCTGCCAAATCGACGGTCTCGCCGCCACCCTGACCGTTTGCCGTTCAGGTCCTCCTTATCGCCCGATCAGGCTGATCCATTGCGACCAGTCGGTCGCCGACAGCCCAGGCGCGGATTTCAGCAGGGCCGGATGGTGCGCCGAAAGATGGCGTAGCTCCCGCGGCGACAGGCCGAATTCGCGGCGAAATGCGCGGCTGAAATTTGCCGCGTTGGTAAAACCATGGGCTAAGGCGAGGTCCGCAATCGCGACATGTCTATAATCCGGCGATCGAAGGTTTACGAAGGCGCGCCGCAGGCGCTGCTGCGCCAGGAAAACGGAAAATCCCCCAACCTGTTCCAGAAGGCGGTAGACCGTTCGGCGCGACAGCCCGAATGCGGCCATGACACGCTCTACGGTCAGATCCGGTTCGAGCAACTGGTCAGTTATGTAGCGCCTGACCGCGATCGACAGCGCATGGCCGACGCTTGCTGCATTGCCCTCGCTCGTCTGGCTGTTTATCGCAGCGCCGGCAAGATCAAGCAGCGGAGACAGGACCGCTTCCGCGTCGCCGACGGAGATACGATCCAGCTGCTTGTGAAGGCTGCCGAGCGTGTCCCTCAGGAGCGAAACCAGCGGCATTCTCGCCGGCAGGACCAATTCATGACTGTCGTCCGGGCGCTTCAGACGGGGAGCTAGCATCTGGCGAGGAATGACGAGGCTGAGATGCTCGTGATCGATCGTGGATGTGGCGAGGGGCTGAGCCATATCGATCATATAGAGGTCGCCAGGGCGGGCGACACTGCCGGAGGTTCGACGGCTTCCACTCTCACCGCTGAGATAGAACTGTACGAGATACCCATCCATGCCGTCCCGAGCGATTTTGTAACGGGATCGATCGAAATCCTGGCTTGTTGATCGGGTGCGTGCAACGCCGACGCCTCCGATCAGGGCCGCATCGACACTGGCAAAAAATGGGTCTTCGGTCGGCGCCCGAAGCCGCGTATCGAACAGTACGCCGATCGACTCACGCCACATCAGATGGGCGTCTTTCTGCCGCATGGTGGTGGTGTCGAATCGAGACCGTGGCAATCCCAAGTGCTCGGTATGGGCGACCTCAGAGCTTGCAGTCGTTTCAAATGACGGGTTCATAGACTTCATTCATTGCGGCGCGGGCTTGCGTGCAAGGATTCTGCACGCTCCGTTTCTAATGAAATCGCAAGTTATTGAAAACTTCCGGCAAAGCAACCGCAGGCGGTGGGATCGCGGCTTGAACTTCGAGAGGGTTGGGTCGGCGATCGCGTGACCAAGGGGTCGGGAGCCACTGACGCGTCCGCACCAGCACATGTGCTTTCAACGCACGTTGGGATGGTAGCAAACTGTGATCATCCGTGAAGAACAGTCTGTTCTGATGTGATCAAGCTCGTAACCGCAACTGAGATGCGGAGGCGAGAGCGTCGAGTCGCACTCTCGGGATGCCATATCAATGATCATCGCCAGGTCTGGGGCCTGCGGGTCCCCACGAAGAACCGATCGCCCCATGGCCTTGGCGAGGCGCGGCCGTTCGTTTCGTCGCAAGGCGGGATTCCAGTCGATACATTGTGCGATCTCTCTGGAATCGCGGCACAAACAGGGATTGCCTGATGCCGAGAGAAGGGCTCTGCGAAGTGCGCCGCGGCTGCTTCCAACGCCTCCGAAGGTAGTCTCTGAAACGATCAGTTGCGCCGCCACGCTACCACAAGCGTCGCGACCTCGCCGCTTTCGTTAAGATCTACAGCCTCGCCAAGAGGTGGCCGCCGGCCAATTGTGCGATGTCCTGAAGGTGGGCCGGCGAGCTTGTCGCGTCCACGCCGTTCTTCCCTTTATAGAACGCCATATTTACGCCTTCTCTGCCGGAAGGCGGTTCCTTCGAGGGGAACCTGGGCATGTCCATCATCGCTGCTCTGTTCATCGCCGAGCTTCTGACTCCGTCAAGCTCGGCATCCTCGGCGCTTCCGTCATCTCCGCAGCCCTGGGTCTCCTGGCGCTGATCTGGCTGACGTCTCCTGGCAGATGGTAGTAGCTCGCTCCGTCGGCGCCGCTCGGCGTTTTCCTGTCTGGATCGGCGATTGCTGGCTCTCAACTCGCGATAGACGCGGCCGGGCATAGTAGCAGCCCGTCTACGCGATTTTCGAACAGCCACCGCCCCTCGAGCGCGGGAGTATGAGCGCGGTTCATTCGGCTAAACCTCAAAGAACCTCATTGAAAAGCGGACTAGAATTCCGCGTCTGACGTGCTGGCCTCCCGTGCCACCGGCAGACCTTGGGTGCCACCACGGTGAACCTGAAAGTGGAATTGAAACGACGCTTGCGCTAAAGCGGTGGCCAAAACCATAGGATCAGAGGCACGCCCAGCACGACCACAATGAACGAGAGCGGCAGCCCCAACTTCCAATAATCGCTGAAACGATAACCGCCGGGTCCCAACACCAAGGTGTTGCACTGGTGTCCAACAGGCGTAAGAAAATCACAAGCCGCCCCCACTGCGACTGCCATCAAAAAGGCGTCCGGATTGTAGCCAAGGCGCTGAGCAAGCGTAACAGCGATCGGCGCGACGACGAGAACGGTGGCTGCATTGTTCAGGAACGGTGTTGCGGCCATTGCGACCACCATGATCATTGCAAGGGCCCCATAGGGAGGCAACGTGGTAGCAAGTTGAGCGAGGCCGCCGGCGATTAGGTCGGCACCACCGGTCGCACGGATCGACTCGCTGACCGGAATGAGAGCGCCCAGCATTATCAGTATGGGCCAATCGACAGCCTCGTAAGCTTCCCGAAGCGAAAGTGAACCGAGCATTACCGTCAGCACAGCAGCCGTAAAGAAGGCCGTGGCGACGGGCAGCAGGCCGAATGCCGTTAGCACCATGGCGCCAGCCAGGACCACCACCGGCATCAGGCCTTTTCGGGGGTTCCCCAAGCGGATTTCGCGCCCGACCAACGGAAGAAGACCGAGTTCCATCAACCTGGTCGGGAGAAGCACGAGATCGCCCTTCAAAACGAGAACGTCGCCTGGTCTTAAAGCGATGTCGCGCAATCGATCAGTGAATCGTTCGCTGCTTCGGCTTACCGCGAGTAGATTGATATTGAAGCGATCATGCAGTGCCAAACGCTTGGCGGTTTGCCCGATCAAGACTGATTTCGGGCCGATCACTGCTTCAATTCCGGCAATCTCCTCATCGGCTCCCTTCGCTTCCGTCGGGCGGTCGTGCCCCTCAAGTTCCAAACGCGCACGACTGATGCCCCGTTCGAGCGCCTGAGGGTCTCCTTCCAACAAAACGATATCGCCTTGATGGAGAATGACCTCCGGCAGGGGCATCAGCGGTTCGACCCGATTGCGAATGAGGCCAGTGACCAGAACCTCCTCGTCCAACAAGATCGACAGGTGACGGATCGACTTGCCGATGACGGACGAAGTCGCAGTGATGCGGGCCTCTGTCATGTAGTCGTTAATGTTCAGCGCCTTCTCCATTGTCGCGGCCGCCTTGCGCTCCTTTGGAAGCAGCCGGTAACCAAACGCCAGAAAGATCACGCCCGCTGCGGCAAGCCCTACGCCGACGGGGGTGAAATCGAACATGTTGAAAGGGCGGCCCGTCAGTTCCTCGCGCATCCGGGAGACGACGATATTTGGCGATGTTCCGACGAGAGTCGTGAGACCGCCAAGCAAGGAACCGAACGCCATAGGCATCAGAAAAGACGACGGGGAGGCTTTCGAGCGGCGCGCCATCTGGAATGCGACTGGGATCATCATCGCCAAAGCGCCGATGTTCTTGATGAAGATGGAGAGAACCGAGACAGTCGTCACGAGAATGACAACCTGACCCTGGACAGAGGTCACGCTTGGCGCCGCCCGATGGAGGAGTGCCTCTATGACGCCACTTCGCTCAATCGCGGCGCTGACGACCAGCGCGCTGGCTACAATGATGACAATGTCGTCGCCGAAGCCGGAAAACGCTGCCTTGTGGGGCACTATCCCGGTGAAAACTGCGGCAAGCAACGCGAGAACCGCAATGAGGTCATAGCGGAGCCGTCCCCAAATGAATGCGGCCATCAGGCCGATCAGAATGGCGAAGGCGAAAGCCTGAGCCTGTGTCATGGATAAAGTCCCGACCAACTCTTCCCAACGCCGGTTCCATTTTACTCGCCTGAAAGATCTAATGTCTGGATTGCTTACCAGCTTTTTTCAAAGGCGCGGCACCCCGAACGTCCATCCAGGACGTTTTCCCGCCTCGTAGCCCGGATGCACGCATGATCAGGCGACTACAGGATGCTTCCGAAGAGGACCGAATACACAATCACTGCAATCGCCAGCGTAAACGCAAGCGATACCAACAAGCGCGTGAAGTCGTACGTAGAGAAGCGGGCGGGGATGAGGTTTTTCATAACGATCTCCTATGTTTCGTCGAGATGCCCAACGAGCCGCGTACCGCGCTTCACGATAGTGCGCGACTGCAACTCGTGCTGACCTTGCTGACGACGTCAGCTGGAACTTGGATGTTGGCCATAATGCTCGCTACGAGTTCGTCACGCTTCGCACGATTGGCGTAGCCCTGAAGCGTTGCGAGATCCGTGCTGGTGGCAGTAGCCATTCGTCCAGCGGTGTCTGAACAGATGCCGGCAAAGGCGTCCACTCTGGCCGTTTCTGCCGCCAGATTGCTGGCAGTCGTAGTGGTGAGCCATCCCGCATTGAAGCCGATGATTGGGCTGAAGAAAAGCCCGACCACCAAACCAATGGCGTAGGGTTTTGCATGTTCAAGGATTTGTCCGAAGGTCATGGATTAATTCCCTTTAATCAGGTGATTATCGGGATCGTTGCGGGCCCGCGCTCCGACCAGGAGCCAATGGCAATCCAGATTTACTACAGTGCGCTTTAAAATATTTAATGTAAACAACCAATTGAAATGTTCATTCAAAAGTACGTTTCAAATAATTATCGTGCAAAATTTTGAGCCTAAAACCACCGTATCTCGATTTATCAGTGCTCGTATATTTATAGAGTCTGAACGTATTTTTCGATAAAACAGATTCGCAATTAATAGACAAAGTAAAGCCGTATTCAAGGCATACAGACTTTTGATTGTTTTTGGCGATAGATTGGCTTTTTGCTTTACCAAACTTATCGATCTCGATTTCGCATATTCACCTGCGGCCCCGTCGTTATGAGCTTCGTGCGAGTACGCTGAAGCGATGGGAGCTGTTTGCGCAGTGATTGGCGCCAAACGGCCGATCCCGGCTGAATCTCGCTCACGTATGCCGCAGAAAAGGAGGGCAGCGTGTTGCCCGGACGAAACAACGAACAGTCCATTTCGACCCACCATTTTGGATGCTAGACCTCGGCGAGATAGTGGCACCTGGCGAATAGCCGCAATCTTCCCGTCACCCTAACCGCATTGGCAACGTTAAAGTGTCACCATCGATCCCGACCGGTCTGTCAGTGCGCCATGGAGATCGCGCAAATATTTCACCCCGTGCGGCGGAAACGATCACATCGCTAAATCCGCTTCAGGTACATCTCGCCTCGGTATCGCATCCGCAATGATGAACTCGGCCACGAGCAAGAGAGCAACGAAAGACAATCCGCAGCCGATGAACGGGGCATGACGCCCGATAGCAGAGCAGTGTCGCCGTACATCGGCTGCCGCAAGGATGGCTGCAGATGAAAAGCAAACACGAAGAACACGCGTTCGTCATCAGCGAATGGGAATCCGAAGGGGGGGCGCCGAACAGGTCTGAACAGCTCGGTCAGTATGGTCGCCGTTTCGACGGAGACGGAACCTATTCGATCTATCACCTCTTCGCGGGAAAGACCGCAGAAATAGGCACCTGGAAGATGGAAGGGCTCAGCCCTAAAAATGCAGCGCGAGCGCTGCGTATTCTCAATACCCCCAAGCTGGCCGGCAGTCGCCTCCGCCCCTGAAGAAACATTCGCAGCGTGCGTTGATAGAACGCGCTGCGGCCCGGCGCCTGCCCAGCCTTCCATCGGCCGAAGCCCTACTACGTTCGGAGATCGCTACTCCATGCTCAGAGCCCGCTGCGGACCGCTGCCGCCGGTTGCACTCCCAGGCGTTGCCGGAGCTCTGAACACGGCGACGTCACCGGCTGACTGTCTGTTGCGAGTCTTAGGTTGGAGGGGCTTATGCCTGCAATCGTTACTATGCCTTGGTGCCTTGCTTCAGGCGAATGCTGACGGGCCGGCCCTCCGCATGCTGAACCTCGAACTTGTTGGTCTTTCGGATGAGGTCGCTAAGCTTTCGAAACCCGAAGGTACGCGGATCAAAGTCTGGTGCCAAGTTGAGCAGTTGTTTGCCAACAGTACCGAGGTTTACCCACCCTTCCTCGGTTTCTTCTTGGGAAAGTACTTTTTTTATCAATGGCACGGCGGCGCTCGCCGGTTGCAAGGACTTTGCCGCTGATGCGGTATCCTGTTCGTCTTTCCCTGCGTCTGCGAGCAGGTTCTCAGTGTAAATGAATCGGCGGCAGGCCTGCCGGAAGCTCTCCGGAGTCTTTTGTTCGCCAAAGCCAAAAACGTCGATGCCCTGCTCGCGAATACGGGCGGCCAAACGCGTGAAATCGCTATCGGACGAAACGAGGCAGAAACCATCAAAACGACCACTATGCAGCAGGTCCATGGCGTCGATCACAAGCGTGATATCTGATGCGTTCTTGCCGGTCGTGTAGGCGAACTGCTGCTGAGGAATGATCGCGTGTTTCGCGAGCACATCCGCCCAGGCCCTGGAACGCGTGCCCGAGAAATCGCCGTAAATGCGGCGGACACTCGCCTCCCCGATCTTTGCCACCTCTTCGAACAACCCGTCGGCGATCTTTGCCGAGGTATTGTCCGCGTCGATAAGGACTGCCAGGCGTGGTGATCGAGGCTCAGACGGCATGCTTTGCTCCTCTTGTCCAATCATCAAAGCTTAGCAGCCGCTTCGCTATCGCACTATCCGGCTTTCCAGCCAGCACTCTTTTTCACCCGCATCAACGCCATCAGCATCGGGCCGAGGGAGAATTCTCCCGCCGCGCCTTGCCGATCAGATCCCTGAGATAGCCGGCTGGCGAAACTTATATTCCCCGCGCCAAGGGCGATCACGCTCTCATTTATGGAGGCGTAGTCCGGCAATTGGAGATTGCTGGTCCTTTAGAGACGCGAAAGGTCATCGAAGATGATTGTGCGGCTCCACAGAGGGCCTATGGCGGCAAGCCGCTAAGAGAAGACGGGAGACGTCATGGGCGATGGTCAACGGCGTCTGGCGTCGCGCCAAATAACAGCTCTGAACAATGGCGAGCGGGTTTACCGTCGCCCACCGCTGGGGCCGGAACGAACGCGCATTTGGCGCGTTACATCCTACGTTGGAGTACGGCAGGAAATAGCATCGTCAATCATCCTGATCGACGATAACCAGGTACTCCCAAGAGGCCCCGATGGATATCACCACACTACTCATCATCGTTCTCGTTGTTCTCTTGCTGGGGGGCGGCTGGTACGGTCGCGGTCGCTGGTATTGAGCCGTTCGTCACGGGCGGGCACTCCCCTATCCTGGACTGATCGAATTTCTCGAAGCGATCCCTTTGAGGCCCATCGTGACCGGATCGCAGCCTTATGGGTCAGTGAGTTCCTCCTATTGCGGTCACGCGCATCCCTAGCTCCGAGAGTGTTTCAGCAACGCTCGTCGCAGCTACTCGTTCTGAACCTCTGACCGCTGCCAGGTTTCAGCGTTTCCGCAGTGTCCGTCCAATGCGACTTGCCATGCGAGGCGTCGCCCCGCTTTCTGGCAAAACGCGATCGGTCCAGAGGAGGCGGATCGGTAATGTTAGATCTTCGCAGCTGGATAGGCTCTTTACTCGCTCTCGGTGCGCTTACACTTCTATTTGTCGGCTGCGCGCTGGTCCTTTGGCCCTTCCTGTCGGCCTTGCTATGGGCTGCGGTTATCTGTTTTTCGACGTGGCCTCTCTACCGCCAATGCGAACGTGCCGTCGGAGGATACCGTGCCGCTGCCGCGGCGATAATGACGATGGTGGTGGTCTTTGCTTTGGCAGCACCGCTTGCATTCCTTGTGACCGCGCTCGTGGACGACATAGAGAACCTGGCAGAAGCGATTACGCAGGTCCTGGAGGAAGGGCCTTCGGCGCCACCCAAATGGGTCAACGGTCTACCCATCATCGGCGAAGGCGTCGCGGCCTACTGGGAGAACCTCGCTCACGATGCTCCAGCGTTCATAGCTGAGCTCAAGAAATTAACAGGCCCAATCACGGATATCGCGCTTTCAGGCGGAGCGGCCCTCGGCGGCGTCCTGATTGAACTTGCCCTCAGCATATTCATCACCTTCTTTCTGTTTCTGCATGGTCGTCGCATGATCGGCTTCATGCGCCAGATCAGCGAGCGCGTTGCTGGCCCGCGGTCCAAGAGGCTGCTGACGGTCATCGGTGCGACCGTAAAGGGGGTCGTCTACGGGATGATCGGAACCGCGCTTGCGCAGGGCTTGCTTGCCGGTACCGGCTTCTGGATCGCCGGTGTGCCCCAGCCCGTATTGTTGGGTTGCCTAACTTTTGCGCTGTCATTCGTGCCGGGTGGTCCACCGTTTCTTTGGGTGCCGGTGGGGCTTTGGCTTCTGCTCCAAGGTTCCATGGGCTGGGCGATTTTCGTCGGCTTGTGGGGTTTTCTTCTTGTCAGCAGCATCGACAATTTCCTGCGGCCGTACCTGCTCAACCAAAACACCAATCTGCCGGTGTTGCTCAGTTTGTTTGGACTGGTTGGCGGGGTGCTCGCCTTCGGGTTGATTGGGCTCTTTCTTGGACCCACATTGTTGGCGGTCGCGTACAATCTGTTTCTCGAGTGGGTGGCAGCCGAGATCGAGGGACGGGTCCAAGCAGCCTCCGGCTTGCCCGTGGATTTGGAAACCAACTCGAAGAACTGAGCAACGTTGTAAATCTGGCCTTGCTGAAGTTCCTGTCTGGCTGGGCGCTTCTCACCGGCGGCCCGGCGATAGCAATGGCCTGGCAGTGACCTCATGCTTTGCCTGTCGAGGAGATAGCGGCTACCGGCACCAAAGTGAGCAATGCAGAAGAAAACGGCAATTGGTGCCCCATCCGATCAATGGACTGTCTCCGGCGCTGCAGCGAGATCAGGCTGTACGCCGCCACCTTCGTTTTCCCAGCGGTCGACATCTTCACACGGGAAAGGTGGCGAGAGCATTTCGATCTGGCTCATCAGAATGGTGACGAGCGCTGCTTCGGAGCAAGTGCCGCGTTGAAAAGCCGAGATCAGCAATCGAGCTGCGGCTCGTCTTTTCGCGCGGTGCCACGCACTCCCGACATCGAATATCCCGACGGTGTCGAGCACCCGTTTGAGCATATCGAGGGGAACGGGGACATGGGAGGCTACGTTGGAAGACATCTTGTCCTCCTTTGGTTGGAGGCATATCCGCAGACCGAACTTGAGGGCTGCTTAAGAGTTTGCCTGCCATCACTGTGATCCCGCTGCAAAGATATGGGAAGCACTTTCGTGATCGCAGTCTGATATCATGAGTTGGAGACGACAGACTGGACCCCCGGCTTTAGCCGGGAAGCTTTGCCAGAGTCCCGGTCCCGACGCCAAGCTTGAGCCCGGAGCCTTTGCCCGGCTCGATAAAAGGATCAAGCCGGGCTGGTGTTTGCGTCAGGCCGCTTTCGGCGGTCTGATTGACGACCTTGGTGGCGGTCGCGGTCAGGGCGATCTCCGTCGCCTGCTCTTCGTCAAGCGTCGTCATAAGCAGCTTGGCGTCTTTCATGCCCAGCTGCAGCGCCCAGGTCCTCAGCGAGCCGTTCGTAGTGTTCGACAGCCTGTGCGGCTGCAAGCAGTCCGGCGTCGAGCGCGGGCGAGCCTTGATACACTTCCATGATCGAGCCGCCTTCCCATGATTGCGCCACATCTTTTTTCAGGCTTTTTGCCGATGATCCTGAACACTTCGTCAAGCCGCTAGACATCCTCCTTCAGCAGGGGCTACGGGCTAACGATGTCAGGCTTGTTCGCAGTTCCGTAGTGGTCGTGAAGCCCCCACCACTTGTATGGATCTCCCTGCGTACGGCCGGACGGCACGTCCTGCCAGGTTTCCTGTCGGCCAAGTGGCGTGAGGTCCAGGAGCGTAAAGATCGGACCGATCGCTTTACGCGATCCCAGTCCATCATGTTTTCTCCTTGAACGTTACGTCCCACACCGGCACCCGCCGCCTGTGTCGTGGATCAATGATGGACGCTTTCCGCGTTGCGCTTACGGGTTGCAGCCGCCTTTTTTGCGGAGGCCGATCGCTCTGCTTTAGGTCTCGAAGCAGCGGCTTGTCCGCCTTTTCTTCCACCCTTTTCAGACGAGGCGTTGCTCTCCGGGTGCCCACGGCCCGAACCGGACTTGTTGCCGCCGCCGCTTTCCTTATTCACCGTGGCCCAGGCTCGACGCTCGGCCTCCTTTTTCGGAACGCCACGGTCTTCATAGCCCTCCTCAATATGCTCGGCCTTGCGCTTTTGCTTGTCGGTGTATGCGGACTTGTCACCTCGAGGCATGGTTTCGCTCCTTCTCGCTACCTCGCGTTCAAACTCTCGATAACAGGCAAGGTTCCGCTCCGTGGTCTAGCGGCCGATCTACATGACGGTCAAAAAGATGAAGATGCCGGCCACGATCAAGCTCAGGCCAATCCGGTTTCTGACCGGCCCGACAAAGCGAAGGCCTGACCTTTGGGCTCTAGTGTTGGTCTTGAACGGGCGGATCGGTGAAAGTCACTGAGAGGCCGGGTTCGCAGTGCTTCCCAGAGGAGCGACAGCACTCCGAGGAAACCACAAGCAGCAGCAACAAGGACGAGCATAGACATCGCAGATTCCTCGCGCAGAGCGATGGTATGTGGTGCGTTACCCGTCGATTGTGTTCGGCAAGACCAGCGCCTCCACCCTGGTCAATCCAGCAGGTCCAAACAAGTTCCGTGGATGCGCACCTGCTCGAATGCATCTGGCTCAACGCAGAGCAAAGTAGTCTGGCCTCCGATGGAGTGCCGGTTTTGGCGGCGCGCCGTCCGCGTGATCGGGCGCTCGTGGAACTTCAGCCTGGCAGCCGCCGTTTTATCCGATCATCAAAGGTGAAGCAAACTGATACACGACCAAGGCGATACCGAAACGGTCTCGACCTCATCGAGAACATCGGGTTCTGCATGCTCACCAACGAGGCTCGGTCCATATCTCAAGGCGCGCCCTTGTCTGCCCACGTGGATCGCGGCCCCGCCGCGTGTTCTTCGCACCTTCGGTGTCGCTCACGACGACGGAGAAAATCCGGCCCTTGAGATGCCGCGGGTAAGCCCAGCCGTCCATCTCAGGGCCAATGACAAAGTGCTGGCGAGGTGGAGAAGCAAGCCGTGCGGGGGTGAATGCTTCGACCGTACTCAGAGGCTATCCGGTCGAGCGACAGGAATTCGACGTCAACATCGCCTCTTTCTTCAATCGACGCCTTAGCCAACTCCAGCATGCGATAGAACTTGGATTCTCCCCCGGACAGGTGTGCTCGCTTCGCGCGGATGCGTTGACCAACAGAATTCCAGATGGCCGACGTATTGTCGTCATGACGTACTTTCGCCTCATCGATCGCTTTTCGCGGCAATCCAGTCAACACAGAGTTCGTAGGCTGGATCTCTATAGCCGGGTCCCGCCCTGCGGGTGTAGGGGCTCATTCTGGACTCATATAGGCATCCCATGCGGCGTTGGCGATGTCACTAAGCTGGGCCTTCAGGTGTTCAAACGCTGGGGGCCTCTCATTGTGTGAGATATCGTCGCCTGAATTCTCGCTTGTTGAGCCCAGGACTGGTCATGCCCGTTCGCGGGGCGAGAATCGGGTCGAAATCGGTGTGTCTGCTTGTGAGGCTATTGATGCTCTCCTGTCTCAGGAGAGAACGCGGAGCCTGCAAGAAGGTTCTGTGTGCCTGTGGTGATTGGCCTGTGGCAGAAAACTCCGGGCATCCGGGAACCAGTCACGCCGTTCGCGGGTTCGGTTGATCTTGAAGGAGGCACTGGGGCATGAAAGCAGTCGGCAAGTGGCGGCATATCTGCGTCGATGCCCAGCGGATGTTTTTGGAGCAGACGCCCTGGCACGTGCCGTGGATGAAAAACGTACTACCGCAACTTGTCGAAATATCGGAACGCCATGCGAGCAACACAATCTTCACCCGATTTATGCCACCCCAGAATCCACGCGACGCGGCGGGAAGTTGGAGGGATTACTATCAAAAATGGTGGATGATGACCGGCGAGCACCTGCCTAAAGAAATGCTCGAGCTGCCGCCCTCCTTTCAAAACCTTGTGCCGCCAGCCCGCGTCTTCGACAAAACGACCTATTCGCCCTGGGTTGATGGCCGGTTGTTTTCGCACCTTCGACAAGAAGGCGTGGAAACCCTCGTCGTTACCGGCGGCGAGACGGATATCTGCGTCCTGGCGACCATCCTCGGCGCGATCGATCTCGGGTTTGGCGTCACCGTGCTTTGCGATGCGGTTTATAGCGGCGCCGACGAAACGCACGATGCCGCCATGGATCTGCTCAGCGATCGGTATTCAGTCCAGCTCGAACTCGTGAAGACCGAAGAATTCTTAGCGGCGACGCCTCGCCGTGAAGCGTAACGCAGTCCGGAGCGTCAACGACATCTGGTCGTTTGAACAACCCGGTTACCCGTCCCGAGTGAGAAGGATCCGTCGATGCCCCTGAAAGCGCTTGCCTTAAACTGCACCTTAAAATCCTCCGCAGCCACCGAGGCGTCGTCCACCGATAAAATCCTAAGTCTTATTGCGGCGGAATTCGAGAAGCATCGCGTCGACACTGAGACGGTCCGCCTGGCCGATCACAACGTAAAACCAGGCGTGACTTCCGATGAAGGTGAGGGGGATGATTGGCCCGATATACGCAAGAAGATCCTCGATGCCAACATCCTGCTCATCGGCACGCCCATCTGGCTCGGGCAGCCATCGAGTGTCTGCAAGCGTGCCCTGGAGAGGATGGACGCATTCCTTGATGAAACCGACGAAAAAGGGCGCATTGTTTCTTACGGCAAGATTGCCGTCGTTGCTGTCGTCGGCAACGAAGACGGCGCCCATCACGTTTCCGCTGAAGTTTTTCAGGCACTCAACGACGTCGGCTTCACCATTCCGGCAAATGCGGTCGCTTACTGGGTTGGCGAAGCGATGGGCTCTACCAACTTCGTCGATCTGAGAAAGACCCCTGAGCCGGTAAAAACGATGATTGCAATGCTTGCCCGCAATGCATCCCATGTTGCCACCCTGCTGAAGAACTCTGCATATCCGGGTGACGAGAACTAAGGCCCTCCAACAAGCGCCAAAGTAAGCCCCATCGGTACCGGGTTTAAAACCTGGATGATGCTGCGGCTCAATCGATCAAAGCGCAATTTTGCGCCCCGCCAGTTAGACCCGGACGCTCGCACCGCGATCCTCGTCACATCGAGCTTCATCTCGGATAGTCGCGGCCGTGCCCTCGAACCGCCATTGCGCTATTTGATAAGGTTCTTCGCCATTTCTAGATGGTGCTCCAGGGCCGGAAGCGTTTTTGCAGCCCAAGCCTTCAACTCAGCGTTTTCTCCGCCTTCGCTGTAGCGCTTGAACAGGTCCACCGCATCTTCATGCGCTTCCTGCTGATCGGAACGGTACTGTTTCCCAAAGTCTTCGCCCTTGAGATCGTTCAGCTTGGCGAGCATGTCCTTTTGAGCGGTCGTCATGGTCTTCGGCAGGGTCGCCTTGACCTTGCCACTGGAGACGAGGCCACTGAGGTCAGCAGTCGTCTTTTCGTGGTCTTGGACCATTTTCTGAGCGAAGGCCTTCGTTGCGGCATCGCCCTTTTCCAAAGCAAGCCTGCTGGACTGAACTTCGAACAGATCGCTTGTCGCCGCTTCCTAGACGAAATCCTGTGTTTTAGGTGCAGCGCCGATCAGCGAGTTTATGCCGGACTTTTCCATGATAGGTCTCCTGTCGGCAGGTCCAACTGCCAAGTGGAAAGAGTTAAGCCGTATGCGGGATCCGGGGTGCAGCCGAGCGCCCGCTGGCAACGCGCTGGCGATCGAGCAAAGAAGACGTGCGCGCGGGCCGCGTGTCTAGCTTTCGTTCTTCGTGGGATCGGAGCGTCCGGTCGGAATAGAGCTGGTGGTCGCGGCAACCGGGTCGCTTGCGGGAAACGAACTCTCGAGACCTTCGTCGAGCTGTTCTTCCAGAGTGCCGGTATCCTTTGCGCTGCGCGCGCTTCTCAAAGACTCCACCGCCGGCGATCCCGTTTCATCGCCACCGACGATTTCGCGGTCATCCCCCTCTTCGAACGCGGCTACTTGCACCATCATAGCTTTGGCCTTGGTCACGGCCGCATCGACGCCAAGGTCTCCGCCAGTGCTTTGTAGGCGAACGGAAATCACATCTCCGCCTTCTGCAACCCATTCGACGGTCATCACGCCTCCGGGATCTGTGAGCACCTGTTGTGCGATGATGTTCATGGTTCCTGTCTCCTGTCTCGTTGGTACACGCCAACGCAAAACACGGTTCGGCGACCGGTGGTTCCGAAGATTGTCAACGCTTTCATGCAAAAAGGACCGCCCGCCGGGATGGCGGACGGTCATCATGCTAAACTAGGATGAGCCAGCCCGTCCGGTATGCTAAACCAGGATGAGCCAGCCCGTCCGGTTAGCGAGTGGACAAATCGGCACTCGCGACCTCGCCTGGAACCGGGCAGACAGTCCGCATTTCGTCCTCAGTCTCCAGACGGACTTCCGCGTCATCTGATCCCGGGAAGGGCTCGAGGCACTGTGACCTGCCGACTTCCCGAAACCTCTGGGTTCGGTCGACGTCATCGAGTCGTGCACGTCCTTGGCCGCCTTTCCATGGAACCTCAGCTCTTGCGGTCAGTGCCGCGACCGCCGCCCGTGGTGCCAGCGCCACTCTTAGCCCCGCCCGAACCGGCACTCTTGCCAGCCCCGGTTTCGCGACCGCCGGATTGTCGCTGCTTGTCGTCGTTCTTATGGCTTTGTTCGCCAGCCTTGCGATGCTGTTCGCTGCTGCCGCCCTGGCTGCGTTGATTTGGCATTGTCGTTCTCCTCGGTTGGTCCCCGCCGTAGAGTCGGCGGGGACCAACAGAAGCGTGGGGGATCGATATGGTTCCCCGCCGAGCAAAAAATCGCCCCGCGACCTTGGGTGTCGAACCCGCATACGTGCAGCGCGCCGTTGCCTGTGCGGATGCATCCCGATGGGAACTTCAACGCGCATCGCCGGTTCGGCCTTTCGAAAAGGAGGCAGACATGTCGATTAACAAACCGAACGATGGCGCGCCGGGCAGCGCTGACCAGTCACCGCGATGGGAAGGGCCGGAGAAAACGAGGCCGAATGATCCCGAAAAGGATCGGGATGCGGCCGGCGAAAACAATCGGGAACCCGCGAGAAATCGCCCTTCTGACGCGACCAAGACCAGGGCCGACGCGAAGGGCCAGTTTGCGGAGCCCCAAGGCAACCGCAAGAGCACGGGAGTGTCGAGTGCCAAGCCGACCGTGATGACCGGGTCTGAGGATACGTCGGGTCACCGCAGTCCGCCAGGAGATAGGGAACCTCCGAAAGACTGGGACGTGGGTTTCGATCAGGCCGCACCGGACCGGTCGAAAGAATAGTTCGCTCGGCGAGTGGGCGCGGTTGGAGCGGTCGTGGGAACGACCGTCGCACCCGCGAGATTTTCCAAGCGAATATCCCCGGCGCTCAATCAACGAAGCTCAAGAACATGCGTCAACTGCCGCAACAACCACGAGAATGTTCCTAACGCGTTGGTTGAGTTGGGAAATCAGAACCCGCTCCCGCGCCTCTCAGCGAGCAGCGTCGATGTCCTCTCCGGCCACGCTATAGGGGCCTGCCCTCCGGTCGCGGGCCAGTTGAGGTGCGCGGGCTTGCCGCTGTCGAATACGCCCTGGTAGCCATCTCCAAGGTGTCCTTATGCCTCATTGCGGGGGGGCAGAAAGAGGAACCACGGACCCTAGGGAAGATCGAGAGAGTAACGAGAACGGCGGTCGATAGAAATGCACTTTGCCAGTTCTGAAGGACGCCAATCGGAACTGAGAGCTGGCGAGCTGATCGGTCAGTGAAACAGAGGATCCCCGTGGCTCGAGACTTCCGCGTTCTCCGCCTGACTGCTTCGTGTTGGGCTATCGCCTTTCAGGTGGCGCGGGAGGAATTGATTCCGACCGTAACCTCATCCCTCAAGCGGTGATGGCATTCGGTGTGAGCTTCGCTGAGGCGATCAGACGTATCACGTTTGTGAATGCAATTTGCGTCTGACTACCAGCTCTCCTCGTGCAGCCGGTCAAGCACGACGACGACCTCAGCCTGTAAATCCAGGCAAAGCTGCTGAAAATCATGGATTCGCTCCTCCCGTCGGGGCGTCTCTCGCTGAAGAGCATCGAGTGTATTTGCCGCCAACGCATATTTTTCGAAGAGGTCGTACAAACCATGATCTTTGACTGAACGCAATCGTTCGCGATGAGGGGGCAGAGCCATTGCCAAGCGCGCCCGTCCGAGGTGAACTAAACCCATGTAGCCTCCAGATTACTCATGTGCCGGGCCACGAACACGGGATATTTCACCCAGCCCACGACGAGACGAAAACTCCGATTGTCGCGTATCCCGCTTTGTGAACCAGAGAGCGCACTCCAGGAGGCAAGCCTCGTCGGTATGGCCGACACGGAACTCGTCAATCAGGAATCTTGCCAGTTGATTGCCTCGCTTGGAAAGTTTGGGAAATCCCGCTAAGAAGCAGGTCCTCTCAAATACTCGATGCAGCATTTCTACGTCTTTAGGGCCGAGAGCGCAGTTGAGATCATCCGAATGAAAGTACATTTGGGACCTCCCATGAAGGGCGGCAAAGCGTTCGTGGTATTCGCGTCCACAAAACGTCGGCAGGGCTTGCCTGGTTCCACCGGGGAAATACCCATTTCGGGCTATTCGGGCACGTGATGAAGGGGATTCTGCAGGGAGGTCGACGGCGGGCAGTTGAGGACATACGAAATTATGGCGTCAGGGCTAAGGGCGACAAGCCAAGTTCCAAGGCGATCAAGACCCAGAGGCGTGCAGCCTAAACCGTTCCCATATGGCGCTCTCCCAATGGTAGCTCAAGAAGCGAAACTTTCCATGTCGGCGGAGCATGCACTTCCATTGGGGTGAATTGTCGCCCCGCCCTTCATCAGTAGCTTTGGAAGCGTGCTCCATCCGTTCAGACGAGCCGCTTGCACCAGCGTGCATTGGCCTCTGCCGATCCCGGCAGAGGCTTTTATTCTACCCGTAGCCTCGGCACTGTGTCTGCCCGCGGGAGTTTGCGAAACTAGTGACGGGTGATTTCGGACGCAAGCTCCAGGAACCGGCCAATCGACCAAAGGTAGGCGACGATCTCCCACCTCAGGGCGTCGCGATTGCCGTACTTCTCTACTATTCGGTCAAGCTTTTCCTTAGTTGCGGTCTGCTCCTCAATTTCGCTAATCACGTAGCTGTCATGCCCCACGGCGCAGATGTCGCAGCCTGCCTCGATGACGTCGTCGACGAAGGCCGGGATTTCACCGGGGTCCATCTGACGTCGATTGTTTTCAGTAGAGCCGCTCCTCCATTGAGGCCGTGAAGCCATACTGCGACCCACTTCGCTATCAGGCGCAAAACTGTCTCCGCCCTTATCGGGGATACTGGGATAACGCTTGCGCTTGGCCATGCTCATGAAAATAGTAGCTCATCGGTTAGCGTGAGTAGGGCGACGACTCTGCCTTGTCGGCGAAGATCTGTTGGAGTTCGGCAATCTTTCTTTACGGGCCGGGTATTCCCGCAGAAGCTCGCGTTGAGGAGACGAACGCGTAAGCCTCGAAGAGATCGAGTAGGCAGCGCTCTCTGGCTTGGCTGAGGGCGATATCGTGGCAGAGCATTTCAAGGCGGGTTCGCCCTAAGTGCATCAGTCTCATGGCTGCTTTCCTGTTTCAGTCGAGAACTACTTTGAGGATGCCAAAGGTGTCGGAAGGACGATGGCGACGGATTGTTGAGGTTCGTGCGATAACGCGCTGTTCACGACGAGGTATCCGCCGATGACGAGCATCGCCAAGAGCATCACGCCGATAAGAAACCCTGTCGAGAATTTTTTCGGTGGCCCGCCGTAGCGGTATTGTTCGTACATAGTCCATTCCTCCGGTCGGCAACGACACCAGAGCGAACCGAAGGGACGGGCAGGCTGCCCTGGTGTCGTTGTCGGCCTATGCCGAATAGTTCGCCATAGGCTGAGGTTTAGAAATAGCGTATCGGGGTCAGTTCTCCACGGGATTAGGACCATTGCGCGGGGGTTATGGGACTGAAGTCCCATGGTGGAACCGTTGGCGCTTTCCTACGTTCTAACGTGTTGCTCGACCGCCGCTTGGTGATCGAAAGCGCCTCTAGGCCCCACCTTCAACCTCAACTCCGCAGATGGGGCCTATCGAGCGCGGTTTGCCTGCGGACCGTTCAACAGAAGCGTCAGATGTTTTACCTCACGGCCCCAGCGATGGGGCTGTCTTTTTTAATGGACGCACGCAGGAAGCGACTAAAAAGGAAAAGGCCCCTTCCGTCGACAGAGCCAACAGGCTGTGTTGGAACGGGGTCCACTCCCACGGCGCCGCGCCGATCCTGCTCAATGCATTCGCCGCTAAATCGGGCGCCTTCGTCCACCCACGACGATAATCCTCATCGGCGACCGCGGGCCCCGTCGTGGTAATGGCCGCGGCGACTAGGGATCATAAAGAAAATGGCCCCGTCGGGACGAGGCCAGAGAGAGTACTTCACTTCCGGGCGGATTGTGAAGGTGTCACCCTGATCGGGGGCTCAGGGTCTCACGAAGCCAGAAACGTCGAGACTTCGTATCGGTTCCATTACACCGTAAGAAATGGCCAGGCGGCGCGCTGGCGCGTGCGGCTCATCCGTCGGGCACCTAGTGGGCCAAAGCCATCGCAGGTCCGGGAATCCCCTGTCGATCAATTCATAAAGAAGTGGCCCCGTCGGGCGCGACGAGGCGAGGGGCTACTTCGGGGGACACTTGGCATCAAGACAAGCGAAAAAACGCACGGGGCTGAACAGGTTCCTGTCGGCAGGGAGCGAACACAAAAAAATGGCCCCGAAAGGCGATAACGGGGCCAAGCGAGCGTGTACCTGGCGGGTTCCGCACGCCTTCGCGTCGCAGCCCGGTCGATGATCCGGCGTCGGGATCATCGGCAAATCACAAACGGCCATCGATCCGAAAAGTTCCCTATGCGTCCGCACCGCGTCGGTGTGCTCGAGCCACATGGCACTCTCGAACAGTGCACCCTCGTCGAGTACATCCACGATCGAACTGGATACACGACTGTTTTTGTCACGCACGACCAGGGGAAGGCGCTTGAGCTAGCCGACCGTATTGTGGTGCTGAACAACGGTCAAACGAGCAGACGGGCACGCCGGACGAGATCTCCGCGAGATCTGGCTTGAGGGCCGATCTACGGGGCTACCGACAACTGAGCACGATGGTCAGGCGGCCCTCTACTTTCGGCCCACGATATACAACTCGTCATGGGATCCGAACACGGTCTTGTGGGGTCTATCACCGGAAGCCGGCGCGTGGCAGGCACTCGGCATCTTGAGGTGAGGTTGGAGAAATTCGCTTCAGTTGTGCAGCTCGAACTGCCGCCCGATCGAGCACCCTTTCCCCCCGAGAGTCGTATCGCCTTTAAGACAAAATGGATACTCTTTCGCGGCGAACAGCGCGCGAGTTTATCTGAAGCAAGTTTTCCCGACCGGTAGCTGGAGGGCAGTTTAGCGGCCCGACGCGCCGTAGCCGTCGGGCCGCTTGGGGCACACCAGATGCTCCGCCTGGGGCGGGGCGCTCTGAAGATTACCAGGTTTGCCGGCCGAACCAGTCATCCACGTCTTGTCGTGCCCGATCTTTTTCGAGGCCATACCGTTCCTGTATCTTGCCTTCGAGCTGATCGCGTTTGCCAGCGATTTGGTCCAAGTCGTCGTCGGTCAGTTTCCCCCACTGTTCCTTGATCTGTCCCTTGAATTGCTTCCAGTTACCTTCAACACGGTCCCAATCCATGTCATTTCCTCCTGTGAATTGTGGGTAGCAGCTAAACGCCTTGGCTGCGCATTTGTTCAAATGTGCCTGCGGCGATGGTTACGGGGACAACGGTGCGACGACTTAACGTCCTGACGCGTTGAAAGACGCCGCGTGAAAGTGCGGGGGGGGGCTGTCGCTTCGCGACCCCATCAACAGTTTCCGAACAAGGAGCCTTGCGGGGGCACCTCGATAACGGGAAGAAGGCAGACCGGCTAAAAAAGGGGGCGGATCCGTGCCCAACCTCGTTGCTCGAACTGGGAACACATTCCTGTTTTTCCGGTTTGAAGGTGTTCGAGAAGGAGAACGCCATGGCAGAGGATCGGTGGGAACGCGAGGAACGCTACGGACGCGATCTAGAGAAAGCAAAACAACCGGCCCCCTGGAACGAAAGCGTTGTGATAAGCCTGCCCAATGCGGATCACGAGGTGTTGGTTGGATCAGCCAGTGAAGCGGTAGCGGTTTTGCGAAACAATTGGTCCGGATCCAGATCCGGTCCAGCATATCAGGCTGCTTTGACCACCTGTCTCGAAGCCATGAATGGTCACTTGCCTGGTTACATGGCCCGATTGGCCTTTGAAGAAGCTGCCCGTGAAGCAGGAGTCCTGCGCTGAGGCTTGTAGGACGTCAACTTTGAAGCCTTTCACCCTCTGGCCGATGCCTTGGTGCGAGGGGAAGCGGAGTGGAACGTACCGTGTTCGAACCCTCGCGGCACCCCACGTCGAGGCAGATTTCGGTCGAGCAAAATTCGGCCTTTGGGTGATACGCCCGCGGATGAGATCAAACGTTTACGGAAGGAACAAAGCCGCGTGCTCATCGGTTGATGATCGACTGCACATCGAAACGCACGCGTTGGATCGGATCGTTCACATGGAGGCGCCACCACTTGAAAGAAAGCTTGCAGCGATCCTGGCTGCCGATATCGAAGGTTACTCGCGGTTGATGAATGCCGACGAAGAGCAGACCCTGGCGACCTTGACATCGCATCGTACTATCATCGACGGCCTTATTGAAAGTGCTCATGGAGAGATCTTCGGGACCGCGGGGGACAGCGTGTTGGCGGAATTCCCATCGATTGTGCATGCCTTCAACTGTGCGATCGCCATCCAGCAGGCCATGTGGCGTGCCAACCGGCCGCTTGCCGACAAACACAAGATGTACTTCCGCATCGGGATCAACGTCGGCGATGTTCTGGTGAAAGACGGCGATATCTTCGGGGATGGGGTCAACATCGCCGCTCGGCTTGAAGGCCTGGCCGATGCCGGCGGCATCTGTGTAACGCGAGGAGTACGAGATCATCTGCGCGATCGCGTCGACACCACCTTTGAGGATTTGGGTGAGCACCAGGTCAAGAACATTTCGCGCCCGCTCCGGGTGTTCCGTGTTCTGTTTGACCCGCAGTCCGAACCAGGCCCCAGTGCAGAGCTAACGTCCGTCCAACACCCGGAGCGATCCTCTTCGGTCGATCAGGCCTTGCCGGAAGACCAAGACAAAGATGAAGCGCGCCGGGTTGAGGTGGCTTTTTGGGAGGCGGTACAGGAGAGCGATGACCCGGCCGAATATCTCCTATATCTGAAGCGATACCCTGCGGGCGAGTTCGCCGAACTCGCAGCCGCGCGCGTTGCTCAAGGTGGGTCTGGGGTGGGCGAGCCAGGTATCGAGGTTTCATTCTGGGAAACGGTGCGGGACACCGGTAACGCCGAGATGATTGAAGCGTATTTATCAAAGTATCCAACGGGTCAGTTCGTCGCACTCGCCAAGATCTTGTTGGCAGACATTCACGCCAAATAAAACACGCAACGATCGTCGTCACGACCAAATGGCTTGAAAAGCAGATGAGAGCGCCGACAGCGTCCGGAACGGGTGCGATGTTCCGGGTCGAGCCAAGTATGCAACGTGATTGTGGAGGTGCCGCTAGGGTAGCGCGTCTGATTCCTGTGCAACGCCCGCCTGAGAAACGCCAAAGAAGCGGCCGCCTTGCGGCGGCCTCTTCGACTATATGATTTGGGTCTTGGGTGGAGGAGTGATCTGCCCTTCGAAAGGGTCGTCCTCTTGAGGCAGGACGCCGTTGGGGGTCAGATCGTCAACCGCCTTTGGCAGATCTCGGCTGAGGCGGCTCAAAATCTCCTCAGGAGAAAGACCCGTCCGCGCGGAAAGATCCTCCAGGACTTCCGGCCCGAGCGCTTCCGATAACTGCCTATCATCAATTTCGCTGTTTGGACCGGTCTGCACCCAGGATTTTGCGGTCTCCCCGTGTCCGTTGTGCTCGAACTGTTTGAGGAGATCGCCGAGACCACCCCTCAACACGCCGCCGGTCGATGAACCGCCGAGCAAGCCCCCGAGGCCACCAGAGCCTCCAGTCAGACCGCCAAGCAGGTCACCCAAACCTCCTCCGGCCTCCTGTTGACCGGTTGGTCCTTGGTCTTGTCGGTTCTGGGTCAGACCTTTCAGAAGCTCGCCGATCTTGTCCCTATTCTGGTATCCTGCCACCGCAAGGACACTTAGCAGGGCTTTAAGTGCAGTGCTTACCATGTGCTTCTCCTCTTCTGTCATATATGCCCGTTCAGGCATCTGCTGATTTACGACGGAGGTCGCGATCGCTGTTAACGCGAGGTCGGTGGCCTGCTCATCGTCGAATTTGTGGCGGATGGATCGCCAATGGCGCGGACCGAGGCTGGGTTGGTCATGGCTTTTCCTTTGGGTTAGAAGGAGCATCGGTAGACGCTTAAACTCCACCCGGCATCTCTTGTTCCGGTCAGCTGATGTTCCATGCCCCGATGGCACTGCGTATCAACTTTACTGACGAGCGAAAGTGGACTGGGGGCGGCCTCAAAATCGAGGCTCATGATGTTAACGCCAGTCTTCAGTCGAAAGAGGGGAACGATAGTCTGAGCACGGTGTTTTGATCTTATCCGCCGGGCCCGATCTGCTGCCGCGCCAGTACCTTAATCTCCAAACGAGAGAAAAGCCATGATTGAACGTCCAAATCAGCCCCCTGGGACGCTTGAGCGCAAGGTCGAACTCCAGCAGACGGTGCACTATGCAATCCAGGTCCTTGTCGAGGAAGCTTGCCTTTTGGGTTGGACCCAGGCTGAATTTCTGACGAGCATATCGGACACCGCGATCGCCAGGCTGAGCCTTCTGGATGAGGACGAAGCAATTTCCCCACCCGCAGAGGGTGACTTATCGCGGACCATTTATCCAACCGATTAGCCGGGTTGCCTGAGTGATCAAAAATGGGCTTGGAGCAGCGAAGCCTTTGTGCGGTGTCGGTCTCAAGATTTGTCCCGGCATCGTTCAGGCGCAGCTTGGCAACACCAGCCGCATCCTGATCCACAAAGAGGAACACCAATGTCGAGTTTGCCCTGCGCGTGCGCTGCGCATCCACCCGCGGCATCGTCGCCGCTATCTCCTCCTTCCTGGCGGAAGATGAATGCAACATCACCGACAGCGCACAGTTCGATGACGCTGATACCGGTCACTTCATGCGTGTCAGTTTCCGCTCCGAAGGGGGGCGGGAGCTAGAAGTGCTGAAGGATGAGTTTAAGCCGATTGCGGACCGTTTTGGCATGGAATTCGAGTTCTTCGACAGCCGATCGATGACGCGGCTGACCGCCGCCGCTTTGGCGCGCGTGCGGCTCATCTCGCCTGAAGCGGTGCGCACGATGTGGTTTAAGGCAGCCTTCGAGGCTTGGTAAGATCCAACCTCTCAGGCGATTGTCGCCGATCGAGCCGACCCGTGCGGACAAGAACAAGCAGCTCCCCGCTGAGCGGAGAGAGTTCATGATTTTTGCGTTTGTCGTCGCCTAATGTTCCTTTGGGAACTGACCGCCATGGCGATTTGTGTCCTTGTTACCTTCGAGCGATCGCTTGTTCGTTTGTTCTTTACTGCCAAGCCGAATGTCCACGATGCGCGCATCGCTTTAAGAACCAGAGTGAGAGTTATGTGGGGCTTTGGTTCGCAAATGGCGAGCATTGAGTGACTAGAGCAACATGGTGAAGTGATGCGGAGTTTTACGCTCGAAAACAACTGTCTCATCAACATCGATGAGAAGAGATCGGCCCACGGCGACATTCGCACGTTGATTGAGGCCGCAAGGCGTGGAGAGGCGGATATCGCCATTTTGGCTTCGAGCGCATATGAACGTCAGCCCGGTGGCGCACATCTAAAACGATTTGCAGACTTTGAAAGCCGAATGAGCGCGCTCGGACTTGGTCACATCAGCCTCTTGCGGCCGATCGGGCGACACGGTTTTTCATTCCATGGTTTCTCTATTATGAGTGATGAAGCGGCGATTGAGCGCGAGCGACTTATCTTCAGAACCCTTTTTCCGACGACGCCAGCACGATGGTCGGACTACGCGGTGAGCTACGGCTTGGACAAAAAGGATCTGTCCAGCGCCGCTGCTTGGCATTGGCGCAATTGCCTGGGCGCTGCTCAGGCGTTCTGGGCACATGAAAATGGCGGGCGCCATGTGTTCGTGACCACCAACGAAGGCTTTGCGCGCCTTCCGAAGAAACTTGAATTTGCCAACGCCGTAATCATGACCCCGACGCAGGCGGTTCAGGTTTTAGCTGGCGACAATCGCCGCATCCCGGTAGCCGGCTTGCGCAGACAGAGTCGGCCCGTTGCGAACATGGATTTTCTACTGAGGTAGCAACAACTGCCATCGGCCTGCTTGGACAGGCTTTCTCCGCAAGCGATCATTGCAAAGGCTCTGCGCCACCTAAAGTTGTCTAACGACTGAACTGCACCTTTGGATCATCGCCCCGTCGCGAGTTTCGTCCGACCTCGGATGAATTGAGGGTTCCTTACGCCCAAGTTCATTCTAGTGTTGGTGACGACCGTTGACCTCGACCCGGACGAGAGCCCTGCCGGCCGACCTTGCGGGGAAGCGAATGGCCTATGCCGAAAGGCGGGCCTCTGCGAAGTGCGCCGCGGCTTCTTCTAATGCCTCCTCGGCCCACTGATTGAGACTCTTCCCCGAAAGTTCGGCAGCCAGAGCAGCTCGGCGATGCACTTCGGGAGCAACTCGAAACATCATCTTGCCGGAATAGGGTCTTTGAGGCTCTTTGCCGATGCTCTTGCAGGTCTCAAGGTAATCATCGACAGCCTCATGGAACGCCTTCTTCAGTTCAGCAACGCTGTCCCCGTGAAACCCGACTACGTCAGAAATGCCAGCAATCTTACCGAAGAACAGCTCGTCCTCCGCGTCGAATTCTATGCGAGCGTGATAACCGTTGTAAGTCATGGTGTTCATGGTTCTACTCCAATTTGCGTCAGGAATTCGCGAGCATCGCGAACTTGATAACGTTTTGCCTCCTTGTCGGGATGAGGACGATGGAAGCTCGCGATTATGCCGTCCTTTTCGAACTTAACGCGCGAGCCGTTTCCTTCGATGACGTTCGCGCCGGCAGCGACAAGCAGGTTTTCTATAGCGGCCCACTCGATGGTTCCCGAGATCGGATCTTTGAAAACCGCCACGAGAGTCTTTTTCTGCTTGCTGTTCATGCTAGCAAATATAGTGATGCTTGCTAATTCTGCAAGCATTATTTCTCATGCAAATACGATCCGTGTGTTTAGAGCCCTGGGTGCGAATCGCTGTCCGATTTCCGTGCACCCGTGATGCTGCGAAAATCCGTGCGCTCGTGACTTTTGGCATAGTCATTTGCAAGTCGCACGCCCGGAAAGATCCGGCTGCGGGTTCGATTCTCTTCTAGGACAGAGGTTCGTTGGTTAACTTTCGGCCCAACGCCGACAATAGCTTTGAGCGGGCCGGCCAGTTCCGAATGGCACTCAAGTCGCACTGGTCGATTACCGCGACGGCGAGGTCTTCCGCTACTTCATCATGGAAAAAGGCGAGAACTGGGGACGGGACTACGACGAAAGCCGTCGCACCGCCGACTGGCAGTTTCAGTGGTTTAAGCCAGACGGCACGATCAAGATGGACGAGAACACTGCGCGCTGTCAGCGATGCCATACCTCACGGTCGGACCGGGAATTCCTGTACACGTTCAACGAAATGCGTCGGTTCGAGTTCGAATGAAAGCACTCCGGAGGCGCGGAATGAGGACTGTGATCCGCCTTCGCCTCCTTCTTGATTTTGTTGCCGCCTCCTTTCCTGCGGCGACGATCTAACGCCGTCGCAAAATACCGTTCGTGTCCGCCAACGGCCATTGCTCGGCAGGCCTTTCGAACGAGTTTCGCGGCACGCCGACCCTGAAAAGAAAACCATATGACCCTCGCGAGATAGAGCGGGTGATTGAAGAGGCTTGCCCGAGTGGGTGGACCGTATCGGGTGACGATAATCAGTTCCGCTTTCTGGTGGGATGAGAAATTCGGGGCAATCCTGGATTTGTTGGAAGGAAGGCGCCAGTTTTCCTTCAGGCGCTCGCCCTACAGGCAGCGCCCGTATTCACCCACGCATGGATGAGCTTGTCGAATTCTTTCCATCGTCATAAGGCGTGCCCGCACCGCAAGTTCGCGCGAGGGTCGAACCCGTTCTAACGCGCATTGTGGCACCCAATTGCGAAACCGGTGGTAACCACACGCGTGCCCGATGATTTCCTCTCTCATCTAGTTGCCATCGCATGGGAACTGGCCAGCCGGCCGAACGTAGGGTGGTAATAATCGTTGCCTGCGGCTCGTTGACGAATGACAGTGGCACCCTAGTTAACCCTTGTGATTTTTGTGGCTTGCCGCTGCCGACACATGGGGTTGGAGAATGTTCGTGACTGAGGCTCGATCCGTTCTCGTGCTTGAAGATGAGCCAATCATTGCACTTGATCTGGAAGAACTGTTGGCAGAAGCGGGATTTGAGATTGTTCAGGTTTTCAGTTCATGCGCGGATGCCGCAGTATGGCTAGAGGCGAATACCCCGGAGGTGGGCATTCTCGACCCCCGCGTCAGAGACGGTTTTTGCACATCGATTGCACAGACCCTTCTGCAACGATCCGTGCCGTTTGTCGTCTATTCGGGACAAGCTCCTGCGCCCGACGATGAAGCGTCGAGTGTCTTCAGCAAGGGTATCTTTCTTACCAAACCCTGCCATCCGGATATACTGTTGAATGCGATCGCGACCGAGACACTGCGCACCGGGTAGGGTCCGCATATGATCTTGAACTTCGACGACTAGTCGTCGCGATCCTTCGTCCTCGCCTCATTCAAACCGCTATCGGTTCGGCATGCCGTCCGATCATCAACACAGACGGACCCTCTTGATGGCACTGGTGAAAACAACCGAATTGGCGATAAAGCGCAGCGCAGCAAAAGTGGTATCCCCACAGCCAGTGACCGCCGTTGAAAAGACGGCGTCATCGCGTCGCGCCCAAGACCGATCCCGGCTTCGCCAGCAGAAAGCTGCAGAGCGTATCGCAACGGCGAGCGACGAGCTTGCAAGCGGGGTTGCGCAAGCTGCATCCGCCGCTGACGAGCTCAATCGGACACTGGAGCAGATTGCAAGTGGTGCGGAAGAAGCGGCCAGTGCAGCTCATGAATCACTTGCTGGGACCGGGCAGCTCCTGCTCCAGTTTTCCGACGCCCGGATGGAGGCCGAAAACGCGCGCCGGCGCGCCGAAGGACTGCAGACGACAATCACCGACGCTGCCGTCCAAATTGAGGTGTCGGTACGGACATTGGCTTCGGGCGCCGATCGTCAGCTTTCGGCTGTGGACGTCATTGCGCAACTCCAAGACCAGGCTGAAGCAATCGGTTCGACGACCCTCACCGTGGCCGATATTTCTGACCGCACAAGCCTCCTGGCGCTGAACGCCGCCATCGAGGCTGCGCGGGCCGACGACGATGGCAAAGGTTTCGCTGTCGTAGCAGACGAAGTCAGGGCGCTTGCCGAAATCGCCGAACGGGGTTCGAGGGACGTTACCCAAAACGCAGGGCGCATCGTGGCTGGTGTCGCCGCTGTGTCCGAAAAGGTTAGGAATGCCGCGGAGATCGCAAAGGCTCAGGCTCTCTCGGGGCAGGAAATAAGCACAAATCTCGCCGCAGTGCGAACGAGCCTGACGGATCTGCTCGACAGCAGTCAGTCCATTCTCACATCTGCGGTCGAAGCCGAAATTGCCGCACGCGAGGCGCAACGGGGATCGGAAACCGTTTCGGCCGCGGCTGAACAACAATCCACAGCTGCGGCCGAGGCGCATCGATCCGTCCAGCAACAAAGTACCGCTTTGGATCAAAGCCAGAAAACCGCCCAGGCGCTTGCAGCGCTTGCCGACGAACTGATGTCGGGCTCTGGATCGTCATTCAAATCCGTCGAGGTCAGCTCGGCAGCCGAGGAACTGTCGGCCACGGTTCAGGAACTTGCGAACGCTGCCGGAGAGATCTTGATCGCGGTCGAACAGATCAGCCGCGGTGCGGAGGCACAGGCCGCAGCGACCATGCAAGCCAACGCAGCAATGGCGCAGATCGAACGAAGTGGGGCGAGTGCCCATCGAAGTGCGCAGGGGTCTGGAGAATCCATCGCTTCGGTCCTGAAGCTCTTGCAGGAGAGCCGAACCAGGATTTCCAGTGTCGCCTCCGGTCTTGGCGAAGCGCTCGCCCACTCGCGCGCAGCGCTCAGCGTGCTTTCGGATCTCAATGAGGTTGCCTTCCAGATAGAGCGTGCCGTCGACCGCATAGTTCTGGTGGCGGTCCAGACCAGCATGCTTGCCGTCAGCGGCTCGGTTGAGGCAGCGCGCGCAGGTGAGGCTGGCCGGGGATTTGCAATTGTCTCCAGCGATATCCGCAAACTCGCCTCCGATGCGGCTGAAAATATCGATGGCGTCAAAGACATTGTGCGGATCATCCAGATCAAGATCGCCGTGGTCCTTCGCGATCTGGAGATGATCGTACTGTCGCTTGACGGCGAGGTGGCCAAGAACATGCAACTCGTCGAGCGCCTGGGTGCAATCGAAGCGGAGGTGGCGGTTATCGCGACGGGAAACAGCGCGATCCAGCAAGCGGCTCAAGGCGTCCTCAGCGCAACTCAACAGGTGCGCGCCGGCACGGAACAGATCGCAACAGTCGCGCAGCAGGCAAGTGCCGCCACCATTGAGGCTGCTGCCGCCGCCCGTCAACAATCTCGTGGAGCAGAGGATTTGGCCGCAGCGATTGAAGAGATAGCTTCGCTTGCGGATGAACTCCAGCTCGCTGGAGCCTGAACGATGATGCGATCTGGCTTATCGGAGCAGAAAAGCCGGAACTTGAAGTTCCGGTTGGGCAACCGATACCTCTCTTTGGATGCGAACAAGGTGGCGGAAGTCGTACGAGCTCCCCGCATCACAAGGGTCCCCCACGGGCCTGAGAGCCTTTTGGGAATTGCCAACATTCGCGGAGAACCAGTTCCGATCTTCGACCTTGGCCACGTGCTCGGCGACGAAGGAGATGGCCGAGTTGTTGATGGATGCTGCATTGTATACGAGCGAGGCCAACGCATCGGTTTGATGGTGGACGCAGTCCTGCAAATCGTAGCCGACGATAACGACAGGATAAGCGATCTCGATGCGCGTCTGACCGCGCAAGTACGCCCCACAAGCCCCAGGAGGCAAAACACAGGCGCCGCCCGACGATCGGGTGATTTCGGCGCGAGCAGCCGACATGCAAACCCCGTTGATGCGGGTAAACCATTCCTGACCGTCAAGGTCGCCGGGCAGAGCTTTGCGATTGCGCTCGCTGACGTTCACGAGGTGCTGGCTCTTGGGGAAGAGTTTTTTACGGCGAGCCGGCCACAGGACGTAATACTTGGCATGGCCGAACATCGCGGAGCCGTGCTGCCGGTGGCAGATGCGCGCAACCTACTTGGCTTGCGCAGTGATAAAGAGCGCGCTGCAAATCGGGTCGTCGTCGTGGATTATCTGGGAACGAGGATCGGTCTGGCCGTCGAGCGAGTCCAGACTATCCTGCGTCTGGCATCGTCACAAATTGATGCCGTTCCAACGGTTCTCAAGAATGGACAAGGCCCCGCGGAACTTGAGGCGATTGGGCGCCCCGGTGAAGGGCAGTCGCTCGTTGCAATTCTCTCAACCGAAAAATTGTTTGGAAATCAGGCCGTCAACCGGGTCGCGTCGCCGGTGGGAGAACATGACATGAGCGAAAACTCGATCGTTGCCAAAGGCGAGCAGTTGTTGATTTTTTCGCTTGGATCGGAGGATTACGGCCTGCCGATGCGATGCGTGGAAGAAGTTGTACGCGTTCCTCAATCCGTTACGCGCGTACCCAAGGCGCCGAGTTTTGTGGCCGGCGTCGTCAATCTTAGGGGAAGAGCGGTCCCGTTGATCGATCAGCGCATGCGCTTTGAGGTAGCGGATACCAACCCCCTTGCATGGCAGCGCGCCATCATTGTGAACTTTGAAGAGACACGCGTTGGTTTTGTCGTTGATCGCGTGTCGGAGACCGTCGAGATAGCTGCCGAAGACCTGTTGGATGCTCCCGACATATCGGAACGTACAAGCGTGTTCGACCGGGTGGCTCGACTGAAGGCAGACGGCCGAATGATACTACTGGTCGATCCAAAAGAACTGCTCACGCGCGCAGAACAGGATGTCGTTGCGGCCTTGGCCATGACTGGATCCGAAGAGAAGGCATCTTGATCCGGCTCTTGATCGTCGACGATTCCGCGCTGATGCGCCGACTGCTTGGCCGAGTATTTGCCGAAGCCGGTGATTTTGTCCTGGAATATGCTCGCAACGGGCAAGAGGCGCTGGACATGGCGGCGAGGTTTGAGCCGGATGTCATCACGCTCGATATCCATATGCCTGACATGGATGGCCTTGCTTGCCTCGACCGGATCATGCTGGAGCGCCCTTGCCCTGTCGTGATGATTTCGGCATTGACGGAGGAGGGCGCCGAACAGACACTGGTGGCGCTCGAGATGGGAGCGGTCGATTTCGTTGCCAAACCGACGCGAGCAGTTTCGCTCGAGATCGACGCGCTTGGCCCGCTGATCGTCCAAAAAGTTCGAGGTGCCTCAAGCATTGCAATCCGGCGCAGCCGACGATTGAAAGAGCGCATCAGCCGGGCTGCATCTCGCGCCCCCGACCTTCCACGATCTTCTACTGAGGCCAGAGGACGACCCGCAGACAAGCGGCTTGTCCTGGTTGGGTCTTCGACCGGAGGGCCGCCGGCCCTTGAGGTGATCCTCTCCTCGTTGCCAGCTGACTTTCCCTTACCAATTGTCATAGCGCAGCACATGCCGGCGACGTTTACCGGACCACTTTCGCGCCGGCTGGACAAACTGTGCGCGCTTTGCGTGGTCGAAGCCGACCAGCAGCGGCCGATCGAACCGGGGCATGTCTACATAGCCAAGGGAGATGCCGACATCATCCTATCCAAAAGAGCGGAACGGCTGGTCGTGATGCCTGCTCCGTCTGATGGGCGGTGGATCTGGCATCCAAGCGTCGATCGCATGGTTCTGTCTGCAATGAACGTTGTCGCGCCCGAAGCGTTAATCGGGATCCTGTTGACGGGAATGGGCAGCGACGGTGCGTTGGCAATGGTCGATCTGAGGAAAGCCGGTGGCCGGACGATCGCGGAGGCCGAGGCGACGGCCGTCGTTTGGGGTATGCCAGGCGAGTTGGTGTCCCGCGACGGGGCAAGCGATGTGTTGCCGCTTGGACGGATTGCTTCGAAGCTTCTGGATTACGTCAAATGACCATACCGGTGCAGCCAGAAGGAGGAGCGCTCATTAGCCCGCTGTCGATCGCCGATTTGAAGGACATTTGTGCGTTCGTTCATGCGCGCACAGGGATGATCTTCGGAGAAACGAAACGATACTACGTCGAGCGGCGCATTTGCGAACTGATGCGCGTGCGGGGCAGCGCTACGCCGCAGGACTATCTGGCGGTGTTGCGAGCGGACGAGACGGAAGTCGAAAAGATCATCAACAGCTTCACCGTCAATGAGACCTATTTCTACCGCGAAGAGCACCAACTGGCTTGCCTTAGCCATTCGATCCTGCCGGAAATCGTACGCACGAAACGCCCCGGCGACCGCATCCGAATCTGGTCGATGCCCTGTTCAACAGGGGAAGAGCCCTATTCAATCGCGATATGGCTTTTGGAGAACTGGCAGCTCGTTGATGCGTATCACGTCGAAATCGTTGGCTCGGATATCGACACGGCAGTGCTGCACCAGGCCAGGGAGGCAAGCTATGGTGAGCGGGCCTTGTCGAAACTTCCGAGTGAATTGATCGAGGGCTACTTTGAACCCAAGCACGCGCGCAAACACACGTTGATTGCCGACCTAAGGGAATCCGTGAGTTTCACAAAAGCAAACATTTTGGACCCGGCAAGCCTGGCCGCGTCCGGTCGGTTCGACGTCATATTCTGCCGCAACCTCCTCATCTATTTCGATGACAAGGGCAGGCAGCTTGCTGCTCACAATCTCCATGAGTTGCTGAATCCGGGCGGATACATCTGCCTGGGGCATTCGGAGTCTATGGCAAGGATTTCCGATCGGTTCGACCTCATTCGGTTCCCCGACGCCATTGTCTACCGGAGAGGCGATGGGGCGTCCGATGGATGAATTGACGGAACAATTCGGGATCGAAGCCCGCGAGCTCGTTCACCAGGCGTTTGAATCGCTTTTGGCGTTGGAGCAAGATCCTCTTGACCAGCGCCAGCTTGAAAGCCTGTTCAGGTCCATCCACACGCTAAAGGGTTCCGTCGCCCTTTTCGAGTTCGGACCCATGGAGGCGATACTCCATCGCTGCGAGGACTATCTTTCTGCTGCGAGGGCGGGCGGGATCGATATCGACGCGGGTTTCATCGATGCCGTCGTGGTCATCGTTGAATGGACAGAACAATGCGTGGAGGAGATCGCTGCGACCGGAGCGCCATCTGCGCAGACCCTTTCGCAGGGGCCACAACTTCAGGAGACATTGGCCTTCTCCCCCGGGGTGTTAAGCGAGGGGCTCGATGCCAATGAACCGACGCCACGCTGGGCACGCGACCTCCTGAGTAAACACAGTTCGTTGCCGATTGACCATTCTGTGATCGCAGCGCGTTACGAGCCCCACGCGGAATGCTTCTTTAGCGGCGATGACCCGTTGAAGACGGTCTCGCAGGTGCCTGGCATTGCCTATCTCCGCGTGTTCGCGCGCAACATGCCTGAGCCTGAAACCCCCTATGATCCCTTCCGCTGCAATCTTGTGATCGAAGTCTTGTCGACGGCGTCGCTAAGCGAACTTCAGGCGATATTTCGGCTTATTCCAGACCAGGTCCGCCTGGTGGAGATCCTGGCGGAGCCCGCGGTCACCAATAGCAGGGCCTCAACCCATTCGAACGTTGCCTCGAGCGGCGGTGTTGCTCGCGTCAGTGTGGACCGGCTCGACACTCTCGTTACCCTCACCGGCGAGCTCATCGCTGCCAAGAACCGCCTGCGAAGTGCTGCCGCCCTGTTTCCCCCTCTCCCAGGAAACACCTCGCCTGTGCGGTACCTGTTGCAAAGCCAGGCCGAAATTGACCGGCTCGTCGGGTCGCTCTATGCGGCCGTCACACGCACACGCATGATTCCTATTGGTCAGACCTTCCGGCGCTTTCCAAGACTTGTCCGCGAAACAGCGGCCAGACTGGGAAAAGCCGTCGACCTCGTCATGGAGGGAGAGACGATTGAAGCCGATCGGGAGATTGTAGAAAACGTGTACGAGCCCCTGGTGCACCTCATTCGCAACGCAATCGATCACGGCATCGAGGCTGGAGTGGAGCGTACAAAGGTCGCCAAGCCCGAAAGAGGGCTGATCCAGCTGAGGGCTATGCGCCTTGGCGAGCAATTGAGGATCGAGTTGCGGGATGACGGACGCGGAATGTCGCCGCAAACCATTCGTGCGAGAGCCTTGAGCGCCGGTCTGACGACAAACGAGGGTCTCGACGGGCTTTCCGATGACGCAGTCCTTCAGTTCGTCTTCCTGCCTGGGTTCTCCACGTCTGAGGGCGTCACGGACGTGTCAGGCCGAGGGGTCGGCCTTGATGTGGTTCGCTCGACCCTGTCGGCGCTCGGTGGCAGAGTGGAACTCTCAAGCACCCCAGAGAAAGGAACGATCTTTGGACTTGTTCTGCCGATAAGCTTCTCGATGAGCCGCCTCATGGTGGTTGAGGTCGGCGGCGAACAATACGGCATACCGATAGAAAAGATCCACGAGACGGTGCGCGTTTCCGCCAACGCAGTGACGCCGGTTCGTGCCGGCGAGGCGTTCGTGCTGCGTCAGCAGACGATTCCCCTGTTGGAACTCTCCCAATTGCTGCGCCTGCCGCAAACGCCACGAAAGAACGAGCTGACCGTTCTAGCCGTCTCGCTTGGAGGCGAGCCTGTCGGCGTCGCGGTGGATCGGATCGTTGACCGGTCGGATGCACTGATGCGACCGCTCACCGGCCTGCTTGCGGGCACGCCGGGAATTGTCGGATCGACGCTGATGGGCGACGGGCGTATTGTACTTGTGCTCGATATCGAAGGTCTGATGACATGACGATCGTACTTTCTGGCAGAGCAATTGAGCTTCACGGTGCTTGCGGGGTGGAGGACGCCGAAGAGCTTTTGACCGCCCTAGAAGCCAAACCGCGATTGCCCGTCTCGCTCGTGCATGCTGGCGACATCCACACGGCAGTCTGGCAATTGATACTTCTCTGCGAACGCGATCTCGAAGGTGAGCCTGCTTCGGATTTTGCTGTGCGTTACCTCTTGCCAACGCTCAAGAATAGGAAAGTTAAATGACAGACGCAGAACAACGCCGGACAAGCCGTTCAGACGAAATTGAGCACGGAGAGATCGAAATGGGTGTGACTGTGTTGGTCGTGGATGACAGCAAGCTGGCCCGCATCGTAGCCAGCAAAGCGATTGCTGCCCTCAAGCCCGACTGGCAACGTGTCGAGGCTGGCAGCGCCGATGAGGCGCTTCGCATCCTGGCCGAGCGCCAGATCGATGTCGCGGTTGTCGACTTCAACATGCCGGACAAGGACGGACTTGATCTTGCCACCGAGATGCGTGACGCGAACCCGACGTTGCCCATCGCCATCATCACGGCGAATGTTCAGGACGAAGTGATTGCGCGCGTGAGGGCACTGAACGCGACCTTTGTTGGCAAACCTGTGACGCAGGAGGGCATGAGTGCCTTCATCACAGGCGCAGCGCTTCGTTTGAAGAAGTCCCAGATATGAGCGAGATCGACATCGAGTTGGACGAGCTCGAACGCGACGCCTTGACTGAACTCGTCAACATCGGGGTCAGTCGAGCGGCCGCAAGCCTGCGAAAGATGGTTCACAAGCAGGTCTTGTTGTCTGTGCCTTCTGTCGAGGTGATCACGCGAAAATCAGCCGCAGCACTGATTGGCCAGCGCGAAAGCGAGAATCTGATCGCAGTCCAGCAGGAGTTTGACGGACCTTTTTCGGGCCGGGCCCTTCTTATCTTTCCAGAGAGCAACGGTCTCACATTAGTACGAGCGATCGTTGGAGACGAAATGAGCGAGGAAGAACTCCTCGAAATGGAGGCCGAGGCATTGGCCGAGACCGGCAACGTCATACTGAATGGCTGCCTGGGCTCGATGGCAAACATGCTCAAGAAGTCCCTCAAGATGTCAATTCCGGATGTCAGGCGTGGAAACAGCGCGTCGCTGTTTCATGTCGGCACTGAGGATACGAATGAGGGGTTCGTGCTTTTCCTTTACATAAACTTTTCCGTCAGGGACCATGACATCCGCGGATACATCGCCATGATCATGGATCTGCCGTCGCTGGAGGTCCTCAAAACCTTGGTCGCAGCGTTTATCGAGCGCGTGACGCAGGAGGCGCCTTGAAGTCGTCGAGACCAGGTCTTTTCCCGAAGGCAAGCGCATCTCCGACTGCTGACCCGGTAGATGTCGAGCATGCGACCGGGAGGCGAGAGGCTGAAGCAGAGCTTCTGGAGATCACGAACGAGCTTGCGACGGCCCGAGAAAGGCTTGACCTGACGCTTGAGGCCGCCGGTGCAGCATCCAGCTGGAATTGGGACATTTCCGGCAATCGGCTTTTCGCTGACACACGATTTGCGGCGATGGTCGGACTCGATCCGCTTGATCTCAAAGCCGGAGTTCCCACACGTTACTTCTTTTCCGCCATTCACCCCGATGATGTGCCGCGAATACGATTGGCCGTGGCGGGGATCCTCGCTGGCGCAGAAATATTCTCCAAGGATTATCGCCTGGTCAAAAGGGACGGGAGCATCCGATGGGTTCGTGCAGAAGGTCGCGGCGAAGCAGACGACGATGAAGAGCCGGTCCGGTTTGTTGGTACGCTTGTCGACATCACCGACCAACGGCTTGCCCAAGAGAGGCTTCGAATAGCGCAGGAGGCCGGTGGCATCGGTACGTTCGAGCATGCCGCGGGATTTGCGACTGTCAACGTTTCGGACCAACTCTGCCGACTCTTCGGACTTCACCCGACTAAGGTGCTGCCGATCAAGACACTCAACGACCTCATCCACGAAGGCGACCCGCTGATCATCGATCTGGCGCGTCCCGACGGGCCACAGAGCATAGCGGACAGGGAATTCCGGATCACCCGTGCAGATGACGGCAAAGTGCGATGGCTGGCGCAACGCGGCGAGTATGTCGAGGTCGCTCAGGGCAGCCAGCGGTACATTGGCGTTCTTTATGACGTCACGGAAACAAAGGCGAGCCAGGAGCAACTGCGAACAGCCAACCTCGCCTTGGCCGAACGCGCAAGGGGCAGCATGCGCGAACGCAATCGCATGTGGCAGAATTCCCGGGACCTGGTTTTGGTTCTGAGCGGCTCGGGAGAGATTAAGGACGCCAACCCCGTCTGGCGCGAAATCCTCGGAGCGTCGCCGAGCCTCGCTCTTGGCCGCTCGATCGTCGACTTTACGTGGCCGGAAGACAAAGCCTCGATGCTGGAAGCCATTGAGGTTGCATCCAAGGGCGGACGAAGCGACTTTGAACTACGCCTGAAGCATGCGGATGGCGCTCCACGATGGATTTCCTGGCGCACATCCCAGGAAGACGGAGCGATCTATGGATTTGGCCGCGACGTCACTTTGGAGCGGGAGCAAGCCGAGGCGCTGAAAGATACCGAAGCACAATTGCGCCAGTCGCAGAAGATGGAAGCGGTCGGCCAACTGACCGGTGGCATAGCGCACGACTTCAACAACTTGCTGACAGGGATTATCGGCGCTCTCTCGATTCTGCGCCGCCGTATTTCGGCTGGGCGTCTCGACGACCTCGACCGTTTCATCGATGCTGCGACCACCTCCGCCCATCGAGCCGCTTCCTTGACCCATCGCCTGTTGGCGTTTTCGAGGCGCCAATCGCTCGACCGACAGGCGGTCGACGTGAACAAGCTCGTCAATTCCATGGAGGACTTGCTCACTCGCACGCTTGGCGAAAAAATCTCCCTTTCTGTCCTGGTACATCCAGAGACGTGTTACGCGTTCACTGATGCAAATCAGCTTGAGAATGCAATTCTCAATCTGGCAATCAACGCGCGCGACGCGATGCCGAAGGGTGGGAAGATGACCATCGAGGCGGAGAACGTAACCCTGACGAAGGCTGACATCTCGCGCAACGAGGAAATCCAGCCCGGCCCGTATGTCGTGATCGCGGTAAGCGACACCGGAACTGGCATGACGTCAGAAACGATCGCTAAGGCATTCGATCCGTTTTTCACGACGAAACCGATCGGGCAAGGAACGGGACTTGGTCTGTCGATGATCTACGGCTTTGCCCAGCAATCGGGCGGCCACGCACGAATAACGAGCCAGCTGGGAACGGGTACGACAGTCACGCTCTTTCTCCCGGATGGGTCAGGCGCCGACAAGGCAAGCATCGGCTCGGCTCCGTCCCAATACGGGAGTCTGATGGGTGAAGGTGAGGTCGTGCTCGTTGTGGAAGACGACAGCGCCGTGAGGCTGCTGATCGTCGACGTTCTGAAGGAACTTGGATACAGGACGATCGTAGCCGAAGACGGAGAACATGCGCTGCCGATAATCGAAAGCGCGCAGCGCATCGATGCCGTGGTTTCCGATGTCGGCTTACCAGGGATCAACGGGCGTCAGTTGGCCGAAGTGGCTCTGGCAAGGAGGCCGGGCCTCCGTGTTCTGTTCTTAACGGGTTATGCAGCAACAGCATCCTCACGCGCGGACTTTCTCGGACCAGGCATGGACATGATGACCAAGCCGTTTTCCATGGACGATCTGGCGCGAAAAGTTCGAGAAATGCTTGCAAAAGATTGAGACGCCGGCGCAATTCATGCCGACAGTCAGCGCCGACTAGCCGGCAAGGTGTGCGGCCTCTGACGTGCCTCCGTCGCGACAACCCCTCTCTCCACGGAAAACGACCGACCGCCTTGGAACGACCCGGTTCGTGCTCGATCAAAGCATGGAAACATGGAAATCATGATTGCTAGGGGGCGTTCGGCAGGCACATCAAATAACGGTGAAGAGCGGTTGCTATTCGAATGACAAAGGCGCAGTGTCCAGTCTCCAGTAGCAGATGTCACGGGCGCTGCTGTATGAGGGTTCGATACCCTGGCCCCAATCAAGGGGGCGCCATGTCCTACACCGAACAGACATTTTCGCCTTGTGATCCAGCAAGTTCCGGTCGGTCCTAGACACTTGAGGCTGCGAACTGCACAGCGCTGTGCGCAGTATGTTCCCAGCCACGACAATCTGGCATTGGTTGGGACGAACCGATGGGCGCAGGTAAGCGCCGGCCGCAATGGCTTCACACTTCTGTGACCACTCAACCGCCCATTTGGAGACATAAGGACATGCCTCAACCGTTCTTCCTAGCGTTGGCTCTACAGGCGAGCGTTCTTCTATCCGCAACTCTGCTCTTGATCCCCGGGGCATATGGTCAAGGGTCGGTGCCAGCAAATTCCGAAGCAAAACGCTACGGATCGGGATGGGAGTGCAATCGTGGATTCCGACAAGAGGCCGATTCCTGCGTTGCTGTGACGGCTCCCGACAATGCTTTCCTGACACACGCTTCCTATGGCAACGGCTGGGAATGCGATTACGGGTTTGCCGAAAAGGACGGCCAGTGCCTTGCGGTACGGCTGCCCGCCAATGCTTTTCTCGACTCTTATTCTGGTGACCGCTGGAAGTGCATGCACGGATATCGTCAGCGCGATACTGAATGCGACCTCATCGAAGTGCCGGACAAGGCGTATCTGACGGATTCGAGCTATGGCGAGGGCTGGATCTGTGAACGGGGGTACCAGGTCATCGGTAGCAAATGCGTCGCACTGATCGTTCCTGACCATGCCTACCTGACCACCAGCGGCAATGAATGGTTGTGCGACCGTGGATTTGAAATGAAAGATCAGGCCTGTGTTGCTGTAAAGGTTCCCGAAAATGCAACCTTCGCGGACAACTCCTATGGCCAGAAATGGAAATGTGACCGCGGATTTGAAGCAAAAGGATCGGTATGTTCACAGATCAATCTTCCTGAAAACGCACATCTGGATCGTTCCGGAAACGGCTGGGAGTGCAACCGTCCGTATCGGCTCAGTCGCGGGGTATGCAGTATGGAGTGACGGCAGCGCGAAAACATCAGGTGGTGCGCAACTTCGCCGCTCGATGTGGCCGCTCTTCAAAAAAATCGTCTGGACCCACCGCATAGCTTGAGGGCCGAGCGTATGGCCCATCAGGTGGGCGACCTTGTAAATTGGATGTTCGCTGCGGCGGCGTCACTCGCCGTTTGAGGCATCTCCACGCGGTGAGTCGTCAGATCGAAAGGGCGGGTGGCCACGAAGGAAGTGTGCGCGGTGTTATCGCATCAGACCCGCTGCACGAAGCGCGTCTTCGATCGTCCGCCGAATGCCGTCCGCCGGTCCCTTGGGACTCGGATTATCGTTGCTCCGAGCCTTGGGGATAGCGACGTCAGTGGCGACGCCCGGGTTCACCTGTCTCAAGGATGGCGCCGCAACCCCGAACGATTTGGCAATTTCCTCGGTCGACGAAATGCCGACGTCAAGCATGTAGGGCCCTGCCCGACCGTACCCACTTTTCGCATCGATCGGTGTGCCGTGGCCCATACCCTTGACGCGGTAAAGCTGAAGGCGTTCCTCCCCGTTGGCATTGACCCAGACCCGGCGTTCAAGCCGCGACGTCGGTTGTTCTACCCGGGGCGATCCTCGGGTTTCAACAACGCCCAGCCACTGGTCGACAATCGCATCTGCGTTGGCCGAGTTGACGGTCATGTCCTGCGTTCCCTGCCAGACCGATATCGCCGGCCATGGGCCCGTTGTTTTGGAAGCGGACCGAAGCAGCTTTTGAAGCGTGTTAGTGTCGGGAATGCCTTGCGCGCGCATGCGGTCGAACGCTTGGGGTATCGTGTGTGCCGTGCCATAGGGGAGGCCGGCTATGATTGCGCCGCCGGCAAAGACTTCAGGATAGGTCGCCAGCATCACATTGGCCATCGCTCCACCTGCTGAAAGCCCGGTTATGTAAACTCGCGAGGTATCGATGTCATAACGTTCTTCGGCGGTCTCGATCATCTGGCGGATTGAAAGCGCTTCACCATCGCCGCGCGCCATATCGTTCGGCTGGAACCAGTTGAAGCAAAGATTGGCGTTATTGCTGCGGGTCTGCTGCGGGAAGAGGACGACAAAGCCATAGTCGTCGGCCAATCTGCTCCATCCCGAGCCTGCGTCGTATGACGACGCCGTCTGGGTGCAGCCGTGCAAGACGACGACGAGCGCCGGTCGTGGAATAACTGTCGATGGGACATGAACTTTTGCCTCAAGCTGGCCAGGATTCGGTCCAAAGGCCTCGAATTCCGACAAGTGGCTCTCCCGAGAAGGGTCGACCGGATGTGTGCGGAACTGCTTGAGCAAAGCGAGGGTGTTAGACAAGGAGCGCATAACGAAACCTCCAGGCCGTAACGGCCAGGATGGCTATCATAGCGGCCTCATACAGCACTCGGTAATCATTGCTGCAGTGCACAATATAATGCTGCGAAGCAGTGTTTCAATGGAAGGCGCGAGATTTCGCCAGACGAACGCAAATCCGTCAATCGAGCCAGCGGTTGCGAAACGTGAGGCTGGCAACGGAGATAGGTTTGCCCTCTTCGCTGCGCACAGAAACTGAAATTTCAGTGCCATAGCCCTCGGGCAATTCGTCGCGTGCGACATCAACGAGGATGCGCGTGATTTCCTGCATGACGGCTTCGCGGGAATGTAGCTCAAGCCCCAGATCATCCCGCGTCTGTCCGTCACCATTCATAAGATCGAAGAAATAGCGCGTCATCACCACTCCGGCCTCCTCTTCCATAGAAAAGCCCGGAAGGAAGCCATTGTTCCCAGAAGTAAATCAGCGCTCCGTATTTCTTCGACAGCCAAAGCTCCAGTGCACAGCCTTTGTGCGCTCGAACCCGACAGTTCTCTCACCGGTTGAGTTGCGAGCCATGCCTAACCTCTCATCTACCGCGGACGCTGCAGATCGCGCCAATTGCATTTATGCAAAGCACACGCAGTCTGGGGTCACGATCCCAGAAACGTTATGACGGGGCTTCCAGGAAATGGGCGTCAAGAGGCACGGCCCCGCGCTGATTTCTACGCCCGCCTTCAAGATCGGTGTTAAGTCCTCCTGTGTCCGATTGTGTTTAATCCAACCAAAGAGGCCCGCCATTGTCCATGCCCTAGCGTAGAGCTGATCCGCTCGGTAGAGACCTAACTTCTCTTCTTGGGACTCGCAGCTGGCGTAGTCGTCAGTCGAAAATCAGCCATTTCCTTCGCCGTCAAATAATAAAGGCGATCCGCAGGCGTTTCCAAAGCGTTGAACCAGAGTTCAGCAGCAATGCCCATCGCCTCGAGATGGCGGGCGACACGTGCGGTGGCGGACTGTGTGGTCGACATGAGCTCGTCTGCGGCAGGTATGACGTTTCTGACGGTAAATAGCTGGTGCACTCCAACCACCGCATCTTTTTCCGCGAGGCGTTCAACGCCGCCTGCAAGCACGATTGGACATGAGGATGCGCAAAGTGCTCTCGACACCACTTTCGTCGTCAGCGATTTTTCGCGTATCAGCTTGGAAATTGCCAGCGCGTCGTCCACTGAGCCGCCTGGGGAGTTGAGCGCGACGGTTCTTACATACTCGCCGCGAACTTCGATCTCTCTAGCAAAGCGCGAAGACGCGCCTGGATCGAAGGTGCCTTCGACAAGCAGGACGCCGCCGGGGCCAAGTTCCAATGTCATCGGCTTGTTCAGCACTTCGGCCGGGCTCGATGGGCTTTGCGCAGCATCGCTCGGATCCCCCTTGGTTCCTGCAGGCGGCAGGAACGGGACCTGGTAGGCTGGGTCGGCGGTTGACAGCTTGGGGCTGGTTTCCATGTTGCGAACGTCGATAATCAGAAAAATCGCTGTCAACGACAGCAATAGATAGAACACGCCTCGCATCGCGGTGCCATCGTCGAGGCGCTTCAAGGCCTTGATCGGTTCATCGATCCTCATGTGGGCGATCCTTGGGACGTATTCTCGGGTCGAGGTTTGTGATGTTGTTTGCCTCTTCCGTAGTTTTCTGCGCTTCAAGCTCGGCGGCAACCTCCATCAGATCCGAGCCGCTTTCCGCCAGCGCACGCTTCAATTCTATTGCCTGCACGAGTTCGGCTGCCGTGATGCGTTCGGCAAATGGCATCCTCTCTTCCTGTTTTCGGATCGCGCCGTGCACGACTGCAAGAATGAACACGAGTACACCGGGCAGGAGATCGATGGAGATGGCGCCAGCCCATGCTGGAATAAAGTCCGAAGCGTAGCGCAAAACTGCTTCGGCGGACGATAGTGGAACGAACCTTCGCTCCTTTACCGGTGCGCGCGCAAGGATCTCGTCAGCGGCGTCGGACAGAACCTTCGACTGGGCCGCTACTGAAGCGCGCACTGTCGCCATTACCCTGTCCTGGCGGTCAACTAGGTCGGCATCGCCACCGTCGGCGACAGGTGCAATAAAGCCGAGCGAAAGATCATCGGCCGCGCGACGGATCGAAGGGGCAATTGAAGTCTGTCCGAGCGAGGCTATGACCCCGGTGAGCGCCACGACTTCCGAGGAGAACTGGTCGGCACGCGGTTCAATGGCGCCGGGCGCCGATACCAGCGTACGCATGGTCTCAAGCCGCTTTTGTCCTTGTTCGAACAACGTCGTTACCTGTTCGCGCGAGGCGTTGATGCCGTTCTCTAGATCTTTCATCTGCGCTGACATCTGCGACAGCAACTGAACGACGCTTCCTGAACCGGTCGTACCGGTCAGAGCGCCCGATTGCCGTTCCGAAAGCGCCAGCTGAGCAAAGCGCTCGGAGGCGCGCTGGATATCGGGCAGAAGACTCTGGGCAGCAAGTGCGTTCTGGTGCGCCTGGTCGAGGTCGGCGGTATAGTCTTCCACCGTCTCGGCCAGGTGCTGCTCAAGTGCCGCAGAACCTGCTAGTGCAGCAGCATTTAGCCAGCTTGACATGGCCATGATCATGACCGCGCCGATGGCCATCACACCGAGCATGGCGGCGCGGCCCGTATGGGTCGTGATATGCGGAAAGAAGCGCGCCATATAGGACCAGAAAGCGTAGATGCCGACCGAGACGGAGGCCGAGTAGATAATCGCTGCGAAGAAGATCGCCGTTGGCGAACCGTCCAGGATGCTGCGCACGCCGAGATAAGTGTACACGCCGGAGGCAAGGGCTAGGACGGCAATGGCAAACCGCGTCATCGTTTCGACGGCGGCGACCCCGTCGTGCAATCGCTGGGATGCGCCGGTCGCCATGGGCCAGTCTCCGTAGAAGGAAAGTATTCCTTAAAAGAGGATCAAGAAGCGGGCGGAATAAAGGCCGGTTTAACACCGCGTCCCGGACATCCGTTCTAATTGATTGGGACGAACCAAAGCGCGCCGGTCGCGGATAAGGTTCAACGGCACCAAGCGGAAGCGCACGCACGTAAATCACCTAGGAACTATTGCGTCCTCCGGCAGTTGGTGGTGTGCGAAAAGGAGAGCGCCGATGACCCCAGATATTCGAAACTCCACGTTCTATGTGTTGACCCAGGACGATCCCTCCGCGCCAACAGACGCGGTTCCGGTTGGCTTCGAAGAGGCCTATGAGGAGGCTCAAAGGCTCACCGAAAGCGGCTTGCCGGTTCATGTCCTTTATACTGAAGACGCAACTCAAATGCAGCTGACGCGGTTTACTGAGGCCGGAATCAGAACGAGCTTGGCTTCGCAAGGGTAAGGGGAACGGTCGGTTCTCGGCGATCGATAGGATTCACGAGTTCGTTCTGCCTGAGAAGTGATGAGGCCCGCAGTTTACCTTCATGTAAACCCGGTGTGATCGCCGCTGTTGTCCTCGTCATTGCCTCGGCTTACCGGGCGCTTTTTGCTTTCAGCGACACGTTTGGCGCCCGTCATAAACAGCACGACAATCATCACTTTTTCGTGTTCGTCCTGGAGAACTCTCAAGATCGCGACAGCATAGCTACGCAGCCCTAACTCGATGAGCATTCAGACCTCCAAGGCGTAAACGAGCATGTCGGTATCGAGAAGCTGGACGAACTCGCGCTACGAGCGCTGATCACGGTCTTGAAAGACAAGCCGGCGGTCTGGCGAAGAGGGAGATCGAGCGCCATCGCGCGGCCTCGGGCGTCGACTTGAGGTCCGAGCCGATAAGCGGTCGCAGGCCGCGTCAAGCCGACCGGAACATCCGGATTTTTCCGCCCTCTCCTTTTGGCCCACACAAGGGCAGTCGAGCTCGCTACCCACCGCTCCCGCGACGGTCGGTCCGCCAGCGCTCTCCAAGATACGACAGACGACGATGCAAACTTCAAAAGTGGATGAGAATGGATCGTCGCAGTTTGCGTCTTCAAGGCAAAGTCGCACTGCCGAAGCGTAAAATCTGGTCGCGTAGGGATCGCGCAGCGACGCGACGGGCGGCCTCTCGATATTCGAACCAGACAAGTTTGCGCTCGCCCTTCTCCGGAAAGTTCCCGCGCAGGCCAGCAACTTTCATCGCAAAAACGTGGACCTTGCAAGAAACTTTCAGGCCACTATCTAACTTCTTCCTGTAGACGTAGTGGCCAATTGGAGCCCTCTCACAGCTCCCTTTTACGCCGGCCTCTTCGAACGCCTCCCTTGCCGCGACCTCATGAGCAGCTTTCGTTTCATGGGCCACCCCTTTGGGATGACCCAGCGACCGGTATCGCGGCTGGTGATGAGAAGTATTTCGAGCGAATGCCCTGTGCGGACACGGTAGCACAAGGCCGCATACTGCAACCTCGGCGGACGACGAAGCATCAACTGCACGTCGGCAAGGACCCTGTGCAGCAATTGCATGGAACGTTTTCTCCCTCGGCGCGAAAAGAGGTTGAAGAGACGTCAAATGAACGGTGGAGCCTGTCGTTTGGTTCCTCCGAATTGCTGGACGGGAACCCGAAACCAATCGACGAGTTTAACCGATTATCGCCACATGAGGATTTACCAATGACCGATCGTCTGATGATGCAAGATCCCCGAACACAGTACCCCTCGCCGCCGTTTGACCCTCAACCACAATCCATGCCCGGTATTGTTGGTAGGATGCATCCAAAGCCCGATCACGGCGAGAAAACCTACAAAGGGGCAGGTCGGTTGAAAGGGCGCAAAGCCCTGATCACCGGAGGAGATTCTGGCATTGGACGAGCCGCAGCGATTGCGTTTGCACGGGAGGGTGCCGACGTCGCCATATCGTTCCTGCCGGAGGAAGAACCGGACGCGAAAGAGGTTATCGAGTTGATCGAGGCCGAGGGCCGCAAGGCGCTCGCCTTGCCGGGTGATGTGAAGGATGAAGACTGGTGCCGCGCGTTGGTGTCGCGGGCACTGTCCGAGCTTGGTGGCATAGATATCCTGGTGATCAACGCGGCCCGACAACAGTTTCGCAAGAACGTCTCGCTTGTAACGTCCGAGGACTTTGACGCCACGCTGAAGACCAACCTCTACGCCTTGCACTGGATTGCTCAGGCCGCCGAGCCGCATTTGCCCCCAGGTGCGTCCGTCATCACAACCGCGTCCATCCAGGCATATCAGCCATCGCCAATTCTCCTCGACTACGCCACGACCAAAGCTGGGATCGTCGCCTACACCAAGGCACTCGCAAAACAACTCATCGAGAAGGGTGTCCGGGCCAACGTCGTGGCACCGGGTCCATTCTGGACGGTCTTGCAGCCAAGCGGCGGCCAGCCTGACGAGAAAGTGAAGAACTTCGGGAAGGACAGCGATTTCGGTCGGCCCGGCCAGCCGGTTGAGCTGGCCCCTATTTACGTCTTCCTCGCCTCGCAGGAGGCAAGTTTCGTCAATGGTGAAGTTTACGGTGCGACCGGCGGAAAAGGCGTTGATTGATGCCGTATGATTTCGGCGCGGCCGGTTCCGACGGCCGACGGGCTGGTGCGGCAAGCCGCCTTCAAGGGGCTCCGCGAGGATAAGCCAGCTGCCGAAATTAAGGCAGAAAAGCCGGCCCGACGGCGGTCGCTCCACTATCGCCGCGAGCCCGGTCAGGGGCGACTGCCTCAATGCCTCTCAATTGGGCGCAAGTGAAATCCGATCTCGGCCCGAAGCGGTTCATAGCGCGCACGGTCCCGGCGCCCTCACCAAAATCAGGGCCGAACCGCCGAGCGACGTTCGCGGTTAGAACTTCGTCAACGCTGGGCAGAAACGGAAGCCGAGCGAAGCGAACCGGAGACAAGGAAGGCACGTGGACAGGCACAATTAGTGACGAGGAGCAGGATGTAAAGGCAAAGGGCAAGGAAAAAAATACAGGCGCGCTATCCGATACTCCTCGATGGGAGATCGCCCCTACGAGCGCGCGATCGCCACGCATGTTGGAGTAGTCCTTCTAACCAGGTCTTACGGCGAAATAGCAGATATCAGAACGGTCCGTAATCTCTATTTCCCTCCATGGGTGCGATGAACTTGTCTGGGCTACCTGGCCGCGGGGTTCACTCGATGAACTGGTAAGGACCTGGTCCGAAAAAACGTCGCCGACCTCTGAACTCAAGCCGGGCTGATGGTTTCCGACATTGGAAGATCTGCGGCAGGCGCGTCGCGGGGGCAGATTGAAACGAGAAGCCGGGAGGCGTAGAGGTGAGGAGAGACAATGCGTTAAATGATCAGCAACGGGCGCTGGAACAGTTTCTGCGGCTTCCGCCGCTGGAACCGTGCGAGCTTGCCGGCCTCTGGCAAGGTTGGGGAGTTCCAACTGGTCATCCCTTCGATGGCGTCGTGGAGAACCTCGGCTGGTTCGGCAAACGGTTCAATCCGGATCTGCGGGCCGATGCCCTTCTTTTTCACGTCGGTGGGCGAAAACTGCGAGCCATCGATCCGAGGTGGGTTCCGCTTGCCCTCGCACTTCGCTTTCATGCGTTTGGAAGAACGGCCCTTGCCGCCGTGCTTTTTGCCGGTCTTCAACGGTGCCTTCAGGCAAAGGGTCCCGTCGCCTCGATCAAAACGGTTGCCTTTGAAGGCGTCGCAAGCGCGGCCATGATCTCTGACGACCAGTCGATCGTCGACCATTTTCGACGGATCAATGACGACAGCTTGATGGGACTGATGGCCATGCGAGATGACGATCGGTTTTATGTTTTTGAACTTGAGAGGGTCATCGATCCCATCGCGCTGGCGCAGAACCTGCCCGTGGGCTGACGAGAGCCAGCCGTGCCGTCGTCAAGGTCTAAGGGTCGCGGATGGTTCATTTCCGGGGACGACGCTCCGCTGCGACCGACTTTTTCAAGGCGTCCATGATGTTGACGACGTTGCTGGGTGGCGATGGTGTGGTTGACGATTTGGACTTGGCCCTGGACGGTTTCTTTATCGCCTTCTTCTTGGCAGCGATGATGTCGACCAGGCGTTCCTGCACGGGGTCCTCCACCATGCTGGGGCTCCAATCCTTCGTCAGCTTCTTTATCAATCGCTGCACAAGCGGCATCATTTCGGGGTCCGCCTTGGCGTCGCTCGCGGTGGTGAAGTACGTTTCTTCGCCACGAACTTCGTCGCCGTAGCGCAATGTCCAGAGCACGATCCCCTTGCCACGCGGCTCGAGCATGACGGCTCGTTCCCGACGCGATATGACCAGTCGTGAAATACCGACCATTTTCTGAGCTTCCATCGCATCTCGGATAACAGAAAAGGCCTCCTGGCCGACCGGTTCGCTCGGAGAAAGGTAGTAAGGCGTATCGAGCCATATCCACTCGAGGCTGTCGCGCGGGGTGAACGTCGAGATATCAATGGTCCTGGTGCTTTCGAGTGCGACGGTCTCAAGCTCCTCGTCCTCGATCACGACATACTCCTTTTCCCCGCGCTGGTAACCCATGACCTCATCGTCTTCCTTGACCTCTTTCCCGGTTACCGCATCGACGAAGTGACTGACGACACGGTTCTCGGTCTCGCGATTAAGCGTGTGAAAGCGAACCTTTTCGCTCTCGGACGTGGCCGGCATCATCTCAACCGGGCACGTCACCAGCGAGAGTTTCAAATAGCCTTTCCAGTAGGGGCGGACAGCCATGGCTCAATCTCCCGTCAGCCGGTGCGACGCGACGTTGCCGCCTGTTTCGACTTGAAAGACGAGCTCGACTCTTTTTGCCGACGAGCGCCCTTGTTTGCGTTGGCCGCTTGACGCTTGGACTTCGACTTGCTCGCATTGACGCCCGCGCTCTCGCGGAGCGCCTTGAGCAGATCGCCGGGTTTGGATGCTACGGGCAACTTTTTCTTCGGCAGGGCACGCCCCTCGATTTTGGCTTTGACCAGCTCGGCAACAGCCGCCTCGTACCGATCATCAAAGTCGCCGGGGTCAAAACTGCCTTTCTTGGTGCGGATAATGTGCTCTGCAAGTTCCAGCATCTCGCCCTCGATCTTGAGGTCGGGAAGCTCCTGGAACGCCTCTTTCGAAGATCGCACTTCATAGTCAAAGTTGAGGGTTGCCGCCACCAGCCCCTTGCCGTGTGCGCGGATAAGTACGGTTCGTAGCCGGCGAAAAAGCACGGTCTTGGCGATCGCGGCGACCTTGGCCTTAGCCATCCCATCACGGAGCAGTGCGAAAGCCTCCCCGCCCATCTTGTCGGGTGCAAGATAGTAGGGTTTGTCGAAATAGGTTGTGTCGATCTGCGAGCAGGGAATGAAGGCCTCGATCTTCAGGGTCTTGTCGCTTTCCGGAACCACCGCTGCGACTTCTTCAGGTTCCAGGACGACGTATCGTCCACCCTCGATTTCATAGCCTTTTACCTGATCGTCGGCCTGAACGGGCTCTCCCGACTCGCTGTCAACGAACTCGCGCTTTACCCGGTTGCCTGTTTTTCGATTGAGCCTATGGAAGCTGATGCGTTCGGACGAGGACGCGGCGGTGTAAAGTGCCACTGGACAGGTGACCTCTCCGAACTTGATGTAGCCTTTCCAGTTCGCTCGCGGGGCAACCATGGCTCCATTCCTTTCGACACCCGGGAGGACGCAACCTGTCGGTATGCAAATCGTTCCACGGTCAATTTCGTCAAACTCTACCAAACGTCTAAGCGCTTTTGTCAGGTGCCGTTGTTGCGCCTGAGTTGGGCGCCGGGACGAGAGAGCCTGCCAATCATCAGGAACGTGCGAAGGCCAGTTTACGGTTCAGGTGATCTGAACGCATCATGGCCGCCTTGGTTCAAACTAGCGCATGCTCTCGAGACGTTGACGTTCCTTCTCGACTTCGTCGGCGGTGTAGGGATCGAGCGTCTCGTCAAAGCGTGTCCAGCCCTGTTCCGTGTAGGCGGCGCGGCGTTGGACAGGATCCACCCAGGTCCCTCGGCGCAGGATCGCTTCGGCATCCGCCTGGAGCGCGTCGTCGACCCGTGCCGTGACGACCGTGCCACCGCGCCGTACGCCTTCCGCATAGACATGGGCATGTTCTTCCGGAACGCCCGAATCCGTCATCGCTCCGATAATCCCGCCGGCGGCACCACCTGCTACCGCGCCGGCGGCAGCACCCGCCGCGGTCGCGGCAAGCCAACCGGCTGCGACCACCGGCCCGACACCCGGGATGGCCATGAGCCCGAGACCAGTCAACAGGCCGCCAATGCCACCGACCGCAGCGCCGACACCGGCGCCCGTCCCAGCGCCTTCAGCCGCGTTGCTTTCGTCTGCAGTGCCGTACCAATCGCCAACATTGTTGGAAACGATGCTGATGTCGTCCGACGGCACGCCGCGATCTTCAAGGGCTGACACTGCTGCTTGGGCGTCCGAATAGTCGTCAAAAAGTCCACTAACGGTTTTCATGGGAATTTCCTCGTTGCTGGAGTTAGTTGGCAACAATGTTGCCCTGGTAGTCGAGCGCGACCTGCATGGATTTGCCGTCCTTCGAGGCAGTTGCACGCCAGACGCCCTTGTCGTCGAGCTTTAGACCGGTCACATCGGTGTAGCCGGCATCAGTAAGGCGATCCTTGGCCTGTTCTTCAGTGAAACTGTTGGCGCCGGCGACGGGCGCTGTTGGATTGGTGGTGTCTGGTGTTGCAACGGCAGGCGTATCACCATCTGCCGTAGCCGGAGGTGTGGCGGTCTGCGCGAGCGCGCCCAAACTCGATGCGCCGAGGAAGACCGCGGCGAGCAGTACGTTCTTCATGATGTTCGGTTCCTTGTTCTCAGCCCGTTAAAGGCAATGTTCAAACTCGGCGAAACGCTTTTGGTTCCTAAGCATTTGGTCTTTTCCACTCCCGACCGGAGCACTCGAACCATGAGCCGAGGCTAGTCCGCAATTCTTTGCGCTTACGCAAGTTGCATTTGCCGAAGTCGGGTGGGAGCTGCTTTTAGCATCAAGAGTCAACGCCGGACGTTCTCTGTTTTGTAGGAAATGTGATTGCTGCGGATAGTCGACGTGCCATCGTGAGCCGAGCCTCACTGGCACGCCCGATGGCCTGGCGCCGCAAATCTCGTTTAGCGTTGGCCCTCGAACGCCGTCCGCCGAGACCCATCAGTTAGAAGGTGCCATGCTTATTTTCTGGCGCTTTTGCCTCTTTGCATAAGAAGCTGCATTTCTTCAAATCGGCGTCGGCGTTCGCCATCTTCCTGGTCGGAAGAGTAGCAAGTCCGGGAGACGCAGAAGCGTAGGAGTTTTGTGATCGGATTTGGCTGATCGAATTCGCAGTCGAACGTATCTGACATTTCGGCCTTCTTCGTATCCGATCTCTCAGAATATTTGAAGCGGACGCCAGGGGGCTTAAGCTCAGGGAACGATTGCACGACCCCGACATTCAGCGTGTCGGTCATGAAAAAATTCCTTGCGACCGACGTGCAGGCCGATTCAAGTTCGGCACTTTGGGCAAAGGCTGGGCCAGCGATAAGAACTGCGGTGACAGGAAGCCATTTCATTTTCCTCTCCATTCGCACCTGGTCCACACGAAAAGGTTGTTGCGTGAACCCGAAAAGACCGGGAAAAGTTCCAGTCCATCAGCAAAATGCGGACAACCGATAGAAACCCACGCCTGGTCCAAGAAAATCTCCTACCACCACGACCTCATCGAGGTTTCAAGGAGCGAATGGAGGGACGCCGAGCTTAGTTCAAGGTGGGCCGCCAGTCGATGTCGTCATGCTGGACAAGAACCTTCAGGGGATAGCCGGCTTCCGGTAGCAGACGCCTGCAAGGAGAAATCGATAGCGTTTCTTATCTTGAGGTTCGGGAGCGCCCAAACTGCCCCAATTCTCTCCAAGCCGTTTTCGAGCTAGGCCCTCATCGAGGGGGTTGAGGCCCTTCTACAGTAGAGCCCTACGCTAGCAGCACCGCAGCGTCCGTTGGCGGACGCTGCGGTGCTGTGCAGGGGCTGAGGGAGTCCCTGCGCAGGGCGGGGTTGTTCCACGAGATCGATCGCAGTCGCCCAGCGTCTTCATTGGGCAGCGCCTTCGGATCGAACAAACGCCAAGCCGAGTGCCGTATGAGGCAGGGAACAAGATAGCGATCCGCTGGTTGGATCGCAACGAAGGGCCCGCGTCAGAGAACCAGGAGGTTTGTGATGATCGAAAACCCGGAGAACCGTATTCAACAACAACAACAGCAACCTATTTCGCCCTCACAAGAAGGCGGCCCTTATTCTGGGGGGGGCGAGAGCGATGCAGGTGGGCCCCGCGTCGACCAGAACGTCGCGAGCGACGATCTTTCGGGCCAGGCAAAAGCGGCGGCAGCCAAAGTCGTGGATGACGAAAAGGGGGCATTGGCGCGCCAATTACGTGGTCTTGCTGGCGCCATGGAGAAGGTGGGATCTGAACTTCGCGATTCCGATCAACCGGGGCTTGGCCGCTACACCCAGGACCTTGGAAATTCGATCGGACGGCTGGCCCGCGAATGCGAAGACCGGGATCTCGGTGAAATCGCGTCGATTGCAGAAAACTATGGGCGGAAGCAGCCCCTTGCCTTTCTTGGCATGGCAGCGATTGCGGGACTGGCAGCGAGCCGATTTCTGATCGCTTCGGCAAAGCGAACGGCCACCAAGACATCGAACTCCTCGTCATCCCCACGCGCAGGCGACGATTGGTCATTTGAAAAGGACTTCCGCGATGCATAACCCCCGTGACGACCGCTCTTTACCCGACCTGATGACGGGACTGGTGACCGATATAGCCGGACTGTTTCGCAAGGAGATCGACCTCGCCAAGGCCGAGGCAAGCGAGAATATTGACCGGGCGATCGGCAGCATCGAGACGCTCATGGTTGGCCTTATCTTTGCTATTGCCGCGATCGGCGTGCTTCTGAGCGCTGTGGTCGAGGGTCTGGGCGCCTTTTTGATGCAGCAGGGAATGCAAGAGGCAAATGCCCATGCGCTCTCAGCGGTCGCCGTTGGTCTTGTCGTCGGCGTCCTCGCGTGGGTTATGATTTCGCGCAGCCTTGCCAGGCTCGGAAACCGCAGCATTCGGTTTGAAAAAACGACGGCGTCGCTCCAGCGCGACCTCGACGTGGCCAAGGAGACAGTTAAATGAACGTCGACATGCATTCGTCCGCGGACCTTCAACGGGAGATCGAGACCGACCGTCAAAGGATTGAAGAAAAACTGCATGCCATTCAAGAGCGAATGTCGCCTGGCGAATTAATGGATGAATTCATCGCCTATGCCAGAAGGAGTGGAGGTGCCGACTTCCTCAACAATCTGGGTGGGGCAATGAAGGCGAACCCGATCCCAGTCGCATTGACAGGGATCGGTCTTGCATGGCTCCTTGCCGATCCCGCCTCGCGAGCGCCTCAAGCGTCGGGCGTTGACAAGGGAGTGGATGATTACCCGCTTGCGCGAGTAAAGGGCAATTTGCGACGTGTGGGACCGATCGAGGCAAATTTTGGCGAGCGCTACAGCCATTTTGAGGATGAGGACGGCAGTCGTTTTCGCGCGAAGACCGATGCGGCCGGCCGAAGGGCCGGTCACTTCGTCGATCCGAGTGGAACCGTCTATCGCGGTTTCGCCGATACGTCGGGCCAGGCGATTGCGGAAATCCGGGATGAGGCAGGCAGTTTGTTCGATGAAACAACCGGCTGGGCATCAGCGACATGGCGTGAGGTGAAGGGGGCGGCCAGTGGTGTTTCCGGTGCCGTTTCAGATGCCGCCCGGTCAGCAACCGACAGCATTCGGAGCGCCCATGAGAGTGCTCAGGATCACGGGGCGCAGCTGAACGCCGCCATGCTCAAGACATTTCGAGATCAGCCTCTGGTTGGCGGAGCGCTGGCCTTTGCGATCGGTGCGGCCATCGGAGCGGCACTCCCCGCAACGGACTTTGAGGATGAGACCGCTGGCGAGGTTTCGGATCGCGTTCGCGGCCAGCTTCAAGCAACGGCTGGTGCAGCTGCCGAGGGCGCGATCGAGGGTGCCAAGAACGCCTTGGGAGAGGCCAACAAGCCTGAAAACGAAAACCCTTCTGGCTGACGGCTGGAAATTGTCACTGACCGCAACCTTGCGGACGCCCGCTGTTTGCTAGGGGCAGAGGCGATCCCCGCGCGCGCTGAGGATTTGCGATCTTGGCGTTCAGGAGAATGCCGATCGCGTCGCGAAGTCTTCTCTGCTTTTGGGAGTGGCGGCAGCCGTCCTTCGGTTCCTGCGGCAATGCGGCGCGCCTCGCTCAATCGAGCGAAACGCCGTTCATGCGATGGGCAACTTCGATAACGCGCACGAATTTGTCCGCTCTTGATTGTGCCCATCGCACAATCGCAGATTGTATCCTTGCCGATCAGGCCGTAAGCGGCAACGAGCATCGGAACCTCCCTGTCGAGAGCGGTGCGTAGCTCACCGTTCAACACCTACCAATCCCGAGAAGTTAAAATCGGCGCGGGAACGCTTTCTGGAACTTTGCGGGGAGGCTCGGGTTAAGCGATCAACTCTTCTGGAAAGGACAGTAAAACGCCACGCCTCCGATCTCAAAGACGAAAATTGCTCCAAAGGCTGCCCTTAATCGCGGTTGCTCTGCCTGGCTGCCAGGGCACTCAATCCGCGTTGAGCCCTGCGGGTTCGGAAGCAGAGGCGACGTTGACCCTGTTTGTCGTCATGTCCTTCGGCGCAGCTGCGATCTGGTTCGCGGTGGTCGCCTTCGTCTGCTTTGCCGTGCGCAGTCAAAGACGAGTTTTCGCAGAGCCTGCCGCAAGCCGGCTCGTCCTGTGGGGCGGCGGCGTGTTCCCAACTGTGACGCTCTTTGCCCTTTTGACATATGCATTCTGGTTAATGCCGACGCTTAGACCTTCGCCGACTTTTCGCGATGCTACGGATTTTCGGGTCGAAGTCACCGGCAGGCAATATTGGTGGCAGGTGGTCTATGTCCATCGCGGCCTCACAATCGCAGCGGCAAACGAGATCCGCTTGCCGGTCGGTCGGCGAATAGAATTTTTACTGAAGAGCGATGACGTGATCCATTCCTTCTGGATACCCTCTCTCGGGGGCAAGATGGATATGATCCCGGGTCGCGAAAACCGCCTTTCGCTGATGGCGCAAAGAACGGGGGTATTTCGCGGCGCGTGCGCCGAATTTTGCGGGACGTCTCACGCATTCATGGCGCTCACCGCAGTGACCATGGAACCCGACGCGTTCGACGCATGGCTTGCCAGCCAGGCGAAAGCCTCGATAAACGTCGCGGGAGAGGGGCGTGCTCTCTTCTTGCGCCATGGCTGTGGCTCCTGTCATCGCGTTGCGGGCACGGAGGCCGCAGGCGCGGCTGGACCCGATCTTTCTCACCTAGGGTCTCGGCAGATGCTAGGAGCCGGGATCGTCGCCAACACCGAGGACAACATTGCTGGCTTCATCGCGAACCCGGGTGCGATCAAGCCTGGTGCGGCCATGCCCGCTTTCTCCATGCTGGCGCCGCAAGATATCCGTGCAATCGCCGCCTGGCTGAAAGGACTGAGATGACCGAGCCGGGCGCCCGCGCGAGTGAAGAGGAGCGCGCAGCGCAGAGCGAGCGGCTGCGCAAAGTCTGGGAGAATCCGCACGGCTGGCGCTACTGGACGAGCGTCAACAACACGCAGGTCGGGCTGTGGTATGCGTCCACCGCCTTCATCTTTCTGCTCTTTGCCGGCGCGCTGGCATTGATTATGCGGGCGCAATTGGCCATGCCCGACAATGATCTGGTTTCGGCGGACTTCTACAATCAGCTATTCACGCTGCACGGGACCGTCATGATGTTCCTGTTTGCCGTGCCAATCTTCGAGGCAGTGGCGATTTTTCTGTTGCCGCCGATGATCGGGGCTCGAGAGTTGCCGTTTCCGCGACTGGGCGCGTTCGGGTTCTGGAGCTTTTTTCTCGGTGGCATCTTTGTGTGCGGCTCGATTTTCTTTGATGCAGCGCCTTCCTCCGGTTGGTTTATGTATCCGCCGTTGGCAACCGACGAAAAACTTTCCGGCATTGGCGCCGACATCTGGCTGCTAGGCCTCTCTTTCATCGAGGTGGCTTCGATTGCAGCGGCGGTGGAGCTCATCGTCGGGATCATGAAATGTCGCGCACCCGGCATGCGTATCAATCTGATGCCGCTCTTCGCCTGGTATCTGCTGATTGTCGCCGGCATGATCCTCTTTGCATTTCCGCCGCTGATTGCCGGCGATATCCTCTTTGAAATGCAGCGCATGTTCGACTGGCCCTTCTTCGATCCGGCACGCGGCGGCGATCCGCTGCTGTGGCAGCACCTTTTCTGGATCTTCGGCCATCCGGAGGTCTACATCATCTTCCTGCCGGCGATTGCCTTGATGGCGATGATCGTTCCGACCTTTTCGGGGCGTCCGATCGTGGGTTACTCCTGGATCGTGCTTGCCGCGGTCGGCACCGGCTTCCTGTCATTCGGCTTGTGGGTACACCACATGTTCGCGACAGGACTGCCCCAGATATCGCTTGCCTTCTTTTCGGCCGCTTCCGAGGCAGTGGCGATCCCAACGGCGGTTCAAGTCTTCGTCTTCATTGCCACCATGCTTGCTGGCCGCGTCATCCTTTCTACTCCAATGCTGTTCGGGGCAGGCGGCATCGCCATTTTCGTCATCGGCGGGCTAACCGGCGTCATGGTGGCAATTGCGCCCTTCGACTGGCAAGCGCACGACACTTACTTCGTGGTTGCCCACCTCCACTATGTCCTGATTGGAGGGATGCTGTTCCCGGTCGTTGCGGGGATCTACTACTATTACCCCCTTATCGATGCAAAACGCCTGTCCAATACGCTCGGACGCATTGCCTTCTGGCTGATGTTTGTCGGGTTCAACGTCACCTTCTTTCCAATGCATCTGACCGGCCTTTTCGGCATGCCGCGTCGGGTTTTTACCTATCCGGCCGACCTTGGGTGGAACCTCTTGAACCTTGTGTCGTCTGTCGGCGCCATCGTGTTTGCCTTCGGCGTTTTGATCGTGGTGTGGGATGTCCTGCGCCCTAAGCACCGGGAGCCTCGCGCCGAACAAAACCCATGGAATGCCGGTACGCTTGAATGGGTCAGCGAGCCTGAGGAAAACTGGGGTGTGCGCTCCGTTCCCTTCGTTTCGAGCCGCTATCCACTTTGGGATCAACCGACGCTTGCTCGCGAGATCAGCGAGGGGCGATGGTATCTTCCCGACGCCAAGGAAGGGCGTCGCGAAGGTCTGGTCACCTCCGTGCTCGATGCACGGCCGGAACAGGTCTTGCGCGTTGGCGGCACCTCAAAGGTCACCATCCTCTCGGCTTTCTCGCTCGGTGCCGTGTTCATCGCTTTGACGTTTAAGTGGTGGATCGCAGGGGCAATCGCCGCCTTCACCTGTTTCTGTGCGATCCTCTATTGGCTCTGGACGGGGACCGGGGAAATTCCCGAGAAGCCGCAGAAGGACGTCGGCGTTGGGCTCGCCTTGCCGCTTTACGCATCCGGTCCGTCCTCAGTCGGCTGGTGGGCCATGTTCATCACGATGGTGGGCGACAGCACCGCCTTTGCGAGCCTGATCTTCGGCTATTTTTTCTATTGGACGATACACGAAGACTTCACGGCGGGATCAGCTGGTCCCGGAATGATTTGGCCACTGGTTTCGGCAGCGCTCTTTGTCTTTGCGTGGCTCGCCACCTTAGCTGCAAGACATTTCAACGCCCTCGCGCGTACGGCGTTCGCGCGTGCCGCTTTGATCGTGGCGCTCGCCCTGACGGTCGTCGCATCCGCGGCTGGCATCGCGGGCCCCTGGTTGCACGCCATGAACCCGACCGCCCATGTTTACCCGGCCATCGTCTGGGTGCTGGTTTGCTGGACAGTCGTTCACGCTTGTGTCGGCGCTGTCATGCTAGCCTATTGTCTTGCGCGAAGCCTTGCCGGGCGCCTTACGAAAACCCACGACATGGACCTGCGCAACGTGGCCCTCTACTGGCATTTCCTGGCAATTACGGCGCTCATCACCTTCTTCGTGATCGGTCTTTTCCCGGAGGCACTTTAATGCGTCTGCTGCCAAGGGAAATCGAAACGTTCTGGACGCTGTTCACGGGGCCGGCCATCTGGGCCGGGCACTTCCTGATATGCTACGCCAGCGCGGCGATTTTCTGTGCCAAACCAGCGTTGTTCGCGATGGAGTTCAAATCCTTGCGCCTAGGCATCGCCGTCATCACGGTTTTAGCGCTCGCAGCCATTGGGCTTTCGGCGTTCCTTGCGTGGCGCCAGTGGGGCTTCGGCGCGCACGATCCTCCGCATGACGATCCGACGCGCCACGATCGCCTTCTGTTTCAGGGATTTGCAACCTTGCTGCTTGCCGGCTTGAGTTTCGTCGCCGTCCTGATGACGGCACTGCCGACGATCTTTGTTTCGGAGTGCTTGCGATGAGGGTGCTCTGGCTTGCGAATGGTTGCCTCCTTTTGGCCGTTATCTGGCTTGGCCCGCTTTTGAGTGCGTGGCGCGGCTCGGTTACCGCCCACATGCTCGCGCACATGGGGGTCGTAGCAGTCGCAGCACCTCTGATCGCTATAGGTGTTGCTCCCCGTCTCGCCAGCTGTCGCCGGCCCGTGCTCACCGGGTTGCCGATCGTCGCCTCGCTCGTCGAACTCCTGGTGGTCTGGGGTTGGCATGCACCGGCTGCACGTCGGTTGGCGGAGAGTTCGCTTTGGGGCACCGCCCTTGAGCAGGCCTGCTTTCTAGCCGCCGGGTTGTTCCTATGGTCCACGTGTCTTGCGGCCGGGAGCACGAACAGGTCTTCAAGCAATGCGGCAGGCGCCTTCGGTTTGCTGCTGACGAGCGTTCATATGACGCTCCTCGGCGCCCTCTTGGCGCTCAGCCCACGCACGCTCTATCAATTTGGCGATGTCACCTGTTTCGGCACGACCTTGACGGCGGCTCAGGATCAGCAACTCGGCGCCGTTGTCATGCTGATGGTTGGCGCCGCAGCCTATCTCGCAGGTGGGGTCGCCTTGCTTTCCGGTCTGCTTGCAGAGCCAAACCGGAGGGTCGCCTGATGCATGTTCGATGGAAGCACCTGGCCGTCGGGCTCGCCATCCTGCCGATCGTCGTCCTTTTTGCCACCTGGATCGGCTTCTTCAACGTCGGTGCGTCTTCCGGCCATTGGAGGATAACCGAGTGGTTTTTGCATTTTGCCATGCGTTCGGCCGTTCGCACCTATGCGCTCGCCGTTGATGCCCCGGAGAGGCTACCTGATAACGGCATCCCACCGGCAGCCGGTCACTTTGCCCGTGGCTGTGCTACCTGCCACGGTGCGCCGGGCGAACCGCGGTCCCCAGCAGCACTTGCGATGTTGCCGCGACCGCCGGATCTTTCCGCTGTAGTCGAGCAATGGGAGGACGCAGAACTGTTTCGCATCGTGAAGCACGGGGTTCGCTTCACCGGCATGCCGGCGTGGCCGACCCAGGCGCGCGACGACGAAATCTGGAGCATGGTTGCGTTCCTGCGAAAGCTTCCGGCTATGGATGCGGCCACCTATCGTTTGCTCGCCTATCGCGAGAGGCCACAGCCACCCATGCATGCGTTCCGATTCGAAGATGCATTGGCAGAATGTACCCGCTGCCATGGGACCGATGGGATGGGCTTTAGCCCGCTCACGCCTGTTCTTGCAGGACAGAAGGAGGCCTATCTGCTCGAAAGCCTCAACGCCTATCTCGAGGGACGTAGACCAAGCGGCATGATGCAACTTCCCGTGCAGTCGGTGGATCCGGGGCATCTTCGCGCTCTTGCCAGCCATTTCGCAGCTTTGAAGCGCAATGCGGTGGTGCAACCACTAAAAGACGATCGGGTGGGGCAGGGCGAGCAGATTGCGCAGCACGGCCGTCCCGCCCAAAAAGTTCCGGCATGCTTGGGCTGCCACCAAAATTCGCAACGTAACCCGTCCTACCCAAGGCTTGACGGTCAGCCCGAGGCATTTCTCGCGGCACAACTGAAGCTCTTTCGCGAAGGCTCGCGATCGGGAACTCCGTTCAGCCATTTGATGGAGAGTGCGGCAGAATACCTGTCTGACGCAGATATCGAGAATGTTTCGGCATATTTTTCGAGTTTGCCTCCTGAGGATTGAAACACCTTCGTGCCGAAATCGTTTGGCTCGGTCATTGAGGAGCCGGTCATGAAAAAGCTGCTGATCACCGTTCTTGTTGTCGCTGCGCTTGTGGTTGCCGCGGGTGGGGGCTTAGTTGCGCTGTCCCGGCATGAAGCCACGGTGCCGATCGAGCAGACCTATGGACCGGATCCGGTTCTCGTTGAACCGAAAGCGGAGTGGTTGCCTTCCGTGAACGTCGCCGAGGCCACGCCCTGGCCCAATGGGCAAATGCCCGTCGCGGCGCAAGGGCTTGAAGTCAAGGAATACGCCGGCGATCTGGAGCATCCACGCTGGTTTCATGTGCTGCCCAATGGCGATGTTCTGGTGGCCGAAAGCAATGCGCCGCCGAAGCCCGACGCGGGCTTTTCGATCCGGGCCTTCTTCATGGGCCTCTTCCAGGCTAGAGCCGGTGCCGAGACGAAGAGCGCCAACCGCATATCGCTTCTGCGTGATTCAGATGGTGACGGCGTTGCGGAAACCAAGACACCGTTCATCACTGGGCTCTACTCCCCCTTTGGAATGTCATTGCTCGACAGCACACTCTATGTCGCCAATGCCGACGCCATCGTCGCCTTTCCCTATCAGGAAGGCGCAACGCAAATCACCGGGGCGCCTGACAAGATCGTCGACCTGCCTTCAGGTCGCAACCATCACTGGACAAAGGATGTCATCGCCAGCCGCGACGGAACAAAGCTCTATGCCACCGTGGGCTCCAATTCCAACGTAGCCGAGAATGGCATGGATGAGGAGAAAGGACGAGCCGCGGTCCACGAGATCGACCTCGCCAGCCGACAGACGCGGCTGTTCGCATCCGGTCTTCGCAACCCCAATGGGTTGTCCTGGCAGCCTGATTCAGGCCAGCTCTGGGTCGTCGTCAACGAGCGCGATGAGATCGGCCCTGACCTCGTGCCCGACTATATGACGTCCGTACAAGATGGTGCCTTCTACGGCTGGCCCTATAGCTGGTATGGCCAACATGTTGATGATCGCGTCGAACCCCAGAACCAGGAGCTTGTGGCCGTCGCTATCAAGCCTGACTACGCGCTCGGGCCTCACACGGCGTCACTCGGCCTGACTTTCAACACCGGCGATCTGTTCGGGCCCGAGATGAAAAGCGGTGCCTTTGTCGGTCAACACGGCTCATGGAACCGCATCCCGCGCAGCGGCTACAAGGTCATTTTCGTGCCTTTTGCCGCCGGCCGGCCGTCCGGCCCGCCGCGCGATATCCTCACGGGTTTCCTAAGCGCCGAAGGTAAGGCTTTGGGTCGGCCGGTGGGCGTTGCGATTGCTCGCGACGGCGCGTTGCTGGTCGCCGATGATGTCGGAAACAAGGTGTGGCGCGTAGCACCCCACGCCAATTGAGTGTCGGGATCACCGCAGCGTTCGGCTGACCTTGCCCCTGGGCTGGAGGAATGCGGCGTTGCACGGTGGTCACCGCTTTTCCAGTGCACCATGGCCCGATAGCCGTAAATGTCACCGTCACGCTCCTGTCACGCGACAAGGCGGTCAGGGCCCGATAAGTTGCGCGCTCATGTCAAGCCTCGAATTGTCGCTGGCAGCGCGCTTTGTTTCATCAGCGCAGCGGCATCACGTACGGAGTGGGATCTCATGCGCCGCTATCTATTTAATATCCATACAGCAGGCGTCGTTAGCCGCGACGAAGTCGGTCGAAAGTATTCATCGGATGGGGCTGCCGTCGCTTACGGTCAACGGGTCGTAGATGAGCTGACCAAGGATGAGGAATATTACGACGCCATAATAGATGTGGTCACGGCATCTGGACGGTTGGTTGCGCGACTTATATCGCGCAACGCTCCGCCCATGCGTCCCGTGAGCCAGCCGACGCGCCAAGTTTCATTGCATTGAGCATTATCTTCAGTGAGAATCTCTCCCGATCGCTAAGGGACAGGATGGAGTTTTCGCAGCATCTCCGGGGAGATCATCGATATTGCTCGTTCACTGGTGTGTCAAAGTGAGCTGAGCGCGGCGGCGGTACCTAACCTGGCGACCCCGCCCGAGGAGCGATGCTCGCAGTCCGCCTGTTTCCCGTCGCGACCTGTTGGATGTAACTCTCAGGATATCGCGGCCAATTTACAAACAAGCGACACGGAAGAATGGTTGTCGGGGCTGTCGACTGCTCATCCAAACGTGGGTTGTTCACGACCCTCCTGGAATCAGGAGCAGCTTGCCAGTTGTCTTGCGGCTGGCCATGTCCTTATGTGCCTGCGCAGCATCCTTGAGAGGGTAGCTTCCCCCTGCAGTGACCTTCAACGACCCGTCCGCGATCCAATCGAAAAGCCGGCCGGCGCGCTCGCGAAAGAGTTCGGGTGAGTGGATATGGTCGAAGAAGACGCCATAGCCGATCTTGACGCTTTTCGGCAGGCTCATGATGTCGAGCGGGCCCGGCCCACCCAGCACCGGGCCATACCAACAGAGCGTTCCTGACCGCCGCAGTACTTCGAGGGACGCTTTGAATGTCTTGGGACCGGAGCCATCATAGACCACGTCCACTCCCCGACCACCGGTGAAGCGGAGCACCTCGTTGACAAACTCTCCTTCTGTATCGACGATCACGTGCTCGGCGCCGGCATTTTGCGCGATGGCGACCTTGTCTTTCGATGACACGCGCCCGATGACGCGCCCGCCTCGGAGCGTTATGATCTGCGTCAGGAGCAGTCCTACGCCGCCCGCTGCAGCATGAACGAGCGCGATGTCCCAGGTTGGACGGGATAGAAATCGGTGGCAAAGTGGCTGGCGGTCAGGCCCTGCATCATGATTGTTGCGGCCGTTCGGTCATCAATGAAGTCGGGGACCTTGATGAGCGACGTTGCCGGGATCGACAGCCGCTCGGAGTAGCTTCCGGGGGCATAGACCCAGGCGACGTGATCGCCCACGGCAAGATCCGTAACGCCGTCGCCAACACTGAGCACGCGGCCGGCGCCCTCGACGCCAAGCACTTTCGGGTTCGGGGTTTCCGTCCACGCCATGCCCTGCCGAACGCCGATATCCATGAAATTCACACCTGCCACGCGGACCTCAACGATAACGTGTCCGGGCGTTGCCACAGGCTCTGGGCGCTCGACGAATTCCATAACGTCGCTATCGCCCATGCCGTTCATGACCACAGCTTTCATAGTCAGCTCCTTTCTTGACTGATTGTTCCAGAATTGTGCAAATTTTTTTGGGGTGCTACCGGATTGCACGGATTGCCAGTTCTCCGAGAGATTCCAATTCCGCGCGAGGGCTACCTCCACGGGCCGCGATACGAATGCCAGCGATGCTGGTAATGAGGAAGGAGGCAACAGCCTCTGCCGACAGCGATTTTTCGACATCGTTTTCGGTCTGGGCTTGCTTGATGCACTCCACTGCCGCTTTCCTCAAGCGATTGTCGGCAGCATGATGGAGCGCGTTAAGTTCCGGCCGGCTCTGGCCAAATTCACAAATCGAATTGACGCCGAGGCAGGCGTAATGGGCGCGCTCAACCACTCGTTCTATCATTGCCGCGATCCCGTCGACGGCCCGTCGCTGGCTGCGCAACATCGTCACGTGGGCTTCAGTTTCTTCGAATGCATAACGTTCCACCGCCGATTGGTAGAGTGCCCATTTGTCTCCGAAGGTGTCGTAGAGGCTTTGTCGTCCGATCTTCATGGCGCGCACCAGCATCTCGGTCGATGTGCCCTCGAAGCCGTGTTCGCGAAACACATCGATTGCGGCACCCACCGCCTTGTCTTTGTCGAATTCCTTTTTTCGCGCCATCGCCGTGAAATAGCTATTCTGGAACGATCTGTCAAGAAATGACATTGTGATCTGTAGTCTATGCGGCAACGCACAGGCGATCTTGATTTCGAGGAGTCGAGCGCGTCGCGGGACAACGTCATCGATATCGCTCGACGGCGAGGCCCCTAGTAGGTGAGGGGCGGGCCTTTCTCGTTGGCGATCGGCGGAATGCCACGGCCAAGATACCTCGCCTTTGCCCCGCCTTTGGCTATGATCCTTTGGCTTGGGGGCAAATTTTCTGAGCGAGGTCTAGGTCACCTCTTATCGCCGTCGCATCGACCAGATCTTGCGTGAAGGGCAGCCTGCCGCCTGGCAGCGCCAGTCCTCACGGACATGCGCCAGAAGATCGACCGTTATGGTCCCCTCGCGCGGCTCGGCGCCGAATTCGTTCATCAACCCGATTGCCGCAAACCAGAGAGCGTTGACTGCCGCGCGCCATCTTTGGCGTAGTGCCCGCCGGCGACGCTTCAGCCAGAGAGACTTCAAAATCCTTGGTTGCTGCTGATGGTGATACCGGTCGCGGTCGGCCAGATGTCGACCGAAAGGCTGCCGACGAGCGGACCCAGCTCCAATCAGCCGGCAACGTCTTCTTCTGCCGACTAAAGCTCAATCCTTCACGGTCACCGACGGCGACACGGTGCGCATCAGCATGGTACGAGCGTTCGGCTTGTCGGCTTCAACACTCCGGAAAAGTTCGAGCCCAGATGTTCGCGCATCGCCGACATGTCCGGTCGCTGGTGGCTGGCCAGGTGAGGTGTCGGCGCCCTGGATGCCGAGAAATTAAGCTTTCACGTCGAGTGTCATCTCGACCATCGTCGGGCGAAAGCCCGCTGCGGCAAAGAGCCGTTGAGCAGCTTCGTTTCTGTGCGCCGTGGAAAGCACGATAAGGTTTGCTCCTCGCTCTTTAAGCGCTGCAACAGCTGCCTCGAGCAGCATCCGGCCGATGCCTTGGCTGCGCTTTTCGGGCTCGACGAAAAGATCGTGAATGACGCCCGCCGGTCCTCGGAGCGCCATGTAGTCATGGCCCTCAACAGATGCATAGGCGTAACCGACGATCATTTCATCTTGCTCAGCGGCGAGGACCACGACCTCGGACTTTTCAAGCTGACTTCCCAACCATCTGGCCTAAGATGCCTCCGTGCCGGTTCCCGTCGGGATGAAGCGCTCGGGGTCCCATTGATGATGAAGCGCCATCAGGTCAGCCCCGTACTTTCCGAGTACAGGCACATCTTCATCGCGGGCGGCTTTAATCGTGATGGTTGATAGCATTTTACGGCATGATCCGTCGTTGGTGTTATCCGGCCATCACCTTCGATATGCCCGGCCGAAGAACCTTGCATCGTAAATGAACTTCGTCGTGGCTCAACGGCTCGGAGGCAAACAAAAGGCGCTCTATCTTTGCCGCCAGGCTCTGTTCGCCAAATTTAACGGCGCGGTCGCAGACACGCCGCGCCGCTTGCCTTCGGACTTCGGGAATTGGGCGGTTTAGCGTAGAGAGTTTGCGGGGACAGCGTCCGGTCAATCCGCAATAGCAGCAATGTTTCCAAGTTATTCTATTGCCGCTTTCCGCGACCGCTCGCTGCTTTCGTCGAGATCGATAGCGTCGCCGAGCGGGGTAGCCGCGATTGATTTGATTTGTTGCGCGAGAGCCGAAAGCTTGCTCGCTATATCCTGCAGCTCCGACGCTGAGTTTGAGCCCGGGCGGAAGCCGTTACCTTGACGCACAACCGGCCATTTGGATCTGAGTGCCGGTCCAAGCTGTGCCTCGCCTGGAGTTGGGTTGCGAAACAATGCTGCTTATCGGCCACACTCGCGCGTCGTTCGTTACAAAAAATGCTGCGCGTGCGAAAGAATCTGACGTGGCGGGTAGCGGTGCGGGTAGTCGTGTCTGTTAGTGCGTGCTAATGAGAATTCAACGATCTGACACGAACACCGCTACGAGCGTCGCAGACCTCGTGATCCAATTTAAAACGGCCCAGTGCCAACTGGATGAGACGGTTTACGGGTATGATATTGAGCGCTTCCGCTCACTCGAAGAGACGATTAAGCAGTTGTTTCAATCGATCGAACGACGCGTGCCGCGCGACGCAGCCGAATTCGGGACGATCGCGACATTCTATCTCGATCTGCTCGAGGACTGTGATGGCGGCTTCAACAAACGGCTTCATGATGGCTTGCGCCAGCTGTTCGATCGGCACACCCCGCGTGGGCACCCGAAGGGAATTGGGTTTGCGACGAGTGGCCAACGGCAATTGATGGCAGGGGGTTAGGCGGAACAATGAAGGAGGACGGAGAGCGCACGATTATTGTCGAACTCACAGATGCGGATGCGACGGACTCCGGGATCTTCACCTGGGATATCGTTCGCGACCTTGTCTATGGAGATTCGGCCCTGGCTGCGCTCTTCGGTCTCGCCGCGAGCGAGACGAGCCAGGGACTGCCGCTGAAACTTTATCTCGACCGGGTCCATCCGGAGGATCGACCAGGGTTGGCAAAGACAATTACGGAAAAGATCGTGAGCGGACGAGCCCAGCAGTCGTTCTACCGCGTCAGGACGCGGGCTGGCTTGTATGTCTCGGTCGTTGCTTTTGGTCGGTGTTTCCAGGATCGCGATGGAACACCGGTCCTCTATTCCGGCATCGTTGTCCTGGAAAGCGCAACATCGACCAACGACAACCGGCGGCATTAGCGCCGGAGCGGGATTTTCCCGGCGATGTTGGTGGGCCTGGCCGGACCTTCGCCGGATCGTTGCCGGTTGACCGGTGGACCTCGAGCTCCGATCTAAGGCTCCTGACGGAAGAAACGAGAGAGCCAAACAGTGAGACTGATCATCCGCCCGAACGACCGGTATCCGCATCTCGGATTGGACCGTCGTCCTTTGGCGATTGCGTGCGGCGAAGGTTGGCTGGGCATCCTGCACGCATTCTTCACCGAGGCCGACAAAGTGATGGCTGCAGGAGGCTCGTTCACGGTGCTCGAGGTGATGGAGAAGAAGGGCGTTCTGCACATGCATTATGCCATCGCACAGATCGCACCTTATGCTCGCCGCGCGATCGACGATGCCTCCCGGCTAGCCGCCGCGCGATCCTTTCACATCTGCGAGGTCTGCGGACGCCGTGGGCGTCTGCACACCTTCGGCGGCCTCCCTAAGGTCGTCTGCAGCGAGCACGCTGACGGCGAACTCGGCAAGGGCGTACCATTCGAAGACCCTCTCAATGCTCCCGATCCCTATTTCCCTGACGTGGATCCGTTCATAGCAGCTCGGCCGACCGTTACGGAGTTCGATGCTGCTCCGATCATTGAAGGGTGGCTTATCGAGGAGGACAGCGAAGGCGGCCGGCGCCCGTGGCTATACGGCTGGTTCTTCAGCGAGCCTGTGACCCGCGACGGGGAGCATGGGCACACGTCTCCCATCGTCCAAATGGACGATATGGTGCCCCCACGATGGGTTCGAACAGATACTCGGCTTTACCGCCTCGGCATGTGTTACCCGCCGGCCGAGCGCGAGATCCGTTACTGGGCGCAGAAGCTGTCTCGACGCCCTGTGCCCTACGGCGAGCCTCCCGGTGGCAGCGATGACATTGAGGCGATGCTGGCCTTCCTCCGTTCCAGCGGCCGCCTGCGATCAACGAAGATTGACCGCCTGGAACAAGCCTACCGCGAAGAGCCGGGACACGTACAAGAAGTCGGAAAAGTTCGCACGACGTAAGGCTTTGCTGATCGTGGTGCATCGGCTCCAACGCCGGAGTTCCGCTGATTTGGGGCCCCGCTTTCCTGCTCGTCGGGGTGTTGCGGTTTTCGTGCGCAGCGGGTCATTCCAAGTATGGGCGCCGGTGCGCTGACGCGCGCGGTTGCCCCATGGTACCTTGTGTAACCCTTGTCCATCAGCCGCTTCGGCGTAGCAGCCGTCGCATGCCGGGCTGAGCTTGGTGCAGCTCATCCAAGTGTGGGTGGTCCGGGAGATCGCGGAATTCTCAGCCATTATTCGGCGCTACCTGCGTTTCGGTGCGCGTTGCCGCGCTCAACCCCGATCAGGTCGTCGAAGAAGTCGAGCATCGCTACCTTGCTCTGTTGGAATTCCCGCTTGTCCATCGCCTTCACTGGCTACGTACCGGGTGACGGTCGCCTCTTTGAAATCGGCGATGGGAAAGCCGTCGATCGGCCGGATGCACGCCGCCAAGGGCGAACCCAGAAGCAATGGACGGAATGCCGTCTCAAAGCTTGGTGGAACAACGAAACCGACGTCGTTCGCTACTGGGAGATGAAGGAAGCCAACGCGGCTGAGAAAGCCGCGAAGGAAGGACGAGAGCTGCTGCGTGCAGCAAAGATGGCTATGCCTAATTCATCGAAAAGGCCGCCCGTATTCGTGCACTGGCTCAGCTTGAAACAACGGCTGATCATCGCTGAGAAGCTGCGCGGTATCGGCTCGTCTCTTGCGGATGGATCTGCCCGGAACTCACGGACGGGAGTGGCGAGTGATGCAGCAGCTTTCCATGATGCTCGACCTGATGATGTCCCGCCGGCGCCCGGCCTCGATGAACCGTTGTGGCTGAAACCAATCTCGGTAAGAGCGGATGGAACTATGGGAAAATCGGGCATCATGGCCAATGGTGTCGGTACTGGGTCGATCAGTACCGGTGACAGCGTCGCTGGCTATTGCCGCCACGGCGGACCGTTCTGGGACGAGCACGAACGCTTCAAGGCTGCGCTGACCGATGCCGTCAAGATGAAGCAGCGCTGAAAGCCATCGCCGCGTTGCGCGGAAGGGGCTGAATGACTGAGCAGCCTTGGGGTTGAGTATGGGGTGACGCACTCATGACCGACCCCGACCACCTCCGCGAAGAGATCTCGAAGCCTAGATCTTCCGCATCAAAAATCCATGAACAGCGCCGACAACGGCGTGCGAGACTATAAACTCGCAGTGATCACCCGTCTTCGTGATGGGTGCCATCGGTCACTCGCTGCCCTTGAAGAGCGCGCGGCGGCAGCCTACCTCGGGCCGGGCGACACGAACGTTATCGGAGAATCCCGGCTTCTTTCGCAGCAGCTTCAAAGGCGGCCCTGGCTTCCGCGCCAGGAATTGTTCCCTCGGCAGCATCCAGGCACGCTTTCCGGGCCGCTGCGTAACTCGCGCTCTTCGTCTCTGGCCAGGATTTCATAAGGAATGCGACCGCCTCTCGGGCATTCCTGATGACGTGAAAATGATTATCAAACGTCACTTCAACGTTCGCATCCCAGATGTTTATCATCGCGGCCTCCGTAGGGTTGGCCTTTCCGAAACGTATATTAGGGAATTCTGTTCCAACGGAGAGATCGGGCTGGGAAGCTTAGCAAGCTTAACCGCTCATCTCAGCCGGTATTTCCTCACCTGGCACAGGGGTGACGTCTGGCGCCTCTTCCGGGACGTCGTCCGGTCCGGGCTCCTCAATGGGGCGATCCGGATTGTCTGGCATGGGGTCGGGTGTCTCGCCGGGCGGGACCTCCACGGGCTTTCTCGGCTCTTTGGGGTCGTCGGTCATATCTGTCTCCCTTCTTGCAGGCCTAATGGAGCCGCATAAGTTTTGTTCCGCGAACCGGGAGGTGCCGCAGCATAAGACGAATGGATTCAGCGCAGCCTTGTGACCTTTGCCTCGGCGATCGCTTCAATGAACGCGGCGCGAGCTTGCTCCCATGGATACGTGCCCATCGCCGCGTCGGTGCATTTGTAAAGCGCGTCCGAGTACGCGACGCCAAAGTCTATGGGCCAGTTCTCGCTCAGGAGCTTAGCCGCTCGACCCGGGGTCCATACGATTTGCACCCCGTCGAGCTCCGGAAGCTGGATGATCACGCATTTGCTCCAACTCTGGATTTCCACCGGCCTCTCCTTATCTTGCGGTCGCGCCTACATTTTCGGCGGAATAATTGCGCCGAGCACAGGGCTAATAGGAGGTACGTCGGGACCGACGTCGGGCTCCGGCTCCTCGATCCTGGGCTCCGGCAGATCTGGTGGAGCATCCGGCGGCAGGTCCGGCGGGAATTCGGGATCTGGAATGGTCGGGATTGGGGACTTGGGCATGGAGGCCTCCTCTTTAGTGGTGCAACCGCGACCGAGCGGTGTTTGTTCCAAGAGCTCGGGCCGGGGCGCTTCTGGCCGCCCTCGAATGCCGAAGCCTCCGCGAAGAGCGGATGCGCCTCGACGCATCACGCAGGAGAAGAGGCGAGTTCGCCGCCCAGGGCTTCGTCGTCGTCGCCGAATGCCAATCGCACGACGAGTTCGCCAACGGCTGCAAGGAGCGCCGGTGGCGTCTCGGCGCAAAGCATCTTTGGGCAATCAATCAGGTATGGGCTCCTGGCGCCGCAAAGCAGGTCCTACCGGAGGCGCAAGCCTCTGCTGCATAAGCATCGGCTCGGCCCAGACACCAACCGATCACGTCATCGCCGTCCGCGTCCACCAGCTGCGCACGCTCGCCTACCTGACGCCCACCGACTATGTCCGGCTTCGGAGCCTCGAACTGCGGATCCCGTCAAAGGTCATGCCCGGCCCGTCGCACTTCATATTGCTCGCGAAGGCTGTCCTCTATCTCTTCACGGACCCCCGGCGAGAGGAGGACATTGCGAAAGTTCGAAGACGTTCTCGCGGCTGTCGAATTCGCCTCGTAGGTCACCCAAGAACGCGGACCGTGTTTCGTCCATATCGCCCCAATGTCAGGTGGAAGTGCCAACTATAAGTAAATTTATAGTTTGGCAGTGCCGTCGAGGCGAATGTATAATGTCGGTTTTTTACTCGGCTTTTTTATTGGCCATACAAGCGTTTGGATCCCCAAACGAAATCGATAACATCCCCAACTGTCACGAGTTGCTCCATCGACTCCTCGGCGATGAATATCCCAAACTCCTCTTCGATCAACATCGACAACTGGGATATTTTCAGCGGGTCAGTTCCAAGATCGTCCACGATTGCAGCGGTGTCGGCAAGGTCCGCGGCTTTGACGCCGAGTATTTCGATGAAAATCATCTTGACGCGGGCGGAGATACCGGCTCGTGTGGTAGCCATACGTCGCTCCCGTTTTTGTGTTCGCGACGCCGACTTTAGCCCTTCTTTCGTTTCTCGGCTAATGCGTTCGCCTTCTCTCGCGAGTTGCCTGCTTCTTTGATGATCTTGCGGGCCTGGTCATCGGTGAGGCCGTGCTTCCGCTTGAAGTAATTGAGTTCGTAAGCCTGTCCGGCGGCAACTCGTCCGCGATCGCGACCAACGTTCTTCTTGTCGTCTGCCATAGGGTTCCTCCCGGGTTGTGACTGGTCACAACCGTGGAAGCCGCAGGAATGTTCCGCGACAAACTGAAATCCCATAATCTAGTGGGGTTAGTTGTTCCGCTTTGCCACATAGGTTGTTCCCGGATCGTTCTGGTGCGTATTAGTGGCCGAACCAAGCAAATGTTCTACGTGAAAGATATCAACCACCGAGCTACCAACAGGCCGGCGCGGTGGTGGCAGCTGAGGGATCCGGCAACAAATCGATGGAGGCTGGCTAGCGGCGAAAACCGAATAGGGATTCGCTTTACTGTCGCTCGTCTTTATCGCCGCGTCAGTTCTACTTTTTTGGCCTTGACGACGAACCAGTGCGTAAGGCGCGGTGTCCGTTAACGCAGTCCGCTCGAATGTCGGCGTTGGCGTTACTTCTTATTGGTGTCCTTCACCTGAGATCCGAACGTCGGCGCAGCGGGTTTCGCGGCAGCCTTGTCCTTGTCCTTTTTGGGCTTTCTGGCTTCCTTGTTGCTTCGTACTTGACCCTTGGCCATTGGCGCGTCTCCTGTTGACGAAAAAAAAGCTAGCCGCTAACGGCGGGAGATAGCAACCGAATTCGGTCATCTTGAATGCATTCCCACTCTCCAAGGTTGGATCAATACCAGTCCTGAAAAGCCCGCGGTACGAGAAGTTCGCGCAGGCACTCGCCAAAGGCAAGACAGCAGATGACGCATATGCGGCTCGATCAGAGGGAACACTCGTCCGATCTTAGCGAGGACTTCACCGCCTCACGCCTGCGTCTATCACTGCTAATATTTCAGAAATCCGGCCGCCGCTGAGCGCAACCGATTGGGCAACGTGGCGCGGCGCTGTTAGTCTTTAGATAGTTGCTCCGCAGTCGCGACGACCCCGGAGTCCCGAACGTCCCGTCGACATACTTGAAAAAAGTATGCTCATGATCCAGGCGACGATTGCGATGACGACTATCTTCATGAGGCACTTCCGGTTCGTCACGATCTACAGCAACACCCCGGACGCCCCATTATTCCTTCGCAGAGCAAGCGGGGGGTCCCCCTAATTGGCGGGGACCATCGCCGGCGGCTCCGGTGGTGCCGTCTCGACCCCCGTTTCGAACATTAGGATGCTCAATACGAGGGCAACGAGAATGCAGATGAGCACCAGGAAGGCGACGCCGGCTTTATCCATGCCCCACTTCAGCCCTCGAATGTGGGCATAAGGAGGCAGGCAAGCGCGACGACCCAAGGACCGCGGTTTATGCGGTAGGGGCGGCAAGCAAGAGAACAATCGCGATAGCGATCAGCAGCGGCCCCATCCATCGAAAGTGCCTCGTGAGTTGAGCGAGCCATGGTACCTGAGTGTTGGTCTGAACGTAGCCAAACCCTGCTGCCGTCATCCAGAGGCCGGCGCAAAGCATGATGATCTGATCAATATAGGCCAACACTTCCAATTCCTTTGCCTACAGCCGGACGGGGGAAATCGCAGCGGCCTTCAGTCTACCGAATGATGAACCATTCTATGGGGTCGGCGCCTCGCTTGTAGCTCAGCCCCGCTTTCTCCAAGCTCTGCTTTAGGTCAACCGGACACAAACGGAGGTCTATTCGGCGCCAGTCCTCGCCGGGAAGCCATTTGGAAAACGGGTTGTGATCCTGCCACACAAGGTTTCGGCGCCGCTGAAGTCAACGAGTTCGCCAGGAGGTTGGATCATCGCCTACGGCCCGATTTGAGCACGGATCCTGGAGTCGCGGCGTCATTGATGTCCAGATTAACGCAGCCCGCGCGACCGTGGGCGTTACTTCTTATTGGTGTCCTTCACCTGAGATCCTAACGTCGGCGCAGCGGGTTTCGCGGCAGCCTTGTCCTTGTCCTTCTTGGGCTTTCTGGCTTCCTTATTGCTTCGTACCTGACCTTTGGCCATTTGCGCGTCTCCTGTTGACGAAAGAGCTAGCCGCCAACGGCGAGGGAATAGCAAGCGAATTCGGTCATCTTGAATGCCATCCCCACTCTCCGAGGTTGGATCAATGCCAGTCCTAAAAAACGCGCGCCATGAGAAGTTCGCGCAGGCACTCGCCGACAAAGGCAAGACAGCCGATGTTTTAGGGAGGACGGCGCCTGTTAGTCTTCAGATAGTTGCTCCGCAGTCGCGACGACCTCGGAAGTCCCGAACGTCCCGTCGACATACTTGAAAACAAGTATGCTCATGATCGAGGCGACAATTGCGATGACGACTATCTTCATGAGGCACTCCCGGTTCGTTGCGATCTACAGCAACACCCCGGACGCCCCGTTGTTCCGTCGCAGACCAAGCGGAGGGCCCTAATTGGCGGGGACCATCGCCGGCAGATCTGGTGGTGCCGTCTCGACCCCGGGATCGAACATTAGGATGCTTAATACCAAGGGCAAGGAGAATGCAGATGAGCACGAGGAAGGCGACGCCGGCTTTGTCCACAACCAACTTCAGGCTTCGAATGTGGGCAGAAGTCGGCGGGCGAGCACGCGAAGAACGCCGGTGGTCGCTTCCAGCACTATGTTTAACCGCCGCAATAGAGTTTCAGTGAGGCTGCGCGCTTGCCAATCTCAACAGATCTCGCAACGGCGGAAGGGCTTTGCGTTGGGAGCTTGCCGCCGCTTGATTGCATCATGACTTCGAGGGCTTGCTCGACTTCTGTCAGATCAACGGTCTTCTTCTGCGCAAGAAACCAATCTGATGTTTTTTGCCGTATCATGTTGCGAAATCCTGCCTCTACGGCGCCCTTGTACTTAAGTGGGGCAACCACGCGCATACGCGCCGGTTTCCCGTCGGACGTGCAACCGTAGACGAAAATGCCGTTCTTCGCGGCGATCGCGTTCTCGCTACAAAACGAGAGCACCCCGGCTATTAGCAATGTAGCAGTCAGCGTGGGTTTCACAATTGCCCCTCGAAATTTCCCCAAGTATAATGTTCACTCAACGGCGCAACAAATGCAAGTTGTGCCCCTGGAATGCGTGACCATGCAATGACCGCCGCCTATGCGGGAGGGTGGCCGCCTTCTTTCGCGGTCTATTGGCCGTCCGATTCCCTCAACGAGGTACGGCGTCTATGCGGTCGGTTTTGGCTGCGCTAGGCGGTGTTTCATAACCAGTGAAGATCGTCGGCGCGGGTCTGAAGGCCCAAACCATAAGGATGCCCACGGAAGCGATGAGTAGCGAGAAAACGAGACGACTTGACATGGTGCTTTCCTCCTATTTGGAGCGCTGTGAATGCTGATGCATTCGTCGCCATTGTCAGCTCGTCATTTCTGGCAAAGAGACGCGCAAGCGCCGTTTGAGCCTCGCGGTCCGTGCGGTTAGGGAGGGGTCGGTTGTGTCCGGTCGCCGCATGGCAACCCCAGAAGAATAGCACACTTCTCGCCGTGTGGTCGCAATTAGATAAGCGCCGAAGTCTTCGTCAAATTACCAACTGCACGATATGAGCAAAGGGCGTCATTGCCCACTTGCCGCTGTCATCCTTCGCAGTTTTGTAGATGATGAAGTCGCGCCCAATAGTAAAGGGTCCGTGCATCGTAATCTCATTGCCGGTTGAGAGTATTGCCCGAAATTCGTTTGTGTGGCGCTGCTCAATTTGGCCCCTGATCAAATCGGATAGGTCCTGGTCCAAAATACTGGACTGCGTGTCTATCATTGGATTCCCCCGAATTGTTGCCGCCTAGATTTTGATGGCGCCACAAATCACGACCGTAGGCAAGGGGCAACCGTCCATGTCTCCGAGCGGTGGAGCGGCCGGCACGAGTTCGCAAAGAGTGAGCACCGGCAACGGCCCCCCGGAGCGTCGGGGGTCAATTCCTCTCGCGCCGCAGGGCAAGGAAAACCTGGGAGCCGTTACCAACCGCTGTCTCTGGAAACGGTTCCGTTCCCACCGACAAGTCTCCTCGGACGCTCTCCTCAGGTATCTGCCGATTGACCCGACGTAGCTGAATCTGCAGCCTCAGTGGATACGGTCGCCGTCCTTCGGGTTCCCCTCCGTAAAAAAAGAAGGCCCCGTCCGGGGAGAGCGGGGCCAGAGGTCGGCGTAATGCCAATAGGCTCCATTCACCTTACTATCGATGGAGATCGGCCTAGATTCGCGGGGGTAATGGATCATAGGCAACAGGAAACGCCCTGAGGCGCCGAAAGTTCCTGACGCCAAAAAAATGGCCCCAAAGTGCAACCAACGGGGCCAAGAGAGGTTCACTGTCCAATGAGCCCTCGCAGGGGAAGTGGATAGCTTGGGCTCGTTGTCTAAACCGCAATCCAGGGGACTTGTTCCGCGCCACCATGTCGAATCCTACAAATTGCGCGGTGGCAAAGGATTATCTGATACAGGCATGGTCACGAAAATCACAGCCCCGATAGGGTGGCCGGGTTTTCAGAAAAGAGGCCGGGGCGCACCTTCATAGGTGCCCATGCACGTGAGGGCTGCGCAGAACAGCAAGAATTGGCCCCCTGGAGCTATCGGGGGCCAATTCCTCTCTCCGCAGGGCAATGGGAAAACCTGGGAGCAGACTACAAACTGCTGTCTTTGGAAACGGTTCCGTAGTGACGAGATCTTGGGCGCGCTCTTCAGGTATCTGCCGATACCGTTGGGGGCCCATCACGTTCAAAGGACTTGGAACTTAATTGATCTACGATCCGCTGCGTGAGCACGGAGTTTTCCCGCTTGACGGGCAAGGTACGCAAAGTAGTCCATCGTCTTGTCGCTTTTGCGCAGATGCCAACTCGATCCGGGATTTGTCCTGTCCTCACCGACTGAAACTATTGCATCGACGATTGTTCATAAGGCGACACATGCCCGGTTTATCAACGTCGGCATTCCTTACGGCCATGAGAACCGCCATCGTGTCGAAGCTTGCATCCGACAAGAGTTCCCCACCCACGCCGAACCAGGCTTACTGCGACACCGCCCGCGAGCGCACTTGGGAAACAGGCGAGATCGCTAAGAGTCGCCATTCGGCAAGCGAAATGGCCCCGTCATTCCCGACGGGACCTAGAGCGCGCGTGCTATACCAACCGTGCTACACAAAAGGGTCTCCATTCTTAAAAATTTCGATGAAGGCCCGCCTTGATCCGTTGGGCAGTGGATCATCAGCAATGCAAACAACGGCCGCGGATGCGGAATGTTCCTCTGCGCTGACCGATTGCGAATGAGATCGCTTGGTACGCCAACCGAATCGAATCAATTGTGGCGTTTAACTGTCTGTCGATAGTAAAGTGAACCTATCCACGAGTATTGCGTTAGGGCCAAGCGGTGCGTTGAGGAGGCGGTGCTGTGAACACGAAGCTCCATATCGACGGGTCATTTCAGGCCATGCGTCAGGCGATTGACGATGCGCGCCAGGCGTTCGCGAGCGGAGGCGCCGATCATCATCGCGACGCCCTACAATACCTCGGTCGCGTGGTAATGAACTCATTGGCCGAGATCATTGAAAATGACGGCGGCACAGATGGTTACCTCTACGACGCCGACGGCATCGCGCAGGATATCGAGGATTGCTACCAAAAGCTGGTAGAGGAGGAAGAGGCCGCGGAACCGGACAACGAAGCGCGGCAACCTACTCATGGAACTATGAACCTTCGACAGCAGGGAGTGGGGCGATGATCACTGGCTCGGATCTGCTGCAGATTTCCGTTGCACGCATAAACATGGAGCGCTCCGAACTCGAAGAGGCCGGCGTGATCGATAAGGGTATCGACGGTGACAAAGCATGGTCGAACTTCGCACGCGACATTGATACTTTCATTGTCAAGCTGCCGCAAAGTCGACTCGCTGCGTTAGCCGCGATAATCCAGAGACGAGCAAATCGTCAACGTTAAATGGCTAGAACCCTTAGAAAGAAACCAACCTCCACGCCGCTGCCCGAACCGATGCCGCGGCGCGTCGAGCCATGCGTCGCTACCCTCGTCGATCAGCCGCCGAAAGGTCCGGAGTGGACCTTTGAGGTGAAGTGGGACGGGTATCGGCTGGCGATCCATGTCGAGCCAGGCGAGGTGAGGGCGATCACTCGCGGCGGATATGACTGGGCTAAGAAGTTCGGTTCCGTCGTCGCCGATGCGCGCGAGCTCGGCCATGCGACCATGATCATAGACGGCGAGGCGGTTGTGCTCGACGACCGGGGCCGCTCGGACTTCGGGTTGCTGCAGCGCGCGGTCGGGAGAAGGCCGAGCCTGCGCGATGCCGGAGAGATCATCTTCTTTGCCTTCGATCTCCTCTATCTAGACGGCCAGGACCTTCGGATGATGCCCTTGGGTGAGCGCCGGCAACTGCTCGAGCCGATCGTCGCCGGTAGGGCTGGCACCATACGTTTCTCCGAGGAAGTCCAGGCTGACGGCGCCGATTTCTTCCGTGCAGCTTGCGAACTCGGCCTTGAGGGGATCATCGCGAAGCGGCGGGACGCGCCCTATCGATCCGGGCGCCGGCCGGAATGGCTCAAGGTTAAATGTGCTTGGCGCGATTGGTTCGTGATCGTCGGATATGAGCCTTCGACGATGCCAGGCGCGATCGGCCGCCTGCTTCTGGCGGCGAGGAAGAGGGACGAGCTCGTCTACGTCGGCGGGTGCGGGACGGGATGGAGCAACAACGAGTCGGTGCAGCTTCGCGAACTGCTCGACGCGATCCCGGCTAAGCGGCCACCGGTGGCACTCAAGCGCAGGGGCGCGATCTTCTCCGAACCGCTGCTAGTCGCCGAGGTCGAGTATCGGGCGTGGACGCAGGACGCGAAGCTGCGCCATCCCTCATTTAAGAGGGTCGGCGAGCGAGCGGAGAAGGTCGAAGTTTACCATCTCGATTAAACGTCTGATCTTTTGGTCGCCGTGCTTGGTGAGGCAGTCAGTGCTCGTGCCCATGCCGACAAGTCGGGCAACAAATCTCCGACGGTTGTACCTCCACCGGCCGCCATCCCATAGTCGATCGGGTCGCAGAATTCCTTTAAGCGCGCTTCGAGGTCCAACTCATTACGCGTGCCGGTCATGTACAGTTCCAGCGCATATCGGGCCAAGCGCTCAGCCTCCTCGCTCTCGCGGCTTATTGCTCGCGCAATTGCGACCTTATCAAAGACCGATGAGACGACCGTAAAATCTTGAGGAAGAATGTATCCAGATCGGCGTGGAGAAAGCATAGCGCAATCCCTCCCTTAGGGCGAAAGCGCATATGATCTCCCAGCCGCCGGAGCCCTTCTTAAAGTCCAGCGATAGTCTCATAATGCGCCGTTGGAGGCGCATTAGAAATTAACTTTGACATGTGGAGCGGAATTCTCGTTTTTCCGCTCTTGGCTGTCAAATTTTCGGAAATTGCGGCGCGCAGCATCCACTCTTTAGCATTGATGCGGATGCAAACTCGCGTCGCGGAATCCCGGAATAGTTCCCGAAGTCGGTGTGTCGACACCGCGCAAACGCTCTACGCTGGGCCGGATAGCCCCACGCTCCTAGGGACCTCGACACGTCATGATTGCTCGCTCATAGCTGCGTGCCGTATCGGCCATTCATGTTCGAGAAAATCCGTTGCGTCGTAAAACGATGCGAAAATGCGGTTTGTTCCTGGCTGCAGGCGAACCGATAGCGGAACCGTCGAAGGTATCTCAAGAAGCGCTAAATATCCTCCTTCGGCAAGCTAACGGGCTGAAAAATAAACTGAATTAGTCGTGTCGGGGGGCGGGCTAGTACATACGCCGTACGGATTGCGACAACGCGGGAGGGGAAAAGCTGGTGCCGACACGATTAGGATCGTCATTCGAGCCGGTTGATATATTAGCAAAGCCGTACCGGAATTGTCGAAAGCGACCTTCCTTGCGGGCGGCTTTGTTCGTATCTGAGCGCATCGGCTTGGCCGATGGAGTTTTTCTTCCCCGCGTTCAGAGAGCCATCTGGGTGCGAACCTTGCCCCGCCTTCCCCGGCGGGGCCTTCTCTCTGCTTGGCGATTGGCCGTGCGCGAAGATTTCTGCCTCGTCGGCAGCGCCAGGGCGCGACGAAACCTGATCAACCGCGAGGTGTGAAAAAGCATGAGAAAGCTGGTCGCAGGGAAGCTCCATGGCATTTATGTCACCGAGGCGAACCTCAACTATCATGGGTCGATCACTCTTGACCCGGACCACTGTGAGGAGGCCGGCATCTTGCCGATGGAGTTCGTCGAGATCTGGAACAAGAATTCCGGGGCGCGCATCTCCACCTACGTCATCCTCGGTGAACGCGGTTCTAGGTGCTGCATCCTCAATGGTGCGGCCGCACGCACATGCCAGCCGGGCGACCAGATCATTATATGCAACTCGGTTTACCTCGACGAAAGCCGGCTTACTTCCTTGAAGCCGAAGGTACTGACCTTCGACGAAAACAACCGCGTGCAGGATCGCCTCAGCTACTCGGTTGAGGTCGATGCATCTGGCAAGTTCACTTTCGAAATCCTCGACGAGGCCGAGACGGCATTGCCGATACCGCTTATGGTGTCCGGCAGCTGATTGGATTTGGCCAAGAGGCAAGCCTGACGGCTGTGTCGTCGCCAAGGACAGAAACGCAGCGGTCGCGGCCTCGCCAGCAACACGGCGTTCGTTGTTGCTGAACCAGTTGCCGACGACCTTGCCGCACTGGAAGAAGAGAACCGCAGACTGCTGGCATATCGCCTTCGGCAAGAAAATACACAGCTACGAGCTATGCTTGAGCGGTTTGGAGCAACTAGCTGGCGCGCCGAGGCGGCGTCCGCACTCACTCAGAAGCTTTCCGATCCCGGACTAGTTTCCTCGAACTTTGGCCATATATCTCCGATTGGCGAGCCCGTTCTTGAGGCTTTCTCGGTCGGGTGCAGGCTCTAGCCAAAAGCGCAATTTGGACGGCAGATTATCAGAGGCAGAACAAGGCTCAGGGAGGCGCTCATGACCGCATTCAATGTCGTCCGCTTCAAGGTCAAGCCGGGGATGGCTGAGGCTTTTCTCGGCGCTCACCGGGACATAGCTCAAAGCTGGTCGGGTCTGCGTCATGCCAACATCATCGAGGCTGGCGAGGGACGATACTGCATTATCGCGGAATGGGAGAGCATGGAAGCATTGGCGGCGAGCCGGCCGCAGATGGTCGCCACGCTTGACAGCTTTCGTGAGACGCTCGAGGACCTCGGAGGAGGGCTCGGCGTAACCGACCCAATTGCAGGCCTGGTCGTCCTATCAGTGAAATAAACCGGAAGCGGGTTTGCCGTGGCGATGCGTCGTTGGGCTCAACATTAGCCGGCGATGCCACAAGACGTGTCTCGTCGTTTAATTGCGCTTTGCCGTTCGGGCACGTTCGCGCAGCATTTTCAGGTGCCTCCGCCGGATGTCATCGATGGAAATGTCACCCGCAATCCAGAGTCTGAGCAGAGCCTGGAACTCGGCGGTGTGGTCAATTGCAATGCCCCTTGCTTGCCACTTGGCAATCATACGATCGGCGATTTCTTTGCGGGTGGCCACGTCCTTTCCCCTTCCTGGTCTGTCCACTCATTATGGCGCGGGGCGCCCCTGCGACGTCAGTAGCAAGGATTGGTCTGGGCGCTCGCTCGCCGTCGAGGACTGCCGATAAGTGTTCGTCAGCCTTTCCGCAATTTGCATTGCTTGCTGCGCGGTCAATCTGAACTGCAGCGCCGACACGTTTTCGAGATCCGGATCGGCGCTGAATTCGATCCTCAGGAAAAGCTCGCCCGTCTCGTCGATTGCAGTGTTCCAGCAGACGACCGTTGATGCCCTTATGTTGCCGTGACCGTCCGTATTCCAGTCGATCATATTCGAACCTTTCCTCTTCGGGAAACAAGGACGCAGAGTTGGTCATCGTATCGATGAGCCGAACTCATCCGTTCACGGCGATTGCGTCGCTCTAGAGCGCACTTCCCATGACCTGGACTACAACGGCAACGACGGTGGCCGCCACAGTGAGCGCGGCGCCAAGACGTGCAACCTTCATCCGGCGATGCCGCGCGCCGCTCCAGTCATAACTCATCGCTTAACCTTGCGCTTGTGGTTGAGAGGTGCCTGGCTTTATGGGCAAAACCGCAACCCGTGGGCGGGGTTACGGTTCTGAGTTGCCGCTGTACGCTACAATTTGATTGGCGACTGAACAAAGTCTGCAAGGTTATGGTTAATTAAGAGTTTACTGAATAAGGTTCCCTGCAAAGGCCGCCCGTTCGGTGATCACGATTTCCATGATTTATACGAGTGAATGGAGTGAGCCTTGGTGGGTGCGGCTCGCGCTGCTGCATTCTCAATGGGCTGCACGGACGTGCCGTCATTTGCAACTCGGTCTGTCACGGCGAGGGGAAGCTGGCCGCATGACCCATCCCACTTTTGGTAGCCGGCGCATAGTTGATCCGCCAACCCTCATTCGGTCGTTCGGTGTCCTGGCAGACGAGCAAGCTGTTTTAGAGCGCGAAGGCAAGCTGTGGCTTGCTTTCGATCGTTGCTTCATCGAGTGACGACAGTGTCATGCCCAGCAACCGAATGCCTTTTGGGGCAGGGAAGAGTGGAGACAACAGCATCGTCATGACCGCGGCAAGCTCTGCGGCACTTGCGATCGGTGCCGCTGTTGTCTTGCTCCTAGTGATCTGAGTGAAATCCGCCCATTTCACCTTGAGCGTCGCGGTCTTGGCGCGAATGCCGTTCGCTTCGCAGTAGCGCCAGACCTTTTCGATCAGCGGTTCGAGGCCAGCCCTGGCGGTCTCGAAATCATGGACGTCTACGGAGAACGTGTCTTCCGCGCCGATGGACTTGCGCACCCGGTCGGCCTTCACTTGACGTTCGTCGACGCCGCGGGCGATCCAGTAGAAGTAAGGTCCCGATTTTCCGAAGTGTTGCTGCAAGAAGGCGATATCGTGATCCTTCAGATCGGCGCCCGTTTCAATCCCGAGCTTGTGCATGCGCTCGGCGGTTGCCGGACCGACGCCATGGAATTTCTTGACGGGCAGCGCCTCGACGAAGGCCGGACCGTTCTTTGGCGTGATGACGAAGAGGCCATCCGGTTTTCTCTGGTCGGACGCCATCTTGGCGAGGAACTTGTTATAGGAAACGCCGGCCGAAGCGGTCAGGCCTGTCCTTGCCTTGATCTTGGCGCGGATCTCCTCGGCGATCTCCGTCGCAAGTTCCATTCCCTTGAGGTTCTCGGTGACATCAAGATAGGCCTCGTCGAGCGAGAGCGGTTCGATGAGCGGCGTGTATTCGGCAAAGATCGCGTGGATCTGCTGTGAGACTGCGCGGTAAGCATCGAAGCGCGGCGTCACAAAAATCAGCTCCGGGCATTTCCGCTTGGCGGTGACCGACGGCATGGCCGAATGGACGCCGTATTTGCGCGCCTCGTAGCTTGCGGCAGCCACGACGCCGCGCGCCTCGCCAAAGCCAACGGCAATCGGAAGCCCGCGAAGTACGGGATTGTCCCGCTGCTCCACCGAGGCGTAGAAGGCATCCATGTCGACATGGATGATCTTTCGCGTGCGCTCAGAGCGTTCCATCACCGATCACGCGACCCAACGACTGGTCATAGCAGCAGGTCTTCTTCGGGCAGGGCGGCAGGAGGCTCGACGACAACAAGCATGTTGCCCGGAAGCGGCCGCTGCAGGTGCTTCACCTCGTCCCAGGATCCGGTGAGCCACAGATCGACCTCGTCAGGTGTGGTCAGGATCACCGGCATGGCCTTTTGATGGATTGGCGAGACGATCTCGTTCGGGGATGTGGTGAGGAAGCCGAAGAGCTCGTATTCGCGCTCACCATCGCGCACGCGCCTGACACCCTTCCATGGCGTCCAGAAGCCGGCGAAGAACATCAGCGGCCGCTCCTTAGTTCCGGCAAACCAGGCATTGGGGATTTTACCGCCGGGAACCTTGGCCGCCGGATCCGGCTCGGCGAAGGAGTTGAAGGGGACGACGCAGCGACTGGTCGCCCCGAGCCAGCGTCTCCAGTGCGGAGAGGCGACGTTTCGGATGTTGGTGACGCCGGGATCGTAGTTCTTCACGAAAGCGGGCGGCGAGGGCATGCCCCAGGTGACACGCGCGATCTCTCGCTCTCCGTCTTCGCCGACGCGGACTACGGGCGCCTGATAGCCGGGATAGACGTCATAGGATGGCTGGTTCCAGCCTGCCTTGTCGCGGAATGCCTTGGTGAATGCGATCACGGCATCACGTGTCGTCGTGATGTTGTAGAGATTGCACAAAGTTCAGTCTCCCTTTCTCACCTAGCTTCATATCAACGACTGCTCGCTTCTGTCCCCGTTCCCCGGCATTCGATCTGTTCATTGCACCAAGCAGCGTGTCCGTGCTGGCGTCTCGATCGCAATCAACAGTCTCTTTTCTGAACTTCGTTGACTCGCAACTCAAATAGGAACAAATAGAGAACATATCAACAGGAAGCGCTAATGCATAGCCCTAAGGAGTTGTTCCTTCCAAAATGCCCCGTCCAGTCGACAATACCGTCGTCTCAGAACTTCGCGAGCGCATCCAGCGCCTTGAAGGCGCAAGCGGCCGTGGACGACAGGTGCTGCCGTTTGGTGTCACCGAGATTGATCGGCGATTGCCGGGTGGGGGGCTTGTACTCGGCTCGTTGCATGAGGTCGCCGGCGGCGGCAACGGTGCGATCGACGGCGCGGCGGCGGCTCTCTTTTGCGCGGGCATTGCCGCCCGCTCGAAAGGCAAGGTGCTCTGGTGTGTGACGCGGCCCGATCTCTTCGCGCCGGCGCTGGCTCAAGTCGGTCTTTCGCCGAGCCGCGTCATCTATGTGGAGGCCGGCGACGAAAAGGCGCTTCTTTCCTGCATGGAAGAGGGGCTTCGCCACGGCGGCCTCGGTGCCGTCGTCGGCGAGCTCGCGCGCCTTTCGATGACCGCCTCGCGCCGCTTGCAGCTTGCAGCCGAGAGTTCCGGCACGTTGGGCATTGCGATCCGCCGCTGGCGACGACAGGCCGAAGCCTCGGATTTCGGGCAGCCGACGGCATCGGTCACGCGCTGGCGCGTGTCCGTCCTGCCATCCGTCCCCTTGCCGGTTCCAGGCGTCGGCCGCGCGCGCTGGCTCGTCGAACTCATCCGCTGCCGTGCCGGCGAAAGTGCAGATTTCGAAGTGGAGGCCCCAGATGCCAAGGGTCGTATCGCTCTTCCTTCCGAGCTGGCCCACGGATCGCCTGAGGCGCAAGCTCGGCGACGCAGCTCCGCCGGCTGAAACGCCTCTCGTCCTCGTCGGTCGCGAACAGCGAAGGCGTGTGGTGCTCTCGGTAAATGCCGCGGCGATTGCCGCAGGCCTGAGACCCCGCATGGCCGCCACGAAAGCCCAGGCGCTCGTCTCAGGTCTTGTCGTCATGGACGCCGATCCGGCCGCCGATCAAGAAGCGCTCGAACGCCTGGCGCTCTGGGCGCTGCAGCGCTATGCGCCGATCGTAGCCGCCGATCCGCCCGATGGCCTGGTGATCGATACGACCGGTGCCGATCACCTGCATGGCGGCGAGGACCTGATGCTGTCAGGCATGGTCAACCGGTTCTTCGGATCCGGCATCGAGGCGCGGGCTGCGGTTGCCGATACCTGGGGGGCGGCCCATGCCGGCGCCCGGTTTCTCGCTCATCCGACGCTGGTTGTCGCTCCGGGGGCGCAGCAGGAAACCATCCGTGACCTGCCCGTCGCAGCGCTTCGCCTCGATCCTGCAATCGTCCATGGCCTTCGCGTGCTGGGCTTCAACACGATCGGTGAGGTGGCCGGCGTGCCGCGGGGGCCGCTTGCCCTTCGATTTGGACCCGAACTTGGCCGTCGCATCGACCAGGCCATGGGAGAGGTTGCCGAGCCGATCGATCCGGTCCGCACGCCTGAGCTTATCGAAGTTCGCCGTTCCTTCGGTGAACCGATTGCGGCCGCCGAGACGATTGCGCGCTATGCCGCGAAGCTTGTGGGCGCGCTCTGTCTGGTACTGGAAGAAAGAGGCCTCGGCGCGCGGCGCGTCGACCTTCTCTTCCATCGCGTTGATAACACCTACCAGGCGATCCGCGCAGGCACCGCGACGCCCGTTCGCGACGCCAAGCGCCTGATCCGGCTCATCACTGATAGGATCGAGACGATCGATCCGGGCTTCGGGATCGAAATCATGTCGCTGACGGCAACCCACGCCGAGCCGCTGGTGGCAAGACAGGTCGTTTCCTCGCTGGTCGAGGAACCGGAGGCCGATGTTTCCGGCCTGATCGACATCCTGGGAAACCGCATCGGCGCACGCCGGCTGTATCGTTTTCAACCGGTCGCCAGCGACGTGCCCGAACGCTCCATCAACCGCATCGCGCCGATGGCGCCGGACGAAGGTCTCGCCTGGCCCGGCCATTGGCCAAGACCGGTGCGCTTGCTTCTCCATCCTGAAGCGATCGAGACGATGGCGCTTCTGCCCGATCATCCGCCGGTCAGTTTCACATGGCGTGGTGTGCGCCGACGGGTGAAACGTGCCGACGGCCCCGAACGCGTCTTCGGCGAATGGTGGAAGCGCGATGCCGAGCTCGTCGCCGTACGCGACTATTTCCAGGTCGAGGATGACGCCGGCGAGCGCTACTGGATTTATCGCGCCGGCGACGGCGAACACAGCGAGACCGGCAGCCACCAATGGTTCCTGCACGGGATTTTCGGATGACGACGCCGCTTTATGCCGAGCTGCAGGTGACCTCGCATTTCTCCTTCCTGCGCGGCGCATCCTCCTGCGAAGAGCTATTCCAACGTGCCGCCGAACTTAGGCTCGAGGCGCTGGCCATTGCCGATCGCAACAGCCTCGCCGGCATCGTGCGAGCGCACCAGGCGGCCAAGGATGTCGGCGTGCGGCTGGTCGTCGGCTGCCGCCTCGATCTTGAAGGCGATCTATCGGTCCTCGTCTTTCCGACCGACCGGCCGGCCTATGCGCGGCTTTGCCGGCTGCTGTCGCTCGGCAAGAAGCGCGGCGGCAAGGCGAAATGCCGGCTTGCCTGGTCCGATCTCGTTGCCTATGGCGAGGGACTGATCGCGGTTCTCCTTCCCGATGCCGCTGACGAGGACTGCGCGCGGGAGCTGCGCCGTCTAAGGCAAGAATTCGGCGACCGCGCCTACCTGTCGCTGACACTCCGCCGCCGGCCGAACGACCAGCTGCGCCTTCATCAGCTCTCCAACCTGGCAGCTTCAGTCGGCGTGCCAACGGTCGTCACCAACGACGTGCTGTTTCATGTGCCGGAGCGGCGCATCCTGGAGGATGTCGTCACCTGCATTCGCCACAACATCACGATCGACGAGGCCGGTTTCCGCCGCGAACGCCACGCCGATCGCTACCTGAAGCCGCCCGAGGAAATGGCGCGGCTCTTTGCGCGCTACCCTGAAGCGCTTACCCGCACCATCGAGATCCTGGAGCGGTGCCGGTTTTCGCTCGACGAGCTCGCCTATCAATATCCGGAGGAGCGATCCAATCCTGCACTGACAGCCCAACAGACACTGGCGCAACTGACCTGGGAAGGTGCAGCCTGGCGTTACCCAGAAGGGTTGCCGGAAAAAGTCCGCAAGAACCTCGAGCACGAACTGCGGCTGATCGAGAAGCTTCAATATGCGTCCTACTTCCTGACAGTGAATTCGATCGTGCGTTTTGCCCGTTCAAGGGACATTCTATGCCAGGGCAGAGGATCGGCCGCCAATTCGTCTGTCTGTTATGTGCTCGGCATCACCTCGATCGACCCTGAAATCAACGACCTCCTGTTCGAGCGCTTCGTCTCCGAGGAACGGCGCGAGCCGCCTGACATTGACGTCGACTTCGAGCACGAGCGCCGCGAGATCGTCATGCAATGGGTCTTCGAGACCTATGGCCGTGATCATGCGGCCCTTTGCTCCACGGTCATCCGCTATCGGTCGAAAGGCGCCATCCGCGATGTCGGCAAGGCGCTGGGGCTGCCCGAGGACATGACGAAGATGCTGTCGTCGCAGGTCTGGGGCTGGGGCGAGGACATCGGCGAAAAACATGCCGAGGAGCTCAATCTCAACCTGTCCGATCGGCGCCTGCGCCTCACGCTCGATCTGGCCCGGCAGCTGATGGGGGCGCCGCGTCACCTGTCGCAGCATCCGGGCGGCTTCGTCCTGACGAACGATCGCCTCGACGAGCTCGTCCCGATCGAACCGGCGGCCATGGCCGACCGGCAGGTGATCGAATGGGACAAGGACGATATCGATATCCTGAAGTTCATGAAGGTCGATTGCCTGGCGCTCGGTATGCTCTCGTGCATGAAGCGCGGCTTTGATCTGCTCGCCGAACACAAGGGCATCCATCTTGATCTGGCGAGCATCCCGGCCGAAGATCCGCGCACTTACGCCATGATCCGGCGTGCCGACACGCTCGGTACCTTTCAGATCGAAAGCCGCGCGCAGATGTCGATGCTGCCGAGGATCAAGCCGCGTACCTTCTATGACCTCGTCATCGAGGTGGCGATCGTGCGCCCCGGCCCGATCCAGGGCGACATGGTGCATCCCTATCTTCGCCGGCGCGAGGGCAAGGAGGCGGTGATTTACCCGAAGCCGGAACTGGAGCAGGTGCTTGGAAAGACGCTCGGTGTGCCGCTCTTCCAGGAACAGGCGATGCGGGTCGCCATCGAATGCGCCGGGTTCACGCCGGGCGAAGCCGATCAATTGCGCCGCGCCATGGCGACCTTCAAGCATACCGGCGGTGTTTCGAAGTTTGGCGAGAAGCTTGTCCGGGGAATGGTCGCAAACGGCTATGAGCCGGACTTTGCGATTAAGACCTTCAAGCAGCTCGAAGGTTTCGGCAGCTACGGGTTTCCGGAAAGCCATGCCGCGTCCTTCGCGCTGATTGCCTATGCCTCCTCCTGGCTCAAATGCTGGCATCCGGATGTCTTCTGCGCAGCACTTCTGAATGCCCAACCGATGGGCTTTTACGCCCCGGCCCAGATCGTGCGGGACGCGCGCGACCATGGCGTCGAGGTCCGGCCTGTGTGTGTGAACGCCAGCCGCTGGGATTGCACGCTCGAGGCAACGGGGGATGAAAGCCGCTTTGCCGTTCGCCTTGGTCTTCGCATGGTCAAGGCGCTGGCGAACGCTGACGCCGCGGCAATCGTTGCCTCGCGCGACGAAAGGCCTTTCGAGACCGTCGACGATCTCTGGCGCCGGGCAGGCGTTCCGGCCGCCTCTTTGGTCCAGCTTGCCGAAGCCGATGCCTTCCAACCTTCGCTCAAGCTTGCGCGACGCGAGGCACTCTGGGCGATCAAGGCGCTGCGCGACGAGCCGCTGCCGCTCTTTGCCGCGGCCTCTGAGCGTGAAAGCCGGACGGTCGCGGAACTGGATGAGCCATCAGTGGCGCTAAGGCCGATGACTGCGGGCGGCGAAGTGGTTGAGGACTATGGGCATGTCGGCTTGACGCTACGCAGCCATCCCCTCTCGTTCCTGCGCGCCGATCTGACGAAGCGTCGCATCGTCACGTGCAAGGAGGCGATGCAGACCCGGGATGGAAAATGGCTCGAAGCCGCAGGTCTGGTGCTCGTGCGCCAGCGGCCGGGTTCTGCCAAGGGCGTGATGTTCATCACCATCGAAGACGAAACCGGCATCGCCAATCTCGTCGTCTGGGCAAAGACCTTCGAGACGTTTCGCCGCGTTGTGCTCGGCGCCGGCATGCTCGGCGTCTATGGGCGCATTCAACGGGAAGGCGAGGTCGTTCACCTCGTTGCCCATCGGCTGACCGACCTATCCGGCGAACTTGCAAGCGTGGGCGATCGGGACGCCAGTTTTCCGCTTCCGCATGGAAGAGGTGACGAGTTCCATCGTGGGGCGCCGGCGCCCGATCCGCGCGGTATCCCGAAGGGACCGCGGCCGCGCGATATCGTCGATCCCTATCTGCATCTCGATCAGATCAAGGTGAAGACGCGGGATTTTCGGTGAGGGCCAACTTCGCATTGAACGGCCGGGTGTCGTGAACCCGACGAGTTTTGAGGATTCAAGTTCCATAATAAGTATCTCGTGATTTTACATCGTCCACAGGACCGAAAGCGGAGCGGCGTGCAATTTTTCGCCAAATGGCGTCACGCGGTCGTGATCGTGCAAAACGATGCCGTGCAGGAAGCGGTCGCCTACCGCCTCCTGTAACTGACGAAGCCCTTTGAAGTCTTCAGCCTTAACCGTCGACGATGCCTTGACCTCGATGCCGACGACGCGACCGCGCCGGTCCTCGACAACAACATCGACCTCGATCTGATCCTTCGTCCGATAGTGAGAGAACGAAAGTCGGCGTTCGGACCAAGATGCAAGCTTTAGGAGTTCTGATGCGACGAAGCTTTCGAGCAAAGGACCGAAACGCGTCTTGTTTTCACGGATACTGTTGACATCGTCTTCGCGCAGGGTTGCGAGCAGGCCAGTGTCGAGAAAATGCAACTTTGGTGTTTTTACCAGGCGACTAAGCCGGTTGTTGGACCATGGCGCGCGGGTTCGGACAAGGAAGAGTCGCTCAAGGATTGCTACATACTTTTGAGCTGTGACACTGGATAGTCCGAGGGCCGTGCCGAATCCGCTATGATTGACCAATTGTCCCGCATGCTCTGCAAGAACATTAAGGAGGCGCGGCAACCTGCCCAACTGATCGATGTTGGCAATGTCGCGCACGTCTCTGTCAAGGATAAGCGCCACGTAGTCTTCAAGCCACGCGGTGCGCCGGCCGGGCTGCGTCCTGCGTACGACCTCAGGGTACCCTCCACGTACAACCGTCTCAACAAGGTCGTCGCCGAGCACAAGTCCGTCCGCGATCGCGGGCACCTCTCCCGCAAAAATGCGATCAAGAAAGCGGCCTGGGGTCGATCGGATTTCAGCCTGTGCAAACGGCAGCAACGAAATTAGGGCCATGCGGCCGGCAAGAGAGTCTGCCACCGCCGGCACGGTGGCGAGGTTTGCTGAACCTGTGAGCAGGAAGCGGCCCGGCTCATCGCTGCGATCTACGCTTTCCTTTATCGCAAGCATTAACTCAGGCGCACGCTGAACTTCATCAATTACCGCTCGGTCGAGGCCACGAACGAAGCCTACAGGGTCGGATTTGGCGGCGCTGAGTGTGCCGGCGTCATCAAGGGTGTAGTACGGCCGCTCTGTTCCAGAGAACTGTCGCACAAGGGTGGTCTTTCCTGCCTGCCTTGGTCCGGCGACGAGAACGACGCGCGTGTCCGACAGCGCCGTCTCGACCATGGAGCGGGCCTTGCGTTGGATGAGTGTGTTCGGGCGATTTGTATTGGTCATGCGGCCAATGTTAACTCCATTGGCGTCCAATTTAAAGCATAATTCCGTCCAATTTAAAATGTAACTTGCTTTATCGCGCGGCCAGTCGCTCGAAAACAAAGAGTGTACACGGAACGCGACGGACGGGGGCAGTCGATCCCTCTTCCCCTTCGGGCCACTATGTTGAAGCTCCTGCGGCGGCCCTTTTTCCGCCCGTCGCGTGACGCGAATTCCCGCTTTCCCGCTGAGGCGGCGCTTTGTTGAAAGCTCCGATACGCTTCATTCTTGACGGACCGATCAAGCATACCGGCGGTGTGTCGAAGTTCGGTGAGAAGCTTGTCCGGGGCATGGTCGCAAACGGCTACGAGCCGGACTTTGCGATTAAGACCTTCAAGCAGCTCGAAGGCTTCGGCAGCTACGGCTTTCCTGAAAGCCATGCGGCGTCCTTCGCGCTGATCGCCTACGCCTCCTCGTGGCTCAAATGCTGGCACCCGGACGTCTTCTGCGCGGCGCTTCTGAACGCGCAGCCGTTGGGTTTTTACGCCCCGGCCCAGATCGTGCGGGATGCGCGCGATCATCGGGTCGAGGTTCGGCCAGTTTGTGTGAACGCCAGCCGCTGGGATTGCACGCTTGAGGCAACAGCGGATGAAAGTCGCTTTGCCGTCCGTCTTGGTACGGGCAGGGGTTTCGGCAGCCTCGCTCGTCCAGCTTGCCGAGGCCGATGCGTTTCAGCCTTCGCTCGGGCTTGCTCGGCGCGAGGCACTTTGGGCGATCAAGGCATTGCGCGACGAGCCGCTGGCGCTCTTTGCCGCGGCATCTGCCCGGGAAAGTCGGACCGTCGCCGAACTCGATGAGCCATCAGTGGCGCTAAGGCCGATGACTGCGGGCGGCGAAGTGGTTGAGGACTATGGGCATGTCGGGCTGACGCTGCGCGACCATCCGCTCTCGTTCCTGCGCGCGGATCTGACGAAGCGCCGTATCGTCACCTGCCGGGAGGCGATGCGGACGCGTGATGGCAGATGGTTGGAGGCGGCCGGCGTGGTGCTTGTCCGACAGCGGCCGGGCTCGGCCAAAGGCGTGATGTTCATCACCATCGAGGACGAAACGGGCATAGCCAATCTGGTTGTCTGGGCCAAGACCTTCGAAAACTATCGCCGCGCGGTCCTCGGCGCCAGCATGCTCTGCGTTTATGGCCGGATTCAGCGCGAAGGCGAGGTTGTACACCTCGTTGCCCATCGCCTTACCGACCTGTCAGGTGAACTTGCAAGTGTCGGCGAGCGGGATACCAGTTTTCCACTTCCGCATGGCAGGGGGGACGAGCGTATTCCGTCGTGCGCGCAGACCTTTGCCTCATCGAACAACGGAGCGACGCCATGGAACTGCGCCAACTCTCGTTTTTCGTCGCGGTGGCCGAGGAGCTGCATTTCAACCGTGCGGCCGCGCGGATGTGCATCGCCCAGCCAGCGCTGAGCTCGCATATCCAGGCGTTGGAGAAGGAACTCGGGGTCCGGCTGCTGGAACGGTCGACGCGCCGGGTCGAACTGACGCGGGCAGGGGAGGTGTTCTACGATCGGGCTGTGCGCATCATTGGCGACGTCGGGCTATCGGCCGAGGTGGCGCGCTCGGTTGCCGGCAAGGCGGCGCGGACGATCAAGATCGGAACCGTCTATCCCGCGACGACCGGCGTGCTGCCGGCGTTCCTGTCTCGCATTGGCCGGAAGTTCCCGGATGTCGCGCTGCACGTGACGAGTGGCTCGACCTCAGACATCATCCGCGGACTTGAGAATGGCCAGATCAACCTCGGCTTCATCCGTCCGGTCGAAAACATCGGCTCGTCGCTATGCTGAACCACCTACGACGACCCACTTAACCGGTCAAGACGCGCGCGAATGGGCTCTGGTCACGTGCCGTGGCCGGCGCCAGGTACGCTCATAAAGTAGGATCTAGCCAGCCGACGAAGTCGCTATTGACCGAAAAGATCGTCTTCTGGCTAAATATAAGATAGTCGACACATACTAAAACGCCGGGGGGGATCTATGAAAGAAGGATCATGCGGAACTCTCTTGGTTGATCCTCCCAAGTTGGCCAGGTGGTTGAACGACGAGGAGCGAATAAACTCGATCATGATGCTGGACGTGGAGGGAATGAGATCCGGTGACCAAGTCTCCCTTCTACTCAATGTGGCCTTCAAAAGCATCACCGTTAGGAGACGAGTTCTTCGACGGGCAGATTTCCACATCGCGACAGCCGGTGCGGAAGTTTCGTTCTCATCCCCTCATTGCGAAATAGTGGACTACACACCTCCCACGAACTTGGATGTTTCCTATCAACGTGGAGTGGGGATGACGGCAAAACAGTTCGCTGGAACGGAAAGCGGTCTGAGCCTCGAGCCTTCGAATGTAAAGCTCAGCTCAACAGCAAAGTCCGAGTCCTCTCTTGAAACATTGGCGAACGGACAATGCTCTTTCATAGCGGTAGAGAATCAACTCTCGGCCATATTTACGGTCTCGAATGTCACTTGGAGACTGGATCCACTGAAGGGGCCGAAAGCTGTGCGGGATTTCCAACAGGGAAATCTCTGGCTGAAATGTTCACTTTTGCCGGGAGACACTGAATGGATCGCCCGCGTCAGTCTTCGTCCCTCGGAAATCTTGGTATTTGGGCCGGATCAGATAGTGCCGCTCGATCCGGTAAAGGCACTGTGGATACTAATGACGATGTGGACGCAAAGGGCGTACGTGAGAAATCGGGATGGGGAAAAATTCACCCTCACGGAACGCCGAGCTTCTCACGGCGTAGGAGCTTAGGCAATGGCCGAGACCCAAGACGAGAACGCTGTCATTGTTGACGATGACTTGTACGAGCAGCTTCTCGAAATCTCCGAAAGCAAAGACATAGAGGCTTTGATCAGAGCCTCTGGTGTTTCACCAGACCAATTTTCAACATTTCTGTCTGCTTTCGGGATCGAAGCAGATCAAGCCGCCTCCCGCATATTCGATTTGTTAGATCAAGGGAAAGCAGCCGTTTCGCCTGCGAGGGAACCTAAACGCGCCCCGCGGCAGAGCGCGGGTTCTGTAGGGCTGTCCACTGGTCAGAGAAGTGGTGCATCCGGAGGAAGAGTCGGCGCCGTTGTTGGCAGTGGTGGCGGTGGAACGGCCGTCGCCGTCGCAGAGTTTGTGGTCGCCGATCTTTTGTTGGCGGACTTCGGATTTAAGGAAATTGCGATCGCCGAAACGGAAATGCCGGGCCTGATGGCCTGCCGCGAAGAGTTCGGCGCTTCCAAGCCCCTGAAGGGCGCGCGCATCTCTGGCTCGCTGCACATGACCATTCAGACCGCCGTCCTCATCGAAACGCTGGTTGCTCTCGGCGCCGATGTGCGTTGGGCGTCCTGCAATATTTTCTCGACACAGGACCATGCCGCAGCGGCAATCGCCGCAATCGGCGTTCCGGTCTTCGCCGTCAAGGGTGAGACGCTCGAAGAATACTGGACCTACACGGACAAGATCTTCCAGTGGGCCGACGGTGGCGTTTCCAACATGATCCTCGACGATGGTGGCGACGCCACCATGTACATCCTACTCGGCGCCCGCGCCGAAGCCGGCGAGGACGTGCTCTCCAACCCGGGCTCCGAGGAAGAAGAAATCCTCGTCGCGCAGATCAAGAAGCGCCTTGCCGCTTCGCCGGGCTGGTTCACCAAGCAGCGCGACGCGATCAAGGGCGTGACCGAGGAAACTACCACCGGCGTCAACCGACTGTACCAGCTCCAGGCCAAGGGCCTGCTGCCCTTCCCCGCGATCAACGTCAACGACAGCGTCACCAAGTCGAAGTTCGACAACAGATATGGCCCTAAGGAGTCACTGGTCGACGGCATCCGCCGCGGCACTGACGTGATGATGGCCGGCAAGGTTGCCGTCGTCTGCGGCTATGGCGACGTTGGCAAGGGTTCGGTTGCTTCACTCGCCGGCGCCGGCGCTCGCGTCAAGGTTACCGAAATCGACCCGATCTGCGCGCTGCAGGCCGCCATGGACGGCTTCGAAGTCGTCCAGCTCGAAGACGTCGTCTCCTCGGCCGACATCTTTATCACGGCAACTGGGAATAAGGATGTTATCCGCATCGAGCATATGCGCGAGATGAAGGACATGGCGATTGTCGGCAACATCGGCCAATTCGACGATGAGATCCAGGTCTCGGCTCTGCGTAACCTGAAGTGGACGAACATCAAACCGCAGGTCGACATGATCGAGTTCCCGACGGGCAACCGCATCATCCTGCTTTCGGAAGGCCGCCTCTTGAACCTCGGCAACGCCACCGGTCACCCGTCCTTCGTGATGTCGGCTTCGTTCTCCAACCATGTGATGGCACAGATCGAGCTCTTCACCAAGGGCGCGAGCTACAACAACGAAGTCTACGTGCTACCCAAGCAGCTCGACGAAAAGGTCGCCCGCCTGCATCTGGGCAAACTGGGGGGCACTCTGATGACTTTGTCGGAGGAACAAGCGCGATACTTGGGTGTCGATCCGAACGGCCCTCTGAAACCAGACTGGTACAGATATTAGCCTTTCATGGGCGTTATCTGCCCGCTTATGCATTTGCATTCGCCCGCGAGGTCCCGGTTTTTCAAGAAGTCTCGGGCGATGACTGGGCACCGACGCTCAACGTGAATCTCATTGGTTATGTCAGCATGGCGTGGGATGAGGTATCGCCCCAGTTGGGGCGGTTCCTCCGTGTCGCACCCAGACTCGGCTAACGTTTGCCTAGTCTCGTTCGCCCGGCGGCACGAATTGAGAGAGATGAGTCAGAGGAAAGTCCGATAAGTCCAGCGCCAATTGCCGCTTCGAGGGTCTGGCTGTATTCACTTCCCGCGAGACCATGCTTTTTGGAGTGGTTTTCAGCAGCGCCGCGTGAGACGGATGGCGACACGCCATATCGAACACTGTGGAAGGCGCCCAGGATAATAAGAAGTTTTTCGTCCAAGCTCTTCATTGTCTACCTTCAATCTATCTTTGTGATGGAGGCGGCAATGACGACCACTAGAGGATGGCATTGGACTCACCTGCGGTCACCCGCGTGCTGCGGTTCCTTGGCTGTGGGGAATGGTTAGTAGCGCTTATCGCGCGTTGGTAAGGCGCTTTTCTTTCGACGGGATCGCTCCATCGGCACCCTGCTTGTCAGGTTGGATGAAACCATGCCCTCGTTGGATGCATTTAAATGTGCCGGTGGCCGTGACGGTTCCTTTCAAAGCAAAATTGAAGCCCCGGTCCTAGACATGGGTTCTGACCGCGATTTTGAAAGGAAGGTTCGTTAGAGCGCGATGCCAATCGCGCAACAATCAAAGCTAGCGAGCAAACTCGAGAGATCGTTCTACCTGTGTCTTCGCCTAAGCGTCAATCGGTAGTTTGAGAGCGGTCTGCTCGGAAAAGTGTGAGGCTGCGATATGACGGAACGTATTGGTGCTCGAGAAGTTCATTCGCTTCCATCGGTGCAGCAAAATGCACTTCCTTGACACTGCTGGGTGCCCCCGTTGTACCGCGGAGTTTGCTCGTGGCGAGGTGCGGTCGCCTCAAATGATATTCGGCTCAGTAGTTATCAACTTGCTTCAGCACGCTCGATGCGAGGGCGTCGCTGTAAAGCGCGCAAAAATCATTGGCAACATCGCATGCGATCGATGCCACGAGAGAAGATAGGCGCGAAGAAGGATTTCGCATAAACAGCGCAAAGTAGTTTGTCGGCGGAAAAGCAGGTGAGACTTTCAAGACCCTCAAGGTACCTGATCTAAGTTCATTCTGAATTACGATTGGGGGCAGAACAGCGATGCCAATCCCTGCGGTTACCATATTAATCGTGGTGGATAGTGAGTTTGAATAGTGAATAATGCTGTCTTCTATTAGATGGCCCGACAAATACTTGAATAGTCTTCCATGGTTGTAGGTACCGGTCTCGTAGGAAATTATTGGATGCATGGAGAGGTCACTAATTGCCATGGGACCCTCGTCGCATTCAAACCCGCCGTTTGCGACCCAAAACATTCCGAAGGAGCAAAGGTCTTTGACGAAATACTTATCCACGTCTCCGGTCGGGAAGCCCAATACGACGTCTAAGGCCCGCTGCTCCAGTTTGCTGGCAATCGCCTGCGAGGAATCCGTCGTGACAGAAACACGGACGCGCGGATAGCGCACCCGAAGCGTCTCAATGACACCGGGAAGGATTGTCAAAGCGATGCTCGGCAGAATACCGATCCGCACTGTGCCCTCTATGGTCTCGGCAGGGACGACGTCGCTGACGAGACGGTTGTAGCGATCAATGATGTCTCGAGCTCCAGAAACGAAGGTTTGCCCTTCGCTTGTCAGGCGCACGTCGCGGGTATCGCGTTCAAAGAGACGAATTCCGAGTTCCTGCTCAATGGCGGAAATACGATTGGAGATGGCAGCCGGGGTAATGTTCATGCGGTCGGCCGTAACACGGAAGCTCCGCAGCTCCGAAAGCCAAACGACGGTTTCCAGGAAACGAATATTCATTGCATGACAGCGCCCCACCCGTTTTACGGTATGCCCAGCATCATGAACGTAGAAATTGTCACAACGCGTTGAATTTACACAGAATAAGCGTAGCCTTCCGAGGCTTCAATGGGAAGAAACATTCGAGGAGGCATGCGTTGCGCATGCTGATTGATAAACCGACACCCGAGCAACTTCTGGGGCGTCGGTTTACCGATGTCATCACGAAAGTTTTGCCAGAACCTTGGTGCTTGCCCCTGTCATTTCGCCGAGTTTCTGTTGCTTGTCGCGAACGCTGGCCTCGCGCTTCTTGCCGGTTTCCTGCCGCCGCAACGCCTCTTCCGACACAGCACGCACCTCGTCACGCGGGATGACCAGAACGCCGCTTTCGTCGGCTAGGATTGCATCGCCGGGCATCACGACTGCGCCACCGCAGCTAACGGGAATGTTCAATCCACCGCCGAGATCGTAGAGACGAGTGGTAATCGGCGAAAGGCCGCGCGACCACATCGGAAAATCCGAGTCCTGGATTTCAGCCAGGTCCGTGCATGGTCCGTCGACAATACCGGCCACGGCGCCCGCAGCCTTTGCGGCAACCGTAACGCCGCCGCCCCAGCAGGCGTATTTGTCGTCGCCGAGCCTATCGACGACGAGAATGTCCCCTGGCCGCAACAACCCCGTTGCGTGGTGCAGTAGCGTGGAGTCCGGGCCGGCGATGGCAAGCGTAACCGCGGTCCCGACGACACGTTTGCCGGGCAGGAGCGGCTGGATTGCGCGGTCCATAAAGCCCATTAGCCGCCAATGACCAACGGTTGCAGTTTCGACGCCGCTTAGGAGGTCAAGATCGGCTTGTGCGATCTGCTCCGGCATTTTCTCGATGACGTACATGGCAACCCTCCTTCCTACGCGCAGGCCAGGCGGCGGTGCTGGGTCATCGGAATGAGATTGCGCACCCGGCTGATCTCTTTCGTGTCGATGCGGGCGGTGACGAAGCCGACGGGGTCCGAAGCGCGCGCGATCGTGTGCCCCCATGGATCGCAGACAAGCGAATGCCCGTAGCAGGCACGCTTTTCACCATTGACCGTGACGCTGCCGGTTTGGCCGCAGGCGACGAAGTAGGTTTGCGTTTCGATGGCGCGGGCGCGCGCAAGGACTTCCCAGTGATCCTTGCCGGTCTGGAGCGTAAACGCTGCAGGCAGTACGATAACGTCGCAGCCAGCCTTTTCGAGTTGCAGGAACAGTTCGAAGAAGCGGATGTCGTAGCAGATCGCGCATCCTACTTTGAGGCCGTCCAGATCGTATGTGACGATGTCTTCGCCCGGCTTGACGGTTGCCGATTCCTTATAGGCTGTGCCGTCCGGCGCAACGATATCGAACATGTGGATTTTTCTGTAGGCCGCCACTTCCTTGCCCTGGCGGTTGAACACGAAGCTGGTGTTGTAGATGCGGTTCTCGCCCTCGACCTTTTCCATGATGGTGCCGGCATGCACGAACACGTTGTTTTCCCGGGCAAAGTCTTGCGCCATCCTGTAAGCAGCGCCCCCTGCTGGTTCTGCCAGTGCGAGCTTTTGTTCGGTGGTCGTGCCATAGACCTCGAAATATTCCGGCAACACGATCAGGTCGGGCTGATCGACCCTCATTGCCTCGACCATCAGATCACGGGTAATCTTGAGATTGACGTCGCGGTTGTCCTGGGGGTTGGTCTGTATCATGCTGATTTTCATGGTCTTCCTCCAATAAGGGCTCTCGTCACCCGCGTCAGGCGACGATTTTTTCGTGCTTGAGTGCATTGATTGTTGACATGATGCCGGCGCGCAGCGTCATCGTTTGCGTCGCGACGACGAGCATTTCGGCGCCATGCTCCAGAGCGAATATGCGTTCTGCCGGCGTCCAGGCGGGCATCACCCAACTCTTGCCCGCTTCACGGGCGGCCCGTGCGATGCGGGCAAGGTCGCTGCGGTCGTCATCGTTGAATGCATAGGCGCCACGGCCGCGGGCAAGGGCCAGGTCCGATGGGCCGGGGAATAGGCCATCGACCGTGTCGAGCGCGATGATTTTCTCGACATCCGCAAGGCTTTCGGCGGTTTCGATCATCGCATAGCACTTTGTGCGTCTGTTCTCTCGGTCGAAGGCGTCGCTCGACGGGCGGGCGTAACCGAAGACCCGACCGCCGGCGTAAGAGCGGATACCGAGCAACGGATACTTCGCGGCCTTGGATACTTCGCGGGCATGATCGACGCCCAGAATATGCGGCAGGATCACCCCGTCGGAGCCGAAATCAAGCGCCTGTTGGATGGCTTCGGTCGTTGGGGCGGTAACCTTGGTAAGGGCCGGAATTCCAAGCGATTTGCTGAAGGCCAGGAACTGGTCGAGCGTACCGAGATCGAAAGTTCCGTGCTCGAGTTCGATGACGAGCTGCTTGACGCCGCAAGCCTTCGCGATTTCGAGAAAGCCGAAATGCGGCTGGGACATCCAGAGCGCGATGTTGTCCATGTCAGATAGTCTCCGATGCAGAAGTTAGCTTTTGCCGATCGTCTTTGAGAGGCCGAGCGTGCGTTCGATGAGAAAAATGATGAGGAGCGTGGCGGCGACGAGAACGACCGACACAGCGGCGGTCATCGGGTCAGTCTGGCTTTCGACATAGTCAAAGATTTCGACGGGCAGAGTGCGCATCCGCGGTCCGGTAATGAACAGCGAGATCACCACCTCATCGAAGGAGAGGAGGAAGGAGAGTGCTGCGCTGGCGACGAAGCCGGGCATCATCAGGGGCAGGGTGATACGTCGGAACACCGTGAAGGGAGATGCACCAAGCATGGTCGCCGCCTCTTCGACGGATGGCGGCAGGGTCGAGAAAGCCGTCAGCATGATGCGGATCACATAGGGTGTGGTGACGATCAGGTGGGCGATGACGAGCCCTGTATAGGTGCCAAGCAGGCGGGCCTGAACGAAGACGAGCAGGATCGCAAGTCCGAGCACTATTGAAGGCAGAAGAAGCGGTGCAGTGAAAATGTTCAGGACGAGGTCGCGGCCGATGAACTGATAGCGACGGATCGCAAATGCGGCCGGAACGCCGGCGATGAGGCCGAGGATTGTCACCGTGGTCGCGACCCCGAGGCTGACCCAGAGTGCGTCGATGAGGCCGCGATGGCTAAACATCGCCGCATACCACCGCAGTCCCCAGCTCTGCGGCGGAAAGGTCAGAAAACTGTCATTGCTGAACGACAGGGGCAAGACGATGAGGATCGGTGCCAGCAAGAACAGATAGAGGCATGCCACAAGGGCTTTGAACGGAAAGGTCAGTCTGCCAATCATGATCAGTGTCCTTTCTCTCAATCGAAGCGCTTGACGACGCGGGAATAGAGCGCGAGCGCCAGCCCGAAGATAATCAGCACGATTACGGAAGTTGCCGCTGCGGAAGGCCACTCCAATTGGATGACGGCCTGGTCGAAAATCTCGGTTGCAAGCAGGAAGACACGTCCGCCGCCGAGCAGCTTCGGAGTGATAAAGGAACTGATGGCAAGCACGAAACAAAGCAGGCAACCAAGCGCGACACCGGGCATGGTGAGCGGCACGATGATGCGTCGAAAACGGGTCCAACTATTGGCACCAAGCGAGGCCGCAGCTTCCTCAAGCGCCACGTCGAGGCGTCCAAAGCCGGATATCAGCGAAAGCGCCATATACGGAATGAGCACCTCGACCATGCCGATGTAGACGCCGAGCGAATTGTTCACGAGCCGAATTGGTGTCTGGATGATGCCAGTCGACATGAGAACGCCGTTGACCACACCTTGATCACCGAGAAGCACCATCCAGCCGTAGGTGCGAACGACACTGCTGACGAGCAACGGCGAGACGGTGATGACGAAAAGGAGGTTGCGCCATTTCGGCGAGACACGGTGCAGGAACAGCGCGATCGGGTAGGCGCAGAAGAGGGTCGCCAACGTGACCACAAACCCGAGCAGGAGCGAGTTGGCAATCAGTTCGAAGCTGAACTTGTCGGTAAAAAAGTCGATGTAGTTCGCCAGCGTATAGTTTTCGGTGAGCACGCCTCCGCTGCGGCTTTCGATGAATGAGATCATTGCCAGGCGTGCAACCGGCAAGATGAAGGCAACCAGATTGATTGCAGCCATTGGGACAAGTAGGAGGATCAAGACAAATGGGAATTTGCCGATCCGCGGATAGGGCGAGGGGGGCGCCGTTGCAGTAATCGCTACCATGGTTCAGCCTCCGAAAACCTGCATATCCTGTGGCATCCATTCACAGAGAAGTTTCTCGCCCGTTTGGAAGCTGTGGCCGGCGCTGCGCGTATGGACTTCCGTTGTCAGGATGCTTCCGCCAATATCGATGTCGTATTGCACGACATCGCCGACATAGGTCACACGGACGACCTTGCCGTGGGTCGAATTGGTCGCGATGCTGACAAGGCTGCGATCCCTGCTCGGGGTCAAGTTGACGCGATGCGGACGGATGGCCGCCTTTGCCTTGCCCTGCACCAAGCCTTTGGTGTCACATAAAAATGTAGCGCCGCAGATGCTTACCCGATCCGCTGCTTCGATCTCGCAGTCCATCACGTTAGTGCGGCCGACAAATTCGGCGACGAACAGATTGGCAGGGCGCTCGTAGATATCTTCGGGCGAGCCGAGTTGGGCAAGTTTGCCGCGATTCATAACGCCGACGAGGTCGCACATGGTCAGGGCCTCGACCTGGTCGTGTGTCACAAAGACGGTCGTGATCTGCAGCCGCTGCTGAATTTCACGGATCTCGATCCGCATATCGTCGCGCAGCTTGGCATCGAGGTTGGACAAGGGTTCATCGAGAAGAAGAATGCGCGGACGGATTACGAGCGCGCGCGCCAATGCCACGCGCTGCTGCTGGCCACCCGACATTTCCTTCGGCTTGCGGCTGCCATAACCGGGCAGCCTTACCATTTCCAACGCCTCTTCAACGCGGCCCCTGGCTTCAGAGCGGGACACACCCCGCATATCAAGGCCAAAGGCTATGTTTTCGGCGACAGTCATGTGCGGGAAGAGCGCATAGTTCTGGAAGACCAGGCCGATGTCGCGCTTGTGCGGTGGCCTGTGGGAAATGTCGTCGCCATCGATCAGGATATTGCCTTTGGTGATGTCCAAAAGGCCGGCGATCATCCTCAGCGTCGTTGTCTTGCCGCAGCCGGAAGGTCCGAGCAGCCCAAGGAGCTTCCCTTTCGGGAGATCGATGTCGAGATCGTCGACTGCCATGTAGTCGACGCCATAGCGTTTGGTCACACCCTTAAGCTTCAGGAAGGCCGGATCACCCGTGGCAGCGGCGGGCACGGCCGCGGCCTGCGCATTCTGGCGCAGCTGTTGAATCTGCATATCATCACCGTCAGGATTTGAGGTCGTCGTGTGACGCAAAGTCGGGATTGCCGCCATCGCAGGTGCTCTGCGGCGTGCCGATGCGTCGTTTGTTGGTGTGGTGGAGGCCTCTGCGACCCGCGTGCGTTCGCAGAGCCGCTCCGCGACTATCGCCCAGCCGGAATAATCTGGCGCCGCCATGGTTGGAGGATGCTCTCGCGCATGTCGCCGATGCTCATCCAGTCGACGTTGATCAACTTTGCGCGTTGCGCCGGGTCCATGAGAGGAATGCGCTTCCTTGTCGCTTCATCGACCTCGGCCTTGGTGTTGGTCGGGGCATAGAACATCGCCCTGGCAAAAGCGGTCTGGGCCTCGGGGCTCAGTGCATAGTTGATGAAGGTTTCTGTTGCCTCCTGCTCGGAAGCATTCTTGATTGCGCTGATAACGTTGATCTGAGAGGCCGTGCCCTCGACTGGACCGACGGACTGCAGTCTGCCTTCTGTGTGATCAAAGAAGAACTGCGACCTTGCATTGTAACCGATCGAGACCGTGGCAGTACCGTTGCCAACGAGCGTATATGCGTCTGGTTTCGGCTCCCAGGTCTGCACCCTTGGTGCAAGTTCAACCAGTTTGTCCACGCCGGGCTCGATTGTCTTCTTGTAATCGTCCTCGCCGGCAAGACGGTTTGCAATGATCGTTAGAAGGATTGCCTGGATGTCGCCGCCGCCCTGTGCCGGCAGAACAATCTTGCCGTCCTGCTTTTGGTCCCAAAGTGCCTCCCAGCTCGTGGGCGGATTGGGAAATGCGTCACGGTTATAAATCAGGGAGAGCGTATCATATGTGACGGGGACCGCCGCCCCACCAAGGTCCTTGCCGATTTCGGAGATGTCGGCGTAATTCGGGATCTTGTCGGTGTTGAGATCCGCGACGAGGCTCTCTTCCTGGGCGATCTTCGCCACCGAAAGATCATAGATGACGGCATTGACCTGCGGAGCGTCCCGCTGTGCACGCATGTTTCCGAGCGAGGTAGCTGCGTTCTGAACGCCGAAGTAGGTCACTTTTATGTCGGGGTGCCCCTTCATGAAGGGCTCGATGACACTCTTGACGTAATTTTCTTCAAATGGGCCGCGGTAGCCCATAACGGTAATATCGCTGGCATTGGCTGCATAACCTCCCGCCGTCATCGTAACCGCGAAAAGCGCCATCGAAAGAGTACACTTGGAGATCTGGTTCATTGATGTTCCCCTTTTTGCCTTGTGGCCTTGCTTGTTGAGGGAACGATATGAAAGGGCGCGAACGCGGTCCAACGACTAAATCTTACCGACCAATTAGAATTCCTTTTCAAAGCTTGTCGGACTGCTGCGGCGCATTGGTAGCGCCTTCGGAAGCACTCGACTTGGCCCTGACGCCAACCTCGAACGACAGCCCCTCACAGAGAAGATCGTCCGACTACAGTGCCCGATTGCGGCAGCGCTGATTGCTAGGTTTGGCCTTGTCGTGGCACCTGGGGGCTTTGCGCGGGCGATGCCCACCCGACTTTTCGACCTTCAGCGGGTGGGCGCGCGGAGGTGCTGGTGTCGTTCTGTGTCGCGAGCAGACGACAACCAACAGCCGGCGTCGCTTGAAACCGTGACAAGGGGCCCTCCAACCTTTTACGACGACGGTTCGGTGAATAGGCCTTCCAGGCGCGATATTCCCGCTCCAACAATGTTGATGCGTGGGTGTCATTTGTCACGCCTGTCGCCAACCAAGAGGGGCACCGTCCACGTGGCATTTCTGCGACGTTGTAGACGTGGCCCGGCTCGCGACGCTGCGCAAATGTATCGAATGCGGCGCGAAGCCTCCTATTCAGAGAGACCGCAACACGTCGCCAAATGCATCCAACAGCATGTCCGCATTCTCGCGAGAAAAGACGAGAGGTGGCCGGATTTTCAGAACATTGGCATTGGGACCGGAGGCGCTGATGAGGATGCGGCGATCTCGCAGACCATTTACGATCCGAGTCGTTAGCGCGGCATCAGGGCTCTTGACGGCAGGGTCGGCAACGATCTCGACGCCGATGAAGAGACCGGAACCGCGCACGTCCCCGAGAGCGTGGTATCGATCCGAAAGGCTCTTGAGGCCACCCATCAGGTAGGAGCCGATCTCCAGCGCATTTTGCTGCAGCCCCTCAATGCGGATCGTGTCGAGCACTGCCTTGCCGGCCGCGGCGGCGACCGGATTGCCGCCGAACGTGTTGAAATAGCGCGCCTTTGGGCCGAACTCAGCGATAACCTCGGGGCGCAGCACGATACCCGCCATCGGATAGCCGTTACCCATTGGTTTGCCGATCGTCACCATGTCGGGTGCAACGCCGTGGCGTTCGAAACCCCACATCGTTTCGCCCGTTCGACCGAAGCCGGGCTGCACCTCGTCGGCGATGAAGAGGCCGCCAGCCTCGTGGATCGCGTCCACCGCAGGCTTGAGAAAACCTCTCGGCCCTTCGAAGATGCCGTCGCTGGAAAAGATCGTATCGGTGATCAGCATGGCCGGCTTGATGCCGTGACGTTTGAGATCGGCGATTGCGGCGCGCACCTCGTGGCCGAATTTTACCGCCATCTGTTCGGGCGAGTGACGGTAGCTGTCCGGCGCGGGCACCGTGCGCACATGCGGGCCGAGCGTCACGGATTCGCCGAGCGAGGGCGAGAATTCGGCAACCGCGCTCGTCAGGCCGTGATAGGCGAGGTCAGTTGCGATGATGCCGGTGCCCCCAGTGACGAAGCGGGCGATGCGAACGGCGAGATCGTTCGCTTCACTGCCGGTGCAGGTGAACATGGCCTGGCTGAGCGCCTCGGGGAAGGTGGCCGTCAGTGCCTCGGCATAGGCGACGATCCCTTCGTGCAGGTAGCGTGTGTGAGTGTTGAGCACGGCCGTCTGCTTCGTGATTGCCTCCACCACGCGCGGATGGCAATGGCCGAGCGAGGCGACGTTGTTGTAAGCGTCGAGATACCGCTCGCCGGCCGTGTCGTACAGAAAAACGCCTTCGCCGCGGACAAGATGCAGCGGTTTTTCGTAAAACAGGCGGTAGGCGGGACCGAGCACTTTTTCTCGGCGAGCGATAAGCGCCCTCTCGCTCTCGTCTAGTCGGTCGAAATCTGCACGCGAAAAAGCATTCACCATCGACATGATCAAGCCTCGGAAAGGTTGGGCGCGAGCCGTTTCAGCCCGGCCGGAGTGAGATCGACTATGTTCTGCAGGCCGCGGCATGCGGTCGCGTGGTTACGCATGATATAGGCCCGGTTCTCAGGAAAACGTGCGGAACGCCACTCCGCGATGATGATGGACATGGCGAGGCGGGAACGGGCGAGAAGCGGTAGCAGCTCGATTTCGGCCGGCTCCAGCGCGCGCGCCGACAGGAAGCCTTCGAGGAAGGCGCCGGTGCGGGCGGCCCAGTTGTCGGTCGCAAGGTGATAGGAGAGGGCGACGGCAAGGTCATTGATCAAGGGCGCATGCACCATGTCGCCGAAGTCGATGATACCAACAACTTTGGTCGGCTCTGCCGGATCAAGCAGGATGTTGTGCGGATTGAAATCGTTATGGATGATCTGCCGGCGCTTGATCGCGGCGATCGCCGGCATCGAGCGTTCGAACTCGGCGAGTATGGCCTCCACCTGCGCTCGGCGCTCGATGCCGACATGGTCGAGCAGGGCGACAAGGTCGAGTGTATGAGAAATGTCCCACATCAACTTTCCGGCGGGCGGGCGCCCTTTGTAGTCTTCGAGACCCAGCCCAAGTTGTGCGAGCGCCCGGCCGACGTTGCGGCTCTGCGTCTCTGAGGCCGAGGTGCGGTATTGCAGTTCGCCGCCGAGGAAGGTCAACAGGCGCATGACGCGGGGGCCATCGGAGGTGGAAAGCGTATGGCTCGGCGCTCCGGTTTTCGTGAGCATGAGCCTTGGCACCGGTACATTGGGGGCCGCAGCCTCCAGATGCATTAGCGCACCATCCTGGAACTCAAGCGAGGCCGGGTCTTCGGCGGGATTGGCAATCTTGAGGATGAAGTCCTTTCCGTCCGAGCGGGTAAAAAGAAAGGTCTCGTCCCTTTCGCTTGAGAGCCGCCTGATCGAGCCGCTCGCGTCATAGACCTGCTTCACCGCCGCCTCCGCATCGGAAAGCGATGTCGCGCTCCATGTTGCCGACATGGAATCGGCGTTCTTGGCGGTGGGCGATGGCTCCGTCATGCTTGCTCCGTTGGCGCGGTCGCCCGCATTTCCGTCAATCTCTGCCCGCCAGCTGACCACGACGACGACGACATTGTCGCGCCAAGCCGTTCGGTGAATGATGTCTGCGACACGCCATACTTGAAACACAGCGAAAAAGATGCATCAAGTATCTTGTTATTCCATTTTTCGGACGGATTCCATGCCTCAATTCACGTCACTGGATCATGAGAACCTCAACAGCGTCGTCTATGGTGCGTTGTGCGATGCGCTGATCCAGGGACGGTTCCAACCCGGCGATCGGCTGAAGATCCGGGATCTGGCAGAGCAATTCGGCACAAGCGTTACGCCGATCCGCGACGCAATCCTTCGGCTTGCCAATGACGAGGCGATTATCTTCCGCTCGCCGCGCGACATCCGCATCCCGGGCTTGAGCGAAAACCGCTACCGCGAGATCCGCGCAATCCGGGTGCGCCTGGAGGGACTGGCGGCGGAGACTGCGGCCCAGGTGGCGACGAGCGCGGATATCGAAGCGTTGGAGCGGATCTTGCGCGAAAACGAACAAGCAATCGAGGCCGGCGACAGACTGAAGGGCACGCAACTCAACCAAGCCTTCCACTTCCTGCTGCCGCAGATCGCCGGTCTGCCGGTGCTGAACAGCATCCTGCGGCGGCTCTGGCTGCGGATGGGACCACATATTTCCGATGCTTACATAGAGGGCGGACGGGCGATGATTGACCACCACTACCCGGTCGTCGAAGCCCTGAAGCGGCACGATCCCGCCGCCGCTTCGATGGCAATCGTCGACGACATCCTGCTCGGCGGCAAGCCGATCCTCGAGCGCATCGAACGGGGCAGCGAGCCGGAGGCGCGCCGGGCTTGACGTCGCTTGGAATAGGAGACTTGCAATTCATGGGCAGCATATTACGATGCATCAAACATCAAAAGGAAGCGCTCCGATGACCGATGATTGCCGGTACATGTTGCTGACGGGGGCGAGCCGCGGGATCGGGCACGCAACTGTCAAGCTCTTTCAGTCGAAGGGCTGGCGCATTCTCACCGTTTCTCGCCAGTCCTTTTCCGAGGAATGTGCCTGGCCGTCCGCACGCGAGAGCCATATCCAGGCCGACCTTGCCGATCTCACGCAGATTGACCGCCTGGCTGCGACCGTGCGCGAGCGCCTACCGAACGGGCGCCTGCATGCACTCGTGAACAATGCGGGCATTTCGCCGAAGGGACCGGGCAAGAGTCGCCTCGGTGTGCTGGATACCGATGCCGATGTCTGGACGCAGGTGCTCAACGTAAATCTTGTGTCGACCGCTTTGATCGCCCGCGCGCTCATGCCGGAACTGGAAGCGGCGAAGGGCTCGATCGTCAATGTTACGTCCATCGCAGGCTCTCGCGTCCACCCTTTTGCAGGCGTTGCCTATGCGGCGTCCAAAGCGGCGCTGGCCTCACTGACCCGCGAAATGGCGCACGAATTCGGCCAACGCGGCGTCAGGGCGAACGCCATCGCGCCGGGCGAGATCGAAACGTCTATCCTGTCGCCCGGAACCGATGAACTGGTGGCGGCGGAAGTGCCGATGCGAAGACTGGGCGAACCGCGCGAAGTCGCGGAGACCATCTACTTCCTTTGCACCGAGCCATCGTCCTACATCAACGGCGCGGAAATCCACATCAACGGAGGGCAGCACGTCTGACAACGGTCAAATCGGGAAAACCCGTTGGCCTGCAATGACTAGAATGCATCCATCGGTTGAAACGTCCAAGGGAGAATGGGCGTAAAGACCGGTGAGGCCGCAGCCACCGCCGCAACAGGACGGGGACAACGGTCTGCATGGGATCGTCATCGGAGCCGCAGCGGCTCTTTCACCAACGAAGAAAAGGGGAATGCCATGAAGACAATCTTTCAATCGGGTGTCCTGGCGGCGGCTGCCGTCGTTCTGTCGGCGGGCCTTGCTGTGCCGGTTTTCGCGCGAGATCTAACAGTCGTTTCATGGGGTGGAAACTATCAGGATGCCCAGCGCAACATCTACTTCAAACCGTTCTCCGAAAAGTCCGGCAAGCCAGTGCTCGACGAAGCCTGGGACGGCGGGATCGGCGTCATCCAGTCGAAGGTCAAGGCCGGCGCACCGAACTGGGATGCGGTGCAGGTGGAAGCCGAAGAACTGGCGCTCGGTTGTGCCGACGGTCTTTATGAAAAGATCGACTGGGACAAGATGGGCGGTAAGGACAAATTCCTCGATTCTGCGGTCAATGACTGTGGTGTCGGCGCCATCGTCTGGTCGACGGCCATCGCCTATGACGGCGACAAGCTGAAGGAAGGCCCGACTTCCTGGGCGGACTTCTGGAACGTCGAAAAGTTCCCCGGCAAGCGCTCGCTGCGCAAGGGCCCAAAATACACGCTGGAATTCGCGCTACTCGCCGATGGTGTCTCCAAGGATGAGATCTATGACGTTCTCGGTACAGAGGAGGGGGTCGCCCGCGCCTTCAAGAAACTCGACGAATTGAAGCCTAACATCGTCTGGTGGGAATCGGGCGCACAGCCGTTGCAGTTTCTCGCATCGGGCGAAGTCGCCATGACTTCGGCATACAACGGCCGCATCACCGGCATCAATCGGTCGGAAGGCAAGAACTTCAAGGTCGTCTTTCCCGGCAGCATTTATGCCGTCGATAGCTGGGTCGTGTTGAAGGATGCGGAGAACAAGGAGGCTGCGCAGGACTTCATCGCTTTTGCGAGCCTGCCGGAAAACCAGGCGAAACTGCCGGAATTCGTGGCATACGGTCTGCCGAACAAGGAGGCCGCGTCCAAAGTACCGGCGGAATTCTCCAAGGACCTGCCAACCGATCCTGCCAACATGACAGATGCCATCTCGCTCAATGTCGATTTCTGGATCGACAATGCCGAGACGCTGACGCAGCGCTTCAACGCCTGGCTCGCCCAGTAAGAACATCCGTGGTGAAGGGCGCTCCACCGGGAGCGCCCTTTCCTGGATGGCTGGGTGCGTTTCTTGAGGACGCATCCTTCGCCTTTAGCGATGGAGTCTGCCGTGGCCGAATACATTCGATTTGACCGCATTACGAAATTCTACGGCCCGCTTTGCGTGGTTGAACATCTCGATCTCGGCATCGGGAAGGGGGAGTTCGTCAGCCTGCTCGGCCCGTCCGGCTCGGGCAAAACGACGCTTCTTATGATGCTCGCTGGCTTCGAGCAGCCGACCGCGGGCGAGATCCTTCTCGACGGAACTGCCATCAATAAGGTGCCCACCTACAAGCGGGACATGGGTGTTGTCTTCCAGAGCTACGCGCTCTTCCCGCACATGTCAGTCGGCGAAAACATCGCTTTTCCGCTCCAGATGCGGGGCATTGGCAAGGCGGGGATCGATGAGCGCGTCAAACGTGCACTCGACATGGTGCAGCTTTCAACCCTTTCCGACCGACGGCCCTCGCAGCTCTCGGGTGGCCAGCAGCAGCGCGTGGCGCTTGCCCGGGCGCTTGTCTTCGAACCGCGTGTCGTGCTGATGGACGAGCCACTCGGCGCGCTTGACAAGCAGTTGCGCGAGCAGATGCAACTCGACATCCGCGATCTGCACCGCCGCCTCGGCCTAACAATCGTTTTCGTTACGCATGACCAGTCCGAAGCGCTTACGATGTCGGATCGCGTCGCCGTCTTCAACAAGGGCAAGATCGAGCAGATCGGGACACCCCGCCAGGTCTACGACGAGCCGGCGACGCGCTTCGTCGCCGAATTCATCGGCGAGACCAATCTCGTCGAAGGTGTCGTGGAAACCGTGCAAGGCGCGGAAGCAACTGTGCGTCTTCGTTCGGGGGCACAAATTGTGTCGGCGGTTTCCGGCAGCGTCGCTTCCGGCCAATCCGTCTTTCTCTCCATCCGTCCGGAACGGGTAGATCTCAGCGAGACGCGCAGTGAGGGTCGAAACGTCTTGGAAACGGAAGTTGCAGATTCCGTTTATCAGGGCGATCATTTGCGCGTGCAGTTGCAGAACGCCACTCACCCGCTGATCGCCAAACTCGGCAGAAGGTCGCGCGAGTTTCCGCCAGGCACCAAAGTCTTTGCGGCGTTTTCGGCCGGCGATTGTCGGGTCATTGCGCCATGAGTGGAGTCTCCTCCCGCACTGGACGATCGCTGCTTCTTCTGGCGCCGCTGCTCTTTTTCCTCATCGGCTTCTTCGTTTGGCCGCTCTTCAGCATGATGGCGCAGTCCGTGTCGGATCCGGCCGTGTTGCGGCTGCTGCCACGCAGCGCGGAAGTTCTGGCCGATTGGGACCGTAAGTCTCCACCCACCACACCCATGCAGATGGCGCTGATGGAGGACCTGAAGTCCGTCGACGACGATCAGGCGCTTGGTGACATGGTGCGGCGTCTCAACAGCGCCCGCTCCGGTTTTCGCACGCTGATGGGCAAGACGACGAGTGCATTGAAAGATACGGCGAACCCACCCGCCGACCTCGTTTCCATCGACAAACGCTGGGAGAAGCCGGAGTTCTGGCTGGCGATCGCAGATGCGCTCTCGCCCTATACCGACCGCAACCTGCTTGCCGCCGTCGATCTTGGTCGCAATGCGGCTGGTGATATCGAGCATCTGCCGCCAGACCAGTCCGTCAACGCCGTGATCCTCATGCGCACCTTCTGGATAGCCGCGCTCGTCACCTTCGCATGCGCCTGTATCGGCTTTCCGTACGCAATCATCGCCGCTTCGCTCGACGGTTGGAAGCGTGATCTGATGCTTGGCGCCGTGTTGTTGCCGCTGTGGACGTCGCTTCTGGTGCGCACCGCGGCCTGGTTCATCCTGTTGCAGGAGCAGGGTCTCATCAATGATCTCCTGCGCGCCATCGGCCTCATAGATGCGCCGCTGACGCTGATCTTCAACCGCACCGGCGTCATCATCGCCATGACCCATGTGTTGTTGCCGTTCATGGTGCTGCCGATCTATTCCGTGCTCATCACCATCCCGAAGAACTTGATGCCGGCCGCCGCCTCGCTCGGCGCACGCCCGCTGCGCGCTTTCCTGCGAGTGTTGCTGCCGCTAAGCCTCAGGGGTGTGGCGTCCGGCGCTCTGCTAGTGTTCATCTCTGCGATTGGCTATTACATAACGCCGGCGCTGATTGGCGGACCGGGCGACCAGATGATCTCCTCGATCATCGCCTTTTACGCCACGGGATCGGCGAATTGGGGCATGGCCGGTGCGCTCGGGGTCGTACTCCTGGTCGCAACTCTACTGCTCTACAGCGTCTACTCACGGCTCTCCAGCGACGAAGTTGGGGGGCGGTGACCATGCCGATGAAAATCGCCAAGGCCACCTTCGCCACGCTGACGATCCTCTTCCTCGTCGCGCCACTCATTGCCATCCTGCCGCTCGCCTTCACCTCGAGCGTGATCCTCACCTATCCGATCCCGTCGTGGTCCCTACGCTGGTTTGAGGAACTCTTCTTCGCGGACGCCTGGCGGCGGGCAATTGTCAACAGCCTGATCATCGGCACGGGCACGACCTTGCTCGCAACCGCGCTTGGTACGGCCGCGTCGCTCGGCCTGCGCAACCGCCTTCTTCTCTTTCGCGGTTCGATGCGCACACTTTTCCTGCTGCCCATGGTGGTGCCGGCCGTCGTGCTGGGGGTCGGCATGCAAGTGCTGCTGGCGGGTTTTGGCCTTACCAACAGTTACATGGGCGTGATCATCGCCCACACGGTCGTTGCGGTGCCCTTTGTGGTCGTGAGCGTCACCGGCGCGCTTGCCGGCATCGACCAGCGCGTCGAGCTTGCGGCCCAGAGCCTCGGTGCTTCGCCAACGAGGGTGTTCCGCCGGGTCACCCTGCCGCTCGCCATGCCGGGCGTACTTTCTGGCGCGGTGCTCGCCTTTGCGACGTCGTTGGACGAAGTCGTCCTCACGCTCTTCGTCGCAGGCCCGAACCAGCGGACGTTGGCGCGGCAGATGTTTTCCAGCATCCGTGAAAACATCAGCCCTGCGATCGCTGCAGCGGCCTTTCTCTTCATCGCGGGGACGGTGTTGATCGGCCTCGTTGTGGTTGTGTCGCGGTCTTTGATTGCGAAGCGGCGCTAGGCGACAGGAAGCACAGCGCTCCCAGCATCTCACCGCAGACGGTGTCGAACACCTGCAGGATTGCGGTGCGGCGGCTTGCTTTTCCCGGACGCAGTGCGTGACCTCCGCAGAGGCATAGGTCTCAGCCAGCAGGAGTTTGCCAAGATGGTCCGTCTTACTCGTCGGCAGATCGCCGCGCTTCGCGTGACGCGAATTCCCACTTTCCCCCACAGGCGCAGCGCTTCTCTAATCGGCGGGGTGAGGGCATTCTTCCACTCAACTTTGAAGCCCTTTTGTCCGCGATCGGCCAAAAGCGGACAATTTACCCGCTCTCTAATCCTAAATCCCTATAAAGTCAGGCAATTAAGTTCGTAGGACGTGACTAATGCCATATGGAATCACCGTTAAGAGCTGCGGCGCTACGGCAAGCGACATCATGAAGCTGTGGGATGAGGCGTGTATCTTTGAGCCCGTTGGCTCGATGCGGGAATTGAACTACCCACCGCACCTGACGCTTGCAGTGTTTCCCGCATATCCTGAAGAAGCAGACGCGGTCATGACCGAAGTGTTTTCAACTCAGGATTCATTACTGATCACCTTTGAGACCGTTACGTACTTTGATAACGACCTGATGGTCCTTTGGGCAAAGCCTCGCTTTGATAAGGCTTTGTTGGATCTCCACGCGACTTTACATAACCACTTCGATCCGGTCATCTGCGACGAACACTATCGCGTGGGGCGATGGGTTCCGCACTGCTCTCTTGCAACGAAGGTGCCGCAGTCTGCCAAATCGGCGGCCATCGAATGGGCTAAGAGCAAAAAGGTCAATTTTTGCGTCAACTTCGATTTCGTAGACTTTGTAGAATTCCCACCTGTCGTGGTGCATAAGGAATTGCGACTGCGATGAATGATCGCCTACGCCGCTTGCAGCCGAAATCGCTGCACTATGAAGGTTGTGTCGAGTTCCGACACTCACGTTCTATCATCAGCCGGGATGCAGCACCTTCTTTCCGCTCGGAAGAGATGGGGGCACGGAGGCGATAGCCCATTTATGCTGAACGGTCTGATGCGCTTCATCCCGGCTCGTTTGCAATGCTGTCTCAGCTATCCGGCGTCGCCGGGATGATGTCGCCTACTGCGTCCGCCAAGGTTGGTGGGCTACATGGCACAAGATAAAATGTAGCTTTCTTACATTCACTTTGACAGATGTAGATTTCCTCACTATACGAACAATCACGCACGGCGAGTGAGATCTGAGAGCCCGGAAAGGCTTTCACGGGAGGCCGAGCGTTCATTTGGAGGAAATCAAAATGTCACGCCGTTTCGCGCTGGCTTCAGCGCTCGCAGTCCTGTGCTCGCACGTCTTTTCCGCCGGCAGCGCCAGTGCTGCGGCCATGACCGTCTACTGCCCGATGTCGGAAGACGACTGCGGTGCGGTGCTGAAAGCCTTCAAGGACGACACCGGGATCGAAGCGCAGTTCGTGCGCATCGGCGCCGGCGAGATCCTCGCCCGCATCAGGGCGGAAAAGAACAATCCGCAGGCGGGTCTCTGGCTTGCAGGAGCAGCCGACAACTTCATCCAGGCAGCCAGCGAAGGCTTGCTCGCTGCGCATAAGGCGGCGGGGGTCGAAAAAGTCGACCAGCGCTTCACCGACAAGGAAGGCCGCTGGACGCCGATCTCGCTGTCACCGATCGTTTTTGCTTACAGCCAACAGGTTCTCGATGAAATCGGGGCCAAGCCGCCGACCAGCTGGAAGTCGTTCGCGGACGCGGCCTTCCAGCAAAGTGTAGCGCTTGCCCACCCGGCATCGTCGGGAACGGCCTATGTCGCTCTTGCTTCGATGGTCCAGCTTCTCGGCGAGGAGCCGGCCTTCTCGTTGATGAAGGACATCGACAAGAACGTCGTGCAATACACCCGCTCGGGCGTGGCGCCATCACGCATGGTCGCCAACAACGAGATTGCGCTCGCCATGGCCTACACCCAGGACATCGAGGCAGCACTCGCCCAGGGCTATCCGGTCGGCTATTCATTTCCTGAAGAGGGTACGGGCTTCGAGGTGAATGCTGCGGCCGCGATCGCCAACGCGCCGGAAGAACAGGCAAAGAGTGCCGCGGCGTTCCTGGACTGGGTTCTGACGGACAAGGGTCAGGCGGCCATCGGTGCAACGTTCCGCGGCCCGATCGTGCCCGGCTACAAGAACCCGGAAGCGAAGATCGACCTCTCCAACGTGAAGATGATCGACTACGACTTTACCTGGGCCGGTGAGAACCGCGCGCGGCTCCTGCAGCGCTACGAAAGCGACGTGCGCCACAAGGCCGACGCCAAGTAAAGCCGGCAAGGAGCCCCGACATGACCCTCGTCTCGCAAGCGACCCCGTCCGGCTGGACGGGGGCATCGCCGGCCTTCCTGCGAAAGATCACCGTCGACCCGTGGCTGTTCGGCCTCTTCGCCCTCGTCACGCTTTCGGTGCTGGTCTTCGCCGTCCTGCCCATCTTTACCGTCATGAAGCAGGCGGTCGTCACCGACCATGGCTTCGATTTCGCGGCGCTCGCCGATACGCTTTCCCAGTCGTTCGTCTGGGAGTCACTGGTCAACACGCTGCTGCTCGGCGCCACCTCGGCAGTCATCGCCACCGCTGTCGGCTTCCTTCTCGCCTTTTCGGCGACGCGAACGACCATGCCCGGCAAGACCTTCATTCATGGCGTGGCGCTGCTTCCGATTATCTCGCCGCCGTTCGTGATGGCACTGGCGGTCGTTATTCTTTTCGGTCGCTCGGGCCTCGTCACCCGCGAACTGCTCGGCATCCGCAATGCCAATGTCTATGGCTTCCATAGCCTGGTACTGATCCAGTCGCTCGCCTTCACACCGATCGCCTATCTCAACATTCGCGGCATGCTGCAGTCGATCGACAGCGCATTGGAGGACGCCTCCGCATCTCTGGGGGCTTCACGCTGGACGACCTTTTCGCGGGTCACGCTTCCGCTCGTCACGCCAGCGATCCTCAGTTCAACCCTGCTCGTCTTCGTCAAGTCGGTTGAAGACTTCGGCAATCCGATGCTGATCGGCGGCAACTTCAACACGCTTGCCGTCGAGGCCTATTCGCAGATGGTGGGCTACTTCAATCTGCAGGCGGGTGCGCTGCTTGCGAGCCTCATGCTGGTCCCGTCCATGACGGCCTTCCTCATCCATCGTTACTGGGTGAGCAAGCGCAGCTATGTGACCGTCACCGGCAAGCCGACAGCCCAGACGATCCGTATCTCCGGCGCCGTTGTGATCCCGCTGACGATCCTGTGTTACGCGGTCGCTTTCACCATTCTCGCCTTCTATCTGACGGTGATCTACGTCTCGTTCACGAAACTGCCCGGCGTCGACAACACGCTGACGCTCGCCCACTACAAGACCGTTTTCACGGCGGGCTTCGAGACGCTCAGCAACTCGCTGCTGCTTGCGGGTGTTGCGACGCCGGTGACCGCGATTGCCGGCATGCTGATCGCCTATCTGCTCGTCCGCAAGGCTTTCCCGGGCAGCTTCCTGCTGCGTTGGGGGACGCTGTTGTCGTTCGCAGCACCGGGGACCATTCTCGGCATTGGCTATGTCAGCACCTTCAACGCGCCGCCCATGCTTCTGACCGGAACCGCCTTCATCGTCGTTGCGGCGATGGTGGTGAAGAACCTGCAGGTCGGGATCGAGGCCGGCTCTAACCAGCTTCGCCAGATCGACAAGTCGATCGAGGAGGCGTCCACCGTCCTCGGGGCGTCCAACACACGGACCTTCTTCGAGATCACGCTGCCGCTTCTGAAACCGGCGCTTTTCACGTCTCTGTCCTACGCCTTCACCCGCTCGTTGACGACGCTGTCGGCGGTGATCTTCCTCGTCTCGGCCAACTGGACGCTGATCACCGTCACCATTCTGTCGCAGGTTGAGACGCTGAAGCTCGGTGTCGCCGCCGCCTATTGCAGCATCCTTGTCTTCGTCGTGCTCGCCATTCTTGCGGTCATGCAGTTCCTCCTCACTTCGACCTCGAAGAGGTAAGCCCATGTCGAAAGTCATCTTCTCCAACATCACCAAGCGCTTCCCGGGTATCACCGGTGCGACGGCGGTCGACCGGCTGAACCTCACGATCGAGGAAGGCACGCTCGTCACGCTGCTCGGCCCCTCCGGCTGCGGTAAGACCACGACGCTCAGAATGCTTGCCGGCTTCGAGACGCCGAGCGACGGGACAATCACGATCGGCGGGCGTGACGTCACCAACGTTCCCGTCAATGCGCGCAATGTCGGCATGGTGTTCCAGAGCTATGCACTCTTCCCGCACATGAGCGTGCGCGAAAACGTCGAGTACGGGGTGCGCCTGCTCAACCTGCCGCGCGCCGAAATGAAGGACCGTGTCGCGTCCATTCTGGATACCATGGCGCTGGCCCAATATGCCGATCGCTCGCCTTCGCGGCTTTCCGGCGGCCAGCAGCAGCGTGTGGCGCTTGCCCGCGCCGTCGTCACGCAGCCGAAGGTGCTGCTGTTCGACGAACCGCTCTCCAACCTCGACGCACAGTTGCGCGAGCGCATGCGCGACGAGCTGCGCGCCATTCAGTTGCGTCTCGGCATTACGAGCCTTTATGTCACCCATGACCAGAGCGAGGCCATGGCGATCTCCGACCGCGTGGTGGTGATGCGCAACGGCGTCATCGAGCAGGGCGACACGCCGCTCAACGTCTACTCCCGCCCCGGAACCGGCTTTGTCGCCGAGTTCATGGGCAAGGCAAATATTCTGCGCGGCAAGGTCGAGACCGCAGACGCTGCGGTCGTTCGCGTGCAGATCACATCCACAATGACCTTTGATCTGTCGAGCGATGGTCGCGTCTTCAGACCCGGCCAGGAGGTGCGCTGCGTGGTGCGGCCGGAGCACATCCGGGTCGAACCCGAGGGCACGATGGCGGCAAAGGTGCGCCGCGTGGTCTTCCAGGGCGCCTATGTCGAATATCTGACCGACCTCGAAGGCCAGGAATGCGTCTTCCTCGATACCGAATACTACCGGACGGGCGTTGCCGAAGTCGGCCAGACGCTGCGCCTTTCCGTCGATAGCAGGCCTGTCTGGATCCTGCCGGAAAATGAAGCCGACGCCATGGGAAAAGCCGCATGACCCTTAACCAAGCCATTCGCTATGATCTGCACCGGGTAATCGTGGACGTCGCTCACGAAGCCGCGCTTGCTGCCGGCGCGGTTGCCCGCAAGGGCTTCCTCGAGGCTAGTCCGGAGACGCTGCAAACCCAGCAGAAGGCCGGGTTTTTCGACATCGTTACCGCCTCAGACAAGGCGGCGGAAGCTGCGGCCTGCGAGATCATCCGGTCGCGGCTACCGGCATCACGGATCCTCGGCGAAGAAGGTGGCCTGCAAGGCGAAGGCGATACGACCTTTATCATCGACCCGATCGACGGCACCAGCAATTTCGCCTCCGGCCTGCCCTTCTTCTGCGTCTCGATCGCGGCCTACCATGTCGGCGAGCCGATCTGCGGCATCGTCTATGATCCGATCCGCGAGGAGCTCTTCCTGGCCACCGGCGGGCAGCTGTCATTGAACGGGACTGAGGTAAAGCCTTTCCTGCGTGGGTGCACCGACCGTGAAGTCGAGCTTTTGAGCAACGCTCCCTATGAGGGTGAGCGCCCGTCGCGTGCGGCACAGGAGGCTCATGCCGATCTTGTCAATTCCTTCCGTGCCGTGCGCCGTCTCGGCTCCTGCGCGCTGCACCTCGCCTATGTCGCTTGCGGCCGGGTGGCGGTCGCCTACGAATCGAAGTTCAGCGCCTGGGACATTGCAGCCGGCATCCAGCTCGTCGCGGCGGCCGGAGGCCTCGTCATAGCTCAGGACGACGAAGGCCGGTCGCTTGCTGCGCACGAAGAGGCGCTCGGATCGGTGAAGAGGCTCGTTGTGGCGCAGGCCGGTTTTGACTATCAATCGTCCTGCCTGTCGAAGCTCATGGCTGATGGGACATTGTGATCCTCATGTTCAACAATCCCTCCACGCCGGAACGAAGGGTTCCATGCTCGATCTGATCAGGCAGTCTCTCTCGCAGTTCACCCCCGCCGAGCGCAGGATCGCCGAGGCGATCCTCGACACTCCGAGCACGGCGATCACCTGGTCGATCACCGACGCGGCGCGCATCGCCAGTGTCAGCGAGCCCTCGATCATCCGATTCTGCCGGCGGCTCGATTGCGACGGCTTTCCCGATTTCCGTCTGAAGCTTGCCCAGCAACTCGCCGTGCGCCAGGCGCCGCCGAGTCCGGTGGAGGGCGACGGCGACCCGCTTACAGGCCTCGTCGACGATGTTTTCAACCGCGCCGCAGAATCCTTGCGCGAAGCCCGGCACGACCTCGACCTCGAGACGCTGCGCCGCGTTGTCGATCTGCTTGCCGGGGCCCGCCGCATCGACGTCTACGGTTATGGCGGTTCCGGCTTCCTCGCCGGCGAAACGCAGCACCGCCTCGCCTCGCTCGGTATCGCAAGCGTTGCCTATTCCGATCCAACCTTGCAAATGGTTTCGGCACCACGCCTGATGGGAGAAGACGTGCTCTTCGTGGTCTCCTTCTCGGGCCGCACGAGCTATCTTATTTCGAACATCGAGATTGCCAAGAAGGCCGGCGCACGTATAATTTCCATCTCTCCTGGCGGCTCCGTCGTCGCCTCCCTCGCCGATGAAAACATCAATCTCAACGCCTACCGCGCCTCGACCCATCCCCTCATCGTGCCGACCGGCCGCGCCCCGATGTATGTGATGCTCGACGTGCTTTTTGCCCTGCTCGCGCGCAAGTGCGAGGCAGACACGCTATGAACCGGATGCAAGGACAATCGACATGGAAACGACCTTTTCGCCAGTGCTGACCGTTTGCGGGATCGACGAACTACCGGGCCAGAGCGACAGGAAGGTGACCCACGTCCTGTCGATCGTCGATCCGGAGCTGCCGGAACTTGAGGCGTTTGGCGGTTACGGCGCCCATCACCGCACGACCTTGCGCTTCCACGACATCATTGCAGCCGTACCTAACCGGGTGATGCCGCGCCCCGACCATGTCGAGGCGATCCTTCGCTTCGGCAACGACTTCCTGGAGCGCGCAGATAAGCAGGCGTCGAGCCACGTTCTGGTGCATTGCCATATGGGCGTGTCGCGATCGACCGCCGCGATGCTGACCCTGATGGCGCAGGCAAACCCGGACGAGCCGGGCGAGAGCCTGTTTGCCCGTCTTGTCGCCATCCGTCCGCAGGCCTGGCCGAACTCGCAGATGATCGGCTTTGCCGATGAACAGCTCGGCCGCGGAAGCGACCTCACCACGGCGCTGCGCCGCCATTACGGACGACAGATCAAAAGCCGCCCCGAGTTCACCGAATGGATGACCTCCCTCGGTCGCGAGGCGGAGTTGAAGATGGCCATGCTCGGCTGACGTCGACCGCTGGCTCGTAGACCTTTTGAAGGATCTTTCGCGGCCGTTCGATGATCATGCGATCCCCGAGCTTGAAGGCGGCCCCGCCCTCTGCGGCCGCGACCTCAGTTGCGTCGTGCACCGAGCGGGCCTAGGCGTCTCGCTGACGCCGCCACATATCCAGGCATCGACTAGTCGCATGTTCTCGATCAGATCAGGCGAGCAATCGACGCTGACGAGAGGGCGCGTTTAGAAAGGGAAGGGGCTCTTTTCGGGAGCCACCATTGGGTGGGGGAGCACGGCTCCCACATCGTCAGCGCCGCCCACACTTTCGCCCGCGTGTATAACGTCATGGTGAAGCGGGCGGCTTGCGGTTGGGATGGTCGCATCGTTTGATGCAGTTTATCGTCTCTGACGCGGTGACCGCTTCTTTTGCGCGACTCCTCAGCGAAATCGACCTTCTTCGGAACGTCGGCCGCCGTGCCATCAGCCCTTCGAGGCGAGATCGAGCAACGTCGCTCGCAGAAGATGATCACCTTCTCCTGCCAGAACCTCGGCCTGTAGCGAGCCCATTTTCTCAGAGATGCTCGAGACCCATGTTATCGGCAACATCCACATCGGCCGCCTGCTGGAGAGGCAGGCAAATGGGAGGCGGCTCACCATCAGGATCAGTACCCCGTATTTGAGCGGAGCTGCTTGCCGGGGGCGTGGGCCCGGTTGCTGAATAATCGCCGGCGCCTGCCGAACCTCCTTGGTCGATCGATTTCCGCCCGTTTAATCGGGCGGAAAGTGGCTGCTGCTGTCTGTGGATAGAAATACCGTTTAATTTCAATTGGTTGTGAGATTTATGTCGGGCCCATGAAAATCCCTGTTGACGTCTGTGAGGATGGGGGTCTATAAGCCCGATCACTGACGAGGGCGGCGGCGCTGCTGGCGACGACGACCTTCGCTCTAGAGTTTCCTGGTTGGCTTGGTGCTGATTGAGGGGTTCGGGA
>NZ_JACVBC010000016.1:0-154960 GCF_014852205.1 Ensifer sp. ENS06 | reverse complement strand
GCGGAATGATCTGGCCGTAGGCCCGCTTTCCCTCCTCGGCGAACCACTCGATGATGTCGGCGGCGCCAAGGATCTCGCCCTTCGACTGGGCAAGCGGTTTGCCTTGCTCGCGCGTCATCAGAAAGGCGATGTCGCCGGCCCGTTCGCGCAGCAGGGCGGCTGCCGACCGCATCACCTGGGCGCGGTCGAAGGCGGAGGTTGCCCGCCACGTCTTGAAGCCCTTCTCGGCGGCCGCAAGCGCCTCATTGAGGTCTTCCACTTCGGCCCAGGCCACCTGGCCGATCGTTTCCTCGTTGGCCGGGTCGATGACGGGAATGGTCTTGCCGGAACGCGCCGGCCGCCAGGCGCCGTCGATATGAAGCAGGATGTCTGGATAGTGAGCCATGGGAAACCCTTTACTGAATGAAGTTCGCCGCTTTGAGCGCGATGCCGTAGGATCAGGTCAATGGGGAACAGGTCGCCTGGCCAGGCGACCTTGACTGGAAAGCGATGCGGCCACCGGGTCCCAAGCCGAAGGCGCCAGGCGCGACGACTTAAGTTTTTGTGGCGCGAGCAGCTCCCGTCAAGCGGCGCGCCAGACGAGATCGATGCCTCCGCCGGCCGCCGGGGTCAGCATCGGTACGGCAGACAGGAGCTTGCGCGTATAGGCCGAGGATGGGCGGTCGAAGATCTCGTCGCGGCTGCCCTGTTCTTCGATAACGCCCTTGTGCATGACCACAACTCTATCGGCGATCTGCTCTACGACGCCCAGGTCATGGGAGATGAAGAGGCATGCAAAACCTTGTTCTCGCTGCAGTTTGCTCAAAAGGGTGAGGATCTGTGCCTTTACGGTCAGGTCGAGCGCTGAGACCGCCTCGTCGGCGATGACAAGGTCGGGCCGGCGAGCAAGCGCGCGGGCGATGGCGGCACGTTGCCTTTGCCCACCGGAGAGTTGATGCGGAAACCGCTCGGCGAATTGCGGAGCGAGACCCACTTCGGCGAGCACCTCATCGACCCGCGCACGGCGGTCTGCGGCGCGCATCGATTTTTCGTGCCGGAGCGGCGCTGCCACGATGTCGCGGATCCGCATGCGCGGATCGAGCGAAGAGTAGGGATCCTGAAACACCATCTGGCAATTGGCGCGGTAGTCGGCGAAGCCGTTGCTTTTGCGATTGACCACCTGTCCGCGGAAGGTAAGCGTGCCCTCATCCGGTTGCAGCAGCCCGGCGATGATGCGGCCAAGCGTCGTCTTCCCGGAGCCGGAACCTCCGACCAGCGTGACGATCTCGCCAGGATGGATATCGAGATCGATGCCATGCAAGACAGGCTTTGCGCCCGTGCCGCTGCCGTAGGCAAGCTTCATATTTCTGACGCTGGCGAGCGGAGCATTCGGTGCGACTGCACGCGCCGGCACGCGGCGCGGCAGGGCCGAAAGAAGTTTCCGGGTGTAGTCGTGCCGCGGCATGCGGAGGAGTTCGGCCGTTGTCCCTTCCTCGACGCAGACACCCTTCTGCATGACCAGCACGCGATCGGTATATTGCGCCACCATCGCCATGTCGTGGCTGATCAGCACCATCGCGGTGCCTTTCTCTTCGACCAGCGCATGCAGCAATTCCAGCACGTCACGTTGCACGACGGCGTCGAGTGCGGTCGTCGGCTCGTCCGCGATCAAGAGCGCCGGTTCGAGCAGCATGACGGAGGCAATCATGATGCGCTGCCGCATGCCACCGGAAAACTCATGCGGGAAGGCACGGACGGCTGCGTCCGGATCGGCAATGCCGACACGTTTCAGCATCGCCAGGATTGCGCTTTGACGCGCTGACGCGTCCATTGTCGTGTGCAGCGCCAGACCTTCCTCCATCTGGCGGCCGATGGTGAGCGCCGGATTGAGCGAGGTCATCGGCTCCTGGAAGATGAGCCCGATGCTCTTGCCGCGCAGCTTACGCAGGTCGTCCGGCGCAAGCCCGCTCATATCGCGGCCGGCAAACCGGACGCAGCCCCCGCGCCTGACGATCCCGGGCGGCAGAAGGCCGATGACAGCGCGCATCAACATCGACTTGCCCGAACCGGATTCGCCGACGATGCCAATGCGTTCGCCAGCGCGAAGAGTGAGGCTGACGCAATCGACGACGGGTGGTGCCATCGCAGCCGAGGTGCCGAGCACGAGTTGCTCGACGGTCAGGAGTGCTAGCTGGGTCATTGCGTGCCTCTCATTTTCGGATCGAGCCTATCCCGCAGCGCATCGCCAAGCAGATTGATCCCGAGCAACGCAACGGAGATGCAAAGGCCCGGAAAGATTGCAAGCCAGGTCGCCTGGGCGAGGTAGGGGCGGGCAGCGGCCAGCATGTTGCCCCAGGTCGGGGCCGGTGGCGGCACGCCGAGGCCGAGGAAGGAAAGCGCGCTTTCAGATAAAAGTGTCCACCCGAACATCGACGTTGTCAGGACCGTCAGCGGCGCGATGCAATTCGGCAGGATATGGCGCAGCAGCGTGTAGATCTCGGAATCGCCTGCAATCCGGGAGGCGTCAATGAATTCCTTCTCCCGCAACGAAAGCACTGTGCCCCGAACGATCCTTGCTACGGACGGCGTGTAGGCAATGCCAAGCGCCAGCACGATGCCGAATTTGTTGGCGCCGAAGATCGCAAGCAGCCCAAGCGCAAGCAGGATGCCGGGAAAGGCGAGCAGGGCATTGGTGACGGCGACGAGCACCCGATCGGTCCAACCGCCGACATAGCCTGAGATGGCGCCAAGCGCGGTGCCGAGCACAGTTGCGATCGCGACCGTGGCAAGGCTGACGATGCCGCTCGCCGACGCGCCGAGCATCAAGCGGGAAAGCACGTCGCGTCCGAATTCGTCGGCGCCGAGCAGATGCCGGGCCGAGGGGCCGGCGAGGCGTGCCTTCATGTCGAGCGCCATCGGATCATAGGGCGTCCAGACGGAGCCCAGGCAGGCGACGATCACGAAGGCGCCGACGAACAGGCCGCCAACCAGCGCATTGGCAGAAAGGGTCTTCATGTGATTTTCACTCGCGGATCAAAGAGCGGGTAGCACAGGTCGACGATCAGGTTGACCAGCACGTAGATGACCGCGATGAAGAGCAGGCATCCCTGAATGACCGGATAGTCGCGGCCGAAGATCGCATCGACGAGGAGCCGCCCGAGACCCGGGATCGTGAACACGGTTTCGACGACGGCGATACCGCCGAGCATGTTGCCAAGCACCAGGCCGATCAGCGTCAGCGTCGGCGCAAAGGCGTTGGGGAACACATGGCGCCACAGCACCGTTCGCTCGGGCAGGCCCTTGGCGCGCGCATGAGTGATGTAGTCGAGCCTGAGAACTTCGAGCGCCGAGGCGCGGGCCATGCGCAGAAGCACGCCGATCTCGTGTAGGAAGAGCGTGAGGATCGGCATCAGCACATAGAGCAGCCCGCGGCTCGGGTCTTCGGCGACGGAGACGTAGCCGACCACCGGCAACCATCCGAGCTTGAGGCCGAAGATGAGCAGAATGACGAGACCGAGCCAGAAGGTCGGGATCGACAGAAGCAACGCGGCGATCGACACAAGGGTGAAATCAAGTCTGGAGTTCTGGCGGAGGGCGGCGATGAAGCCGGCCGGAACGGCGACCAGCGAGGCAAGGGCGACGGCAACGAGGACGATGCCGGCGCTGACCTTGAAACGCTCGATGATGAGATGGGTCACCGGCTCCTTCGTGGTGATCGACGTCCCGAAATCGCCCTGCAGGACGCTGGTCAGCCAGATCGCAAACTGCGTCAGGATGTTCTTGTCGAGTCCAAGGTCCGAGCGCAAGGCAGCGACACTTTCCGGCGACGCCATGTCGCCGAGCAGCAATGCTGCCGGGTCGCCCGGAACAAGGCGTATCAGGAAGAAGACGACAACGGCGACGAGGAAAACCGTCGGAACGGCCATTCCTATCCGCGAAAGGATGAAGCGCAGCATCTCGAGCGAACTCTCTTACTCGGCGATCGTGACTTCCCACGCCCTTGGCATGGAGAAGATCGAGGCCGCGTAGTTCTGGACGTGTTTCTGGTAGGCCGAAGCCTCGAGCCCGTTATAGAGCATGATGAAGGGCACGGTTTCCAGGAAGCGCGTATGTAGCTCGTCGAAAAGCTCCTGGCGCTTGGCCGGGTCGGAATAACGCACGGCGTCGGCGAGCATGGCCTGCGCGTCCGGATCGTCCCAGACCTTGCGCGGCTCCTTGTCCTTGTTGCCCATGACGGAGTCCATGGTCAGTGCGGGGTCGTAGCGTCCCGAATAGGGAAACACCATCGCCGTATAGTTGCCGCTCTGATATCGGTCGAGTTGTGCCGCCCACTCCAGCACTTCGAGTTCAGCGGTTATTCCGACCTGCTGCAGCATTGCCTGTGCCACGATTGCCGCGTCGTAGGTGTTGGAGTAGCGCGTATTGGCGATGAGTTTGATCGGCTGGCCGTTGTAACCGGCTTCCTGCAGCAGCGCCTTTGCCGCCGCGGGATCGTAGCTGTAGCCCTGGGTCTGGGCTGGGGAGTGGTATTTTGAGGTCGGCGGTATCAGCGAGTTGTTGGCCTTTCCGAGACCGAGCGTAATTCCCTCGACCATGGTCTTGGTGTCAAGAGCCATGGCGATGGCCTTGCGGATGCGCATGTCCTTGAGCAGCGGATCGCGCGTCTGCAACAGGAGCGCGACGATGCCGGGATTGGTCGCCAGCGAAACGGCGGTATCGGCGTTCTGCTTGAACTCCTCGACATCGGCATAGGGAACGTCCGGTACGATATCGATGTCGCCATTGAGCAACGCAGCCTTGGCGGAGGAGCGGTCGGGAATGACGGCGAAGCGGACGGCCTCGACAAGCGGACGCTTGGCGCCGGTGTAGCCGTCCCGCTTTTCTTCGCTGCGTACCGCGTAGTCGGCAAAGGCTTCGAGGTCGATGAATTCGCCCTTACGCCATTCTTTGTACCGGAAGGGACCGGTGCCGACAGGCACGTTGAACGAGCCGTCGGCGTTAAACGATGATTTGTCGAGTATGCCGGTCATGCCGCAGTCGGTTCTGGCAAGCGTTGCCTGAAAGAGGGCGTTCGGCTTTTCGAGCTTGAAGACGACGGTTTTGTCGTCGGGTGCCGTGACCGATACGACATGGGCGGCGCCGCCCGCGGCAAAGTCGTTGCGGCATCGCCATTTTGTAGCTTCGTCCATGTAGCGGTTCCAGTTCCAGACGACGTCGGCCGAAGTCAGCACGTTGCCATTATGGAACTTGACGCCATCCCTGAGCTTAAACGTGTAGGTCAGGTCGTCGTCCGAGACAGCGACCTCCTTGGCAAGCAGCGGCTTTACCGAGGCGTCCTCGCTATATGCAACGAGACCCTCGACTATGTGCAACACGACGGCGTCGCTGTTGGCGTCTCGGTTGACGCCCGGATCAAGGCTGCGGATGTCGGCATTGAGTGCGATTTTCAGCGTTTCTGCTGCGGCCGGGCCGCAGGCCAAGGTCAGCGCTAGTGCTGCGGCCGACGCGGCCAGTCTCTGTCTACGGTTCACCTCAGTTCTCCTCTTTGTGGTCTGCCCGGTTTTCCGGTTGAGCGAATTGTGCCTTTTGTTTGATCATAATGCAATACGAAAAATCGCAAACCTTCTCGGCCTCCCCAAAAGGGGGGTAAATGCGCTCTCGGCAGGCGTTATCTTTCGCTGCGGATCCGGTCCTCGACTTTCTGCAGCGTCGATTCAAGGTGGCGCCGCAGCGCAAGCTGGGCGAATTCGATCTCGCCGGAGCCAATATACCGGAGGATCTGGATGTGCTCCTTCAGCGACCTCTCCATGCGCTCGGGCCGGAGCCGATCGAATACCGAGGACTCGCGCAGCAGTCTGAGGTCGTTCTGCATGCGCACGGATTGCAGGATGAAGCGGTTGCCGGACCAGGTGGCGAGTGTCTCGTGGAAGGAGGCGTTCAGTTTTAACCAGCTGTCGCGGCTGATGCTGCCGGCGGCATTGATCTGGTCGAACATGCTTTCATGTTCGGCAATGAGGGCCTTGAGCGCATCCGGATCGGCGCGGTAGTTCGGCTCGGCAAGGCCTGCAAGCTCGATCGCGATGCGAAAACGATAGCTTTCGGCCAGGCTTTCTGCGCTGTCGAGCGAATCGACAAACGCCCATCCGTGGCCGCGCTGGCGGTGAATGAGGCCCTGGGAGGATAATTGCGTCAACGCCTTGCGGATCGTCCCGCGCGCAATGCCGTAGCGTTCCGTCAGCTCATTTTCCGACACTTCCTGCGGAATGGTGCCGACAGAGCGGTCGCGCAGGATCTGCTGCTTGAGGCGCTCCGTTTCGCTCTCACTGAATGTCTCGATGTAGGTGCCGTTGCCGAGATCGGTGGCGGCGACAAAGCCTTTGTTGGGGATGAGGCGCACGAGATCCTTGGTCGCAAGGATTTCGAGAGCGGCCCGCATCGGTGTGCGCGATACGCCAAACATTGTTGCCAGGGTCTTCTCGACAATCGGATGACCTGCCCGCCAGCCTTCTTTTTGTGCCTGAAGCAGGATCTGCCGGGCGATGTCGATCTGCAAAGCGCTCGGGGTGCTTACCGTGCTCATCAACTGGCTCCAGGGTCTGGTCGGTCTTTGGGGTGCGCTTCTGACATAGCTGTTCGATTTCCTCTGGACAATTCCTTGTGATAGTGCATTTTAACGACACAAAACGCAACATAGAGTGAAAGAGAAGACAGATGACCGCCGCACCGTTTCCGTTCGTTTCGATCTCAGGAACTCCGCTCGAGCGCGGGCGTCAGTATGGGCAGCAGGCGAAGGACCGTGTGCGTCGCAGCGTCGAACTGTATGCTGGTCGGCTTGCGACGCTCGGGGTCTTGCCCGACGACCTGAAGTCGATCGTTGCCGGCTATGTACCGCTCATCGAGGCATTCGACCCAAACTTCGTGGTGGAGATGAAGGGTATCTCCGAAGGTGCGGACTTGCCGTTCGAGCACGTCGTCCTCATCAATGCCCGTACTGAGATCCTTGCGAGGGCACGAAGGACCCAGGCTGCGAGGGCTGAGCATTCCGGCGACGGCTGCACCGGTGTCGTTGTCCTGCCTGAGCGCAGCGCCACGGGAGAGCTCGTGCACGCGCAGAACTGGGACTGGATGGCAGAATGCGCGGAGACGGCGATCGTCTTGCGCGTCAAGCCGGATGAAGGTCCGTCCTATCAGACGTTCACGGAGGCCGGTGGCCTTGCACGCAGCGGCATGAACGACAAGGGCATCGCCGTCACGGCAAATTATCTCGAGAGCGACCGCGACTTTGCCGGCGACGGCGTGCCGCTAGCACTCATCCGGCGCATGGTCCTGCAACAGGAACATCTGGCGATGGCCATGCGTGCCGTTGCCGGAACGAGGAAGTCGGCGTCGAACAACATCATCGTGAGCCACAAGGATGGCTTTGCCGTCAGCTTCGAATGCGCACCGGACGAAGCGTTCAACATCTATCCGGAAAACGATCTCATCGTGCATGCCAACCATTGGCAGAGCCAAACGGCGCTTCTGAAATTGCGTGAGCAGGCTCATTCAAGCTGGTCGGACAGTTTTTACCGCGACTGGCGCGTTCGCCGCATTCTCGAAAAGTCCGACAAGATCGGCGTCGCCGAGGTCAAAGCCGCGCTTTCTGACAAGTTTGGTTATCCCTACGCCGTCTGCCGTCCGCCGCATCGTTCGTCCCGCGGCCATGTCTCGGCGACAGTCGCGACCATCGTGATGCGGCCGGCGGCAGGTGAAATGGAACTCGCGGTGCTGCCGGCCGACAATCCGAGCTTCAAGAGCTACCCGACCTATCGCGACGAAATTGCCGCTTGAACCTTGGTCGCCGTCGCCTCGCGCGCGCCCTGCCCATTCACAGAAGGTCCACATGCCATGGATACGCTCACCACGCCCGGCCCGAACAACCTTGATGCCTACTGGATGCCATTTACGGCCAACCGGGACTTCAAGGTGAATGCTGAATTCATCTCCCGTGCCGAAGGGCTCTACTACTTCACCAGCGGCGGCCACCGCCTGCTGGACGCTATCGCCGGGCTTTGGTGCGTCAACGTTGGCCATGGCCATCCGCGCATCGTGGAGGCGATCCAGAAACAGGCGGCGCGGCTGGACTTCGCATCCTCGTTCGGCCTCGGGCATCCGCTGGTCTTCGAATATGCCAACCGGCTAACGTCGATTGCGCCAGAAGGCATGAACCGCGTGTTCTTCACCAATTCCGGCTCGGAAGCGGCCGATACCGCGCTCAAGATCGCGCTTGCCTACCATCATGCGAGGGGTGAAGGGCAGCGCCAGCGCATCGTCGGGCGTCAGCGCGGTTATCACGGCGTCGGTTTCGGCGGCCTGTCGGCTGCGGGCATGGGCCCGCACAAGAAGCAGTTCGGCATGCTCTTGCCCGGCACGGTGCATTTGCCGCACACGCATGATCCGGCGAAGAACGCCTTCAGCCGCGGTCAGCCGCCGCACGGGGCAGAGCTGGCCGATGCGCTTGAGCAGATGATCGCGACCTACGATGCATCGACGATTGCTGCCGTCATCGTTGAGCCGGTCGCGGGATCGACCGGTGTTCTCGTTCCGCCGGTCGGCTATCTCGAGCGGCTGCGCGAACTCTGCACGCGCCACGGCATCCTGTTGATCTTCGACGAGGTCGTCACCGGTTTCGGTCGGCTCGGCCATGCTTTCGCGGCCGACCGCTTTTCGGTAAAGCCCGATCTACTGATGGTGGCAAAGGGCATGACCAATGGCGCGGTTCCGATGGGCGGCGTCATTGCCAGCGATCGCATCTACGATGCGATTACCTCAAAGGCGGCACCAGGTACGGTCGAACTCTCCCACGGTTATACCTATTCCGGCCATCCGCTGGCGGCCGCCGCCGGATTGGCGGCGTTGGACGTTTATGTTTCCGAGGGGATTTTCGAGCGGGCAGCGAGGCTCGAACCGCACTGGGAGCAATGTGCGCACAGCCTGAAGGGGCTGCCCGGTGTCGTCGACATCCGCAACCTCGGTCTGCTTGCGGGCATCGAGCTTGGCGAAAACGCCGCCGTCGGCAAGACACTCGCCAAGAAGGTCTATGAATTCTGCTTCGAACGCGGCGTGCTCATTCGTCCGGTCGCAAACACGATCGTCTTGTCGCCGCCTCTGACGATCGGCAAGGACGAGGTCGAAACGATATATGCGACCATCGCCGCAGCCCTTCGAGCAAACTGATATCGCAAAGCTGACACACCAACGGGCTCGAGGAGTGTCCTGCGGCTCGATCGCCGCGTGCTACCTTCGATGGCCTTCTGCGCCCGGCCTCCCGCCGATGCCGCACGACCAGACGGTGGGCCGGTACGCGTCGTGATCGATGCAAACGGCGACGGGAAATCCGGGTAGGTGCGCCCCGTGATCGGCCAAACGCTTGTGTTTGTCATGGTTCGGGAGAACCGCAGGGCCTGCGGTTCGTGTGCGCTCCATGAGGCCAGTTCAGCGATCCTGGTGGCGGTGCCGCCGGCGCCAGGCAAGGACATCTTCGGGTGTCGCCTTGCCTGCGCGCGGGCCATGGATGGTGACGGCGCGCGAAGCGGCCGCGACTGCGAAGTCGAGCGCCTCCTCGAAGCTCTGGTCCTGCGACAGGCACCAGGTGAGCGTTCCACCAAAGGTGTCGCCGGCACCAGTCACGTCGACGACTTTCAAAGTAAAGCCGGGCACGCGCAAGACCGTTTCATGGTTGCGAGCCTCCGCGCCGTCGGCGGCCAGCGTCCGCACCACTCGGTCGATTTGGTGCTCTCGCATCCAGTCGCCGATGAGGTTGATGTCGTCGTGGCCGAAAGCGGTGTGGAAACCGATCTGGTTGAAGATGACGACAGTCGCGCCGGTCAGATAGGGCATGTCCTCGGGCGTGCAGCCGCCGACGTCGAGATCGAAGATCGCCCGGCGCCCGTTGGAATGCAGGTCCCTGAGGAGATCGGCTTGCTTCAGAACGCCGTTTTGCGTCTTGGCGTGCAGACGGCGGACGCGATAGAGCGTGGTGTAGAGGTAACCCGGCTGGCGCAACGCTTTCAGACTGGCGCCTGAAAGCCACATCGGCTGCTCGCCCATCTCGACGGTGAGCACGATGTGCTCGCCCTCGACGAGGAAGATGAAGTTGCGCGATTCCGGAATGGCCGGATCGATCAGCATGTGATCGACGCCGACGCCATTTTGCCTGAGATCGGCGATCAGGCGCTCGGACAATGGGCTGTCGTTGAGCAGCGATATGAACTGCGTATCGCCGCCAAGACCGGCGTGCACGACGGCGGCGTTGGCGATGGAGCCGCCGGCTTCGGCCGGAAGCTCCTTGACCATGCCCTTGTCGGCGCGGCCGGGCCAGCGGTCGGCGGTGTAGTATTCGTCGAGGGCGACATCGCCAATGAAGAATGCAGTCATAAGGTTAGTCCCGCGCCCGCTGCCGCCGACACCTTTATCGGACCGCCCGAAACTGCTACCCATGGGCTTTCGCCGAGGCCGCAGACGGCCATCCAGTAATAGGGTGCGGGGCCGGAAACGCCGCGGCAGGCATCGTGCCAGACATTGCGATCCATGACGACAGCCTGCCCGGGCGCGATGACGAAGGCTTCGATCTCGTCGCGATCAGGTGCTTCGCCATCCGACGCCGGCGCAACCGCAAGGACAACCGGTTCAGCGAGACAGAAGATCGCCTCTTCGGTCAGCGGGTGCCGCTCCATCGCGCGGCAGTCCCAGGGCGCTTGTCCGCCACGGGTGATGCCGAGATGACCGCGGCCGTCGATCAACGGCGTTTTCGTAAAGCCGTCGTTCCAGCCGTCGCCGACAGTCCAGACGACCTTGCCGTCCGTGTCACCGGTCAGGTCGTACACCCGGCCGTAGCGGGAAAAATTGTCCGGGGTCACCGGCCGGGCGTGGACGACGTTCATGCCGCACTCCTGATCGCGCGCACGACACGCATCAAGCCTGCGACATGGGCGGCTTCGACCCGGCCGGTGTCCTTGTGATCGTGCTTGAACCAGCTGCCGACGACGGCGCCGTCGGCCTGAGCCAATTGCTCGGTGGCGTTGGCTTCGGTGAGGCCGGCGCCGATCAGGAGCGGCGTCTCGCCACCGGTCGCAGCGCGGAATCGCGCCACCTTCTCCAAGTCGGTCGGCTGGCCGGTCGCGTCCGAGGTGACGACCAGCCCGTCGCAGCGCGACGCACCGATGCGCACGTCTTCCTCCTCCAGCCGGCCTGATAGGACCGGCTGGTACTTGAACCGGACACCACCGAGGAGCAGGGCCGTCACACCGTCGCGGCGGGTCTGAAGTTCGGTCGCAAAGGGGACGTCTGCTTCGGGCGGCAGGTGGCCAGCGACGGAATCCACCTGGATGAACGAGACCGGATAGGTCCGCGCGAGCGCGAAGGCGCGGGAGTCGTCGCGCAAGACGTTGACACCGATGCGCGTTCCGAGGTCGAGGTGGAAGATCCGCTCTAGCACCCGTTCGACATCCTCGGCATCGCCGAAATAGTTCTCGACCACCAGCCCATCGACGCCTTCGCCGGCCATGATGCGGGCTTCCTCTTCGGCCTGGGCAAGCTTGGCCTGAGCGCCGTCACCGGCAAGGTGCAGCATGCCGAGGATCGGTTTTTGGATGGTAAAGGTGTCGCCGAAGCGGCTCATGTCATGTCTCCTGCACGCCGTGCGGCGCGGTCTTGCGGCCCCAGCGCGTTGCAAATTTCATCTGGACTGCCGGCGAGTAGACGATCGACGTGCGCTCGACCAACCGGTCGTCCGCGTCGAGCACATCCCCGCTGGCGCAAAGGTAGCCCGGCACGTCCTGCGCCGGGGCAAAGACCTCCCGCAGGCGATCGGAAGCCGGCACGACGGTCAACAGCAGTTCCGAACGCAGGGGGTGACGGTCATAGTCGCGGCGCAACACCTCGTAGAGGGATTGCGACGCGAAGTCGTATCGATCAAGCCCGGGATAAAGGGCGAGATCGAGCTCGGACGTGTCGACGTTCAGCCATGTCACGCTGTCGCCGTTGGCAAGCCCGCGGGCGCGCACCAGCACGAGTTGGCCGTTGTCTGCCCGGTGCTCCAGCACCTGCGTCACCGGGCGCTGGCCCTGTTTTCGGGCAAGCTCCGTGAAGCTGCCGAAGTTCCAGATGTTGTGGCTGATCGGTCGGTGCGAGACGATTGTGCCGCGGCCGCGAACCTGCTGGACGAGGCCCTCCGAAACCAGAAGCGCCATCGCATTGCGCACAGTCGTGCGGGCAATGCCGAACTGGTCGCGCAACTGGTTCTCCGAGGGAATGGCTTCACCTTCGGAAAAGTCGCCGCTCAGGATCGCGGCGCGCAGCGCCCGATAGAGCTGCCGGTAAAGCTGCTCGCTCGAATAGAGATCGAGGCGCAGCCGCGACAGTCGATCGTCAGGGCGTTCGCCCGTTGCGGTTGAGGCGTCTGGCATAGGGGGATGGGTCAAGGCAGGCTCCGGCGCGGTTCTGTTACTTCGTGGCTCCGTTTATCTTGAACTCCTCGACACCCGCCTGTTTCAAGCCGTAGCGGTCGAGGATCTGTGCATAAGTGCCGTCGGCTTTCATGGCGTCGAGCGCGCCCTTGATTGCATCGCGCAGTTGCGTGTTGGCCTTTGCAAGGGCAATGCCGTAGTGGTTGATCTCGCCAACCTCACCGATCTGGTAGAATTTGTCCGGCTCCTGCTTCATCAGGTCGAGCAGTCCTTCAAGGCCGATGACGGAAGCCTGGGCACGCCCCTGGCGGATCTGCATGATGTGCTCGGCCTGGGTCGGGATCTGAATGACGGTGATCAGCTTGTCGGCCGGGCAGATGGATTTGCCAAGGTTTTCCGCCCAGGTGACCCAGCTGGTTCCGGTCGCGACCGCAACCGTCTTGCCGCAGAGGTCGGCCTCGGCCTTGATCTCACCCTGGTGGTCGGCGGTCGAATAGAAGACGTTGCCGGTCTTGAAGTAGTCGATGAAGTCCAGTTGCGTCTGGCGTTCCACCTTGTCGGAGAAGGCGGTCATAATCAGGTCGGAGCGGCCGGTGACCACTTGCGGGATCAATTGCGGGAACTCGACGTTCTGGAATTCCGCCGTCAGGCCGAGGCGCTCGGCGATCGCCTTGGCAAGATCGATGTCGAAGCCTTTCAGTTCGGTCGAGCCGGCGTCGCTGTATTCCATCGGCGGATAGGCAAGGCTGATCGTGACGTTCAGCTTGCCGGTGTCGCGCACGGCATCCGGCAGGGCGGCGGCCAGCTTCTCGTCGGCGGCATGGGCAGCAGCCCCTGCGGCAAGGCTGATGAAGGTGGCGGAGGCAAGCGCCAGAGCCATCGGCAGCAATCGTTTCATTTCCTGTTCTCCCTTTTTTGAACTCTTGTCGTCAGGCAAGCACGCGGCTCAGAAAACTGCGCACACGCGCATCACCGGGGTTGCTAAGGACCTGTTGAGGTGCGCCGTTCTCGCGGATTTCGCCGTCGATCATCACCACGACGCGGTCGGCGACTTCTCTTGCGAAGCCGATTTCGTGGGTGACGACGATCATCGTCGTGCCGCCGCGCGCCAGATTGCGCATCACCTCCAGCACCTCACCGACGAGCTCCGGATCGAGCGCGCTGGTCGGCTCGTCGAAGAGCATGACGCGCGGTTCCATGGCGAGCGCCCGCGCGATTGCCACGCGCTGTTTTTGGCCACCGGAAAGCTGCGACGGGTAGCTCGATGCCTTGGCCGCCATGCCGACCTGCTCGAGCAGGGCCATGGCGCGGGCTTCGGCCTCGGCGCGGCTGAGACCGCGCACCACCATCGGTCCCTCGGTGACGTTGCCGAGCACGGTGCGGTGCGCAAACAGATTGAAGTGCTGGAACACCATGCCGAGCTGGCTCTGCTGGGCGCGCAGTCGCTTGACCGGCAATTCCTGCAGCGCGCCGCGGTTGAGCTCGTAGCCCATGATCGCGCCGTCCACCCACACGTAGCCGCCATTCGGTGTTTCCAGGTGATTGATGCAGCGCAGGAACGTGCTCTTGCCGCTGCCCGAGGGTCCGAGGATGCAGAGAACCTCGCCATAGGCGACGTCCAGGTCGAGACCCTTCAGCACCTCGTGATTGCCAAAACTCTTGCGGATACCGACCGCTTTAACTGCAAGTGTCATGCTTCACCCGTGACGGCCGGACGACGCGCCCAGGCTTTGAACCAGCGGCGTTCGGTGGTTGTCGTTGCGGCATCGCGGCCGAAGTGGCGTTCGAGATAATACTGGCCGATGGACAGAACCGTGGTTCCGGCCAGATACCAGACGGCGCAGACAAACAGCAGTTCGATGACGGCGCCGTTGATGAAGTAGATGCGCTGGGCCGCGTTCAGCATCTCGCCCATGGCGATGGTGGCGGCGAGCGAGGAGAACTTCAGCATGCCGATCGCGCTGTTGCCGAGCACGGGCAGGATCAGCCGAAGGGTCTGCGGCAGGATGATGCGCCGCATCGTCTGCCCGGGCGTCATGCCGAGAGTGTGGGCCGCCTCCTTCTGACCCTTGTCGACCGAACCGATACCGCCGCGCACGACTTCCGTGAGGTACGACCCTTCATTGACGCCGAGACCGAGAACCGCGGCGACGAAGGGTGTCACCACATCGACCATGCGGGCGTCAATAAGACCTGGGATGTAGAGCTTCGGAAAGATCAGCGCGATGTTGAACCAGATGAGAAGCTGGAGCAGCACCGGTGTACCGCGGAAGATCCAGACATAGAGCCAGGCGGCAAAACGCAGGATCGGGTTTTCCGAGAGCCGCATGATGCCGAAGGCAAAGCCGAGCAGCACGCCGAGCACCAGCGCGCAGGCCGAAATGAGCAGCGTCCAGCCGAAACCGGTGATGATGACACCGGCCGTCAGAAACTCGCCGACCACCCTCCACTGGATCTGCCCGACGGCGAAGGCGCGTCCGATCACCGCCAGAAGCAGGATGACGAGACCGCCGCTGATCCAGCGTCCGGGGTGTTTCAGCCGGCGAATGACGACATCGGGAGCGGGAAGATCCGACAACGACAGTGCGGGACTTGGTTTTGACTGAGACTGGTGCATGGCATCCAATTGTAGGGTTAGGCCTACAACTTGATACTGGCGCGGCCTGAGGGAGTCAAGCGGCCCCCTCGGGTATATTTGAGGGTTTGCATGTTTAGCTGCTTGGGGAATTGCGCAGGCGGTTCGGTTTTCCCGACGGCACTTCAAGAAACGTCGGCTGCTGGTAGCGGCGCTTTTGCGGCGACTGTTCAAAAGTCAGATTGAGCAACGGCGTTGTCAGCTGCCGGCAATCGAAATTGCTCCAGTGGTCGGTCTTGCGGAACAACGGTCGGGGTTTGGTTTCCGATCAACCGGGCTTGAAGCCGATCACCATCGAGTCCGGCCCCAGCAACGGCTCGACGCGCGTGGACACAAAACCGGCGTCGCGCATCCAGGCTTGGCAGTCGGCGCCGGTATAATCGAAACCGCCGCGGGTCTCGATCAGCATGTTCAGGCTCATCAACAGGCCGAAGGCGTTCAAGCGGCGCTCGTCGTCAATGACGGCGTCGTAGACGATCACGGCTCCGCCTTTCGGCAGCGCAGCGAACGCTTTTTCCAAGAGCTTCCTTTTTTCGGCAAGATCCCAGTCGTGCAGGATGTGCCCCATCACGATCACGTCCGCATTGGGCATTGGGTCGTCGAAGAAGTTGCCGCTTTGGAAGGTGATGCGGTCGGTAAGGCCCTGCCGGGCGACGAAGTCGTCGAATATCGGCTGCACGGCGGGCAGATCGAAGCCGATGGCCTTGAGATGCGGATGCGCTCGCGCGATCACCACCGGCACCATCCCCTGCGCCGCGCCCACATCGGCGAAGGTCGTGTATTTCGACCAGTCGAACCTGGCGGCGATCGCCTGCGCCGCGCCGGCGCTGATCCCGCTCATCGCCTCGAGGAACCCGCGCAGCCGTGCCGGTTCCGCATAGATCGCGGCGAAGAAATCTTCGCTGTGCTTGGCTTCGTTCTGTGGTTCTCCAGTGTGCAGGGCTTCGGTCAGCGAACCCCAGAAACCGTAGAGCCGGGCATTGGCCATTTCGAGGATGCCGCCGATATAGGATGGCTTCGCCTTATCGAGGAAGAGGTCCGTGTCAGGGGCATTACGATAGCGGCCGTCCTCGCGTTCGAGCAGCTTCAGCGCGACCAGGGTGTCGAGAAAGTCGCGGGCCGAGCGGGGATGCAGTTTCAGCCTGGCCTGCAGATCCGGCAGTTCGGCCGGGCCAGTCGCAAGCTCGGTGAAGACGCCGAGTTCAACCGCACTGAGCAGGGCCTTGGACGCCCAGAACCCCATGCCGACCTGCATGATGTTGTTCGGTGTCGTTGTGCCCATCGCTCGTCTCCTCGTGGATCGTGTCGTCGAACGGCATCTGGGATTGGTGCGGAACCCGAAACTGTTCGGCAGCGCTGGCCGTGGACGTCCCGTCTCATCGACGCAATAAAATATTGCGTTCTGCGATGGGGTGCAATTAATCAAGAATCACTAGCAAGGACCGCAATCAAAGATCCCGTTGCGTGACTTCAGGTGGAATTGTTCGCGTCGTGTGATGAGCCTGGGTCTTGCTGGTACGAAGTCAACTTCAGCAGCTACCTTGATCGTCGCACGAGCTATGAGGTTGCGAGACTCGCGCTTTATTTGCCGAAACCTCGGATCGATGTTTCGGTTACGGTCACGGCAGCGAGGACCGCCTCGATATCGCGCCCGCGAATGACGGACGCGGGCGACCTCGAGCGGTTGAACTCCGGGGTGGCGTATTCGCATTAGCTGCTGTCAGGTGGGGCAAAGAAACAGTTCACGTCGTCTTCCGTCGGATGAAGGCAAATATGATACTGCCCATCGCCCGAGGGGATCTCATCGCCATAGGGGATAAAGAACACGTGCGGTCGTCTTGCCATGTGGTGGTCGCCAGCATGCAAGAAAACGGAAAAACCACGAGCCCCTCGCAAAATGTCGGGCGCGGGGATGGCAGCACAATCGCCACCTGCCTCATGGGCCTTGCAGCACGCCAGAGGATAGGTCCAGCCGGTCTTTGCCTGGTGAGCGTCCGTTCGGACGACTCCGACTGAGATTGTCGCAAGAATAATCAGATAAATGGATGATGGCGCGGCTCTCATTGTGCACCTCCTTGGAGGCAGCCCTTCGAAAACGCCGAGAGGTTGCTTGCTGATTGGCAAGTACGAATTGTCTGTTGTCAGCATACTCCCGGGTGCTTGGCGTGAAACCTGAAATATGCTCCTCGGACCAACGGCCAAGGAAACACCAAGGGACAAGGTGGGTACTGTCGCGAGGGCGGTTTCCTTGGAAATGCACAACGGGCCATGCGCTCCATCGTAAAAGTGCACAGCCGACCTGTCGCGCGGGGCTTCGCTTAGTCGTTATTGACGCTGGCCTTTCCGCGTCGATTGTTGTGCCGCAGCACCCGCTCGCTGATAGACGAAGCAGCGTTTCTGTAGAGGGCAATCGCGGGTGGTTCGGTGGATGATACGAGCCGTCGTGCATCAATCGGCCGTATGACCGTAGCGGCTGCGAAAGACTGCTGACGCCTGACGATGCATCCTGCGTCGGCCAGCCGGTTTAGGATATTGAGGCTTCAAGCCTCATGGGTAAAATTCACCCAACCTTGCTCGGCTCACTTGCGACCCCTTTGATGATGAGCGCCGCCAGAACGGCCGTGGCGACCCGCTCAGATATCGCGCCGGTTTGCGTTTCGGAAGCAAGCGCCTCCGCTGCACCTAACAGACCGACGCACACAGGATGGATATGGCCAACTTCCAGCTCTGAGAATGGCCGAAGGGCATTACACATCAAATCTATGTATGCGCGAATCATGAGCCGTTGCTGCGCGGCCATCTCTTCTGTCCCTTTGAGCGCCGCGGATATTGCGAGACCTTCTGGGCCAAAATCGGCAAGGCAATTGAAGTATGCTTTGCTGATAATGTCAGCTACGGCGGTGAGCTCCTTTGGCGCTTCGCAAAGCGCGGAGCGGAGACGGTGGACATAGTTTTCCTCCAGCCGCTTGAACAGTGCCAGCAAAAGTCCGGACCGGGTAGAAAAGTGTCCGTAAGCGATCGGACGACTGACCCCTGCTTTTGCAGCCAAGGTCCCGAGCGTCAGTTCATCCGCGCCCTGATCCCGGACAATTTGCATCGCGACATCAAGCATTTGTTCGCGACGCATATCTTTCTTGAGCTTCACGGTTACCCCTTGCACCTAAAGTTACAATATGTAAGTTACATAGTGTAACTAACCGGTCAAGGGTGAAGTGATGAGTGAAGTAGCTGTCATCGGGCTGGGGCGCATGGGCAGCGCGCTCGCCAAAGCGCTTATAACTTCGGGAAGGAGCGTTACAGTCTGGAACCGAACTCCAGGCAAGGCAGAGGCCTTGGAGCACCTCGGCGCGTCGAGGGCGGAAACGCCGTCCGCTGCTATTGCCGCCAGCAGCACACTTATCGTCTGCCTGTCAGACTACGCGGCAACCTCGATGGTCCTCGACGCATGCGCGACAGACTTGCTCCAAGGAAAGACCGTCGTGCAACTCACGTCGGGCACGCCGAAGCAAGCGCGTCAGCTTGAAGAATGGGTGGCGAACCGCGGAGGAAGCTATCTTGACGGCGCGATTTCTGCCTGGCCAAGTCAGATCGGTGGACCTGAGGCCTCGATCGTTATCGCCGGACGAGAAAGTGTCTTCACCTCGCTCGAAGCGAGCTTAAGGCTGCTCGCTCCAAATCTTACTCACGTCGGAAACGATATAAGCCGCGCAAAGGTTCTCTTTAATGCGGCTCTTGCCTATTTTGCCGGGCACTGGATTGGCTTCAGCCACGGGGCGGCGATGTGTGCTGCGGAAGGAATGGATGTCGCGGAATTTGGCGAAACAATAGCTAGCCTGTCACCGATGTTTGCGGACGACCTGCGCCACATGGGTCGAGCCATCGAAGGAAACCGATTTGCTGATCCCCAAAGCACCATCAGGTCGGTCGGCGTGGATATCACGCGGCTCGTCGAGATAGCGGATGATTTGAACATCAACACCGCGTTTCCCGCCTTTGCCTCTGATCTCTTTCGCAACGCTACAGACGCGGGGTACGGCGCCGAGGAGCATTGTGCGATTGTTAAAGTGATCCGCGCTTGGTGAAAACGGTTCTCTAAACTGCAGGCGTGCTGCCGCAATACGCTGTGCAGCTAGACGGAGCTGTCCAAATTAACATTTCGAGCGGTCTTGCTTTGTCGATCAGCAAAAAAACCGTGAGGTCGACCCGTTGCAAGCAGGCGATGGAGCCTGGGCGCGACGATGGTGCGATGAAAGCGACCGGAGCGGCTAGTTGGATAACGTTCCTGGACGCTGGCGGGCGCTACGCTGAACCTCTTGGCGAGCGGCTCTTTTGACGGGTCAAGCCGGGGGAGAACGGGGGCTGGCCGCGTGCCGCGGCCGGCGCCTGGTGCGCTCAAGCAGGTGTCGGCAAAGCCGATCGTGCCACAGTTTCGCGCGCGTCTGCTTCTCGAAATGATATCAGTCGGTGGGAGGCCTCGTCCCAAAGGACGAGCTTCACCAAGCCCAGGCTTTGCCTGATGGTGATGCGGCCCATATCTCCCAGTTCAGGATGATCACGTATGACCTCAGGAAGCCTGTAGAAGGGAACTCGGCTCGACAGGTGATGGAGATGGTGCATGCCGATATTGCCGGTGATCCAGCGCAAGGGCTGCGGCAGATCGTAGTGCGAGGCGCCATGCATGGCCGCGTATTGGAACGTCCACTCGGGTGGCCTTGACCAGTGCGTGTCTTCGAACTGGTGCTGGACATAAAACAACCAGACACCTGCAGCCCCAGCAAGAAGGACGATCGGCAGATGGATCAGGAGGAACGGTGCGACACCCACTGCCCAGATAAGAATGCCCGAGAGTGCGGCAATCGCCACATTCGTTGCCATGGTGGAAACCCACGGAAGAGCGCCAGAGCGCATCATTCCGAACGGCAACCTTTGCTTGAACAGGAAGAGCCAGGCGGGACCGATGCCGAACATCACGAGCGGATGCCGGTAGAGGCGGTAACGAACCCGTCCTCCTGGCGTGAGGGCGTCGTATTCGGCAACGGTAAGCGTGGTGATGTCACCGACACCTCGCTCGTCGAGGTTGCCTGCCGAAGCATGGTGTACGGCATGGGCGCGGCGCCAGTAGTCATAAGGCGTTAGTGTCAAAACGCTGATCATTCGGCCCGTCCAGTCATCCAGGCTGCGCCGCCCGAAAAACGAACCATGTCCGCAGTCATGTTGCAGCATGAACAAGCGCAGGAGAAATCCCGCCGCAACAGGGACGATAAGGACCACGCCGAGCCAGTACTCGAAGTGCAAACAGACCCAAGCTCCTGCCCACAGCAGAACAAATGGCACAAGGGTCGCCGTCAGCTCGAAGGTGCTGCGGCCGATATGCGGCTGTCGATAGGTGGACAGGATCTTTAGCCAGGCTTTTTCACGGTCGACGGTTGCTGCCGCGCCGTGGCCGGAAAGCGGGCTGACTCTGGAATTCTTCAAGGCGTCTTCCTAGTTGATTGTGTGACATAGTCGCCTTGAGACATTGCTATGGACGCAACAGGCAAACTGGGATTTTGGGCCGAGATCTCGCTCGCCTTCGAAATCATGTTTCGGCCTTCGACGTGATCGCTCATAGCAGCGCGTTCGCCGGCGGAATAGCGGCAGACCGGCCGACGCCGCCGTTGCATGTTGGATGACGCCAAGGCCTTATCTGGAGCATTTGACTGTGCCGGCAATCATGACGAGCCCTTCCGTAGGATACTGGGAGCCTCCGCGCGAAACTTGAGGCCTGATAGCGATTTTGAAAGGAAGGTTCGTTCAGAGCGCGAAGCCAATTGCGCTATAACCAAAGCTAGCGAGCAAATTCGATGGGGCGTTTTATCGATATCTTCACCTAGGCGTCAATCGGTTGTTCGCGTTGTCTGCAGCGCGATGCGAGGTCTCCGCACTCGACGACGATTTCGGGTCTGCCTTTCGCAAAATCCGCGGAACGGCGGACCCTGACCTGAAACTCGGCTTTTAAGTTGTCGGATTTTGGTTTCGACGCCGCTATTCGTTGGGGAAGGGGCTTAAGCAGGGGCTAGCATCAAGAGAACCAGAACCGCCGCTATTATCACGCTGAACCCCAATATGATCTTGATGATTAAACTTGCATCTTCCAAAGAATGCTCCTATTAGTAGAGAAAACGAAGAATACAACCTTCAAAGATATAATCATCTGCACCTGTGGTTGTCTATATCTGAATTAGAAACATCCTTGGATTGCGGACGATCTAGGAAACGTGCGAGATTTTGGTTGGGAGCGATGACGTGGCGGAAGGGCTTCGCGTGCGACCGAAGCGGTCGTTTCAGGCCTTAAATACCGGTCACAGTGTCCATCGGAATTGGTTGAGTGAGGTCGGCGTCTGTTTCTGATCCCAAGGGACTAACTTGACGACCGCCCAAGGACGGCGCACGTCGGTTGGGGCTAACTGCGCGTCGTTCGCTTTGTCAGTCACCTTCCACCTCTCGGGCCAAGCTTTCCCTCAGCTTTGCGGCCGCTTCTGCTACTGCGGCCAAGTGGTGTTCAGAACTCATTTGCTCACGCGCGTGGCGCAAGGCGGGTCGCACCGCCTCGATCGATTTTCCAAAACGTGCCATCCATGGGTAGCGCGGCACCATCCAAAGATGGAAGTGGTGTGTCGTGTCTTCATTGTAGATGTAATACACGTGCTCGATACCCAGTTGGCGCTCCTGCTCACGTCTAATGCGTTGGACCAGTGGCAGAAATTCCGATGTTTCGGCTTGGCTCATTTCCGTCAAAAAGCAAAAATGCCTCTTTGCGGTGACGACGATTTGCCCGGGGATTGGATAGGCGACGTCCTGGTGAGCATGGAAAAAGCGTGTTTCTTGGACCGCGCCTCCAGGGACTGTTCGTCTTCCCGACGTAATCTCGCAACTCAAGCAACTCTCGCCCATCCCGATAACTCACATCCGATCGCTAATGTCTTTGCTCGTAACCGCACAGCTCGCTTGCTTGAAAAGGGATAAACTCTGACGGCAAGGGATGATGAGGCGGTCTGAACCATCGCCGGCAATCGACCGTGCTTTTGTCTGTCGTACGAAACCGCGCCCGCATGCGTCGGCGGCCTTGAGAGGTTCTCGAGGCCCTACTCCCGCTTCCCAAAGCTCTTTCCTCTCGATCTCGCAGCAGACCGAGGCACAGCCGGCGATCCGGCAGATGCTTGTCCTCGCCGTTCACGACTTGCTGGCTGACCTTCAGGACGACTTCCGACGGCTTGCCGCAACGCTGGCGAGGGCCGGGGTCGTAAGGGCTAAGGTTCGCGTTCATCTGTCGATCACCTTTTCAGCAGGCTTTCCACCACCTCGGGACCGAGAACCTTTTCGAGGGCTTTCACTCCGTTCTTGGGCAGTCTCGATAGGCCGCTGACAATGCCCTCTTTCCACGCATCTCCACGTTCCCATGCTTCCTCCCACGCATCGGCCAGTTCGTCCCCGTGGCGCGTCTCCACAAGCGCTTCGAAGAGCAAGGCGGCCTGCGACAGGTCTTTGTCCGCCTTCACGCGTCCTAGCGTGTCCGTCAGCCTACGCGAAGACACGATCAGCTTGTGGACGGCATACCTCTCGGGAGCGGGGACAAGGACGTTCACGCCCTCGCGGAAGAGAAGCACCGTCCGGACGGGCTCGTAGATGAGATAGTCCAAGAACCGGAGGTTTTCCGCCGACGCGCCGCCGAGGGCGGGCATGGGCGACGGCTTGCCAGTATATTCGTCCGATCCTCGGTTTCCAGTCGGGAACTCCACCCGATAACCCTTGGCGTTCTGGAAGGCCACCACCTTGGCTTTGTCAGCCTGGTGCGGAACCGCTCGGAAGTCGGGATCGACCGACTTGAGGATTTCGAGGATAGGCGGCAGGCTGTCTTGGACCCCAGCCGAGATTGCGAAGTCCTGCGCGAAGTCCGCGTCGCCTGTCTGCATAACCGCCGAGGGAAGGCGGACGCCTAGCATCCCCGCATAGGTGCTGAATGCGACTGACCCGATAAGCACGGCCCGCAACCGAAACAATCCGGCGTCGGCTAGGGCTTTCGTGACGTCGCCCGCAAACTGATCGGGGCCGGGGAGGCCAGCGCGGCGCAGCGTGCTCACCATGCGCCTCCGCTCCCGGATTTTGTCCTTGATTTCCTTGTGGGCCTTCACCCGCTCCGTGATCGCTTCGTCGCTCGCGGGACCGACGTAGCTTCGCTTGTCTTTGCCCTCGGGGGTAGGGAGATCAAAATACCAGTAATTGCGATCTTTGACGGTCACGCTCACGAACCATCCCTCCAAGGGGAAGTCCGCCACGAATTGAGCATCGAGCGTCCGTTGCGCCAGCTCCGCGAACATCGTCCGATAGCTGATGTCGATCTCTTTCATCATTGGTGTTTCCTTATCGAGTGCGCCGGCCCTCTCGGCGACAAGTTCGGCCATCACTTGGTCGAAGCTCCGTTTCCTTCTGCTGATCAAGTCATCTTGGCTCATCTCACCGCTGTTATAAGTCGCTGCCAAGACCTTATAACGATGCGCGGCCTTGTCAATGTTATAAGTCTTTGCCAAAACCTTATAACGGGTTGGCTGCTACGAAAAAACCCCGGAAGACCGGGGGTTAGAGTGATGCACGTTGTGTTCTGTTTCGAGCACTGACGATGCTGACTGTGGTGCCGACTTTCGCTTTGCACTGCGCAAAGCTGGATGCAGCGCTCATCAGGATGGCGGCCGTGGTGATCGCTAACGTTTTCATCTGATTGCTCAATTCAGGTAGTAGATTTTCGTTCGTTCCGGTTCGGTGGCCTTGAGGCCGTCTAGCTCGCAGCTGAAGACGGCTGCATATTGCGGGACTGAGAAGCCGTCCTCTGCCCCTTTGACAACGAACGAGATAGTCGTGATCGGTATTCCTTAGAGTTCCTTTCAGACGATGATGGCGGCTTCGGGATAATGATCAACAAGCCGAATTTACTGCCCTCCGCACGATAGCTATCGCGTTCGCAATGGTCGCTTGGATGAACATCTACGACCGCCATGGATCATGGAGAACAACTCGCGCCTGTCGGCGTCCGACACTGGGCCACATTTATCAACGACCCGAGGTGCTTGCTTGAGACGGATTCTCGATATCCTCTCGATTGAAGGCCGGCTTCGACCGATTTTCTCTTGCGTGTCGTTCGGCATGGGCGCTCTGAAGCATTGCATGCGAGCGCTGGGCAGCCTTCTCGCATCGAGCATGCAGCTCCTGTAGCTCCTTGTCCGTCAGTTTCTCGATACCGACGAATTCGTTTTCGGCATCCGTAAACAATATGATTTCGTCGAGTTTGGCCTGCAGCGCCGCCCCATCTCGATTTTGGGTATTTTGAATGAGAAACACCATGAGGAACGTGACGATCGTTGTTCCCGTGTTTATCACTAGTTGCCACGTCTCGGAGAAGCCAAAGAAGGGGCCCGACAGTGCCCAAGCAAGAACCGTGATCACACAGACGATGAAGGCAAGCGGGCTGCCTGTTGCGTGTGCGGTTGCGGTGGCGAACCTTGCAAAGAAACGATCCATGGTCAGGCCTGCGTGCGATGTCGTGGCCTACAGCGGGTTTACGACAAAACGGGGCACAGCCATGCTTGTTCCCGATGCTGCGAAGATTTGAGATGTTCTTAATTGCTTCCAGTGTTCTGGTCTTTGCGGGTGCGAACAACTGAACTCTTCACGCCGAGTTCGTAGTGTTCTCCAAGGCATGAATTTATCCTACCGACCAGGTGAGCGAATTGCGCTACCCCATCGTCTCATGAACGATCCCGGCGGTTTGCGCTCTGAAAGGGTCGTGCGTGAGCCCTCATCATCAGTGCTTCTTTTCAAGTTTGTAGGTGTCGAGGCTTCTGATCGCCCGCCGCGATTAAATGTGCCGATCGTACGGATGGTATGGTTTGGCGACGAGAAGTGGAACGATTCCTCCGTAAAATGCTTTCTCTCCTGCATTCACCTGCCAAGGAGAGAACCATTGAAATCGCTGGCTGAAATTTTCGAGCATACACTGCAGGATATCTATTTCGCTGAGAACGCCATCACCAAGGCACTTCCAAAGGTTGCTAAGGCAGCCACCAGCGCTGAACTGAAAAAAGCGGCCGAAGAACACCTCTCGGAAACCAAAGACCAAATCAAGAAATTGGAGCAGGTTTTCAAGTCGATCGGCAAGACGGCGTCTGGTGAAAAATGCGATGCCATCGAAGGGCTGATCAAGGAGGCCGACGGTTTGATGAAAGAGGCCGAAGGAACAGCTCTCGATGCCGGACTACTGGCCGCTTGCCAAGCTGTCGAGCACTACGAGATCGCGCGCTATGGCTCTCTTCGTGAGTGGGCCAAGGATCTTGGTCATGATGAGGCGCACAAACTTCTGAGCGAGATTCTCGACCAGGAGAAGGCTACGAACAACAAGCTCACCAACCTCGCCGTGACGTCGATCAACAAAACATCGAAGCGATCCAAGGCGGCCTAATCGCCAAGGGGCGGCCGCGCCCTTTAAAATGGCGCGGCTGGCCGCGGCGCAACCTCTGCAGTTGTCGCTCCGGCAAGGTGAGCCGGTTTCGTGGATTGTCATTCCAGAGCCGTCGTTTTCTTTGGCTCAAAGGAGAAAAGCGTATGACTTACATCGAGGACGACAACGGCGAGGTCTGGGACCTTGCCGAAAAGATCGGGTTCTGCATGCTCACCACTCAATCCGGCGCGGACCTTAAGGCCAGGCCAATGTCGGCCTACATCGAGCGGGTTGAGAACGCCCTGTATTTCTTGACCGACGTCAAGAGCCACAAAGATGACGAGGTCGCGCGCCATCCAAATGTCTGCCTGGCTTTCGCCGACACGAAGAAGCAAAAGTATGTGTCGATTTCGGGCGTAGCCGAGGTACAGAATGACCGCGAGAAGATCCGGGATCTCTGGTCAACTCCTGCCAAGGCATGGTGGGACAGCCCCGACGATCCCTCCATTCGCATTCTCAAAGTTACGCCAAGCTCGGCAGAATACTGGGACAGTCCCGGCACTGTGATCAGCTACATCAAGATGGTAGCGGCAGCCGTCACCAGCGCCAAACCGGACATGGGCGAAAACGCCAAAGTGCGGATGTAGGTATTGGCGGGCCGACGTGGCCTGTCATCTTTGTCGCCTGAGATTACCTCATGAAATCGGTGATGCGGCGGCTTGGCGCGATCGCTCATCTTTTCAACGGGCAGGAAAACGTCTTTCCGCTGATCGCCTCATAATTCCAGACGCGCTGCTGGCGTTATCCGCCGCCACGGCAATTGAACCTCAGGTCGAGACCTGGCGAAAACAGCCGTTGCGCAGGCCATTCTCGTCGGCGCTTCAATTGATCGGCTGCGACATTTAAGGGGAAGTACGTGTGACGGATTGGCTTTTATCTGTTGGTGTGAAACTCGACATTTTTCCGCATCTGGCAGCTTTGATGGTGGCCTACATCCTTGCTCTGCCGATCGGCTGGGATCGCGAACAAAACGAACGAAGCGCTGGTCTTCGCACATTTCCGTTGGTCGCCATCGCCGCATGTGGGTTTATACAGGCTGCAGAGACGGTCATACTTGGCAACGCCGAGGCCACCGCGCGCGTGGTTGAAGGTCTGATCAACGGTGTCGGTTTCATCGGTGGCGGCGCAATCCTTGTCGGCAAGCTCGGCACTCGCGGGACCGCCACGGCGGCGAGCATCTGGGCGACCGGCGCAATCGGCGTCGCCGTGGGGCTCGGATCCTACGATACCGCCATCGTTCTATCGATCGTCACGTTCGCAACGTTGAAAGTTATGACAAATTTCAAGTCACCGAGAAACGAAGCCCTGGCACCGCGGGAAAAGGATTGAGTTAGCGCCATTGTCATATGGCACGAGAGATCCAGCCCTAATCATCGCATGTCCGGATTCCCAGCTTACCACCGGCGCGAGGCTGAATTTCCTGCGGCTACGAGCAAGCGTTTAGGACGGTCGATCCAACCGTCCCGCGTCCCAACCTCTCGTGAAAGCAATGCTGGACCACCTCAGCGCGGCCGGAGCAAGCCAAGCTATTGGCACCGGCCAAGATAGTCTGACTAACGTTACCTGCTGCGGACGCGCTCTCATGGCTCGAGAGCGTTGTGCCTAGGCGGCGCACGTTCGATCAGGCGACCGCAAATCTCGCGCGCACCGGTCTTCCTCCTGGTAATGCTCGACGTTCGGTGTTTGCCGCTCGATCCGCCGCGAAACCTCGGCTTTCTTCACTCTGGCAATCCGGCCATGCGATAGCCTTCGATAAAGCGCTGGACTGTTTGTGGATCGCGAGCAGGTTGGGCCGCGGCCCAGTGGGAGATGGTGAATTTCGGAGCCATTGCCATGAAAAGTGCTGCTTCCCGCATTGCCTCGTCTGTGCGACCGAGTTGGGCAAGGCTGGCCGCCAGTATGCGGCGTGAGGGGCTGCGGTAAATCGCCTCCATGCGCAAGATCTTGACGGCTTCTTCATATTGGCAAGCAGCGTAATGGGCGAATCCAAGTTGCCAATAGTACCAGCCTGGCGGGTGCGGGTTGAGCCGAAGCGCCCTTTGGGCCAGTTCGACCGCTTCCGATCCGCGCCCAGCGAAGGCCACAAGTTCTGAACGGATGGCTAGGGCATCTGCATTGTTTGGTTCCAGCGTAAAGGTGGTTGCGAAGGCTTGATCAGATTCGGACCAGCGTTTTTCGTAAGCCCATAGATATCCGACGAACCAGTGACTGGCAGCATCGCCTTCGTCCAACGCAACTGCTTTGTGAGCTAGCTCAAAGGCCCTTGAGCGGTTCTCTTGGGTGGGTTCGATGCCTTGCGCCCATAATTGCCAATAAACAAAAGCCAGACAACGAAATGCCTCTCCATACTCGGCATCGATGGAGACTGCGTGGTTCAAGAGTATCTTGGCCTCGCGCAGCGCTTCTGGGGAACTGTTGAACGCTGAGATCAGAATTCGCCCCCTGACACAAAGATCATATGCTTCCAAGCTCTTCGGACGTTTGCGTGACGGTGGTCGCGCCAAGCGTCCAACGAGGGCCTCGACAATCTTGTCTGTGACTTCGTCCTGGAGACCGAAAATGTCTTCGAGATTTCGGTCGAAACGTTCGGCCCAGATGTGATCGCCGCAAGCGGCATCGATGAGTTGGACGTTGATGCGCACGCGACCGCCGGCGCGACGAGCGCTGCCTTCCAAGATGTAGCGAACACCCAGTTCGCGTGCGACTGCTCGAACGTCAGGTGATTTTCCCTTGTAAGCAAACGTCGAATGCCGGGCAATGACGAACAAGCCGGGATTTCTGGAAAGGTCGGTGATCAGGTCTTCTGTCAAACCATCCGTGAACACGTCCTGTTCGGGCTGACCGCTGAAGTTGGTGAACGGTAGCACGGCGAGGGACGGCCGCGCAGGCAGAGACAACTCTGTATCTTGTCCGTAGACCTTCAAGGCTGCGGGGTCGTAGAGCACACGATATACATGAACTTCCTCGGCGATATTTTTCAGGGATTTCGGGCCGAGATCATCGAAGCTGAGCGCGAGCTTCCGCTTGACTTGGTCGTGGATCGCCGCGGACAGGTAGATGGCGCCTGGGTCGGCAAGGCTTTGTAGCCGGGCGGCGATGTTGACGCCATCGCCATAAAGGTCGCTGCCATCTATCAGGACATCGCCGAGATTGATTCCGATGCGCAAGACGACATGGCGCGTCTCGGGCAAGGCAGCATTGGCGGCCTGCATCTTCCGCTGCAACTCAATCGCTCCGGCCAAGGCATTGACCGCGCTTGGAAACTCAATGAGAACACCGTCACCCATCAATTTGACGATGCGGCCGCCATGCGCACCTACGATAGGCTGGAGGATTGTCGTCCGACGCTCCTTCAGCGCTGCGAGCGTGGCGATTTCATCCTCCTCCATCAATCGGGAGTAGCCAACAACGTCCGCGACGACGATAGCGGCGAGGCGGCGATGAATGTGTTTTTCGGCCATTGAGCAGAAGGTTCCTCACTAGTTGCAAAGTGCAACGCGGTTATCTTTGCGGCCTGAGATTTTCGGCCACGATGGCCCCGTTTGGAAGCATACGCCTGTTGCAATCGGCACGACAGGCGCATGCTGACGTGCCCGGCTTCTTCAAGCCGCAACACGTGACAAAGACGCAGAGGAGGGATGTGCTGCACCTATTGATCGCGTGTTCTTGCGACAAGCCGGCGAACAAATGGCCGCGTCGGCCCGTTCAGCGACAGTTGCGCGGAGAAGAAAAACGAGCGACAAGTTCGGGAGGGCGATTGCAAGGGGTAGAGGCGAAGACCCACAATGAAGCAAGCGGAGAGCGCACGTTCGTGGTCGATCTCGCCGGTACGGATGCCGTGGACTCCGGGATTTTCACCTGGGATATCGTCCGGGACCTCGCCTACGGAGATTCGCGGAACTAGTTCCGAAGCGGTACTCCTGGTCAGGCCAGTGGCTTGCCGTGAGGTCCCGAACGCGCATGATAGTGGGCAGCGACGCCTGACGTTTGCATATTAGCCTCCATGCACGCACCAATGAAGGCCTCGCGCGCGACTGCAGAGGGAACCGAACGGTTCAGCGCGCCCCGGCATGTCGTCACGGCTCGTTCATAGCCCTGTCCGTGCCTTATCGGCCATTCATGCTCTAGAAAATCCAGCGCGTCGTAAACTGATGCGAATAGGCGGTTCGTTCCTGACTGTAAGCGAACAGATAATGGAACCGCCCAAAGTACCTCAGGAAGGCGCATGATGTCCCCCTTCCGTATCCTAACAGTTTGATAAAATAGAAATAAACTATAGATGACACTATACAGGTAGGGGCTTCGTTCTTCAACGTCCATGCACTAGTCATCTCGGGCGGCAACCTAGTACGTTCGCCGTACGGGGTGGCGAGAACTCCGTTCTGGAGGTATCAGCTACCGGCCAAGGGCCCTTCAAAGCGCCACCTTCGTCGTCTCAAAATCGATGGACAAAGAGTTATGGCGTCTGGGGCCTCCACGGAGACATCACTGTCAGTTGGCCGCCCGCTTGAGCCCCCAGATACGCATGAGTTCATTCGGCCCTGAAATGCCGGCGTTGCGGACGGATGGGTCGGCCGAGTTCCTTTTGGTCTGTCCCACCCGCACGGGCAAACCATGTCCGAAGCCGTCCAAAAGGTAGTACGACAGCTGGATTTGCTTGGGCCCTTCCAGCGGCTCAGCGTACCCCACTCTTTTTCCTGTACTCGTCCGGACTGGGGCGCAATCTTCAGCACGTTCAGCGCTGTAAAAAAAACGCCCGCGTCGGCATTATGAGGGTCGACGACCCTTGTACAGTGCCAGATGGACATGGGCGGCCAGTCTTTCTGCGTCGGCGAGCCCGCACCAGATCACCCCTTTCGTCAGGCGATCGGATGGTGGCCGTTTCCATCTCACGCATTGCCCCACCCGTGGAAATACGACCAAATAAACACGGGATCGATAGACGCCGTGACTGCGGCAGGTGTGTTCAAAAATCTGTCGGATCAACGTTGCCATTTTCTCGGAACAAGTGCTGCCTGTTCGACGTTGAGCGACATTCGTCGGCTTCCACGGCCTTATAGGACGCGTGAGGCGACCAGCACATGCAGGACGGTAGTTAACGATGACACACGGCAATCAAGAGGCAATCGCTGGGAAAACATGCGTCACTCCAAAACCCACTCGCGCGCGCTCAGTCGAACCTTTCGAGACAGTCTACAACGGCCACTACGACCTCACGGAATTTATTGCCATCTACAAGTTACAACCTTTGGAAGCCCGCGAGATCCTGGAACGCATAGGCCCCTCACGGACGAAGCTCGACGCATACATGAATGAGCTTCGCGTTCAGGCCCAGAAGTAGTCAAAAGTCGCCCACGTCCTCGATCGTTCGGTGTGACGATCGCGATCAGCAAGTGCTCCGTCTGAACGACTCAACCGCGCCGGCGCTCGTTAAGCGGAGGGGGATGGGGTCGGAGGCAAGTGTGGATGAGCCTCCGGCGGCACTATGGGCGACCAAGAGACGGATACCAGGCCACACTGCGTACCATCCTAAAACTTGATCAGGCCGTTCGAAAGAAAGGCCCGCAGCTTGGCGTGCACCGGCACGGACTGATAGAGGGCAATTAGTTCTGGCGACCCCCTCTTGCCATGGTGTCTTGCCATCTCTGTCATCGAGACGCGCTCTCCGGCGTAAGGCACGTACCGCACGAGCGCTCCTGCGGTGACGTAGCCGGGGTGAATAACACGGCAGTAAAAGCCGGGGCGAGCGACCTTTTTGTATAGTTTGGGAAAGCCATGATCTCCCATTCTATCCGCAAGTACTCGGCACGGCATCCGGGGCGCTGTTACTTCCATCACGAGATCGCCTATTAGGAGACGGTCGCCGACCGACACGATTTGGTTGTCCAAACCTGCAATACACAGATTTTCGCCAAATAGCCCGTGATTGATAGGCTTGTTGAGCGCCCTTTGCCACCAAAGGCGGGTTAGGTTTCCTTCAACGTAAACCGCCTGCTCGGGACCGCCGTGGTATTTTCCATTACAAACGGCGTCGTCTGCAAGACCCTCGAACCCAACGAAGACCGTTTCGCCTGTTGGGTGCTTGTTGATCCCGGTTTTCATCTTCTTGCCGGGTCTTTCTTCGGGTTTGCCAATGCACACCGCCAACACCTTCAGATCTCGCGTTGCGGCCTTCATGTACAGCCAACCTCCTCAATGATGCGCTTGCTCTCCCAGCGGTGCCTCATCCGCGAGCGCGCTTTGTGCCTGCCACCTTTCACGGTTGTTATGGAACCTCCTTTCTTCAACGGGCGCAACATCGACCATCGATCCTCATAGCGAGGTAGGCGAGTGTTTGGCGCGACGCCCACTTCATCTCTACACGAAGGCGGCAGGGTCGGTATCAAATCTAGGGGAGGGGGAGAACGACGCAGTCTTCGAAAGGCGAACGTTTCTCGCTCGCTCCACTAAACAGTTGGAACCGCCGCCAGTTCCTATCCTCGCAATGAGCGTGCCGCCGGTTGCGTAAGCGTTCGGCTTCGCTTGCGCTCGAATTGAGCGATTTGAAGATGGGCGCCACGACCTGCGGGCGCCCCAGGGGAGCGGTGCTGCGCAAGTTTATATTTGCGGGGGGCATAAGAACAAGGTCTCGCCCGAAAATTGTATTTTCCATCGGTGAAACCAAAATCTGCGTTCCTCGCCGTTTGTGGGTGGAAATTGTCCCGGTTAACACAATCGAATAAACTACAAATTCACTTGATAATTATTGCAACTCAAAGGTGAGGTTGCTGACTATGCTGATGCCGTCTCGTATCAGTGACCCCATTATCCGTTCAATAACCAATTTATTCTATAGGATACTTGCTTCGGGCAATGCAGCCCGGTCCACCTGCTTTCATGTGAGGTATGGCCACTGGCGATAGAAATGAGTTCGGCACGCCAGCAGCGATATCCACATCAGGAATCGTCTTCATGAGAATTAAGAGCCAATTTATCGTTCTGGCATCGGTCACCGGTATGACCATGGCTGGCCTCATCACCAGTCTTTGGGGCTACGCGGGTGCAGCAGCTGATGTTACGCGGGCTTACGACCAGAAATATCACTCGTACATGCTGGCTGACAACTTCCGGCAATCGTCGGATGATTTGACTCGCCTCGTGCGTACCTACGCCGAGACGGGGGACCCTTCCTTCAAGGACCAATACAATGCGGTCGTTGAAATCCGCAATGGAACGCGACCGCGGCCCGAAGACTATCACCGCATCTATTGGGATTTCGTCGCAGGCGGGGACGCAAAGCCGCGTCCTGACGCAACGGCTGTTTCTATGCAAGATCTGATGCAGCAGGCTGGTTTCACCAAAGAGGAATTCGCCCTCCTCGGCGAGGCGGGAAAGCGCTCTGATGCGCTGATCAAGCTTGAAACCGAGGCGATGGCGCTCGTTGACAACGCCGCCAAACTTGGCCCCGAAGCCAAGAGCAAGGCGACGAAAATGCTGAACTCGCCGGACTATCACCGATTCAAGGCCGAGATCATGAAGCCGGTGGATGCCTTCTATGTGAAACTGGAGCATCGCACGCAAGCGGCCGTCGACGAGGCCAGTGTCAAGGCATCGTTCTATTGGATGCTCATCACCATCGCCATGTCCGCTTTGGCGCTCATGCTTTTCATCGTCGGATTCGTCACCTTCAAACGAATTATCGGGGGCATGTACAAGCTTGGGACTTCCATGGGCCTCGTTGCTGAGGGTCAACTGGACGCGCAGATCGAACTTGCTCGCAATGCCGACGAAATCGGCGACATGGGCAAGGCCCTCGAAGTCTTCCGCCAGGGCGCGATCACCAACCGGCGGCTTGAGCAGGAAGCTCAGGAAAGCCGCAAACGCGCCGAAGTCGAGCGCATTGCGATGCAGGAAAAGGCCGAAAATGATGCCGCTGAACGCTTGCGCGTCGCAACGTCGGGCCTTGCAGCCGGCCTCAAGAGACTGGCATCAGGCGATCTGGCCTTCCAGATTAACGATGCCTTCGCGCAGGATTTTGAGACACTTCGCCACGATTTCAATCAGTCCGTTGCTCAACTCGGCACGACCCTTGTGCAGATTTCCGGGTCAATTTCGACCCTCGATACCGGCACGCGCGAGATCGCGGTCGGAACCGACGACCTTTCGAAACGGACCGAGCAACAGGCTGCGTCGCTCGAAGAGACCGCGGCGGCGCTTGACCAGATTACAGTCAACGTCGCCAATTCCTCCAAGCGAACTGAGGAGGCAAAGGGGGTTGCAAGCCGCGCCAACCGTTCGGCAGCCGAATCCGCCCAGGTCGTATCCCACGCCGAAGAGGCCATGCGAAAGATCGAGGAAAGCTCACAGCAGATTTCCAACATCATCGGCGTTATCGACGAGATCGCTTTTCAGACGAACCTCCTCGCTCTCAACGCCGGCGTTGAGGCGGCCCGGGCGGGAGAAGCCGGCAAGGGCTTTGCGGTCGTTGCCCAGGAAGTTCGAGAACTCGCCCAGCGTTCTGCACAGGCTGCCAAGGAAATCAAAGGCCTGATCGACAACTCTTCCGCAGAGGTGGACAACGGTGTGAAACTCGTCCGTGACGCAGGCTCTGCGTTGAAAACGATCAGTGGCTTCATTGTTGAAATCAACACCCACATGGAATCGATCGCCACATCTGCGAAAGAGCAGTCCGCCGGGCTTGCCGAAGTCAACACCGCAGTTAACGCGATGGATCAGACGACGCAGCAGAATGCGGCAATGGTGGAGCAGTCCAATGCGGCTTCCAACACACTTGCGAATGAGGCGGTGCGCCTCAGAGGACTTGTCAGCCAATTCAAACTCCAAGGCGCAACTCAGAGTCCCTTGGCGAACGGGCGAACGACCACAAGAAACGACAGCTCTCAGCCGCATCGGTCGACGCGTAGGACGGCAGCCTACCACGGCAATGCAGCACTCGATGTCAGCAGCGACTGGCAGGAGTTCTGAGCCGCCCGGCCGTCAAAGCGGGTAGAAATACGGGCCTGGCAAGTTTGCCAGGTTTGCTGGCTGCTTTTAGCTGGCGCCCTTCTGTGGTTCCAAGGTGCGACGTTGACCATTTCAGGATCCATGGTCAACGTCGTTCAATTTGGATCGCAGCTAGGTCTCGGTATGGCGGAACACAACGCATGCGGGCACCTGCAGCACTGCTCAGTCACAGGAAATCGACTTGCGGGAAACCCGCGATCCGATGCCACTGAATTTAGTTTGCTCCTCACCAATCGTTTACTTCCTAACGGCTGCTCCATGAGTATCATCGCCTTGATGCCGGGGGCGGCGTCATTCGGGGCAATTTGTCGTCTTGGGAGAACAACAAATGAACCTGGAGAATTCGAGCATCGCACCGAACGACGTTGCGCTGCTCCAGAGCGTGCTTGACGCATGGTGCCGTCATCAAAAGATCAGCCGAAAAGACGCCACAGCGGAAGCGAAAATCCTCATCAACGAGTATCGAAGAGGCGTTCGTTCTCAGATCGGGTTGATCGACGCGCTCGCCAAGCAGCAGTAGGAGCCGATGGCTTCCCATCGGCCATTTCGCGGGAACAGTTGCTGAGGGTGCATCGGCGCCATCAGCTTTTGGACCCTTCGTAAGCCGTCATCGTTCCACCGGATTGCTGCAACATCGAAGTTGGAGCAGTCTGCCCGCGGACGTCGCCCTCTGACGGGCCGCGTCCAATAGCGCTGCGAAGTACTTCCTGCCTCCCAGCCACTTGCACAGAAGGTCGCCGAGTGGGGTTCAGGATAAACGAGGTGCGAGGCAGTCCTCACAAATGCCGCAACCGTCGACATCCATCAGTGAGGCGAGGTGCTTCTGTTGGCAACAGAGGCACACTACGGTATCGGACGTGTTTCGTGGCTCGCGTTCAGGCGGAAGAATTTCGATCTCTCTTTCAGAACTGGCACGGGTTGTCTGTCGATTCATCTCGGGGCTCCATGTCGAAGACGCCACAGAGATAGGAAGCCGTTAAACCGACGCAAGATGTCGATCGCGACGCTCCTTAAAGCGGGACCAAGATGGGGGCGATCCAGCTCGCATTTAATGCGCCTCAAACCGATCCAGCATACTCTGAAGTACCGCATTTTCCTGTCGAAGCTTCCGAACCAGACGCTTTTTCAGCCGGAGGTTTGCATCCTGGAGTGACGCCAGCTCGTCAACAGTGACTGCAATTGCAATGTGCACTGACTTTGTTGGCACGCGCCGCGCCAAACCCGTCGAACGAGGACGCTTCGAACGCTCGGGCGGCTTTACCGGGAAGGTGGCGTTGGCTGACGCATCTGCCGAGCTTGTCTTGGGGACGACACTCTCTTCTGGCACTTCTGGTTGACTAGCGGTTGTTGGGGCAACATCGACCGCCGCAGCCACTGAATTGAGCGGTTCCGTAACCTCCGGTGGCTGGTCACCAATTCGAGCTTCAGCAAGAAACAGATGTGGGACTTCGGCCTCCGCCTCACGCACAAATGCCTTCAGATCGGTGTCGCCCCAAATAGAGGCTGGTCGACCTGTCGAACGTCGGCGCGCCGATTTCACTTCGACAATGAACTTTCGCTGTTGTGGCTTCATCGATATCCAGGGACCAAAGCTGGTTCAGCGCGTAAAGCGTCAAAATCGCTCTAGCATCTTCTTGAGTTGGGCGTTCTGTAGCACCAGCTTCTCCGAAAGCTGACGCCTTAGCATTCTTATTTCCTCATCCAGGGCGGCCACGTCATCGGCTAAAGAGATCGGCTGCTTGGGAGCACGGAGCCTCGGTGAGCCATACTCGACCCGAGGATCCACCGCAACGGAGGCGCTTGATCTCTTGTCTCTTGTCTGCCGTCGGTGTGGTTTGCGTGCGGGTCGATCCGCCTGCTCGGGCGCCTGACCGCCCAAAAGGTTTGTGCTATGGCTGGCGGTCTCGAAATCAACCGCATTTGCTCCGCCGGTCCGGACATTGTTTTTGACTTCGCTCGGCTCCGGGTCGGCAGCGTTTGTGACCGCATCCGTCGTTTGAGTACTTGCAGGAGGATCCATTCCTGCCAAGGGCGCATCCGAGCTTTCGCTCACGGGCTCCGATATGGATTCCCGGGGCTCGACAGCTCTGCCTCTTGAGGTCAGATCAAGTAAGAACTTCCATGGTGATTTCATGATATCTCGTCATCCAGGATTGCGCCATGCCATCTCCGAAGGATGCTTTGACGAAGACCGATCGCGTAGACGATCGGTCTTTCATTAACACTCAGCTGAGCCCGAGCCGCTTGCGCAACTCAGCATTCTCGGCCCGCAACTTATCGCCGAGCTCCCGGCGAAGCCGCGAATTCTCTTTCTCCAGCTGAAGAAGATCCGCGATCTCGTCATGTACTTGCGATTGCGCGGCCGTCCTCTTGTCGTCGTTCTTCCTCGCGGCGTTTGCCCTTGCGGCGCGCTTCGGTTGACTTGCAGTTTTCGCCTCGGCCGAAGTTTCCTTGCGCTTCCGGCCTTTCCCGGCGCTCGGTGCGGGGCTTGACTCTGCCGTGGCAGCGTCCACTTTTTTTGCTCGTGGTCCGCGCTTCTTAGGCGCTACCACTTCCGCCGGAGCGGTCGCAGTAACCTGATTGTCGTCCAATTTGACCTCATCTGCCATAAGTCTATTTCCTCTCTGCGGATCGAAAGCATTTGTCCGACGCGCGAAATATGACAGCCACACCACCCGCGGTCGAGACATCAACGATATCAGTGCTACATTGCGCGAGGCCGACCGAGGCAAGTTTGCCAGCGACGAAGATGTGGCGACGTTGTCGGAAGGAAGTCAAGTCTGCCCGTCAATCATGAGTGGGGAGCCTATCCGCTGGTTAGGGCTCTGCAGTGCTTGATGAGATCGGCGCGCTTATCGAGAAGGGCGATCCGGATGTGACGCCTCGCGTCGTGGAAAAGACATCGTCGACATTGCCCGATCGCTGGCGCGTGCGCAAACGCCTCGATAGCGCTTGGTAAGGAGCATGCATCCAGCGAGTTGGACCTGCTCGGGACTAGGCTCGATTGCTTGACTTTGGCCGGCGGGAGGCGAAGCTGCGTCAGTGTGCTATTTGATAAAACCTGGATACTGGACTTCTTCTCGATTCACACCTTCGGAATCTAACCGAATGGGGGCGGGATCCGGGGGGGCGCCCATGTAACTATGTGCGACAAGCCAGTCGCGCAAAATAGTCTCAATTGCGGCGGCTCGACCGGCAGGGGACGGTGAAAGCTCCGGGTCGGTCATGTAGGCCGCGAGCCCGGCTTCGATGTCATCAGCAAGGGGAGGCAGGTCTGCGAAACCGGACATGAAAGACTCCTCTGTATCTCACTTGTATCTCACCGATATAACGAGCTTTCATGGCGCCTGTTCCCAGCGAGTTGAACAATTGCTCCAACGGCTCATTCACCCGACAGCGGAACTCTTGTCGGTGCGAAGCAATTGACGGCATCCGTCTGCGGTAGCCATTCGAAGAGAAGCTTCTCGCGCAAGAACCGGCTGTCGGCACGTGGTTCTAAGAGAGCCTGACGGGTACGGCTTGGACGCCGCCCTCTCGGCTATCCCCGGGATGTGGTCGGACCAGCCAACCGCGGCGATACATGTTTTCATTGGGACATGCCGGCAGCGTGGTTGGCACTACGTGCAATCAATGCCGTGTGGGCTCCGACGTAAGCTCCACGAAGCGGCCGATTGACCAAAGATAGGCAACAATTTGCCATCTCAGAGGGTCGCGGTTTCCGTATTTCTCTAGTATCCGATCAAGGGTTCTGCTCGCTTGGGTCTGCTCGTCGATTTCGCCAATTAGGTAGCTGTCGTGGCCGACAGCGCAAATGTCGCAGCCTACTTCGAGGACGTCGAACACAAATGCCGGTATTTCGCTGGCGTCCATCTGGCGTCGTTCGGTCATGGCTCGACCCTCCGCTGTACTCGTTTGTCAGGGTTCGATCCCTTTGTGCGACAGGGAGAACCCTGTCCCTTCGTAAAGGCATGGGCTTGGCCGCGGTCGATCATGGAAACAGTCGCTCATCCGTGAGAGTGAGCACGACCACGACCTCTGTCTGCAAGTCGGCGCAGATCTGTTGATATTCGGTGATCAGCTGGATGCGAGCCGGGTACTCCTGCAAAAGATCGTCGAGAGCCGAGGCGGCGAGCGCGTAAGCCTCGAAGAGATCGAGCAGATCAGGGTCTTTCGCAAGGCGCAGCTGGGGGCGATGGCGGGGTAAAGCCATCTCCAGGCGGGCTCGTCCCAGGTGCATGAGTCTCATGGCTGGTCCCCCGTTTCCGCCAGAGCCTAATTCGAGGGTGCGACCGACGTTGGAAGGACAGTGGCGACTTGCTGGCGAGGGGTGTTCGAGAGCGCGCTGCCCACGAACAGGTAGCCGCCGATGACGACCATCGCCAGGAGCATCACTCCGATCGGAAGCCCTGTCGAGAATTTTCGCTCTGGTTGGTTATAGCGGTGCTCGTACATCCTGAGTTCCTTCGATCATCAGCGACACCAGGGCGAACCGAAGGGACGATAGGCCGCCCGTGGTGTCGTTGTTCGCCCGCAGCGCGCAGGGGAGCTGGCCATGGGCTAAAAGAAAATCTAGGGCGGCTGGTGTTGGCAGCTACGGTATTAGGACCATTGCGGAGGGATTATCAGACTGAAGTCCCATGGCGGAACATTTTCCCGCACCCTACGTTTCCATGCGCGTTTTCTGCAATTTTCGTGGCAAAGCCTGGAAGCCGCACTCGCCCTATCAAAGCGCTTTCCGATAAAGAGCTGTCTTAAAAAGTATGGCCCCGTCGGGGGCACGACGAGGCCAGAGGCTCTTATCGAAGAGACTTCACTGGGGGACATTGGTGAAGCCTTGTGCCTGACCCTGATTGGGGAAACAGAATCAAGACAACGTGGAAACGCCCGCATCGCGAAATCGTTCCGGGATCTAAGCAAGAAAAGATGGCCTCGAGAGAGTTGCAGGAAACGTCTTGTTCCGAAAAGGTGAAGGCGCCTGCGCAAAGGCGAAGTCAATTCGCAAAAGGGTCAAGTCGCCACGAGAAGCGACACTGGCACAACTGGGTCTTCCTTGACGGTCCTCGTGACGACGTAGGTGAAGTAGCGGGCGATTCCGAGTTCCCAGTCGAGAAGCGTGTCGATCAGGCGCTGGTAGGCGTCGATGTCGGCAGCGACGATCTTCAGGACATAGTCAACGCCACCGCCGACTGACCAGCAGCAGACGATTTCGGGAATGTCGCGAACAACCCGCTCGAATCTGTCGAAGTCGACTTGGCGGTGGCTGGCAAGTGTCAATTCGACCATGGCGCTTGCGACGGGGGCTACCCGTCGAAGAGATAGGCGCGCGTGATATCCGCTGATGATGCCGGCCTTTTCCAATCTGCGTAGCCGCATCCAGCAGGGCGTGGCAGAAAGGCCCGCCTTTTCTGCGAGTGCAAGCTTGGTGATGCGGCCATCCCGTTGGATGGCGTCGAGGATGCGTAGGTCGATCGCGTCAAGTCTCATGGCAAACTCCTGAGGCGGTATCGCGCTCTGGTCTGCGTCAAGCGCTTCCGAGCAATGCCGCCTTTTCTGCTTCCATTTCCGCGATGTCTTGAAAACGGTCGGCGATGCGCGCGTGCGCGCGACCGCTATCGGCAGCGCCGATGGCAACGATGATCTCGTCGGGGCCGGGGGCGTCGGCGATCTGGAAGTTGGCGGTTAGGAAATGCGATCGTTTGCCGTTCTCACTCTTGTGCATCATCGGCAGCGACAACAGAGCGCCCGGCGCATTACGAGTGTTGGCAAATTCGAGGTAGTTCGTGCCGCCGATCGCTTCGCGGAAGGGGTTGCCGAAGCGCAGCGTGTGGATCATCGCCGAGGCATGTTCGATCTCACCGGCGATGCCGACGGCCGCGGCCTTGCCGCAAGCCTCGACCTTATCCGCAGGCATCTGGCGGAGCAGCCGGCCCGTCATCTCCTGGCTAAGTTCACCGGCGATGCGAGTGATTTCCGGCCGCAGATCTTCGACAAAGCCTCGCCCTGCCCAGGGGTTCTGGATCACTGCAGCCACCAAGACGACGTTGACCGGGCGCGGCGCTATCTTGCCGCCTTCGATAAGGGTTTCTTCCAGGAAGGTGCAAATTTTTCGGATGCCGAGTGTCATTGGGAGGCCGCTGATAGTGGAAACTTGCGACAACTTTACCGGCTCGCCTGGGTATTTCTTCCTCTGTTTCGAGGAAGTGGGCACCGGTCGTTGCTGCAAAGACAAGGAGATCCCCGCGTTGAACGTCTCCGCTCAATGAGCGAAATCTAGATCGTCTTCTTTTTGGAGGAAATTTCGGGCCTTTGTTCCGAGTGGAGAAAAAATGGCATCGGTCTTCCTCCGTCCGTGAGAATGCGCCCGTCTCTGCGCCCGCCCATCATGGCTCCGCCAACAGGCGACCACCAGATGGAAGGGAACCAAATGAAGACGTTACTGGCGAACACGACCGCTTTGATGCTTGTCCTGCAGCTTTCCGCGGGCACAGCTTACGCTGCGAGCGCACGGCTCGATAGGCTCATCGACCAGAAGTATCCGGAACTCGAGAAGGTCTACAAGGAACTCCATGCCAATCCTGAACTCGGCTTTCATGAGACACGGACGGCAAAGCGTCTGGCGGCAGAATTGGAGAAGCTTGGCTTCGAGGTGGCCGTCGGCTTGGGTGCGGGTACCGCTCTCGTCGGTGTCTTTAGGAATGGCGACGGCCCGACGATCATGCTGCGAACCGAACTCGATGCGCTGCCGATGGAGGAAAAGACCGGGCTCGATTACGCCAGCCGCGTACAGGTGCCGGCAACCCAATGGCCTGGAAACTCAGATGAGACGGCAAAGGTCTTTGTCGCCCATAGCTGCGGCCATGATATCCATATGGCGTCATGGCTTGGGGCGGCCCAATTGCTGGTCGAGATGAAGGATGATTGGCATGGAACGCTGCTCCTCGTCGGTGAGCCGGCCGAAGAAATCGGCGGCGGCGCAACGGCCATGCTCAAGGCCGGCCTGTTCGAGAAGTTTCCGAAGCCAGATTTCGGCTTCGCCATGCACGTGAACGGTGATCCCGCCGGCAAAATAACCGTGAAGCACGGTGCCTTCAGCGGAAACTCCGATACGTTCGACTTGACCTTCAAGGGTCGCGGGGCGCATGGCAGCGCTCCGCATCTCTCGATCGATCCGATCGTCCAGGGGGCCCGTTTCGTCACCGATATCCAGGCTGTTGTGAGCCGTGAGAAGGATCCGCGCGAACCGGGCGTGATTACGGTCGGAAGTTTTCAGGCGGGGACTGCGGGCAACATCATCCCCGATCAGGCCAAGCTGAAGTTGACCATGCGTTCGACCACGCCGGAGACGCGCAAGCTGCTGCTGGAGGCGATGCAGCGCGTCGCCAGGACGACGGCGCAATCGGCCATGGCGCCGGAACCGGAACTGCTGCGCATCGGCGGCGGCGCTGTGGCCGGCACGAACTCGTCAGAGCTGATCGGCGATGTCAGGCCGGCATTGGATGCGTCCTTTGACGGCGTCGTCTACGTCCCGACCGCGGTCCAGCCGACGTTGGGCGTCGAGACCTATCCCGAGTTCATAGAAGCAGGCGTGCCTTCCATTTTCTATTGGGTTGGCGGGACCTCACCCGAACAGGTTGAAAAAGCCAGCCAAGAGAACAGGCCCGTTCCCTCCAATCATTCGCCATTTTTCGCTCCGGCCCCGGAGACTTCCATCAAGACGGGGGCGAAGGTTCTGGCGATCTCAGTGCTCGAAAAAGCCGGCGTTGACTGAAGCCTGAATGGGATAGCGGCTTCGAGGTCATCGCCAGTTCGATGACCTCGAACTCGGCGTTGAAGATACTACCTTTCATAGAAAGTTTGGCCGAAGATATCCATCGAAACGAAGTAGACTTGTCCACTACCGGCGCGCATGTTGATTGATAGAAATCAAGAGGCGAGGCAGTTGGATCAGAATTCCCGGATATTGTCGCTCCGCGACATCGCGAGCCAGATTAACAGCGGTAGCGATCTTCAGACGGCATTGCAGCAGCTCATCGCCGCTGCATGCCGCCATGCGAACTGGGCCCTAGGCTCAATCATGGGGATCGACGCTGCGCATGGGTACGCCTATGTCATCGTGCGCCATGATCCAACGCTGATCGAGCGGCAGCTGCCCGACAAGTGGGAGCTGGCGACCAGCCCCTCCCTGATCGCCTTGCAGCGCAATGAGCCCGTCTATATCAGGGACGCGCGTGCGTCGGGCGAGTTTCCGGGCTACAGAAAAGAGGCCTTCGAGCGCGACTATCGAACGGTGCTCGTCATGCCGATGAACTGCAGGGATGCTGAGGGCCGCCCGATGGTGCTCAGCGTCATCGCCCGCGAGGTGACTGAAGTGTCGGAGGACGACCTTGCTTTTCTCGGCACGATCATCCACCTCGGCGCCATCGCCGTCCAACGGGAACACCGTCTCGAAGCTGAGAAGCGATCCGCCCAGCGGCTGGAACGCGCGCTGGAGGCGCATACGTCGCTGCTCGAACATGTGTTGAGCGACGGGTCGGTCGCATCGCTTTCCAGCATGGTTGGGAAGATGTTGCCGAACCCGGCCGTCGTCGTTGATTTCACGGCCAATCAGGTCGTTGCTGGCCGGTCGCCGAATGCGCTTTACGACGAGGCTGGTTGGCAGCAGGCGGCCGCTACCGTTCTTAGCCGGCCGCTGATGAAGGCGGCCCGTGATGCCGTCGAGCGCGGGACGGCCGACGCCGTGAGCCTCTACCTCGACGACGGCACGCAACGGTTCAAAATAACGGCCCGCATCGAAGCGCTGATGGTCGACAATCAACTGGTTGGGGCGCTCATCATTTTCCCGACGACCCGCGAATTCAGCGATCTCGATCTCCTGATGCTCGACAGCGCCAAGTTTGCATTGAGCGTGCAGATGATGCGAAGCTTCATCCGGTTTCGCTTCGAGACGCGGACGCAGACCGAACTCTTTTTCGAGATCGTGGAGGCGCGGTGGCGTAATGCCGGTGATGTCGCCCAGCGGGCTCAACGGCTCGGGCTCAGCTTCTCAACGCCTCAGCAGATGATCGTCGTCGATTTTCCGGATAAGACGAAGGCATTTGGCGGCGCTTCTGTCGATGTGGAGCACACGCTCTCGCGTGTCATGCAGCAGGCATCCGTCCAGGCAAACCTGATCGCGGTCGAGGGCGGCGTCGTCTGCCTCGTCCCTCATGATACGGGTAAGCGGCAAGAGCGCACGACAAAGCTCGCGCGGCGTATCGCCGAGGAACTCGGCCGCTATTTCGACGAGGCACCTATCGTCGTCGCCAGCAATCGGTGTGCGGCCCTTTCGGACTATCCGCCAGCCTGGGAGCGCTGCGCCCGGATGATCCGCATCGGGCGTTCATTCGGCCTGACCGGGGCGGTCTCCGCCCAGGATTTCGGCCCGCTGCCGATGCTGGTCGCCGCCTGCGAGGCGGGCGACGTGCGCGGCTTCGTGCAGGAGAGCGTGGGCGCCATTGCCGATCACGACCGTGACAACGGTACTCCTTACCTCGAAACCCTGTCGGTGTATCTGCAGGAAGGTTGCCGAAATCAGGCCTGTGCCGATGCTATGGGCCTGCATGTGACGACGCTGCGCTATCGGCTGGCGCGCATCCAGGAACTGTTCGGCGTCGATGTCGAGACGCCGGAAAAGCGCTTTGCCGTCGAGCTCGCGATCCGCCTGCACGGCGTCATCGACAACCGCTCTATCGCCAGCAGTTAGCTTATCTTCATCGGCCAAGTATCGCCTTGTGACCTCGTCGCCACCGATCTTCTGCGCCTTTCGTCTCCTCGGGATCGATGGAGAAGTTCCTTCGCTCCTCCTTTGAAGCCATGGAAGCATGGTCGCCATCACGGCGTTAGCCTCCAACCAACTTGATGGTGAGGAGGCGAGAAGCGCATGGTTGAGACAGCAGCATCGACGGACGTGCCGATTGATCCGATTGCGCTTCGTCGCGCCTTCGGCACGTTTGTAACCGGTGTCACCGTCATCACCACCCGCGACGAAGACGGCACGCCGCGTGGAATGACGGCGAATTCCTTCACGTCGGTTTCGCTCGATCCGCCGCTGCTATTGGTCTGCGTCGCGAAATCCGCGTCGAGCTATCCTGCCTTCACGAATGCGGGATGTTTTGCGGTCAATATCCTCCATGAAGGACAGGTCGACGTCTCGGGAAACTTTGCCTCGAAATCCCCCGACAAATTCCAGTCGGTGACCCACGATCATATCCACACGGGCGCGCCGGTCCTGACTGACAGCCTGACCTGGTTCGATTGCACGACTTACAACACCGTGGACGCCGGCGACCATGCAATCCTGATCGGCCAGGTTCGCGCATTCGGCACCAGTCCCACCGCACCGCTCGGCTTTTGCCGCGGCCGCTATGCCAGTGTGAAGGACCCGCTGCCAAACGGCTGGCTTGCGTCGCATGGGATGATCATCGGCTATCTGATCGAGGCCGGTGAAGGCTTGCTGCTGCGTTCGGATGGCAAGGGCGGCTGGGTTCTGCCGTCAGCACGGCGCCGCAAAGCGGACAGCCAGCTCGTCATCGACGGTGGCGACGCGCTCAGCCTCGTCCCGGACGAGACCTTCCTTTACTCGGTCTTCGATGTCGCCGACAGCGATCCGGGCTACCTGGTCTATCGCGCACGGCTGGCGGGTGAGGGCGGCGCCGGCACGAGCCTGCCATCCGATCTGCGCTTCTTCCCGCTCGACAATCTTCCTGACGATGCGATCGCGACGCACGAACTGCGATCCATGTTGCGCCGCTACGTGCGCGAGCGGCAAGCCGGCCGCTTCGGCATCTACATGGATTCCGACGACGGCGGCCGTGTGGCGATGATCGACGGCGAAGCTCGCACCTGGCTTCAGACCTCCCAAGACCAAGGACATTGAAATGAAGACGACGGTCAGTTCCATCGAGGGTTCGCGCCAGTTGCTGTTCATCGGCGGGCAGTTCGTGGCACCGAAGAACGGCAACTACATCGCCAGTTTCGACCCGACGACGGGCGAGCCCTGGTATCATTTTGCTGAAGCAGGTGCGGACGATGTCGGGGCAGCCGTCGTTGCTGCCGCCGCCGCCTTCCGCGACCCGGCCTGGCGCCGCATGACGCAGACCGATCGCGGCGCGCTGATGCGCCGTCTCGCCGAACTTGTTCGCGCCAATGCCGATAGGCTGGCGGAAATCGAGACGCGCGACAACGGCAAGCTTCTCAAGGAAACCCGGGCGCAGATGCGCTCGATGCCAGACAGCTATCACTATTTCGCGGGCATGGCCGACAAGCTGCAGGGCGAGACCATTCCAATCAATCGTCTCGATACGCTGAACTTCAACCTGCGCGAGCCCTTGGGCGTCGTCGGCATGATCACGCCGTGGAATTCGCCGTTGATGCTTCTGACCGGCACGCTGGCACCGTGCCTTGCAATCGGCAATACGGTCGTCATCAAGCCCTCGGAACATGCGACCGCCTCGACCTTGGCGCTTGCGGAACTGATCCACGAGGCGGGCTTTCCCGCCGGCGTCGTCAATGTCGTGACGGGTACGGGCCAGAGCGCCGGTGAGGCGCTGACGCGTCATCCTGGCGTTGCGAAATACGTCTTCACAGGCAGCACGGCCACCGGCCGGCGCATCGCCGGCAACGCCGCGCAGAACCTTGTTCCGTGCTCGATGGAGCTTGGCGGCAAGTCGCCTCATGTCGTCTTTGGTGATGTCGACATCGAACATGCGGTCAACGGCGTCGTCTCCGGGGTCTTCGCAGCCGCTGGCCAGACTTGCGTTGCCGGCTCCCGCTGCTTCGTCGAGGAGCGCATCTATGATCGCTTCGTTGAGGCGCTCGTCGCCCGAACGCAACGCATACGGGTCGGTCTCCCGGCGGTCGAGGACACCGACATCGGTCCGCTCGCGCTCGCCGATCAGCTCTCCAAGGTTGAATCCTACGTGGCCTCCGGCGTCAAGGAAGGGGCGCGCGTTGCCGCCGGCGGGCGGCGTCCGCAGCGGCAAGGGCTTTCGTCAGGGGGCTGGTATTTCGAGCCGACAGTGATGGTCGATGCGCAAAACGACATGACCTTCATGCGCGACGAACTCTTCGGTCCGGTGGTCGGCGTCATGCCGTTCCGCGACGAGGAAGAGATGATCCGGCTCGCCAACGATACGCGATACGGCTTGGCTTCCGGCATCTGGACAAAGGACATCGACCGGGCGCTGCGGTTCGCCAACCGGATCGATGCCGGGACCGTCTGGATTAACACCTACCGCTCCGCGTCTTTCATGTCTGCCAACGGCGGCTTCAAGGAAAGCGGCTACGGCCGGCGCGGCGGGTTCGAGGTCATGCACGAGTTCTCGCGGTTGAAGAACGTCATCGTCGACTACTCCGGCGCGATGCAGGACCCCTTCGTCATCCGTCTGAAGTGACAGCAAAAGCACGGGCACAGGAAAGGCAGAAAACATGAAGTTCGCAGTCTCCCTCACGATGGAACGCTTCTCCCCCGATACTCCGATGGAGCAGGTCAAGAGCAACTTGCTGCAACTCGCGCGGCTTGCCGACGAAGGCGGCTTCGAAACGCTGTGGACTGCAGAACACCATACGCTGGAATGCACGATCTCCCCCAATCCGTTCCAGACGCTGGTCTGGCTCGCGCAGCACACGGATCGCATCCGGCTCGGCACCTCCACTCTGGTCGCGCCCTATTGGAATCCCATCCGGCTCGCCGGCGAGTCGGCGCTCTGCGATCACCTGACCAATGGCCGCCTTGAGTTCGGGATCGCGCGCGGTTCCTACCAGTACGAGTTCGACCGTATGGCGGGTGGTATTCCGCAGCAGGAGGGGGTGGCCTACATGAAGGAGATCGTGCCGGCCGTGAAGAAGCTCTGGTCCGGCGACTATGCCCATGAGGGACAATACTGGAAGTTTCCGGTCACGGCGGCAGTGCCGAAGCCGCTGCAGCAACCCCACCCGCCTATCTGGGTGGCGGCGCGCGATCCCGGAACCTTCGACTGGGCGATCGCAAACGGCGCCAGTATCCTATCGACGCCGCTCTCCGCGCCGGAAGCCGAAATCCACGTGCTCTCCGAGAAATTTCGCAAGGCGGTCGCCGATCATCCGGAGGTGCCGCGCCCGCGCTTTATGATGCAGCGCCGCACCTGCGTCTACGACCGGCCGGATGGGTGGGAACGTGCCGTCAAGCACAGCATGGACTACGGCCGCGCCTTCGAAAACCTCATGCAGAACATCGGCACGGTGCACAACGGCTTCCCCGAGGCAGTGCCCTACGAAGCGGTCAAGGGCAAGGACAACTACAATCCGGACAACATCCGCAAGAACCTGATGTTCGGCACGCCGGACGAAGCGATCGAGAAGCTGTTGGTCTATGAGGCCGCCGGTGTGGACCAGTATTGCCTGGGCCTGACCTTCAATCTGCCGTTCGAGCTGCAGAAGCGGACGCTGGAGCTATTTGTCAGCGAAATCATGCCCTTCTTCGCGGCCCGTGAGAAGGAACAGAAGCGTATCGCGGTGGGTGCCTGAACATGGCAGGAGCTCAGCGCCATACCGTCGGAGAGGTGACGCTCAACTACCGCATCGAGGGAGAAGGCGAACCGCTCGTCTGCATCCACGGCGTCGGCTCCTATCTCGAAGCGTGGTCGGGCGTGGTCGAACGTTTGAAGGACCGGTTCACGATCCTGACATTCGACCTTCGTGGTCATGGCCGCTCCAGCCGGGTCAAGGGCCGCTACGAGATCGACGACTTCGTCAACGAGACGCTGGGGCTTGCCGACGCAGCGGGCTTCCCGACCTTCAATCTTGCAGGCTTTTCGCTGGGCGGCCTGATCGCCCAGCGTCTCGCTCTGACCCACCTTGGACGTCTGCGCAGGCTGGCGCTCTTGGCGACCGTCGCCGGCCGCACGCCGGCCGAGCGTGAGCGGGTTCTCGACCGCCTCGCCGCCCTCAGAGACGGAACGCCTGCCGACCATCACAATGCCTCGCTGTCGCGCTGGCTGACGGAAGAGTTCCAGGAGAACAACCCGCAGGTGATCCAACGGCTAAGGGCGCGGGATGCCGAAAACGATCCCGACTGCTACGCGGCAGCCTATCGTGTGTTGGCGGAAACGGATTTCGGCGGCTTTCTCGACCAGATCCGATGCCCAACGCTGATTGCTACCGGCGAAGACGATGCCGGCTCCAACCCGCGCATGGCGCGCTACATGCACGAGCGCATTCCCGTGTCCGAGCTTCGTATCCTGCCGGGCCTTCGCCATTCCATCTTGATCGAGGCGCCCGACGTCGTGGCAACGCTGATGGGCGAGTTCATGAGCCAGGGGGAGACGGTCGATGGATGAGGCACTGCGAGCAAGGGGAGAGGCCATCCGGCGCCAGGTGCTCGGCGATGGCTATGTCGATGGGGCAATCGGCAGCAGCGATGCCTTCTCGCGGCCCTTTCAGGATCTGTTGAACGAACATTGCTGGGGCACCGTCTGGACGGACGAAAGCCTCGATCTGAGGAGCCGCAGCCTACTGAACCTCGGAATGCTTGCAGCGCTCAACCGCATGCACGAATTCGGCGTCCACTTTCGCGGGGCGATCCGCAACGGTTTGACCGACGAAGAGCTTCGCGCAGCACTCGTCCAGATCGCGATCTATTGCGGCATTCCCGCAGGCGTCGAAGCGTTCCGTGTGGCCCGGCGCGTCCGCGACGAGATGGCTGAAAAAGGAGAGCGCTGACTTCCACGTTTTTTAGGAAGGGGCAGCGCCGCGCTACCTCGTATCGCCGGAAGACGGATGGCGGGCTCAGAACTCAAGATCAACCCGATGGCAGGAAGAGGACCCTGTCAAAAACCAGAACGAAAAAGGGAACGACAACATGAACACATTCGCAAAACTCACCGCGGCGGCATCGTTTGCCTTGTCGCTCGCGATCGTTCCGGCCCACGCCGGTGCCGTACTCGACCACGTGCTCGATGCAAAGACACTGAAGGTAGCGACCGACGCCAACTGGGCGCCGCAGTCCTTCATGAACGAAAAGAACGAGATGGACGGCTTCGATGTCGATGTCGCCAAGGAACTCGCCAAGCGGTTGGGTGTCGGTGTCGAGTTTGTTACCCCCGGCTGGGACATCATCACGGCCGGCAACTGGCAGGGGCGCTGGGACATGCATGTCGGCTCGATGACGCCGACAAAGGAGCGTGCCAAGGTCTTCGATTTCCCGGCCGTCTACTACTACACCCCGGCCGCCGTGGCCGTGCACAAGGACAGCCCTGTGGTCGGCCTGATCGATCTGGACGACAAGGTCGTCGGCGCGACGGCGACGTCCACCTTCGAAGCCTATGCCAAACAGGATCTGACCCTCGACGCTGCTGGCGCACCTGCCTTCGAATACACCTTCAAGCCGAAAGAGGTGAAGTCCTACGCCAACTCGACGACCGCATTCGATGATTTGCGCCTCGGTGACGGCGTGCGGCTCGACGCAGTCGTATCGTCGCTGCCCAGCATTCGCGACGCAATCAAGGCCGGCTATCCGATCAAGCAGGTTGGCGACCCGGTCTTTTACGAACCGCTCGCAGTCGCCGTCGAACACGGCGACAAGGAGCTGAGCGACAAGATCGCCGAAGCGATCAAGGCGATGCAGGACGATGGCACGCTGAGCAAGCTGTCGGAGAAATGGTACGGCGTCGACTACACCGTCGTGAAGTAAGGCAGCCATGTCTGGCGGTCCGGGCAGCCGGACCGCACGTTGTCCAAAGGGACCAAAGATGCTTTATCCCGATACTGTCGAGTCCGAAATACTCGTCCACAAACCATGGTTCGTGGCCAGCATGTTCGCTGCCGTCCTCATTGCCTTCACGGCCTTCGGCCTGACCGGCACAACGATGGGCGAACTGATGCGGCCAGTGATCGGCGAGCCGCTCGAAAGCGGATTCTACGGCCGCTTTGCGACCGCCTTCGTCGTGGCGGTGCTCTTCTGCCTCAACATCGTCCTGATCGGCTTTGCGAGCCTCAGGGTCCAGATCGTGGTCGTCTGGCTCGAGTTGCTGGCGCTGTTCCTCGCCTTCTTCCAGACCTTCGATCTCAGCCTGCCCTTCATAGAGGAAAAGTTGCCGTTCCTCATCACGCAAGGGCTGGTGACGACGGTCTATGTTTCGGCGATCTCGATTGTGATTGCCTCGGCGATCGCCATCCTTGGCGCCGTGGCCAAGCTCTCGACCAACGGCTTCGCCTATGCGATTGCGAGCTTCTACACGTCCTTCTTTCGCGGTCTGCCGCTGTTGATGCAGGTTTATCTGATCTATCTCGGCCTGCCGCAGCTCGGCTTCATCATCGACGCGGTGCCGGCCGGTATTCTGGCACTTTCGCTCTGCTACGGCGCATACATGACGGAAATCTTCCGCTCCGGCATCCAGAGCATCGACCGCGGCCAGTGGGAGGCGTCGCGCTCTATCGGCTTCGGCTTCGGGCTGACGATGCGCAAGGTCATCCTGCCTCAGGCGTTGCCGGTCATCATCCCGCCGACCGGTAACCAGTTCATTTCCATGCTGAAGGACAGCTCGCTGGTCTCCGTCATCGGTGTCTGGGAGCTCATGTTTCTCGCACGGACGCTCGGCCAGAAGACCTTCCAGCATATGGAAATGCTCATATCAGCCGCCATGCTCTACTGGACGATGTCTATCGTTCTCGAGCTGATCCAGTCCCGCATCGAACGTCACTATGCCAGGAGCAAGGTCAGATGAGCGCCGAGACCATCATCGACGTCAAAAATGTTTCCAAGTGGTACGGCGCCTTCCAGGTGCTGACCGACATCAACCTGACGGTCCGCAAGGGCGAACGCATCGTGATTTGCGGTCCGTCCGGATCCGGCAAATCTACCTTGATCCGGTGCTTCAACCGCTTGGAAGCGCACCAGGAAGGTGAGATCGTCGTCAACGGCATCAACCTGCATCCGAAGATGCGCAATGTCTCGGACGTGCGCCGCAACGTCGGCATGGTGTTCCAGCACTTCAACCTTTTCCCGCACATGACCGTGCTGATGAACTGCATGGTCGGACCGATGTGGATCAACGGCGTGCCGGAAGCGGAGGCGCGGGCAAGGGCGCTCACATTCCTCGATCGGGTACGCATCCCGGAACAGGCCCACAAGTTTCCAATCCAGCTTTCCGGCGGCCAACAGCAGCGCGTCGCGATCGCGCGCTCGCTCTGCATGCAGCCGGCCGTGATGCTGTTTGACGAACCGACATCCGCGCTCGACCCCGAGATGGTGTCCGAAGTCCTTGATACCATGACAAGCCTGGCAAAGGACGGCATGACGATGGTCTGCGTCACCCACGAGATGGGGTTCGCCAGGGCCGTCGCAGATCGCGTAATCTTCATGAACTCGGGACAGATTCTCGAGGAGGCTAGGCCCGATGATTTCTTCGACAATCCAAAACACGAGCGGACCAAGCTGTTTCTCGGTCAGATCCTGAAGCATTAGCTCGGCGCCCAACAGTTTCAGCTACCAGTTGATGCTCGTTGGTGCGTTCTGATGCGCGGAACGCGCTCGGCGTGTCTCCGAACGCTTTGCGAAACTCACGCGAGAAGTGCGCTGTGTCCGCGAAGCCTGTGATATTTGCAATTTCCATCACAGTCAGCGAGCCCCCGGAAAGCAGGTACCGCCCGTAGTTCAGTCGCATGTTCCTAAAGGTTCAGCCCTTCTGCGCGGCCCGCAAGGCGGAGGCCGGATAACGTAGGGTCGGGTCGAAGGGATTGAGCTTACTGCTGATCGCTTGCGCCTCTGCCTTCAAGAGATCGGTGATCGTGCCGCTTCGCGTTTCCGTCAGGCGCGATGCCAGCGTGCCGATGCTCAAGGAGGCGACGGCGATGCCGTTGCGGTCAAGAACCGGCACGCCGAGCCCAGCCATGCCCTCGATCATCTCGAAATTCATCTGGGCTGCGCCGATCCGCCTGACCTCCTCGATCTTGATGCGCAGGTCCACCTCGTCGATCGCCGCCCGGTCCATGATGCGAGGCATATTAAACTTGATGATCGCCTCGCGTTCTTCCTCTGGCAGGTGGGCGAGGATGGCGATGCTGCCCTGGCCGATGCCGAGCGGCACCTTGCCACCGATGTCGCCGGTAAAGGAGCGGATCGGGAAGGGACCCTCGACGCGGTCGAGGCAGATTGCGTCAAAATTGCTGCGCACCAGCAGAAAGACCGTATCGTTGAAGGTGGCGGACAGCCTCAAGAGCGACGGCCGGGCGATGTCGAGGATGCCTTCTCGCCTGCGCGCCTGCGAGGCGATCGAGAAGAACTCCAGCGACAGGCGGTAGGATTTCCCCTCTGGCATTTGCTCCACGAGGCCTTCGGCAATCAGGGTCTTCAATAGCCGATGCGCCGATGGCTGGCTGAGATTCAGCCTCCGCGCGAGATCGATGACCCGCACACCCTCGCTCGCGTTATCTGCGAGGTCTTTCAGGATGTGGATCGCCTTGGTGAGGCTGGAGCTTCCGGCGTTCTCTGATTCCGACATTTGCGAAAATCTTTCAAAATCTGCGTGGCATAATTCCGTATATCGGATTTTTCTAACAAAAAATTCCGAAATAGAAAATTGCATTTGTGTTTTTCGTCAATTTCCTGGAGTTAATTCACACAAGCCTTCTTCAAGGGGTGGATGTGCCAGACGTGAATAGCCGAGAGGCTATTCCGAGAGCGAAACCGTGCCTTTATCGGTGCACTCGCGTACGCCGGAGATCTCAACGCCTGAAGGAAGGTTCGATGGTTGACGACGTGTCGCAGCCGCCGGGATCGCCGACAAGAAAAATGGGGCAGGCGATCTCAGGGGTAGCGACCCAGGGGAGAATGAGCATGAGTTTCCTGAACCTTGAGAAGGTCTCCAAGTATTATGGATCGGTCGCAGCCGTTCATGATTTCGATCTGGAGGTCGAAAAGGGCGAGTTTATCTCGCTGCTCGGGCCCTCGGGCTGCGGCAAGACGACGACCCTGCAGATGATCACCGGGCTCGTGCGTCCCTCCTCGGGCACGATAACCATGGGCGGGCGCGACATCACTCATTTGCCGCCGCCGCAACGCGAACTGGGCGTAGTCTTCCAGAGCTATGCGCTCTTCCCCCATATGACCGTGGCGCAGAATGTTTCCTTCGGCCTCGAAATGCGCAAGGTCGCAAAACCGGAGCGCGACAAACGGATCAAGGAGATCCTGTCGCTGGTCCATCTCTCGGCGCTTGCCGATCGCTACCCGCGCGAGATGTCGGGCGGGCAGCGCCAGCGCGTGGCGATTGCCCGGGCGCTTGTCATCAATCCGCCGGTGCTTTTGCTTGACGAGCCGCTATCGAACCTCGATGCGCAGCTTCGCGAGGAGATGCAGTTCGAATTGCGCCGCATCCAGCAGACCGTCGGCATCACGACGATCATGGTGACCCATGATCAGGCTGAAGCGCTGTCGATCAGCGATCGCGTCGTCGTCATGGAGAAGGGGCGCATCACCCAGGTCGATACGCCTTACGAACTCTATGAGCATCCCCGCAACGACTTCATCTCGTCCTTCGTCGGCAAGTCCAACTTCCTGTGTGCGACCTCGTCCTTCAACGGCAAGGGCGCGTCGATCTGCATCGACAACACGCCGATCCGCTTCAACACCGACCGCCGCGAGCCGGATGGCAAAGTCTCGATCTTCATCCGCCCGGAAAAGCTCCGATTGACCGAGCCGGGCGAGGGCCAGATCCAGGGCAAAGTGACGACACGCTATTTCATGGGGAGCCAATGGCTGGTCAGCGCCGAGACACCGGCGGGCGTTCTTGCCGTTGCGGTTCCCAATCTCGGTGCGCCGCCGCCGATGGAAGGCGAAACCGTTGGGCTTGCCTGGCAGAGTGCCGATTGTCGTGTGCTGGCGGGAGCGGCCAAGTGATGAGCGCCGGTACCTCCGCCATCAAGCCGCGCCAGCTCGCGCCGTTGGCTCTTTCCGGGCCGACCACCCTGTTCTTCATCGGCCTCGTGCTCTTGCCGCTTCTGTTGACGGTGATCCTCTCCTTCAACAGCTATGACTATACCGCCGGGATCCAGAGCGACTTCACCTTCGCCAACTACCTCACGGTGTTGCAGGACGAATATTATCTCTCGACCTTCTGGCGGACATTGCGGCTTGCGCTTCTGACGACGGTCATCGCGGTGGCGATCGGTGTGCCGGAGGCCTACGTCCTCTCGAACATGCGCAAGCCCTGGCGGTCGATCTTCTTGCTCGTGATCATCGGCCCGCTGCTTGTTTCTGTGGTGGTGCGCACCTTCGGCTGGAGCATGCTGCTCGGCAAGAACGGCTTTGTAAACAGCGCGCTTGCCATTGTCGGCCTTGACCCGGTGCAGCTTCTCTACACCGAGACGGCGATCGTCATCGGTCTCGTCCATATCATGCTGCCGTTCATGGTCATCCCCGTCTGGACCGTTCTGCAGAAACTCGACCCGACGGTCGAGGCGGCAGCGCTCACCCTCGGCGCCTCGCGCTTCACCGCCCTTCGTCGCGTCGTCTTTCCGCAGGCGGCTCTCGGCATCCTCTCGGGCAGCCTCATCGTCTTTGCACTCTCGGCAAGCTCGTTTGCCATCCCCGGCCTGCTTGGCGGCCGGCGGCTGAAAATGGCGGCAACACTTGTCTACGACGAGTTCCTGATCGAGCTGAACTGGCCGCTCGGTGCGACCATCGCGATCATCGTGCTTGTCGCCAATCTCGTCATCATGCTCGCCTATAACCGCCTCATCGAGCGGCAGGCGAAGCGCAAGCTGGGTTGAAGCCATGCAGAGAAACGGACCCATCGCTCTCGCATTCCATAGCCTTGTCGTCGTCTTCATGCTGGCGCCGATGGTGGTCGTTTGCCTCGTGGCCTTCACGCCGGAAAACACCCTGGCGATGCCCTGGAATGGGCTGTCGCTACGGTGGTTCAAGGCGGTTTTCCATCATGCCGACTTTATGTCGTCCTTCGGCAACAGCGTAAGGCTCGCCCTGCTATCAGCCACCATCTCCACCGTTTTTGCGGTTCCGGCGGCGCTGGCGATTACCCGCTACGATTTCCGCGGCCGTGAGGCGCTGAACGCGCTTTTCCTGTCGCCACTGATCATTCCGCACCTGGTCCTCGGCGTCGCTTTCCTGCGTCTCTTCTCGCTGATGGGCATGGGCGGGTCCTTCGGTTGGCTTGTCGCCACCCATGCGATCGTCGTCACCCCCTATACGCTGCGGCTGATCCTGGCGTCACTCACCAGCATGGACCGCAACGCCGAAAATGCGGCGCGCACGCTGGGGGCTGTGGAGTGGACGGTGTTTCGCCGGATCACCATGCCGCTCATGCTGCCAGGTGTCAGCGGCGGCTGGTTGCTCGCCTTCATCAACAGTTTTGACGAGCTGACCATGTCGATCTTCGTGACCTCGCCGTCGACGGTAACGCTGCCGGTCCGCATGTACATGTACGCGAGCGAATCCATCGATCCGATGATGGCGGCCGTTTCGACGCTCATGATCGCACTTGCCACCGTTACGATGATCATCCTCGATCGCCTGTTCGGTCTCGACCGGCTGCTTGTGGGCAAGGGCTGATATCCGATGTCGATGAACCCGCTACTCCGGCGCCGCTACCGCCTGGACGAGACACTCGTGCCCTTCACATTGAACGGGACGGCCCAAACCGGGCGCCGCGGCGACACGGTACTGACGGCGATACTCTCGGTCAGCGGTCGCCTGAGACAGAGCGAATTCACCGGGGAGAACCGGGCCGGCTTCTGCCTGATCGGCGCCTGTCAGGATTGTTATGTGATGACGGCGCAAGGCAGCCGCGTCCGCGCCTGCAGCACCGCCTTGCTCGCGGGCATGGCTTTCATCACCGATCTCGGCGCGGTGTCGGAGACGGCCCATGACTGAGCCGTTGCAGCCCGTCATCGTTGGCGCCGGACCGGCGGGCATACGCGCCGCCGAGCGCCTCGTGCGCGCAGGTCTCAGGCCGATCGTGCTTGACGAAGGTCAGCGCGCTGGCGGGCAGATCTATCGACGCCCGCTAATCGACGACGGTCGATCCTATCGCAGCCGCTATGGTTCGGAAGCCGGCAAGGCAAGAAGGTTACACGAGGCTTTCGAGGCACTCTTGCCTGCGATCGACTATCGCCCCGAAACGCTGGTCTGGAATGTTTCGGCGGCTGAGCGCGGCAATCAGCTCGATGTCCTTTTGGCCGGCGTGCATCGGCAGATCGGCTTTTCGCAACTGATCCTGTGCACCGGCGCGACCGATCGCGTGCTGCCGTTTCCGGGATGGACGACGCCTGGAGTTTACACGCTCGGCGCCTCCCAAGTGGCGCTGAAAGCCCAGGGCTGCACAATTGGCGACCGCATCGTCTTCATGGGCTCCGGTCCGCTGCTCTACCTCGTTGCCTGGCAATACATGAAGGCCGGCGCGTGCGTGGAGGCGGTGCTCGACACAGCACCCATCACGTCGAAGCGACACTTGCTGTCGCTTGCCATCCATGCGCCGCGGATCGTCGGGCTTGGTGTTTTCTACGGGCTCCAGCTCCAGCTGGCCGGCGTGAAGATCCGCAACGGCGTGCGGCCGGAGGCGGTCCTCGGGGCGGGCCAGGTCGAGGGTCTTCGCTTCCGTCGGCGGGCAAGTAAAGGTGAGGTCGTCGAGACGGTATCCTGCGACGCGCTCGCCTACGGTTTTGCCCTTCGGCCAGAAACCCAGCTTGCCGATCTTGCCGGCTGCCGTTTCTGTTTTGACGAGCGCGATCGCGTGTGGCTGCCTGAGCGAGACGCCATGGGGCGCACCAGCCGGGCCAACGTATACGTTGCCGGTGACGGCAGCGGCATTGCCGGCGCCGATGCGGCGGAAGTCTCGGGCGAGCTCGCCGCGGCTGCTCTGCTCGAGGATGCGGGGAAAGCATCAGCGGATGGAGCGCGCCTGGTGGCGGCTCGCGAAGCGATCCTGCGGCAGCGTGATATCCTCGAACGTGCCTTTCCCTTCCCGGTTGATTGGTTCGAGACGGTCCCAGACGAGACGACGCTGTGTCGTTGCGAGGAGATTACCATTGCAGAAGGACGCCGCGCCATTGCGAGCGGCTCCATCAGCGAGATCAACCGCCTGAAGGCGCTGAGCCGGGTCGGGATGGGACGTTGCCAGGGGCGCATGTGTTCCGCCGCTGCCACCGAGTTCTTGAGCGGGCTTTGTGGCGTTTCGCCCGGTGAGGTTGGTCGCCTTCGCGCTCAGGCGCCGGTCAAGCCGATCCCGCTTGGTTTCGGTGCTGCCGTAGAAGCGGAGGCTCGGTCATGAGCTGGCGCATCTCCGTCGACGTCGCGATCATCGGCGGCGGGCTGGTCGGCAGCTCCGCAGCACTTGCCATGCGTAAAGCGGGGCTTTCAGTCGCCCTCATCGATAGGGGCTATTGTGGCGCGCAGGCGAGCGGGGTGAACTATGGCGGCGTGCGCCGGCAGGGCCGCGCCCCCGAACAATTGCCTTTGTCGCAGCGCGCACACGGTATCTGGCCGCAACTCAAGGCAATGGTCGGCATCGATGCCGAGTACATGCGCTCCGGCCATCTGAAGCTCGCCCGCACGGAAAAGGATTTTGCCAAGCTCGAAGCCTATGCCGAGACGGTTCGGGACTATGGGTTGGGGCTTGAGCTCGTTGCCGGTTCGGCGTTGGCGCACCGGTTCCCCTGGCTTTCCGCCCAGGCGGTCGGCGCGTCGCTCTGCCCCGATGACGGCCACGCCAATCCGCGTCTCGTTGCGCCCGCCTTCGCACGAGCCGCCGAGCGCGCCGGCGCGATGGTACTGGAGCAGACGCCGGTGCGCGACGTCGCTGCGACCGGAAACGGTTTCGAGATCCTCGCCGGCGACGGCATCGAGATCCGCTGCCAACAACTGGTCAACAGCGCCGGTGCCTGGTCCGACCGCTTTGCCGCGAATTTCAACGAGCCTGTACCGCTGACACGTATCTATCCCTCGATGGTGGTCACCGAACCTCTGCCATTGCGTTTGCCCGTCAGCATGGGTGAACAGGGCGGCAGCTTCTATGGCCGGCAGGTGGCGCGCGGCAACTACGTCATGGGGGGCGGTCGCGGCCTGCCCCTTGGAGATCCCGACTATTCGCGTCCGTCGGTGACGGCTGCATCCTCCGTCATGCAGCGTGCAATCACGCTCTTTCCGCATCTGGCTGAAGCCCAGGTCATCCGCTTCTGGTCTGGAACCGAGGCGGAAATGCCCGACGGCAACCCGGTGATCGGCCCGAGCGAGACGACATCAGGCCTCTTCCACGCTTTTGGCTTCTGCGGCGCAGGTTTTCAGACCGCGCCCGCCGTCGGCGAAGTGCTTGCAGAACTCGTCACCGAGGGCCGCAGCACTACGCCGATAGACGCCTTTTCCATTGGCCGCTTCCGCAAGGTGGCGGCCGAAACTGCAGCCTCGTTGTAAACAGAAAGGGGAATACCATGATCGACCAACGGCTTACCAAAACCACGGCCCTCGCACTGCTGGCGTTCGTTATGCAGCAGAATTCTGCGTCGGCGGAAACCAAGACGCTCTACATCGGCATGAACGGCGGAAACTTCGAACGCGCCTATACCGAGCACGTGCTGCCGCCTTTCGAAAAGGCGAACGACGTCAAGGTCGTCGTCGTACCCGGCACCTCCGCCGACATCCTCGCCAAGGCAACCGCCGCCAAGGACAATCCGCAGATGCATGTCATGCTGCTTGACGATGGCGTAATGGTGCGCGCCATCGGCGGCGGTCTCTGCCAGAAGATTGCTGCTGATCCGGTGCTTGACCAGATCCAGATGGCTGCCCGCCTGAAAGACGACATGGCGATCGGCGTCGACATGGGCATGACCGGCCTTGCCTATAACAAGAAGCTCTTCGACGAGAAGGGCTGGCCGGCACCGACCTCGTGGATGGACATGGCCGATCCCAAATTCGAAAACGCCGTCGTGTTCCAGTCGGCTTCCGCATCGAGCTTCGGCCTGCACGCCTTCCTGATGTTCAACCGCATCCAGGGCGGCGACGAGACCAACGTTGAACCGGGCTTCGACAAGTTCTCCGATACGATCGGCAAGAACGTCATCGAGTTCATCCCGAGTTCGGCGAAGATCTCCGAAATGGTGCAGACCGGAGAGGCAGCGATCTTCCCGCTGACCCCAACAGCCGTCAACAACCTCAAAGACAAGGGCATTCCAGTGGAATACGCCCAGCCGAAGGAAGGCTCCGTCGTGCTCGCCGTCACCGAATGCGTGATCGCCAACAACAGCGAACCGGAACTCAGTCAGAAGCTCGCCCACTACCTGCTTTCGGCCGAGGCACAGAGCCTGGCACTCGATCACGGCAACATCATCCCGTCAAACGTCAACGCCAAGGCCGGCACAGATGCGGCGAACGCGAAGCTCTCGACGTTCAAGGCCAACATGGAGACCGCCAAGGTCCTTGATTGGGATGCGATCAACCAGAACCGGCAGGAATGGAACAAGCGCTGGAACCGTATGATCGAACGGTAAGTGTGGCGGGAACGCTCATCAGTCCGCCAGGCGCGCAGGCGTGCGCCTGGCGTTGCGACATGGAGCGGTGATCTTCCTGTCTGACCACGCAACCGAAGCTGGCTATTGGCGCAAAGCGGACATGTCTCACAACGTCTTACTGTCGCGGATCTGTTGGCCCACCAGTCGCTTCGTTCGTGCGAACCAAATCCCCTATTCTACGGCCGAAGGTGCGGTGAACGTATAACCCACGCCATAAACCACCTTGATCGGTACAGTGAGGTCGGTCTGCTCGCCGATTTTACGCCGAAGGCGACTGACGACGGCATCCAGGTGCCGGTTGTCGAAGTGGGTCCTAGGTCGGGCAATTGTCTCCGCCAGCTTTTCCCGCTCGCATATGCCGCCGCCGTGTTTGCAGAGCGCGCTTACCAGCGCGAATTCGGTCGCCGTCAGCTTGAGTGAGCGCTGGTTCGGCGCAGTGAGCGTCCAGTGTCGGCTGTCCAGCACCCACTTGTCTCCAGTGCTATCAGCCAAATCGACGTGCTCGCCCGTTCGTCGCAACAGGCTGCGGATCACGGCTTCGATTTCCCGCAGCGTACTGTGTTTGACGAGATAGATGTCAGCGCCGCTTTCGAAGCCCCGGATGCGGTCGTCGCTGTCGCCAAGAGCTGTGAGCATGATAATGCCGCAGCGATGTTTCTCGCGGACTTCTCGCGCGAGGTCGAATCCGTTGCCATCGGGCAACCCGACATCGAGAATGATGACGTCTGGCGGCTCATGATCATCCAGTACTCGATGGAGCGCTTCTGCAGTCGCAATTCCTTCGGCGGTGAAACCGCAAAGCGCCAGGAAGTCGACCAGATCCTTGCGCAGCCGCTGTTCGTCCTCGACGATCAAAACATGCGTCAATTCATCTTCTCCTTTAGCTGCGTTGGCTCCGCCGCCTCCCTCAGCAAGGGCACGCGTGCCACGGCAGTCGTCCCCCCTCCTTCATTGGAGAAAAGATCCAGCGTGCCACCATGATAGGCCAGAAGCTTGCGCGACGAGTACAGCCCGAGCCCTGTTCCACTTCCTGCCTTGGTGTTGGAGGCACGGAAGAACCGGCGTCCGATCTTGTGAACCTCCGCTTCGGGTATGCCGATGCCGCGATCACGGACCTGGATAACGATGGACCCGAAATCGGATCGGCCATCAATGTGAATAGGCTGATCGTCGGGAGAATATTTGAGTGCGTTGTCAATGAGATTGATAACGACGGTTGCCAGCATGTCTGGATCGGCAATCGTAGAGACTGCTTCACCCTGCGTCCTGAAACGCAAGCGTTCACCGCGACCGGTCATGTCGAAATGTAATTGCACGTCGGCAATGAGAGATGCGATCTGCATCCGCTCCGGCCGAAAGCGATTGTCACCGTCATTTGTCATGAACCGCTCGATCAGGGAGAATAGACGATCGAGCGCCTCGCCAATGCCGGCAAGCCGTTCCTTCGTTGCGTCTTTGGATGTGTCACCTATGAGGCCGATCATGTCGACCGCATTGCGAATGACTGCAAGAGGCGTGCGAAACTCGTGACTGACAATGCGCATGAAGTCAGCCTGTTCTTCACGAAGGGCGCGTTCGGCCTCAAGACTGGCATTCAGTTGGAGTTCGAGCCTTCTGCGTTCCAGCACTTCGCGCGATAAGGCTTCGTTTTTCTCACGCAGGGCTGCCGAAAGTCGCGAGTTGACCATAAACAGCAGGCAAGCAAACAGGGCAATCAGGAACAGACTTCCCTGCAGAAGATACCAGGCGTTGCGGTTGTTAAGGATCGCGATGTCCTGGTGCGCCGCCGGAAACCAGAATTCGATCGCGCTATGAACCACGCTGGCTGCCATGTATTCACCCAGCACCGCCATCGTAATCCAGCGCAGAAGCCGGGGCTGCGTCCGATCGCGCAAGAGGGCCACACACATCAATGACATCATCAATACCGTAAAGGCGGTCGATGTGTGGACGCGGATTGCAAGATCGCCCGGATCGAGCGTCACCGCGATACTCCAGGCTGCGACCTGAAGGACAAGCAGCGAGACGCCGACCCAGGTGTAGCGGGGCTGCCCTAAAAAGCGCGCCAGGCCCTCGGCGAGCAACACGAGGCCAAGCTTGATGATCGTATTGTGTAGCACGATCGACCACGCAGCTGGCTGATCGCCTCTCAAGATCATCAGGAACAGCCCGATGGCGATCGCAGTGTATCCGGCCGCCAGAAACTTCAATTCATAGAGATGGCGCCAAGCAAGCCAGACAAAGATCCACGCGACCGCCTGTAAACTGGCGGTTGCCAGATCGACGACGAGCACTGTCTTGAGGTCCAGCATCCCTCAGCATTTGCACAGGGCGGCGGTTCGCGCAAGTCTAGGTCGTCAGGCGGCGAGTTGAGGGACAAAGAAAGGACAGTAAGTTCAGCCGGGCTTTGGCAGAATCTGTAATAAATTTGAAGATTTGACCTAAATTGGAGAGGGGCGTCTTCCACCGGCAATCTCGGATGGGCTCGTTCGCCTTCATGCATGTTTTGGTCAGAATTGAATAGTTTTGTTCTGTAGATTCCTCGACCCCATTTGCCTTACCGTCACTTCACAGTGACCTTGCATTTGTTTGATTGGGGGAGAGCCCTTCGCGCGCAGATTGCGTATGCGCCGAAGTCGGCCGCGCTTGCTCCAATTTTGAAGGGGCTCGCCGTATGAAACATGCCGAACGCACGGGAAAGATCTTGCGAGCATTTCGACTTCGGTCGAACGCTGCCTCGTCCCTCACCCAGGGGGAGTTGCCATTCTCTCAAACATGCAGTCGTGAAGTTGGTCCTTTCCGGCCTAAATTGATGAACCGAGCGCGGGGCAATGATGGTTGCCCGGCCGGCGTTCGGAACGTTTACGTCCCGCATGTGCTCATCATGTTGGCTTTGGGGCTCGGTGGAGCTGGTATGGCAGGCGAAGCGTCTGCCGGCTGCAATGGCGATCCAAACCAGACAATCGGCCAGGTCGACTACGGATATACGTGGTCAGCCTGTTGGGGCGACAGCGGTGTCGATCATGACGATGAAAAGGACGGAGACGCCGGAGCAAACATAACGATCAACACAAGTGCGTCGTATACCGCTGGCGCAAGTCTCCCCTACGTCGTGCCGTCGGGCTCAGCCGGCGGTGTCATCATGACATACACGATGGGCGGCGGCGGTGTCGACGAGGGACGCGCGGGTGCCGGCGGGACCGTGACGATCACTAATTTCGGCGCCATTACCCTGTCTGCGTCTACGGATCCGGGCACCATCGGGAGTTTGATTTCGGCAACGAGTTTCGGCGGCTCCGGGGACGAGGACAATGACAATTACAAATCGAACGGTGGTGCCGGCGGTGCCGGAGGCGCGGTAACGATTACCAACTATGGAATGCTGGCCGTGGAATCGCTGAAGTCGACCACGGCCAGAGGCATGGCCGGGATCTTTGCGGTGAGCAAGGGAGGCAGTGGCGGTGAACAAAACAGCGGCGCGACCGGCGACCAGGTGGGCGGCAACGGTGGCAACGGTGGCACGGTCAGCATCGCCAACACAGGGCAGGTAAATCTCGGCAGCCCGACCAGTTCGCTGAGTGGCCTCGACTATGCGTGGGGCCTGGCTGCCGAATCCACCGGTCAGCAGGGCGGTCACGACAACGGTGCGGGCGGTGCGGGCGGCTTCGTCGATATCGCGAACGGTTCCTCCGGAAACGCAAGCGCCGGGGCGATCAGCGTTTACGCAAACGACACCGACAGCGTGCGCGGCATCCATGGGCTGAGCCAGGGCAGCGACGGCACGGCATCGCGAGACAGCTCCGATAAAGGCGGTGTGGGTGGAGGCGGCTCGGTCGTAAATGTCGACACCTACGCAGATATGACGATCGTCGCCACGGGCCAGGTGACCGAGCTTTCGGGCGGCGTCGTCGCCGTCACTCGGGGTGGCGATGGTGGCGACGGTTGGAGCTCGAACGTCGCGGGTGCCGGCGGCGAGGGTGGCAGGCCAGACAGTGGGCTGGCCGCGACGACCGTGACGGTCCATTCGGGCATCATTTCGACGCAGGGCGACGACCTTGGCGGTGTGATCGCATTGAGCCAGGGTGGCCGTGGCGGCGACGGCCAGGACGGAGAGAAGGACAGCTCCGGCGGTCTCGGCGGGAACGGCGGTCAGATCCAGTTGAACCTGTCCGGCGGCAGCGTTTCGACAGATGGCAGCAACGCCTTTGGCCTGTTGGGCCAGAGCATAGGCGGTCAGGGTGGCAATGGCGGCGACGAAACGGCTGTTGTCGGCACGAGTGGTGGGGGCGGCTATGGCGGTAACGCCGGCAGCGTGGGTGCCTTTACGAACGGCGCATCCAGGATCACGACGACGGGTGACTACTCGACCGCCATCACCCTGCATTCCATCGGAGGCGGTGGTGGCACTGGCGGCGACTTCACTGACGTGCTCGGCGGGGGAGCGGGCAATGGTGGCAATGGCGGCAGTGGCAACACGGCTATCGTCAACAACAATGCAGCAATCACGACGGCGGGCGGACATTCCTACGGTATCCTGGTCCAGTCGATCGGCGGCAGCGGCGGCACAGGCGGCATTGCCGCCGGGCTCACGCTCGAGCTGGGTGGCGATGGTGGCAGTGGTGGGTCGGCGGAGACGGCCAGCGTCCTGAATGCCGGTACGATCACCACATCTGGCTATTCGGCGCACGGCATCATCGCCCAGTCGATCAGCGGCGGCGGCGGCGCTGCCGGTATGGCGGGTGGAATTCTGTCGATCGGCGGTTCCGGCGGCTCCGGTAACTTTGGCAGCAATGCGCAGGTTCAGAATTCAGGTGTCATCAGTACCGGCGGGGATGCCGCCATCGGCATCCTGGCGCAATCGATCGGCGGCGGTGGCGGTTCGGGTGCCGGCGCGTCGGGCATCGCGACCGTTGGGGGTTCAGGTAGCGCCGGCGGTGACGGCAGCGAGGCTGGCATATTTTTGCCCGGCGGCTCGGTCACCACACGGGGTGAGATGGCGCATGCGATCATGGCACAGTCGATCGGTGGCGGTGGCGGCAACGGCGGCAACGTGATCGACCTGTCGGTTGGTCTCCCCGCATTGGGTGTCGGCGGCAGTGCCTCGGGCGGCGGCGCCGGCGGCAAAGTTTGCGTCACCAACCAATATTCCGATGACGGTTGTTCCGCAGAGACTGGTGCGCACGAGGCGGTTGATGTCGCCACTGCCGGCTCAGGCGCGGTCGGCGTGCTCGCACAGTCGATTGGTGGCGGCGGAGGCAACGGCGGAAATGCCACGGGTGGCGATGCCGGGCTTGGTAGTTTCCAGATTGGCGGGGGCGGTGGGGGCGGTGGCTATGCCAGCATCACCAGTGTCGACTTCCAGGGCTTGACCCTTACCACTCAAGGTTCGCACGCCGCCGGCATCGTTGCGCAATCGGTCGGGGGTGGTGGCGGCACCGGCGGCTCCGCAAGCTCCTACTCCGCAGGTCTCGGCTTTACGGCGTCGGTGGCTGTCGGTGGTACCGGGGGTTCAGGCGGCGCCGGTGGCGACGTCTCCGTCGACCTGACCGATAGCATCATTAGCACCGGCCAACACGGCGGCGATGTGACTGATGCCATCGGCGTCCTCGCACAGTCGATTAGCGGCGGTGGCGGTAGCGGTGGTTCCTCGGTTGCCGATGCGCTCACCGTGGCAGTGCCGACCGGCGAGGATGTCTCCTTGGCGATGAGTGTCTCAACGGCCGTCGGCGGTAGCGGCGGCTCAACCCACTCTGCGGGCGACGTCTCCGTGAGCTTGGACGGCAGCACGGCGGTCTCTACGAAAGGCGCTTCGTCGCATGGCGTGATGGCACAATCGATCGGCGGCGGCGGCGGGAATGGAGGCAGCGCGTCGTCGATGGCAGCGACCGGCGGTACCGTGGATACCGTCAGTGCCGACATCGGTGTTTCGGTCGGGGGCTCCGGCGGCGGCGGCGGCAATGGTGGTGCTGCCAAAGTCGCACTGAAGGATAGTGCCTCAGTGACGACGGCAGACGACTATGCCAATGCGATCGTGGCGCAATCGATCGGCGGGGGTGGCGGCAATGGCGGTGTCGGCAGCGTCAACAGCAAGCAGATTGGCGGCGGCTTCAACCTGACTGCCAATGTCGGGGTTGGCGGCTCGGGCAGCGGTGGCGCAAGCGGCGGGGTGACGACTGTCGATCTTGACGCAGGCACAGCCCTAAAGACCAGCGGCACGGGTGCACGCGGTGTGCTCGCCCAGTCGATCGGCGGCGGCGGTGGTACTTCGCAAGGCGTCAGCGTCGGGCTGTCGGCCAGCGCCAGCCTGCCCGGAGGCGAGGAGCCCGAAGGCAGTAGCGGCGACTTTTCCGCATCGGTTGGGGTTTCGGTTGGCCGGACCGGCGGCAGTGGCGGTTCGGCCGGGACGGTCAACGTCACCACATCGGGCAATATTGCTACCTTCGGCGCAGATGCGGACGGCGTGCTCGCGCAGTCGATCGGCGGCGGCGGCGGGCTTGGCGGCTCCGTGGGGCAGGCGAGCTCCGGTGATGCCGAGCCGCTCGATGACCAGGGCGCCAGTGATTGCCTGAGCGACGACGGTGACGGTAAGTCCGGCTACTGCTTCGATGTCAATGTCGGTGCCACGATCGATGACGGCGGTACCGGTGGCACGGCCGCCAACGGCAACACTGTCACGTTGACACATGCCGGCCGCATCAACACCACGGGTGATTGGGCCGACGGCATCGTCGCCCAATCGATTGGCGGCGGCGGCGGTGCCGGTGGTAGCTCTACCGCGTCTGGCAGCCAGGCAACGGCCAACATAACCGTTGGCGTCGGCGGCCGTGGCGGTGCGGGGGGAAATGGCGGCGAGGTCGACATCACCTTCGACGACAATCACGGCAACAGCATCAACACCTCCGGATACAGTGCCTATGGCGTGCTCCTACAGTCGATCGGCGGTGGCGGTGGCCAGGGCGGTGACGGTTCGGATCATGCGGCGGGCAAGATCACCGTCGGCGGCGGTTTCGGCGGCTCTGGCGGCTCAGGTGGGTCGGGGGGCCTGGTTGAGGCGCAGGGTTGGATCAATCTGTCGACCAGCGGCGACGATGCGCACGGTATCGTTGCACAGTCTATCGGTGGCGGCGGTGGCGTCGGTGGCGCTGGAAGCCATACGGCTTCCGAGGACGAAAACAGCCACGCGATCGACCTCGTGGTCGGCGGCAGCGGAGGGGTTGGCGGTCGTGGCGGCGAGGTCGACCTTGCCATCGGTACCGCGCTCAACACCTATGGAGACCGGGCGTTCGGCCTCGTCGCACAATCAATCGGCGGCGGCGGCGGCATAGGCGGCGCCGGCGAAGCCGACAGCATAGCCTCGCTTGTGGTTGGCGGATCGGGCGGCAGCGACACGGATGGCGGCGCTGTCACGGTCGATCTGACGAGCGAGAGCACGGTTCACACGCGTGGCATCGGCGCGCACGGCATTGTTGCCCAATCGATTGGCGGTGGCGGCGGCATTGGCGGAACGGCTTCGGGCGCGCCGCTCTCCTTCAAAGGTGACAGCCCTGCCAGCTTTGGTGATGGCGACGATGTTTCCGTCAATATCGACGGCGGCATCCTTGCCGATGGCGACTATTCCTTCGGTGTTCTCGCGCAATCAATCGGCGGTGGCGGCGGTTTCGGCGGCAACGCGACCAGTGCTTTCATCGGGTCGAACGGTAACCTCTCTTCGGCCGGAAAAAGCGGCGATGTGACGGTCACCCTCAATGCCGGCAACGAAATCCGAGCGACCGGCAAAGACTCGATCGGCATACTTGCGCAAAGCGACGGAGGCACTGCCAACAACGGTACGGTCAATGTGACGGTGGATGGTTCCATTACGGGCGGATCCGGTGACAATGGTGCCGGTGTCTGGGTCGCGGGCGGGCAGAACAATAGCGTGAACGTCAATTCCGGAGGCATGATCTCGGCTGCTTCCGGTGTCGCCGTCCAATATAGCGCCGGACTGAACCCGCTCTCAGACGGCACGCTGATGGTGGTGAACAACGCCGGTATCATCGACGGCAGCGTCAAGGGGGCCATCACCGTCGACGCCAAAATATCGAAGACGGCCCGTGTCGGAAGCGGCATGGCGGTCTCAGTCGTCAATGAGACAGGTGGCCTGCTGACGGGTGCAAAGGTTTACGAGGCTGACGTGTTCAATCATGGCCGGCTGGCAGTCGGCGGTTCTGAGGCTATCGACGCCACGAAAATCACCGGCAACTTTGCCCAGCTTATGGACGGCGTTCTGGCAATCAACGCCGATTTCGCTGGCTCGCGCATCGATCGACTGACGGTCGAGGGCGACGCCAGCCTCGCCGGCAAGTTCACGGTGAGTGCCGAAAGTGTCTTGCCCGGTATCACTTTGTCTTTTCTCACTGCGGGTGGCACCTTGGATCACTCGCTAAGCGGGCAGTCGGCAATCTACGACTACGTGCTGACCCGGACTGGAAACGAGCTGTCAGTTGCGACGGGTTCGGCCCATTTCGGCGAGCCTGGCTTTGCGCTGAACGCGGACCAGGACAACGTCGCCAACCACCTGCAGGAGATCTGGGACGCCGGCGGTGGTTCCTTCGGCAGACTGTTTGGCACACTGGGCTCGCTTGCTGATGGCGATTCTGGTGCATACGGGTCCGCCCTGTCCGATATATCGCCCGGCGTCGCAGGAGCGGCCGCGGCCGGCAGCATCGCCACGACGCGGCAACATCTCGACCTTTTGCTGAGTTGCCCGATGTTTGCTGCGGACACCTCGTTCCTGACTGAGACGGAGTGCGCGTGGAGCCAGGCAGGTGCACAGAAGCTTGACCAGAAGGCCAGCGGCGGCGTCTCGGGTTTCGACAGCACGACCTATGCGCTGCAGGCCGGCGCCCAGGTCGAGGTGTTGCCCGACTGGTTTGTCGGCTTTGCCGGGGGCTACGACCGCAGTGCCATTCGCGGTGACGACGGCCGCGTCAACGCCGACGGCGACGTCCTTTATGCCGGTGCCTCACTGAAGCATGAAATTGGTCCTTGGCTTCTTTCGGGCGCTGTTTCCGGCAGCTATGGCTGGTACGACAACGTGCGTACGATCCGGATTCCGGGCTTTGCCGGACAGGCGGAGGGCGAACCGGAGGTTTACAATGTCAGCACCCGGTTGCGCGCTGCTTACACCTTTGCGCAGGATGCCTACTATGTGCGGCCGCTGGTCGACCTTGACCTGATCTATTCGCACGCCCGTAGCTACCGAGAGTCAGGTGCCGGCCCGCTCGATCTCCTGATCAACGACACCCGCCAGTGGAGCTTCACCACCACCCCGGCAATTGAGATTGGCACGCGCGTGGATCTGAGCGAAACAACGGTTATGCGGGCCTACGCGGCCGCAGGAGTGAGCTTCAGCAGCGCTGACAGCTGGGATACGTCAGCCCGGCTGGCCAATGCACCAGCTGGGGTCGGCGCTTTCGAAAGCACGGTGCCACTGGCCGATGTGGCAGGTCGACTAAGCGCGGGCGTCGACATCGCTAACGCCGACGGCTTCAGTTTGCGCGTCGGCTACCAGGGCTCGTTTTCCGACACCTATTCCAGCCATGGCGGCACACTGCGGATTGCCTACAAGTTCTGAGGGGATCAAAGATGTTAAGACAGGGCATGTCGTCGTGGGTGGGTCCAACCTGTCCCAAAAAGCGTTCCCGGGCAATCCAACCGGCAAATCCAGTCAACGAGGGCGCGAACGAGGTGGTGGCGCGCTTGCTTGACCCAAGAACAATGTACAGAGAACCGGTTTAGCGTACCGGCGTGCGCACAACGAAAATGAGCCTCCGCAGGGGGGCGGAGGCTCACGCGCGCATATATTGTCAATAACAAGTTTTATAAATATCAAGCAGTTACACGGAAATATGAACCGTAAACGCAGCGGCGGCTGTGTCGAAATAGGGTGGCGGTGTGTGCAAATGCAGGTGCAGTTTGCCAATCGGGAAACCGCATAGCAACTCGCCCAAATGGACATTTTGCGTAATACATTGGGCTTAGCCAATGACGCGACGCGAGCGCTAGAAAAATCGCGTAACGTTTCGTCGGGAACGTTGCGGCGTTGCTCTGCCACCTGATGGTTGCGATCTGGCTGTGAGGCTTCAGCACTCATAATATGTACACTGAAACGACCAAATCATTGGGGAAATGCGAAGCAGAAACGCATGTAGTGCCTCTGCCGACGGTCGCGACCTAGTCTCGCAACAAACAACGCAAATCACCAACGTCGTGCAATTGTTTTTGAACTTACGCCAGCCGCGTCTCACAGCCTGTGCGGGAAGCCCCAACTTATACATTTTGTCCCGTATATTCTATTGGGATTTATACTTGGTTTATTTTAATGTGGAATGGTGTTCGATTGGAAGCGGCAGTGTAGAGATTAGAATTATCTCCGTTGACATTTTCTGTGTTCTGTATCTTTATAATTATCTTCTTGCATTCTGATAAGTATATCTCAAGCGTGACGTTGCTACGTTCGACGCTGCGAATGTTTTTGGGCTTCCCTAAGCACTATCCGGCGAGCTGGGCCTTAAAGCAGCAGATCTCGTTAAAGCGTCCGTGTTTGCTGGCGCAATTTAAAATTGTGATACTGAATTCTCCGACTGATCGCGCAACGCTTTCTCCGAGGTGCCTTTCATGTCAGAAACAATCACGTGGTCCCTAACCGCAGGTGGCAAGTCAGGCTCTGCCATCCAGACCAAGGGCGCATCGACGGGCGATGGTATCGTTTCCGTCTCTGTTGATCTCGACGCCGGAAGTGCAGAGCGCGATCTGGCCCTGCAGGTCGACAAGGTCGACAACGTCGCCTTTCTCGCGATCTCTTCCGATCTTCTCGACGGTTCGGTGACGGTCAAGGCAGACGGGGCCAATGCTTCCGCGCTGAGTGGTCCGATCCTCTTGTTCGGAGAGGCGGTCAAGCTCTTTGCGGGCGATCTGACCACCCTGACAGTTCACAACACATCGGCGGATAAAGCCGCCAAGGTGACGGTTCTGATCGGCCTGACGGTCTGATCTGACTTTCAATCCGGTTTCGACGGCCCGCAAGGGCCGTCCGATGCATCGTTCGCTTTTGCATTCACGATCCGTTTGAGAACAGGAGCCGCGCATGCCCATCTCTCCAACCTATCCCGGCGTCTACATTCAGGAGCTCGACTCGGGCGTGCGAACCGTCGCCGGTGTGCCGACCTCGATTGCCGCTTTCGTCGGACGCACGAAAAAGGGGGGTGTCGGGGAACCGACGCCCTGCTTCAACATGGGCGAGTTCAATCGCCGCTTCGGTGGGCTTTGGAGCGACAGCAATGTCTCCTACGCCGTCGACGATTTCTTCGCCAACGGCGGCGGGCAATGCCTGATCGTACGGCTGTTCGAGCAGGACGGCGGCGACGGCTATGCAGGCTTGACTGTGGGCACCCTGATCCTGCGGGCCAAGAGCCCTGGTGCCTGGGGTAATTCGCTCTCAGGGAAAATCTCGCACCCGGACGTCGCCGATCCCGAGGGCGCGGCCGCAGCTGCCAAGAAGTACGGACTGACAGTCAACGACATCTTCGATCTGGAGATCGTCGACACTGCCACTGACACCCGGGAGGTATTGCGTACCCTGTCGATGAGAAGCGATGCGGGCCAGCGCCGGTTCGACCGGATCCTCGCGGCCCAGAGCAACCTCGTTGAAGCGCCGCCGGCCCCGACCTTTTCCAATAGTCGGCCCGCGGATGCCGCCACAGGTACTGCTACCGGTGGCGACGACGGAACGACGCTGGCCGATGCGACCTACCAAGGTGATCCGGCGCTGAAAACCGGCATGCAGGCGCTGCGCAAGGCGGACATCTTCAACCTGCTCTGCATCCCACCCGACACCCGCGAGGCCACCCTGCCCAAGGCAGTCAGGGAAACGGCCGCTGCACTTTGCGCTGAAAGGCGCGCGCTTTACATTGTCGATCCGCCGAACGAATGGGACGCCAACCCCGACACCGCGGCGACGACGGCGAAGAATGCCCAGCTCGACGCCACGGACCAGGTGCTTCCACTCACCAATGCCCGCAACGCCGCGCTCTATTTTCCGCGGCTTCTCAAACGTGATCCGTTGCGCGGCGGTCAAATCGATGCCTTCGCGCCCTGTGGGGCGGTGGCGGGCGTGATCTCCCGCACCGACGTTAATCGTGGGGTCTTCAAGGCGCCGGCCGGCCTGGCCGCGACGCTGTCCAATACCCAGGGGTTGACCGTGAAGCTGACCGATCAGGAAAACGGCCTGCTGAACCCGATCGGCGTCAATTGTCTGAGGTCGTTCCAGAACATCGGCCGCGTCGTCTGGGGCGCTCGCACGCTGGCGGGCTCGGACGTGCTGTCGGACGACTACAAGTACGTGTCGGTCCGGCGCCTCGCGCTCTTCATCGAAGAGAGCCTGTTCCGCGGCACACAATGGGTTGTGTTCGAAGGTAATGACGAACCGCTCTGGGCACAGATCCGTCTCTCGGTGGGATCGTTCATGCAGCGGCTGTTCCGGCAGGGCGCGTTCCAGGGGGCGAGCGCCAAGGAGGCCTATTTCGTCAAGTGCGACGCATCGACGACCACGCAGGACGACATCAATCGCGGCATCGTCAACATCGTCGTCGGCTTCGCGCCGCTGCAGCCGGCCGAATTCGTCATCATTTCGATCCAGCAGATCCGCAGCGCGTCCTAAAGGGAGGGCGGACAAACATGCCACAGTTCACCACGAATGCCGACCGTTTCGACCCCTATAAAACGTACAAGTTCCGTCTGCGCTTGCCGGACGGGGACTACGTTGCAGGCGTCAGCAAGTGTTCAGCCCTCAAGCGCTCGACGGAGGTGGTCAAGCACCGCGAAGGTGGCGACCCCTCGACCAGCCGCAAGTCGCCGGGCCAGACCGAATATGAGGCAATCACGCTGGAGCGCGGGGTTACCCATTCCAAGCAGTTCGAGCAATGGGCCAATAAGGTGTGGAACTATGGGGCGGGCCTCGGGGCGGAGGTGTCGCTCAAGGATTTCCGCAAGGACCTGATACTCGAAATCTACAACGAGGCCGGTCAGATTGTTTTGGCCTACAAGCTCTATCGTTGCTGGCCCTCCGAGTTTTCGGCCTTCTCCGACATGGACGCTTCGGCTAGCGCCATCGCGATCCAGACGCTGAAGCTGGAGAACGAGGGATGGGAGCGGGACGAAGACGTGGCTGAGCCTGAAGAGCCCAGCTTCGAAGTTCCGGCCTGATCATGCCCCTGGGAGCTCCCTCACGGCTGGACGCCTCCGCGGTGATTGAGCTGGCCGACCGCGCGAGCGTGCTGTCGCCGGCTCAATGGTCGGTCGCGCTGCTGCAACGGGCCTATCCCGAGGCCGCGTGCGGGACCCTCTTGGCCCTGCCTATGGGGGCGCGCGACCGTTTGGTTCTGGCGATCCGGGCACGACTGAGGTCGGGCCCGCTCCGGGCGGAACCGGTTTGCGAAGCGTGCGGTAAGATCTACGAGCTCACGCTCGAACCCGCCAGCCTCGGGCTGGCGGGGGAGGCGCTTTGGCCAGAACCTGGTTTTCAAAAGGTGATGATCGGTGGCTGCGAGGCGGTCGTGCGCCCGGTGACCGTCGGCGACATTCTTGAGATCGAGACCATCGCCGAACCTGAAACGGCTGCGCGGATGCTGGCGGCACGGGTCCAGGAAACGGCAATGGATCTGCCGCTCGATGGCCTTGCCGAGGCTCTGGAGGCGATCGATCCGGGCGCCGATGTGTGGTTGGAGACCGGCTGCCCGGAGTGCGGCGCCAGGCAATCCGTGGCTTTCGATTCGGTGCATTTCGTCGCTCATGAGCTGCAACAGATTTCGCGGCAGATCCTGCATGACGTCGTGCACATCGCTCGGGTCTTCCACTGGTCCGAGGCCGAGATCCTCGCTTTGCCGGAGCATCGGCGGGCCTTTTATGTGGCCGAGGCACTGGCATGAGCGCGTTCCTGAGCAACCTTGCCGCGCGCGCGCGCGGCACGCTGCCCCGGCTGGCGCCGCGCCGGCCCGGCCCCTTCGAAACGCTGGGTGAAAGGTCCGAACCCTCCGACAGCGATAGGCCGGTGCCGTCCATGTCTTCCGAGGCTCCGTCGCGCACCCCGCGCACCAGAGAGGCCGCCCCTCCGGCGTCCGCCCCCGTCGCGGGTCCGACCATATCCGCAGCAGCTACGACGGTCCTGAGGTCGACACACGCTGCAGCGCCGGTCACGCCAGCCACGTCGGCACCGGCTGCACCGTCGCGCCGCATGATGCCATTGGCGCCCGCCGCAGGCGTTGCTCCGGCTGCTCTTGCTTCGAGGCCGGCGGTCACGCCACCGGTGGCAACGTCGTCGCAAGCCGTTTTGGCCGTTGAAACCCCTCCGGTCGCGCACGCTCCCGTTTCGTTGCCCATCGCGCCGTCCGCTCCGGCGCCGGTGATCGCTAACGGCACACTTGCAGACGCTCTTGGGGACATGTCCGGCGAAACGGCCCGGGCGGATCCCGAACCGGCGGCGTCCCCTGTCGCTGCCGATGGTCGGCCGGTATCGCGATCATCGATTGTCCCGGTCCCGAGGGCCGCCCCGCCATTGCTTGCGCGCGAGGATACCGCGCCGAATTGGGCAGCGCAGGTCCCGCGAGGCAGGAACGCTGACCGAGCTGTGGAGCCGCAACAGCCGCCCCAGGTCGAGATCCGCATCGGCACCATCGAAGTGGTGATGGATCCGCCGCGAGGCGGACAACCAGCCCCGGCAAGGGCGGAGGCTCGGGGGATCAGCCTGGATGACTTTCTCGACGGGAGAGGTGGGCGATGAGCAACCCGCTGGCCATATCCACCGTCAGCGCAGCCTTTCTCCGGCGCATCCTGTCGGCGGCCAACGCCGCGGTGCCAAATGCCAAGGTGCGGTTGGGGGCGCCCACGGCCAAGCTTGCCGAGGATGCAGCGCCGCTCGTCAATCTTCATCTCTACCGGGTCGAGCCCAATGCCGCCCATGCCAATGACCATCTGCCGACGCGTGGTGCCACCGGCCAGATGCGCGGCCCCAGCAAGCTGGCGCTGAACCTGCACTATGTAATGAGCTTCTACGGCAATCACGACGCGTTCGAGCCCGATCTGATGCTGGGCGAGGTGATGCTGGCTCTGGAGCATGAGCCGCTGCTGAGCAAGACCACGATCCACAACGCCATCGAAGACAACGACGAGCTGGAAGATAGCGATCTGGAGGCGGCGTTGGCGCGGCTGCGCGTGACGCGCCAACTGATGACGATCGATGATTTCTCGAAGATCTGGTCAATCTTCTATCAGGTCCCCTATGTGCTGTCGCTCTCCTACGAGGTTAGCCATGTGGTGATCGAGACGTCCGCCACGCCACCGGTTCCTACCCCGGTGGCGCATCCCGGGCTTTGGGTCTCGCCGGTTTCAACGCTCCGGCTCGACGCAGCGGGCAGGGCGCCCGGCAGTATCATCCCGCCGGTCTGGGGCGGTATCCTCCACGTGGCGGGCAGGGGCCTGGCCAAGCCGGGGCTCGAGCTGGAAGTCGATGGTGGCGGTCTTGCCATGAGCGGGGTTCGGCAGTCGGAGGCGGCGCTTGCAGTGACGCTCGATGCCCCCACCTTCGGCGGCGTCGAGTTGGCCGTCGGCGTCCACAAACTGCAGGCGATTGCACCCAGGACCAGCGCTGACCAGCCGGATCACGTGCGCGCCCGCTCCAACGCATTGGCCTTTGCACTCAGCCCAGCGATCGTCGTCGGTACGATCACCGCGCCGGCGGGTGGAACGACGGCGACAGGTACGGTCGATATCGGCTTCACCCCTTCGATCCGGTCGGATCAGGCGGTCCGGTTGCTTCTCGATGTCCGCAACTCGGCAGCGCCGGCGCAGGTGATCCTGGCCGGGCGTATCCCTGTGGAGGGTGGAGCGAACGCCGCCTCGCTCACCTTTTCCTTTGTCAGCTTGCCGCGCGGCGATTATCTGGTGAGGGCCGATGTCGACGGGCTCCTCAGCCCGGTCACGCTCGACAGCACCGCGGGCAGCTCCACCTATGGCCAGATCATCGGCCCGGAGCTTTCGCTGTGAGCCGCGCCGAACATATCGCGTCCCTGGCCGACGCCTTCCCGGTCGTGCGCGCCTGGCTCGAACACGGCCCGGTCGCCGAAACCAAGCCGCCGCGCACCGCTGCCTGCGAGCTGGCCGAAATCTTCCGACTGGATGCGTTCGGTCGCAACATCCTGCTCTTGTGCGCCTATGTCGCCTTGGAACCGGACGGGCGTGACATCGTCGCCCGGTTGCTTGACGATCCTTTGACCTCTGCCCCCACGCTGTCGCTGGCACTGACGCGTCTGCCGGGCGCACACTGGAAGGGACTGTCGGCCGAGGCGCCACTGCGCCGGGCAGGGCTGGTCCGGATCGAGGGCAGCGGCTCGCTGGTCGATGCGCGCCTGCGCCTTGCGGACACGGTGCTGCTGCGCCTTGTCGGTGCGCCCTCGCTGGACGCCGGGGCCTCCGCCCTGCTGCGCCGCATTCCGCGACCGTTGTCATTGGCACCCAACCGCGCCACGCTCGCCCGGGAAATCGGTTCCCGCCTGTCTCTACCGGACACACCGGTGCTGCACCTGACCGGCGGCGATCCCGAGGGCAAGCTTTGCGCTTTTGCCGAAGCCTCAGCCGGGATCAACGCCATCACCTATGCGCTGAACTCGCAGCTTCTGCCCCAGACAGCCGTCGAACTGGTGGACTTCGCCGCTGGGCTCACCCGGGATATGATGCTGTGTGCCGGGCGGTTGGTGCTGATGCATGACGACATGGGCGAGACACGGACCGCCCAGCTCTTTGCCGAAACCTATGGCGGGCCGCTCGCCATCGCCTCGGTCGAACCGATGCGGGTCGGTCACCGGTTGGCGCTCCGCCTGGAGATGCCGCGCCTGAAGGCGTCCGAGCAGCTTGCCGTGTGGCACAGCGTTCTCAGTGATGACGATACCGATCTTATCCCGGCCCTGCCGCGCCTTGCCGCCACCTTCTGCGTGGCTCCCGAAGTTGCGCGTGCTGTCGCTGCAGAAATGTCGCTGGAGAGCAATCGCGATCCGAAGCATCTGGCGACCTGCGCCTGGGAGGCCTGCCGCCGCACCGCGCGGCCCCGCATGGACGACCTGGCGCATCGCGTGGCCTCGCCCGCGACGTGGGACGACCTGATCCTGGCGCCGCGACAGAAGGATGTGCTCGAAAGCATCATTGCCCAGGTGCGCAACCGCACGCAGGTCTACGAGGAGTGGGGCTTCGGCGTGCGGCTCCAGCACAAGGGGCTCGGGGTCTCGGCGTTATTTTCAGGCCCGTCGGGCGCGGGCAAGTCGATGGCCGGCGAAGTCATCGGCAATGCGCTCGACCTTGATGTCTACCGCGTCGACCTTTCCGCGATGGTCTCGAAATGGGTCGGCGAGACCGAGAAGAACCTGCGCCGGGTCTTCGATGCGGCCGAGGATGGCGGCGTGATCCTGCAATTCGACGAGGCCGATGCGCTCTTCGGCCGCCGCTCCGAGGTTAAGGACAGCCATGACCGCCACGCCAATATCGAGGTGAGCTACCTGCTCCAGCGGCTCGAGGCCTATCGCGGGCTTTGCATCCTGACCACCAATATGCGCGATAATATCGACGACGCGTTCCTGCGTCGCCTGCGCTTCATCGTCGATTTCCGCTTTCCCAATCTGGTCGAACGCCGGGCGATCTGGATGCGGATCTTTCCTGACGCACAACCTCGCGAGCAACTGGATTACGACAAGCTGGCACAGCTCAACCTGGCCGGCGGATCGATCCGCAACATCGCGCTGGGCGCGGCCTTCCTCGCGGCCGACCGCGGTTGCGCAGTGTCGATGGCCGAGATCCTGCAGGCGGCGCAACTCGAATACGACAAGGTTGGCCGGCCGATGACCGACGCTGAACGCGCGGGGTGGCTGCAATGACTGCCGGGCCACGGATCGTTCTCAACATCGACCGGCTTCGCGTTCATGGCGTGCACGCAAGCGACGCTGCCGCGTTGGCGAAGGGGCTGAGGACGGCGCTTGCCGCGCAGCTTGCCGCCAATGGCGGCGCGCTGGCCGGGCAGGGTGGCGCCGATCATTTGCGTTTGAGCCTGCCACCGGCTGCAGGGCGCGGCCCTAACGCGCTCGGACGTCTTGCCGGTCAGCGGATCGCCGGGGCGCTCACCCGCCCGAAAGGAGGTGGCTGATGTCCCTGCGCGCTGCTCTGCGTGCCCGACGTTCGATGCCCCGTTCCGCACGCAACCGTGGTGGCTCGGGCGTGTGTGAACCTAAGATGCGGCTGCCCGGATCGCTCAGCGCGGTGCCCGGCGTACTTCAGCGTAAGCCGGTGGTCGGTCCGGCGAACGACGCCTATGAGCGCGAGGCCGATCAGGTTGCCGGTACCGTCGCAAAGGGCAGTGCTGCACGGGCTGTCACGCCCATGACGGCCGCTTCGGTGCAGCGGCAAGGCGGCGGGTCCGGGGGCAACACTCGGGGCAACACTGGGGGCGGGCCATCCGGCGCTGCCACGGCGGCCAAAGCGGTTTCTGCGGGCGGCCGCATGCTCAGTGTCGCTGAAGCCGGCTTCTTCGTACCGCGTTTCCGGCGGGACCTTTCGCATGTGCGCGTCCATGAAGGGCCGCAGGTCGATCAGGCCGCGGCCATGATCGGGGCGCGCGCCTATACGCTTGGAAACGATATTGCGCTGGCCAAGGGCGAGTACATCCCCGGAACCACCGAGGGCCGACGCCTGATGGCGCACGAGTTGACGCATAGCCTGCAACAGACCGCTGGCGAGCAAACCATCCGCCGCGCGCCGGACGGCGAACGCAAGGCCACCGACTTCAAGAAAGTCACGATGGTCTTCAACGGTGAGGAACTGATCGTTTACGGCGACGGCGAGGAAATCATGCGCTACGACGGCGATTCCGGTCGCCCGATCAAGATTACCGAAGAGGATGCCAAGGCCTGCGGCGCAGATGTCGATGTCGACACCTATCTGAACGACAAACGTTTCACCGGCATCAAGGACAAGGGGCCGATCCCGGAGGGCACCTATAGTTTTTCGCCACCGGGTATCAGCCAATTTTCAACCGGGGAACAGCTGGACCTTTTGGTCGGCGGCATCGTCGGCAAGAAAAACGTCACGGTCCAGGGGCAGAGCATTCATGCCGGCGACTGGGGGGCGGGACGGGTGCACCTCAATCCTGTCGCGGTCAGGGAGGGGCCGTGTGGCAATGCCGGAAGGCGAAGCGCGTTCTTCCTGCACGGCGGGCTACTGCGCGGCAGCTCAGGCTGCATCGATATCCAAACCAGCTTCGACGAACTGGCTGCCTTTCTCGACGGCTACAAAAATCCGGTCACGCTCAAGGTCGAGTATACCGATCCGGCGACCAGGGTCGGGTTCTGGACTGGGCTCGGCGGCGCGCTTGCCTATCAGGGCTTCCATTTCACCAGTCAGGGAACCGGCTTGTTAGGCGCCGAGGTGGCGGGCGACAGGACAAGTTTCGTCGCCTCGCTGCAATACAATGTGCTGCTGGACTGGGCCGGCGGTGCCCTGACCGCCGGCGTTCATGTCGATGTGCCGGTCGACGATCGGGACGCCTTTATCCGCGCCGGATTGCGCGGCGGTGCGGAGTATCGTGTCTACCGGTCCCTCTACGGGCGGATCTTCGGAGGCGGTTACTATGATACCGCGCGCGGCGATCTTCCGGCCGGGTTCGGCCTCCAGGCCGGCGGCGGCCTCGGCTATGATTTCGGACCGGTGCAAATGGAGGTGCTCTACAATTTCCTGGCGCCTCTGGGCGACGAGGATGCCGCCACTTCAGGCCGACCGGAGCGCCAAAGGGCGCACCAGGTCCTCACAGGGATCGGCTTCGAATGGTAGGGCGGGGCGACATAGCGCGACCTGCGCCGGCGATTACCTGCAGCACCAGGCCAGCTGCCGGGGGGCTGCCATGTCCGTGAGCGTCGCCCAAGCCGCCAAGCCCCCCGCCTTTGCCGTCGCGACGCCGACGAAACACAAGGCCGAGCCGTTGCCGGATCAAGACCAGGTGCCTCGGCGCCTGCTTTCTTCGCTGTCCTCGGTTCCTTCGGTTCAGCGCGTCTGCGCTGAATGCGCCCGAGAGGATGACGAGCACACCATGCCAGTCATGCCGCGGCTTGAAGTGGGCCCGGTGGACGACCCGTTCGAGCGCGAAGCGGATGACATAGCCGGACGTGTGATGGCGACCCGCGAGCCAAATTCCGTTCAACGTGCCGGGCTCGACGCAGAAACGCCGGACGCCATGCCCCGTCGCATCAGGCGGAAATGCTCGGCCTGCGGAGGTGACGAAACGCCGGTGATACCGAGACTGGAGGTGGGACCGGTTGACCATCCGCACGAGGCCGAAGCGGATTCAATCGCAGCGACCGTCATGACCCAGCGCCCCGGCACCGGTCTTCAGCGCCGGAGCGAAGACGACGAGCCGGAAGTGATGGCACGCAGATCGGTCGTTCAACGCAAATGCGCCGCTTGCAGCGCTGCTGAGGAAGAGATGCCGGTCATGCCGCGTCGGGCCGTAGCGACGGTGCAGCGCATACCCTCGCCGCTGCTTGAGCGCGAGATGTTGCATGACTTGACTGACATGCCGCGGATGCGGGCCGACGGCCCTGCGGGTACCGAACACATTGCCGCCTCGGCCGGTCAGCTGGAATCCGGCGGCAGCGCCCTCTCGCCGCAAACCCGAGACTTTTTCGAAAGCCGCATGGGGCGCGACCTCTCTGACGTGCGCATCCATCGCGGCAGCGCCTCGGATGCGCTGAATGACAGCATCTCGTCGCTCGCCTTTACCTACCGCAATCATGTCTGGCTGGGGCGAAACGAAGCGGAAGCGCCGTCCTTCACTATGGCGCACGAATTGGCGCATGTGCTGCAACAGACCCAGCCGGATGAAGTGCAGCCGAAAGTGCGCCGCGTCCCGTCCGAGATCATCAGCGAAACGCTCTACTTCGGCGAGGATCCCCAAAAGACACCCACCCATGACCTCGTCGTTGCCGACGCGGTCAAGAAGAATGCAAAACTCATGGGTGAGGTGGCGGTGCCCAACGCGCAGCGCGACAAGGGCTCTGTGGACGACGGGTTTGGCTATGCCGACCTGGTCATCTCAGATCCCAACAAGCTCTGGGGACTGCGATTTGCACCGTACACTGGCATTGGCAGCAGCACCGGAACGGGGACCGGAACTGGCGCTGGCGGGCCGACCGCACTGCCGTGGTACGTCGTGTCGGACGGCGGTAAGAACGTCGTACCCAAGAGCCTGGGTTACGACACAAGAAAGTCGCTTCACATCGGCGGCGCCGCGCTGAGACCGGGCGGAGGCTACGAGAAATACAGCACGGAATCGAGCCCTCGCTGGGCGACCACCGACTTCATTCGATCCGCACTCGATGCGCCCTCGAGCTACGAGATTGGCGACGTAAAATTCGCCGGTGACAGGGATCGCATGAGCGACGCGGAAAAACAGGTTGGCGACTACGCCACCGGTTTCAACGAAGCCGCCCGGCGCTACAACAAGACGGTGGAACAGAGCGAGGCCGTCAAGAATGGCACCGCGCCAGCCGGAACCCTGACCGGGTCGTCGCGAAGCAATTCGCTCGCCAGGACCAACTTCAGCGCCGCCAAGATGGCGAGCTCCGCCAGCAGCGGCGATTTCATCCCTCTGGAAAGTGCATTGAAGCTGCGCCTCAACAAGTACAGCAAGACGATCCTTGGTCGTGACAAGTACGAGAACGTTACAGGGTTCACCTATACGGGGAAGTCCTATTACCGGCAGAAAAGCGGCGCCAAGTTCCTGTGGGAGTATGTGTTCTGGCCCGATGAAATCAAGGAACAGGACACCAGCACATCACGGTCCAACCGGCGCGACAAGCTGACCGAGGCGAGCCAGACCCTGTACGACCAAATGGTCTCTTCGCCGACGGGCAAGAAGGTGATGCCGCTGCGCCATGCCGATGCCCGCGTTCAACCCAAGAAACCAAAAAAGCCGCTGCCGCCACAGGAGGATCCGTTCCAGGCGCAGTACAACACCTGGAAGGAAAAGCAGAGAACCTTCACCAGGACCTTTGCCGACTACACCAACATCAAGACCGGGACCGGTAAGGCGGACATCGCCAAGCTGGCCTTCGACACAGCGATCCAGAACACCGTCAAGCTGCTGGGTGGCACCGGTCCCGACGGTTCGCGACCGGTGCAGGACACAGCCGCGCTGACCAAGGCGCAAACCGAATTCAACCGTGCCGAGCTCATGGAAGGGCGGTCGGGGCGGATGCTCGGGGCAATGCGCAAGACCTTTGGTGCGACTTTCGTCAAGGCGCTCAACATCTACCACCGGCTGAAGACCAAGTTCGAAAACTTCCTGGCGGGCGCGAAGAAGCGCACGAGTGGCGGCAAGATCGGCAAGGCGATCATGAAGGTCGGCGGCGTGATCTTCGGCGCGATCATCAAGGTCATGCTGCCGCAGGTTGGCGCCTATCTGGTCGACTGCGTCGAGGAAGGGTTCAAATCGCTGCTGAAGTCGATGATCGGCTCCGATTTCAGCAAATACACCGACTCGATCGAAGGCGAGTTCGTCAAGAAGTATGAGGAAATCGCGGCTCAGATCGAAGCCAAGGTCGAAGAGGCGGCCGAGGCGATCAAGACCCGTTTCGGCAGCATCTATGAAGCCGTGATGGACACCTGGGAAGCTGCCAAGACCCTGATCAGCATCGCCCGGCATGTGTTCAACGTCGCCCGCATCGCCTCCTGCGCCGCCGGCGGGCTCGAAACGGTGGGAATTTCCTGCGTCGTTGCCGGTGTCGACTACATCCTTTCGCTCTTCGACATCTCGCCCAGCGAGTATCTTCTGTCGCACATGCTGGGCTCCTGTGTCGCACAGGACCTGATCAAGGAGTTCATCCTCGGCCGGGCGATCATCCAGAACCTGCCGAAGGAAATCGCCGAGACGATCCGCAGCCATCTCAAGGACATCCTGCCGCCCGAGGTGAAGCCGCTGCTTTGCGATCATATCGGCGATGCGCCCGATCTGCCTGACGCGGCCGAGGTCCCGTGCGAAGACATCGACAATCCAGGTAGCGGACGGGGCGGCAGCGACCTCTCGAAACCGCCGCCGGGCTTCCCGCCGGGCATGAACGAGCGCCGGGCCACCCAGAAGGAAATCCGCGAACATGGTCGCCTGGGCACTGGAATCGTTGACAACGCAGGCAAGGTCGACCGCAGCAAACTGCCGGAAGAATTCCGCAAGCTGCTCGAGCCGGAAGCGCCGCCGCCTCCGGGCACTCCGGAGGTCTGGGATCCACCGGACAAGAGCAGCCCGCCGACCGCCAAAAGCAGCCCACCGGCGGACAAGCAAACCGTACCCGACGCGGCAAAAGACAAGCCCGCGGGACAGCCCCCCGAGCAGAAGCCCGCAGGCGGCGCGGCCGGCGGCAGCGGCGGCCAACCCGGATCCGGCGGGCAATCGACCCAGTCGGTACGCCGTGGACAAATCGCCGATCCGAGCGGGACGGTAACGAGCTATCACACCATCCTGCCAGGGCCGTCCGGTGGTTTCGCGCAAGGGCGGGGCGACGCCAAGACCTTGTTCGACGTCTACCTCTACGTCCAGACGTCGGACTTGAAGACCTTCGGACCGCTACCCATCCGGATCAAGGTCATCGAGGTGGGGCGTGACAAGTCCGGTGACTGGATCAAGTACCTCCCGGACGGCCCCTATGTGCTGAAGAACGATACCGAAATCGAGATCAATCCCACCGGCAGCGACGGATTCTGGGCAAAGCTGAGTGCTGACAGATGAGACCGTTTCCAAAGAATGACTTCACTGGTTCCACGTCCGGCGTCTCAGATCGGAGCTTGCTATGACGGGTCTAACCATCTCTCCGCAAGTCCAGAAAGGCGCTCTTGTCGGGCTTGATCTTTTCAACCCGCTCTCTTCGGTGGCGATCTTCCAGTACAACCCCGACCAGATCACCCGGTCGATCGCGCCGAACTACAGCCAGGCAGGCAACGGGCGGGCGGAACCGTTGCGGCTGGCGGGGCCTCCCACGGAGACGATCAGCGCCAACCTCAAGATGGACCTGATCGACCAGATGGAAGAGGGCGAGAACGGACCTCTGGGCGGCGGCATTTCGGGCTATCTCGCAGCACTCGAGATGATGGTCTATCCGAAAACCATCGCCGTTGCGATCAATCAGGCGCTGATGCTGGCAGGAACCATGGAGGTGGTGCCGCCGGCCGCACCGCTGACGCTTTTCATCTACGGCTGGAAGCGGGTGGTGCCTGTCAAGATCGAAAGTCTGTCGATCACCGAGACCGCGCACGACCCGGCTTTAAACCCGATCCGCGCCGATGTCGCGGTCTCGATGAAAGTGCTGACCTACAACGATCTGTTTATGACCAACCCGGGCTACTGGGCCTTCCTGACCCACCAGGTGATCAAGGAGACGCTCGCCACCGTCGCAAGCGTCAACAACATCGCCGATGTGGCGGGCAACCTGGATTTCTGAGAGGGCGTGATGATCACAGCAACGAGCCGATACGCCATCGCCACCGAAACCGAATTCACCCGGCCGGACGGCAGCAAAGTGCGCCACATCGTGCCGCCGATCCTGCCGCACCCCGAGGATCACACCGTGGCGCGCCAGCACCGCGTCACCGACAGCGACCGCGCGGATATCATCGCCGCACAGACCTATGGCCAGGCGACCGCCTGGTGGATGATCGCCAATGCCAATTCCGCCGCGCATCCCGACCAGTTGACCGCGGTGCCCGGCGCTCCACTGGTCATTCCGATGCCCGATGCGAGGGGAGGCAGGACCACGTGAGCGCCTTCGGCAACATCCTCGGCATTCGCGTCACGCTGCTTCTGGGCAGGGAGGCCGTCGTGCTGCCCGCACCGCTCGAGGCGATGGAGGCGATCGAAGAGATCGAGGTGCGCCAGGCGATGAAAAAGGACTCAGGCTTCAAGATCACGCTGCTGGCCGGGCGAGAGGGACCGCTTGGCGCATTTGGCCCTCCGTTCGTCAATGATCCCCGGTTCCAGCGCGGAGCGCGGGTGGTGGTCGTTGTCTGGAACGGGGTGGTGCCGACGCCGATCTTCGACGGGGTGGTGACCAAGACCCAGTACATACCCGGCGAAGGGTCGAATGAAGGCAAGTACCTGATGTTGGGCCGCGACCTGACTTTTGTCATGGACCGCGAAGAGAAACGCGCCCAGCACCCGGCTCAGGACGAAACCGTGATCATGAATGCCATGGCGCTGAAATATGCCACCTACGGCGTGATCCCGGTGATTATGCCGCCGCCGGTGATCGATCCGCCGATCCCGGTCGACCGCACGCCGCAGCAGACCTGCACGGACCTCGGCTATGCCAAGAAGATGGCCAGGCGCCACGGCTACAAGGTGTTCATCGATCCCGGCCCGGCGCCGGGGATCAGCCAGCTCTACTTCGGCCCGGTGCCGCGCCCCGGCCTGCCGCAGAAGCCGATCTCGGTCAATCTGGGGCCAATGTCGGATGCCTACGACGTCACGGTCAACCACGATGGCGAGACCCTGACGGCTGCGCGCGCCAAGGTGCATGACCGCTCCACAGGGCAGGTGGTTTCGCTGGAGATCCCGACCTCCACCAACACGCCGATGTCGGCCCTGTCGGAGGCGCTGACGCAGATGGGCAATATCAAGACGAAGGAGATAGTGACCTCGGGCCTCAACACCGCGCAGGTGCTTGCGCGTCTGATGGCTGAGGTGAACGAACCGGCCGAAAGGGTACTGGAGGTGACCGGCACCATCGACAACACGCGCTACAACGCGGTGCTTAAACCCTACTACGCGGTCGATATCCGCGGCCTGGGGATGATCTACAACGGAACCTATACGGTGGCCGAAGTCAGGCACGTGCTCAAACCCGGTGCCTATACCCAGTCGTTCGCACTTCAGCGCGACGGGCTCTATCCGATCCTGCCGGCCGTCGCACCGGAGGTATCGCCGATATGAGCTGCGAGGACGAAAAATTCTTCGGCAAATACCGCGGCAAGGTTGAGCTCAACATCGACCCCTTGGGCCTTGGCCGGGTGCAGGTCAGCGTGGCTGATGTCATGGGGGATGGCACGCTCGCCTGGGCCATGCCCTGTCTGCCGGGCGCCGGACCGGGCGTTGGCATCTTCGCCATCCCGCCCTCGGGCGCCAATGTCTGGGTCGAGTTCGAGCGCGGCGACCCGGACTATCCAATCTGGTCTGGCGGGTTCTGGGACGCCGGAGACACGCCGGCGGCGATGGGGCCGACGCAGGCGCTGACGCGGATCTGGGCGGGCGACAACTTCAAACTGGAGGTGCTCGACGCGCCGGGCATGGGGGAACTCACGCTCAGCATGACCACGGCCATGGGGGATGCCGTGCTGAAGGCGGGGGCGGACGCCATGGAACTGAGCTTTTCCGGATCGACGGTCAAGCTTGGTCCCGATGGGGTCACGATCAACAACGGAAATCTGAAGGTGCTGCCATGACCACGCCGATCGTCACGCAGGGAACCGTCGCCACCTGCCCGCATTCCATCCCGATCACGATCGCGGCGACGGGTGTGAAGCTTTTGATCGACGGCACGCCGGCAGCCCTTCTCGGCGACAAGGGCACGATCGCAGGTTGCCCGTTCACGACGCCCGAACCCAAGCCGCAGCCCTGTCTCATTGCTGAGTTCACCAAGGCGGCCAGCAAGGTGCAGTCGGCCGGCAAGCCGGTGTTGTTGGTCAATCCCGGCGACCTTTGCAAATCCGGCCAGATCCCCAACGGTCCGGTGGTCTGGTCTTCGCCGCAAACCAAGGTTGTCGCGATATGACCTGGTTTTCCTTCCCCTACCGGATCTCAGCCGCCGGAACCACGGCCGAGGTCGACCGCGACCAGCAGATCCGCGACATGATCGAGCAGGTGCTGTTCACGCGCCGCGGCGAGCGGCTCAACCGGCCTGAATTCGGTGCCGGGCTGCACGAGATGGTGTTTTCGGAGAACACGCCGGAGATCGCAGCCGCCGTCCAGCACATGGTCCAGGGGGCGCTTCAGCAATGGCTGGTCGAGGTGATCGAACTGCGTGGTGTGCGGGTTGAGGCCGTGGACAGCCAGTTGCGGGTCACGGTCGTCTACAGCCGGCTCGGCGACGACGAGATTCGCCGCGCCGTGGTGGAGGGCGCGATATGACGAAGTGCAGGTGTCATTGCGGCACGTCGCTGCGCCGGCAGAGGGTTCTGGAAAGCAACGCCGACATGGGCGGCGGGCTTGAGATCAACGGCATCGACTTCGTCGAGGTGTTGGACAGCGGCGCACCGGCTGGCATGGCGCAGAAACTGCTCGACGTAGCTTTCCTCAAACCCGATGGCGTCGCGGCCCTGAACGAGGACAACTTCGCCGTGACAGGCGGAACGCGGGTCAAGGGCATCAAGGTGCTATCGCTGGCGCTGCAGCCGGACGGGTTGACCCAGCGGCTGACCCTGGACCAGGCCGGGGATTTCTCGCCTTATGTGCTGTCGCTGCGGCAAGGGGCGGTGAACGCTGCACCGCCCGCCAATATGGATCGCCAGCTGGCGAGCGTGTGCTTCTCCTTCAAAGTCGAATGCCGCTCGGATTTCGATTGCGCCGACCCTGCACTTTCGGTTCCGGCGCGTCGTCAGGGGCCGCCGATAGATTACCTGACCCGCGATTTCACCGGCTTTCGCACGATGATGCTGGACCGCATGTCTGCCACCATGGCCGACTGGACCGAGCGCAATCCGGCGGATCTGGGCGTGACCCTTGTTGAGGTGCTGGCGGATGCTGCCGACAAGGTGAGCTGGTTTCAGGACGCCATAGGCACCGAAGCGTTCTTCGAGCGCACGCGCTTTCGGCAGTCACTCGTGCGCCACGCCCGGCTACTCGGCTATCGTCCGGGCGAGGGTTGCAATGCGCGCACAGCCGTCGCCGTGACGGCGGATGTCGACCGGGATGGCGCACCTGACGTGATTGCGCGCGGCACCCGGTTCCTGACCCGCCCAGAGGACCGGGGGCAGCAGCGGCCGACGGTGATCACACCAGAGGCGGAGCTTTTCGAAGACATGGTCCGACGTGGGTCAGTGGTGTTCGAGGCACTGGAACCGCTGAAGTCGCTGCGCGTGGCGCGCAACGATGCGGGCTTCCACGATTGGGGCGACGAGGGCTGCTGCCTCACCAAGGGCGCAACCTCCGCTTTCCTGACGAAGGCTCCCGGCGATCTTGACCTTGTGGCAGGCGATCTTCTTTTGCTGGAGGAGCGCATTCCTTTTGGCGGTAGCACCGAGGATCCGCCGGATCCGACGCACCGCCAGGTCGTGCGTCTGTCGGAAGGCCCCAAGCCTGCAAGTGATCCGATCTTCGGTCTCGCCTTGACTGAGGTGCGCTGGTTCGCCGAAGACGCGTTGAGGTTCGCTCTGCCGATCGGTACCCTCGATGGCAAGCCGATGTCGGTGGCGCGTGGCAATGTTCTATTGGTCGACGAAGGCCGTACCGTCGATCACGGCGACCCCGCGCACGAAGACGAAATCCTCTTGGAAACCCTCTCCACCGACGGCCTGCTGCCAGATGACGGGCCTGGCCAGGTGCTGCGCTACCGGCTGGCCGCCGGAGAGGTGGTGCGCGCGCCGCCTTTCGATCCGGAGAGTGCACGCACCGCCTCGGCGGCTGCGTCGCTTTCGCCGGTGGCCGAACCGGTCGCACAGGTCGCGCTCGTCGGCGACGGTGAGATATGGACGACGGTGCCGGACCTTCTGGCGTCGGAGCGTTTCGCGCCGCATGTGGCGGTCGAGGCAGGCACCGTGCCAGGGGCGGCCTATGTGCGCTTCGGCGACGGGGTACTGGGCCGCCGCCCAACCGATGGAGCCGCGTTTGTCGCGCGTATCCGTCACGGCGGCGGTTTGCGCGGCAACATCGGGGCCGGCGCGATCGCCCATGTGGTGACCGGCGACGGCAACGGCATCTTCGCGCTGAGCAACCCTGTCCCGGCAACCGGCGGCATCGTGCCGGAACCACGCACGGCAGTGCATGTTGCCGCGCCACAGGCGTTTCGCGTCTCGCGTCGTGCGGTCACGGCGGCCGACTACGCCGTGGTTGCCGCCCGCCACCCGAGCGTCGAACGAGCCTTCGGGCGCCGCCGCTGGACCGGCAGCTGGCACACGGTCACGCTGGCGCTCGACCTCGTCGGAGGCGGCGAGGTGGACGCTGCAGTCGAGGCCGAGTTGCGCGCGTTCATCGAAGATCATCGGTTGGCGGGCCACGATCTAGAATTTGTCTCGCCGGTCTTCGTACCGCTCGACATCATCCTCTTTGTCTGTGCCGCGCCCGACGCCTATGCGTCGGACATCAACCGCGATCTCCTGGCGCTCTTTTCCGATCGCGATCTGCCGGATGGAACCCGCGGGCTCTTTCATCCGGATGTCCTGGAGTTCGGAGCGGACGTGGCGTTGTCGCCGATGATCGCCCGCGCGATGCGGATCGACGGCGTGTCCTGGATCGGCACCACCGACGAAAGCAACGCGCCGGTGGGCCGTTTTGCCCGGATGGATCAGCCCGGTGTGGACTATGCCGCCGAGGCGATCCTGCCGATCGCCAGCGCCGAGATTGCCCGGCTCGACAACGATCCCAGCCGTCCCGAGAACGGCCGGGTCCGCTTCATCGTGGAGGGGGGGCGCTGATCATGGCAACGCGCGACAAAAGCTCGCCGTGTGGCGGCATCGACCTTGGTCCGCATCGCCCTGCCAACCGTGCCGGGCTTTCACAGGTGGATTACCGGATCACGACCCAGCCCGAGGCGCTGGCGCGAATGCTGCATCTTCTGCCGCGACACGGGGTGATAGACCCGGAGACCGGTGCCGAGCTCCAGCCGTTGGAGGCGTTGCGGACGCGCGACCTTCGCGATCCGACGATCAGCCTGTTCGACGCCTGGGCCATGGCCTGCGACGTGGTGTCCTTCTATTCGGAGCGCATCGCCAACGAAGGTTTCATCGGGACCGCCACCCAGCGCCGTTCGGTGCTCGAATTGGCGCGGATGATCGGCTATGAGCTCGCCCCCGGCGTGGCGTCCAGCGCCCATCTGGCATTCTCGGTCGAGGACACGGACAATCCCTATCGCGTGGTCCAGATCGGTATCGGTGTGCAGGCGATGTCGATTCCGCACGAGAAGGGCAAACTGCCGCAGATCTTCGAAACGGTCGAAGAGATCACCGCACGCGCCGAATGGAACAACATTCACGCCCGAACCGAGCGTCCTCAGAACCTGGTGCTCTACAACAACCTCGAAAGTGATGGGGACACAGCCAACGGCACGCTCTACCTCTTCGATCTGGACAACTCCTTCGACGACGCCACATTGGCCGATCCTGACCTCGTTACCATTGCTGCCGAGGCGGATCTGGAACACTACCACCCGATGACCCGACGGCTCGATCTGCCCGCCGCGCTGGCGAAACGTATCGAGGACAACGAAACGAACGAAGAGATCGACCCGGTGCTCTACGCGCTGCCGGTGAACGAGGTCTGCCTTACGGGGCTCGGGCTCAACCTGCGCAAGGGCACCCGGTTGTTGGCGGTGGCGCAGGCGGCGAGCGATGGCGCGCCGGTCACGGCCATACCGATGCGGGTGGTATCGGCCACCGAGGACCGAGCCTTCGGCCTGACGAAAGTCGTTTTGACGCGCAGCGGCCACGCGCCCGAGAAGGTGCGCCGCGCACCGCCCTTCCGGCTCGCGAAACTGCTGATCGGCATCATGCCCTCGATGCGCATCGCGCTGGGCACTCAGGCGATCGAGACGCATGTGCGCGGCCGGACCTGGTCGGGAGACGGGCTCTCGGCGCTGGTGCAATCCCAATCCTGGCAGCGCGCCAAAATCATGACGCTGGTTCGCCTGCTGGTCTTGCCGCCGCCGGAGAAGGACGATGGCGAGGTGCCGGCACTCGGCCTGCATGTCATGCGCGACAATTCCGGGTTCTTCGGCAGTACTGCGCCGCTCCACGCCACGGTGAATTATGGCACCAAGGCCGATGGGACCTATGACAAGGGTCCCTATACCCACAACTGGGATGGGGCCACGGGCGGATCACCCAACACGATCTGGCTGGACGGGATGGGGGCAAAGTACATCGACAAGGGCGCCTCCCACGTCTACCTCGACCGCGAGCTGAAGGAATTGCAGCCCAACGGCTGGGCGATCATCGAGAACGCCGCGGGCGGGTCTCTCGGTTTGCGGGTCGTGCATGCGGCGGCGGAATCACGGGCAGACTACGCAATCACGGGAAAGTCGACCGGCGTGGGGTTCCGCACCGCCAATGGCGGACTGTTGGAGCTCGGCGGCACCGACTCGACCACAATCTACAATTCCTTCCTGTTTCGGGGTTCGCAGATCCATGCGGTCAGCGCGCATCTTCCGCTTGCCGGTGTGCCGCTGTCGCCGGAGCTGCCGCACAGGTCCACCTCGGTCGAGCTGGACCGGCTTTATCTTGATCTCGAACGCGGACGGCCCGTTTCGCTTTCCGGCGCACGCAACGATGCCGAGGGCATCACCGGGCGCGAGACCCATATCATCGACGAGGTCCAGCATATCGACGGGATCACGCGGCTGGTGCTGACCGGCGAGACCGCCTGGCCCTATGACCGCACCACCGTGCGCATCAACGCAAATGTCGCGCTCGCCACCCATGGCGAGGCGGTGGCCGAAGACATCGGGAATGGCGACGCCCGGCTGACGTTCCAGACCTTCACGCTGAAGAAGCCGCCGCTCACTTACGTTTCAGCCGCAAACGAGGCCGGTCGCGCCTCGACCCTGAAGATCCGTATCGACGGTGCGCTCTGGCAGGAGGTGACGGCACTGGGCCAGGCCGGGCCGGAGGACCCCGTCTACGAGGTGCGCCTGTCCGACGACGGCAAGGCGCATGTGCGCTTCGGTGACGGCCGGACCGGGCGTCGCCTGCCCACCGGCTTGCTGAACGTAAAGGCGGAGTACCGCAGCGGCATCGGCCGCGCCGGCGAAGTGCCGGAAGAGGCGATCAGTCAGCTGAGAACCCGGCCGCTCGGTGTGCGCGCAGTGGTGAACCCGTCGCCCGCAACAGGCTCGGCCGATCCCGAGACGCTGGATAGCGCGCGCGAAACCGCACCGGGCACGGTCAAGACCCTCGGGCGCATCGTCTCGCTCACCGACTACGCCGATTTTGCGCGTAGTTTTGCCGGCATCGGCAAGGCCCAGGCGTGCGAGCTGTGGTCAGGGCAGAACAAGGTGATCCATGTCACGGTGGCCCCTGAAGCGGACGCCGAGCTCACGGCAAGCGATCCGCTGATGTCCAACCTTGCCGATGCAATGGCCAAGGCGCGCGATCCTGCACGTCCCCTGATCTTGCAACCCTACGCGCGCCGGTTCTTTGCCCTTACGGCCAAGATTTATCCCGATCCGACCTACCGCGCCGAGGACGTCAAGCTCTGGGCGCGCCAGCAGATCGAGGCGCTTTTCGGTTACGACGCGCGCAAGCTCGCCCAATCGGTGAGTGCTGCCGAGGTCATTGCCGCGCTGCATCGGGCGCGCGGTGTCGTATCGGTCGATCTCGACGCGCTCGAGGTGCTGCTCGACGGCTCTACCACCGGTTCTGTGGCTGCTGATCTGTCCTCGGTGCTGCCCTCGCTCCCAGCCGTCGGGCCGGGCCAGCGCGGGCAGCGCCACGACTTTGCCCCGGCGCAATTGCTGACCGTGCTGCCGTCGGCGGTCAGCCTGACGATGATGGAGACCGCAAATGTATAATCGCGCGACCGGCAACCTTTTCGAACGGCTGCCCAGCCATTTCCGCACGCGCGATGCCGAAGAGGGTCGTGCGCTTCAGGCGCTGATGGAGATCATGGCACAGGAGCTGGTCATCCTGGAGCGCGACATAGACCAGCTCTACGACGACTGGTTCGTCGAGACCTGCGAGCCGTGGGCACTGCCCTACATCGCTGCGCTGATCGGCGCCCGGCCGATGCGCGAGATCGGGTCCGACCAGATAGGGCTTCTGCGCGGATACGTCGCCAATGTGCTGCGCAACCGGCAGGCAAAAGGCACCGCCGCGGCGATCGAGCAGGTGGCGCGCGAAGTGTCCGGATGGTCGGTGGTGGCGGTCGAATTCTTCCAGAGGCTTGCGACCTCGCAGCATATGAACCATGTGCGACCGGCTGCACCGGGCTTTGCCGACCTGCGCAACACCGCGCGCTGCCGCGCCAGCCGGTCGCCGTTCTCAACGATGGCGCATTCGCCGGCCGCCGGGCAGCCGGGCGCCTATGCCGGGCGCTACAACATTCCGCATCTGGGGCTGTTCATTTGGCGGCGCGCGGCGGCACCGATCTGGCCTGTGGAAAATCCAGCCGCAGGGTATCTGGGCGGGGCCGTTCCGCGTCCCGATGCACCGGATCCGGGGCTTTTGACCTTTGATCCGCTGGGACGCGACCTGCCGTTGGTCAACCGCCCGGCGGCCGACCTGAGCGTGGGTGCGCGGATGACCGCGCGCACCGTGCCTGCGACATTGTCCCGTGATGAGGTCTTCGCCGCGCTCAACGCTGCCCGCGCAGACGGCGCCACTCCGGGCCGCTGGTTTGAGGAAAGCCCGCCGTTTCGAGTGCGTCTGGACGGCGCGGAGGTGTCGCCTGAAAAGCTCTTCTGCTGCAATCTGGAAAAGGCCGAAAACGGCACCTGGCGGCGGCCGGCCGTGGCTGGCACGGTGATGGTCGACCCTGAGCTCGGCCGGATCTCGCTGCACGCTTCGGACGAGGGCAAGGCGGTCGAGACCGGTTTTGCCACCGGGCAGCCCTTCGATATCGGCGGCGGCGCCTATGACCGGCGGTCGAGCCTTGAGAAATGGCTGCCCGATCTCGTAGTGCCCGGCGAGGCGCCGCCCTGGCAGATCGGTGTGACGAAGGTGGCGGGCCATGTGACCGACAACCCGCTTCAGGGTGGGCCGGTGGTCGCGAGCCTGCGCGATGCGGTCGACCGCTGGAATGCCCAGGCCACCGCGGGCTCGCGCGGGATCATCGCGGTGATGGACAACGCCACCTATGTCGAGGCGTTGAACGCCACCCATGCAATCACGTTGCCGAAAGGCGCAACGCTGGCGATTGTGGCTGCCGCCTGGCCGGTGGTGGAGGAGCCGGGCGGGGTGCGTCGCCGCTTTGCGGGCCAATTGTCGCCGATGCACCGGCGGCCTCTTGTTCTGGCGCCGGCGATGATCGAGGCGGCGGATGCGGGCGACGACCCGGCCGGTTCGCTGGTGATCGACGGATTGGTGATCACCGGCAATCTCACCGCCCGGCCTGGAGGCGATCTTGGGGCTCTCCGGCTTTACAATTGCACGATCGGCGCCTCGGGCGCGGCGCTGGACTATTCGGTGCGTGCCACCACCGAGAACGCCAGGATGAGCCTGGTCCTCGACCGCTGCATTGTCGGCAAGGTGGAGCTACCGCAGGCGACAGGCGCGATCGAGATCACGCGATCGATCATCGGGGAGGATCAGACCGCCGGTGGCGGCGGGGCAGGGGCTGGCGCCTTGGTGCTGCGCGTGCCGCTCATGGACATGAGCTGCAGCGGCAGTACCGTCCTTGGCCGCACCACCTGCCGCAGCCTGCAGGCGGAAAACAGCATCCTCACTGGGCGGATCACCGTCGAGCACCGGCAGAGCGGCTGCGTCCGGTTCTGCTATGTCGACGAGACCTCGGTCTTGCCGCGCCGCTACCGCTGCGTGCCGCGTGCGAGCGACGACCCCAAGCCGCGGCCGGTCTTCGTCTCGACCCGTTTTCAGGATCCCGAATTCGGGCTCTTAAGCCTGCGCACGCCACGGGCCATCCTCGAAGGGGCCGAGGATGGCATGGAGATGGGAGTGGGCTACGCCAACCGCGACCCCGCCCGCCGCGCCAACATCCGCGATGCCATCGAGGAATTTGCGCCATTCGGCCTTGTTCCGGGCTTCATTTACATGAGTTAGGAGGCCTGCCATGACCGGCGATATTTCGAGAAAGACCTTCGATCCTGTCAAGGATTTCAGCCTTGTGGGGATGCAGCAGGGCCGCCTGTTCACCGATGCCGACTGGAACGAACAGGGCGACATCCTGCGCGCCTCGGATCGGGAGACGGCAGCTGATATCATCGGCCCCGCCGGCTTTCCGGAGGACGATGCGGGCTTCGGACTGATCCCGGATGCCGGGACCGGAACGCTGGTGATCACCCCTGGTACCGGATACGTGGCAGGTGTGGGCCATGTGCTGCGCTGGCCTTATGGCTTTTCGCTGACCCGTCAGTCGGGCACCGGCGGCAATGCGGTCTGGCGGATCGACGATGGCGGGGAGCTGGCTGACGACGACGTGCTGAGCACTGACCCGGCGGGCCTGAGCGTTTTCGTCAAGGTGCGCAACTTCGCTGAGGATGCGAACGGCGTGCGGACCTTCCGTACCACGCCAGCCCTTGGTGATGCCGTGACCCGCGCCTTCCGGCCGGCAACAGTCCAGCGGCAACCATATGGGGCAGGCACGCCGCTTCCGGCGGTGGCCGGCGACTACCTGGCCGTGCTCAAGTCCACAGATCTGATCGTGACCGCCCTCGATGAACCGCTGCTGCGCGAGGTGGCTTTCGACGGGCCGGATACGGCCTATCGTGAGCGGACCATCTGGCAAGTCCAGCTGGTCGCGCGCGCGGCGCTCCTGGCGCTTGGATACCCGGCTTCCGACCTGACCTGCCCGGCGCTGTCAAAGGGGTTCGATCCCGTCCTTGCCGATCGTGCGCAGGGCGAGATGCGCGCGCGGGCGGAGCTTTCCGACCTTAGCGCCGGCCCCTGCAACCTGCCGCCCGCCGCGGGCTACCGCAGTCTCGACAATTTTCTCTTCCGCGTCGAGATCCATCTGGCTGGCGACGAGGCGGCGGCGTTCTACAAATGGTCGCGCGAGAATGCCATTCACCGCACGCGATACCGCGAGATCGACGCAGGCGTCTTGGTGGTGGACAGCATCGGCCGTGATGAGATGACCGCGTTGAAGGCGGGCGACTGGATCGAGATCCGCGATCAGGCGGCGATCTATGGGGAGGCGCCTGGCTTCTTCGCCCGGATCGACGAGGTGGTCGGCCAACGCGTCTCGCTTGCCGAACTGCGCGATCCGCTCACGCTTGCGCCACTCCTCAACAACGGTCTCCCGGACACAGACAAGCTTCCGGCGGAGGCATTCGTCACCCGTTGGGAAGGCGGGCTTCCGGCGCAGGTGGACGATGCCGCGGCCGATTGGGCAGATCTGGAGAATGGTGTCCAGATCCGCTTCGAAGCTGGTCAGTATCAACCCGGCGATCACTGGATCATTCCGGCGCGCGCCGTGTCCGGCGATGTGGAATGGCCACGCAATCCGGTCACCGGCGAACCGTTGCCGAAACCTGCAGAAGGACCGCGGCGCAACTATGCGGCGCTCGCCTGGCTCGTGCTCGACGGTGCCGGCGCCTGGACCGTAGCCGAAGATTGCCGCCCGCTTTTCCCGCCGATTACCCGCGCCAAGCAGGTGCTCTACGCCGGCGGCGACGGGCAAGAGGCCCTGGACGATCCCCTGAATGCGGCCGCCTTGGTACCTCTACCAAAGGAGCTTTCCGTCGCGGTGGTGCGCGGCCATAAACCGGTCCAGGGAGAGACGATCCGTTTCACCGTTGCGGAGGGGGCCGGGCAGTTTGGTAACGGCATGCCAACCCAAGAGGCCACCACCGATGGCACCGGCGTGGCGTCGGTGACCTTTAGCCTTGACGGCACGAACCGGGTGCAGCGCGTCTTTGCCCAGCGGCTGGATGCCGCCGGAACACCGACCCATGCGCCCATCAGCTTCAACGCGACACTCGCGCGTGCGACCCACGTCAGTTTCAACCCGGCCAATACGCCCGCGCTTGCGCTCGCCAATACGGTGCAGAAGGCTATCGAGGCTTTGGCGGGGCTCCAGCATGTCGGCTGCACCACGATCGTCATCCAGCCGGGTGAGGACTGGGTGGCGCGGCTGGAGGGGCTGCAGCCGGGCGAGAATGCCTCGATCTGTTTTGCAAGGGGCACCTACACCACCGGGCGCACCGTTGAGATGACCGGTCTTGGTCATATCCGCATCAGCGGCGCCGGGCCCGGGACCGTCCAGATTCTGGCCTATCGGACGGAGGCGGCCATCGCCTTTGCAGCCTGCGCCAGCGTTGTGGTCAGCGGGCTTGAATTTGCAACGCCCGACAGCAACAGCGCGGTCGATCCCGGTCGGAAGATCCACCGTCAGGGCACGCTGGACTTCGGTCACTGCTACGCCGTTGAAGTGCATGGCTGCACGCTGAGTTGCGGCGGCGGCACCTCGACCGAGCGCACCTGCCTGACGGTCCGGGGCTACAGCGAGACGCTGAAGAGCTTGAGGGTCACGCAATCGGTTCGGATCACCAACAACAGTCTGACGGTCGGCAACCTTCAGGAGGGGATCGTCGTGACCGATGCCGTCGACGTCGATGTGTCCGGCAACATCCTGACCGCCAAGCCGGGCAAGGGCTCGCTCAACATCAAGGCGTTCCTTTCCGACAAGGTCTGGCTAGCCACGACCGCAAACAGCTTCATCACCCGCCCCGTGAAGGGCTATGTCGGCCGGGGTACCGGCTTCAAGGAGATTGGCGTCAAGGAATGGCGCATGACCTTCGACAGTCCAGTGCCGCAGAAGGACTGGGACGCGCTGGTCGCTACAAACCCGCCCGCCGCGGCGGACCTCAAGAACCAGGAAACGTTCGGTCGCTGGGCGCAGGGGCTCGTCGCCTCCGTGGCAGAGAACCCCGACCGGATGCCGGTGTTTCGCAAGCAGTTGAAGCGGCTTGGGGACTCGTTCGGCACCCATGGTGAGGGGCTGGACAATACGAAGGTGCGCACCACGCTCCTCGTTTCGAGCGACCCGGTCGTGCAGCGCTTCGATGCGAGATCGGGTGCTGAGCGACAGGTCGTGGTCGAGGCGAACGGGCAGGTCGTCGCCTTCGACAGTGCCTTCAGCCAGAAGGATTGGACGACGCTCATTTCCCGCAGCGGCTCGGCTGCCAAGATCGCAAATGCAGACGAACTTCTGGGGCTGAGCTACGGCCTGGCGAAGAAGGTATTGGAGGATGCCGAGCTCCGCGCCGGGCTGGGATCGGTCCAGAACTGGCTGAAGGGGCTTGAGGAAAACTCGGTCAGCCTGGGGGCGCAGGGCATCGTCTGCGGTGGACGGCGGATGGACAATGTCGCGATCCGGGGCAATGCGATCCGCGCCTTCCAGGTGGGGGTGCGGGTGGCGGTCAGCCACATGCGCAACGCGAATGTGCGGGCCAGATCGGTGTCGATCGACGACAACCGCATGGAGTTGATGGCGCCCTACGCACAAGCCTATGCCGGTTACGGTGTGCTTGTCGGGAATGTCGATACCCTGCGCATCCGGGGCAACGAGATGGCACTGTCGACCCGGCCGAATTTCAGCAGGTATTTTGCGCAGGGCATCCGCATCTGGGGCTTCATCGGTCACCAGGTGCTGGTGGCGGAGAACCGGATTTCGATGGCCACGATGGGCATCCGCCTGGTTTCGGTCGTCGCGTTCGGCGACGAGGATCCGCACCTTTGGGTGTTCCGCGAAAACCTGATCGAGGGACCGGGGATCCGTGGCTGGAAGGTGACGCCATCCTGGCAGCTCGTCGACCAGAACAATCTGACGCGTAGCGTCTAAGGATGGCCTGACGCCGATTTTCGTTGTATGATTGTGTTTCCTGGCTCTTATGGCAATGATTTTGTGGTGCCACCGGGTTCGAGTCCCTGTCAGGTAAGCGAAGCGGAGCGGGACACCGGTCCGCTTCCCGCATTTTTAGGCATGCAAAACCTGTGTGCCGGGTCCGTCCGGACTGCCCGTTTTCCAGCTTCGACGACGTGATCCGGACCCTCAGACGTTACGTCCGGGGCAGTCCGAGGTGACGATCGGAACGTCGAGCGAGATCACGGCGATGCACCGGGACGGCAGGACGCTGATCTCCGATCTTTTGAGCCGGCTGGTCGTAGGTGACTTCAAGGGGTCTTGGCGGTATCGGTTGTCAGTTGAACCAGAAGATACGTGACGATTGCATCCCGCTTGGCCAACCCCTTGGGGCGGCCCTCGGGGTCCAGGGCAACCAGCGTTTTGCGTGCCAGCTGATCCATTTTTGTGAGCGCTTCGGCGTTCGTCGCGTCGGCTGCGATCGCTTCCTTCGTAAACCCTGGTAGCTCAAGAAGTTTGCCGGCGTCGGGCGCGTCGAGCGCCTCGCGGAATCGTGCCTGGGTCTCAGAACCGTTCTGGCCCGACAGGTAGCTGATCACCGCTCGGCCGTCGGCGGCCGCGGCGAATTTCCCATCCGGGTCCGTGACCACCAACGTCAATTCCGGATCAAAGCTCGACAGTGCCTGAAGGTAGAGGACGACGGCCGACGGGGCGTAGTAACCCGGGCGGCCAAGATGGAGGACAAGCGCTACCGGTCGCCCCGGCGTGAGGGTGCGCGTCAAGCCTTCGATCGCTGCGACGCCCTCCTTCTCAATCGATTGGAAATTTTCGACGACATCCGTAAGGGGCAATAGCTTGACTTCGGATTTAGCGGCCTCGCGAAACGTCAGTGCGACACCGCCCGCGGACAACTCGCTGATCGTCCCAGACGCGATGCCCCAGACCCCGAGCGGGAGCAGAAGCAGCGCGATGAAGGTGGTGCTCTCGCCAATCTTCAGATGTTTGAGGATCAGGGCAAGCAGCACAGCCAGTGGGATACTTGCGATGGCATATACTATGGCGCTCATGGCTGCCCCCGCTCTAAAATCGAGCTATCGCGTATATCCTTAAACATTATAATCAGCCATTTTGGCTTTAACTGTTACATTTGGAACAGGTTCGTCACCAATCGTCATGTAAAGTATCGGAGGCTGGCTGAATAAACTCAGTCAAAGGCTATGTCCGATACTAAATGTCAGGGATTTTCGTCCGAAAATCCGACGGATATCCTTGTTTTATCGCCAAAGTGAACGTTTCTCGTTGAATTTTTAACGAGGTGGATCTTTTCCATAGTGTTGCATACGAAACCCGACGACCAACTGACGGCTCTGTCCCAATGTGAAGCAGAGCCCGACGGCGGTTGGACATGCCCTGGCGTTGGTCTGGGCGATTGGCAGGTCCCGCGTGGCGTGACCGTGCCAACTTGAACGCACAGTAAACCGACCATCAGCCGCGGCAGAACTAGCGGGCAACAGCGCGCTACAAAAACGATGGGAGGCTTCCGTGAAGACAAGTGTACGCGGCATATGCGCCATGCTCGCCGAAGAGGCAATCGTCCTATCAGCCTACAACGATGGCACAGGAACCATGACGGTCGGCGCCGGACATACGGCGGCGGCCGGTCCACCTGTTCCCCGCTCCGGCCTGACGATCACCCTGACGGAGGCGATCAACATCTTCCGCACCGATCTTGCCAAGTTCGAGGCGCAGGTCCAGGCAGCCGTCAGGACCCCACTGGCGCAGCATCAGTTCGATGCCCTTGTGTCGTGGCACTTCAATACGGGCGCGATATCGAAGGCAGGCTTGACGCAGAAGCTCAATGCCGGAGACGCTGTTGGCGCGGCCGCCGAATTTGCGCGCTGGAACAAGAGCAACGGCAAGGTGCTCGACGGCTTGGTCGCGCGTCGCGAGCGTGAAGCAGCCATGTTCGCAAAGGGAGAGTATGGCAGCCCGAAGATCCGCGTTCTGGAGAGCAGGGGCGGCCCGGACGAAATCTTCACCGCCGACCAGATCGAGACGCTCCTCGGGGGTGCCCCGAACTCGGAAGAAGAACAGACCACCGAAGAACTGCTGGCCAATCCGATCTCGCAGCTTCTCCCGCTCAACCGGCCCAAGCAATCCGCCGCGCTCACGAACACCGTGCTTCAGGAGTTTAGAAACCTCATCCCGGAAGAGGGGCGTGATGACGCTGTGACGTTGGTCGCCGTGCGCGGCTACTACCTCAACTCGATGGGCAAGGAGAGCGCAAACGATCGCGGCGTCTACGACGACGCGATCTTCATCGTCGAGCCGAGCGGTGTCCACAACTTCAACGCCAATACGGACCCCAGCCGTTTCGGTCGCGGTATCGCGCGGCTGAAGCCACGCCAGGCGATCCGGTACAGACCCGGTCTACACGGGTTTGGGCGCAAGAACGGACCCTATCCCGCCTTCCGGCAGGACAGCGACTGCACGGTCATTCGCGATGAAACCGGTGAGGATACGGATTCGCAGGATGGCCGCTTCTGGATCAATCTCCACCGCGGCGGCGTCACGTCCACCTCCAGCCTCGGTTGCCAGACGGTCCCACCGCATCAGTGGAACGAATTCAAGACCCTCGTAGACGGTCTGCTGAAGAAGCATGGACAGGAGACTTTTTACTACTTGCTCGTCGATCAGGACGATGTCCCACAGGAGGAAACGACCATGCCTGTTATCACGCAGCCGGCACCGGCTCCGGCGACGACCGAGGCGAACCCCGCACAATTGCTGCAACAGATCCTCGCGCTCGCTGCGATGTCGCGCGGACACAAGCCCGCGAACCAGGGCGACATGACCTGGCTGGTCGATGTCTTGCGGGCACTTGTCACCCAACCGACGATCAATGGCGTTGTCCTGAATGGCGCGAAACCGGACCCGCTCGCATCGGTCAGCGACCCTGACCTGACGCCGGTCAACGGTGCGCTCGGAAAGACGCTCGGGAATGCGCTCGACGGCCGCAAGACCGCGATAGGTGCCATCGGCATGCTCGCCACGACCCTTCTGCCAATCTTCTTCCCGCAGCTGGCGCCGGTCACGGCGATCGCTGCACCCTTGATCGAGGGGGCGGCGAACGCGGGCGCCACAGCGGCGGCGACGCATGCTGGCGGAGGGCTCGGCAGCGAGCTTGTAACGGCCGCCTTCCCTGTCTTTGCCGCGATCAGCGGCTGGGGCGTGATGGGCAAGGTTGAAAAATGGGTCCGCGCCCTTCGGGGCGGGCTTGAAGCGCCGGCCGCGTGAGAACCGCGGCTGCTCACGCCAAGACAACAGGGAAACGCACATCAGGGCCATAAAGGAAAAAAGAGATGAAACGCTTGGTTGTTTGTTTCGACGGAACCTGGAACGACGCCGATAGTGCCCGTTCCGAAACGAATGTCGCGCTGATCGCACGCTCCATTCGCGCATGCCAGCAGGATACAGGTGGTATTCCGCAGTCGGTCCTCTACCTGCGCGGCGTGGGATCGTCCGGCCTGCAGATTCAACGCATCCTGGATGGCGCAATCGGCACCGGCGTCGATGAGAACATTCGCTCCGGATATATGTTCCTGGCCCAAAATTACGTTGCGGGCGACGAGATCTATCTCTTTGGCTTCTCGCGCGGGGCCTTTTCCGCCCGCAGCCTTGCAGGACTGGTCGCTTCATGCGGGCTTCTCAAGCGTCAACGGCTTGGGGATCTGCGCAACGCCTGGCACTACTACCGGAATTACGAGAAACGGTCGCCCGAGGATTTCGTGGAGAAGTATTCGACGGACGCGCATGTCGATGTTGAAATCACGATGTTGGGGGTCTGGGACACGGTCGGAGCGCTCGGGGTGCCCAGCCACATGTTCAGTGCCTTCAACCGAAGGGAATACGGCTTTCACAACACCACGGCATCTCGGATAACGCGTCACGCCTATCACGCAATGGCCATCGACGAGGCGAGGGACGAGTTCGTGCCGACGCTTTGGACCGGCGACGCCCCAGAAAAAGAGTCGGGTCGGACCGTTGAACAGGTCTGGTTCGCAGGCAGTCATGGCGACGTTGGCGGCGGCTATGTTGATCGTTCGCTGGCCGACATTCCGCTGGTCTGGATGGCCGAAAAAGCGCAGGCCTGCGGATTGGTCATCGACTGGGATATGTTGCCGAAAGAGCTCGACATATATGCTCCCCACCACGACTCGCGCGCAGGCTGGTCTTTCAAAGATCGGCTGACGCCGACTTTTCGGCAGATCTGCGAAAAGCCGTTCAAGGTGGACTACTACGAGACGCTCTACCGGCCGCGCGATGAAAGAGGCTTTCTGCGTACGATCAACGAGTCTCTCCATCAAAGCGTTATCGACCGCTATGGGCGGATGGCCCTCTTTTCTCCCAACGACGACCCGACGGCGCGCATGCAGCAGCTCTACAGACCACGAAATCTGGGCCCACTGTTCCCGACCCCGGTCTTGAGACGGCGCCCCTTGGTGCCGAACTCCGTCGGAACTGTGCAGCCAATCGGTCTTGGGGCCTCCTGAGTTCTATCGATCCAGTTCATGGGGGCTGAATGTGCCAGGCAAGACCGGAAGGTTTTGCCTGGTACTTTTTGATCAGGCTGATACTGAAGTCGAAAGGCAGTGACGATGATGGGCGAGAGCGAGGTATCGACGGGGTACCTGGAGAGTAGCCCGAATATTCGCGTTGTCGCGATCAAAATGCGGATGCCAATGCAGACCGGGAGCACGACGTCTGCATCCGGCGAAAATCCCAAGAAATTGTGTGCACCACCTGTCCATGGGAGGGTACGTTGCAAGAGTAGGAATGCCGGCGCAACCGGATGATGTCGCGACCTGATCTGCCGGCGACTCCACAGTTGGGCTGCGTTCTTACTCCGACTTTGGAGCGGGGGACTTATTGCGAACTAAAAACAACACCGTTGGACACCACCCACAATTTTCGTTAGCCCGTCCGTGATGACTTCACTGTTTTAGAACGTAGACTGCCGAACTGGTAAAAAGGCTCGCGCGGCGGACGCCCACTGGACAGCGGAAACACGCAAGCAGGGGATCTTTTATCTCCTTTGGTGCGTCGCCTCCCGCGGGGATACTGTTGATCCGGAACAGTGTGGCGAGATGTTGAGATTTCTGCGCCCCCGGAAAATGGCCCGTAAACAGCCGTTCGACAGTGCCATCCTCGAACATGCCGTAGAGCGCAAGAGTTACGCGCTCGGGAAAGTCTGTAAAGTGGTGCGACGACACTACCAGAGCATAAGGCTCATAGCTGCCAGTTGCGGCAGGAGTGAAATCTGCGCCGCAGCGGGTGTTGGCGTTTTCGCTATAACCGGCGAGGGCGGCCCTAATCATCTCAACGTCCCCATAATAGCGGGCTAAGCGCCCAGAGCAGAACTCTTTTGCTGCGTCTTCGTGCGAGGGCATTGACCGCGGGCATACAATCAAACCGTCCTTTGATTGGGCCTTGGCTTGTTGCTCGGCCGCCTCCTGGGATGTCGATCCTTCGACATATCCCCAGAATGCAAATGATTTCGTTTGTATGCCGTCACCCTGCGATGAACGGCTGAGAGTGAGGTCGAACTTGTATTTGAGCCACCCGAGAAAACCGCTCGAAGCGGGAGGCGGAGACCCGTTCGAATCTGCGGCTTTTGCCTTTGGCGATGGCCACCACTTCCACTCCTCTGGTTTCTCGCCTTTAACCTTGTCCATCCACCTGACAATTTCGTTGCAGGTTGGGTTGTCGGCGCCTTCTGGAAGGTCACCAGCTGCGTTTGGCGCAACGGTGCCCCGTCGTGGTTGGACGTAGGAGCCGTTTGCAACAAAGATGATCGGTGAGAATTGAAGATACGGTACGCCGCCGTTGTAGGCAAAGTTCCGCATTCGCCGGAGCGTGATTGTAGTCGGATCACACAGAAGGTCGAAGTCTCCCGTTCCCATGTTTAGAAACTCGGCCCGTTGTCTTGTGTTGACGGTCACCGCCTTGAGGCGGTAACCGGCGCGTTGGACCGCTTCTGTGCATATATCCCAGAATAAGCCGTTATATCCGTTTGTGTTTTTGTCCTGCCAAATAAAGGGTCGTGCGTCGTTGCGTACCCCGACCGTGGCTTCTTCGCTGCCGATGGTGTCAGCGCGGGCCGCATAGGTCAGAGCGTGCGCTGGAAGCAGGGCGGCGAACACGAGTTTTGTAAACAACGGGCGCATCGGCTACTCCGCGGGTGTTGGCTCTGGCGTTGCACCGCCGGACGTCTTCCGTTCAGTGTGCTGTTGGGTGCCGCTGTGCTGGTTGAGGAGTGCCGAAACAATGCAGAATACGACAAAGAAACCAATGAGAGCAGAAAAGACTATTGAGTAGTAGATTAGGCCCCTGTGCATGTCGGTGAGGCTCTGTGCGGACAGTGGCATCGCGGCCCACGCCGAGGAGTACCGGGTTATCCCCCCACACAAAGCCATCACAACGGCAGAACTAAATGCCCAGATTAGACTCGAAAGACAAGTTGGCCTTAGGGACAATGACCACGCACGCGCCGACCATGCATCGAGCAGAAACGCGACGATCAGGGCAAGCACGGTGCCTCGGAGAACTGTCGGCGCATTGTATTCGAACGAGAGTTGTAGGATCACCCAGAGGCTTTGGCCATCAGCATTCCAACCAGTGTCGAGCCCGGATTTCCAGAGCTGCAAGCCGATGACGAACAGCGTAGCTACGGCCCATGACGCGATAAGTACGAGCACAAGCTGCGGCAGCCATTTGGTCCAGTTCGTTTTGCGGATGTTTTGCCAACGGCGGGATTGCATAGCTGCATCACGAAGTCCTAGCGTGACGATGACCGGAATGCAGTAGTTGTTGAATGCATAAAAAATACAGCTCAGCGTGCGCGAATAGGTATTAGGTGGGATGTCCCACGCAAGCTCGTTTTCATATCGGCCGGGCAGCATGCTCCAAAACAGGCTGATGAAGAACACGACGCCAAGTGTCCAGAGCGTAGCCATCGTCGTATAGGATCTTCGGTAGCTCGCGGTCGGGTGGGGATTAAGCAGCCCGCCGAGGAAGGTGTCGAGCTTCTTCTTTGCAACGAACTGCTGGTGTGCGGCGTCTCCGTCAGAAGAAGCAATTATGATGCCATGCTCAACATAGAGAGCGAGCAAGAAGCAGAAATCGTCGGCAAGATTGTCAGCGTCCAGAGCAAGTCGCTCCCAACTCGCGCGTTTGCGCTCGCCAAGGCTTGCATCGCCGGCACCGCTGCTCGCGGCGGCGATGCGCTTCGTTGCGGTTGAGCCGAAACCCGATCGGTCGTCGAGTTCGAAGATCAACTGATCGAGCCGTTTGCGTAGTTCCTCCTCGAGACGTTGGAAACGCTCCCGCACCGGGGCATTGGCGAGCTTGAGCTTTCGATCGAGAATCCAAGAGGAGACGGCGAAGATCAGTTCCAGATCGAACCGAAATTCCTCTCGGTCGTTCACCTGCTCCTTCGCAGCAGCTTGGTAGTGTTTCAAGCGATCCCAACTGCTAAGCGGAATTAGAAGATACTGCTTTACAGCGGTCGCCCCGGCAGCCGGTGTCGAGATCGCAACATCCTTTTCGCGCAGTTTAAGATCCCTTCGGCGTAGATCCTCGCTGGCGCCGATGACGTATGTGGGAATTCCGGCCAATCGATGTGCCGCTCCCCGCATCCAGTCCTCGAAGTTCGCGAGGAGCGGGAAGGTGGGGGCCAGGCCAACCATGATCAATGCTATGGCAAGCGACACGGATGCATCGATCCCGATATCGAAGTCGCGTTCCGCGGATGAGTCTACAACGCCTGACAGTGTCCACGGGATGGCAGCAGCGTCATTGTCCCGAGCGAAGCCAGCGACTACAGCCGCTGGCGCATCGGCCGAGGGCACAGGAAGCTTGCTCGCGCCGACTGTGAGGTCCGGCCCCCCGAGCAGTGGTAACAGTTCGGCGTAGGCGCAGAGGAAGAGGTAAATGAGCAGCAGTATAAGCGCGTAAAATGTATAGGCATGCAGAACGATGCGCCGCGCCCGAAGCTTGTCGGGTGACAGCAGGCTGACAAGACGCTCCATCTGCTGTCCACCTTCGTAGGTGACACGGTTGAAGCGTCCATAAGAATAAAACAGGACAATCGCCGCTCCGAAGAGCAGCGCGACAAGGTTCGGCATGGTGGTAAATCACAGTTTGGAGCAGTGCCTTAACGGCACTGCTGTACCGCCGGGTTGCATTGTGCAGCTGCCGTCGCAGGCACGAATGACGTCAGGGCAATGAGCACGAGCAATAGTTTCATCATGGCATCCTCCCTTGCAATATTGCTTTTTGATGCAGGAAGCGATCAGTTAACAAGTCGCGTTGTCGAAAGGCATAAGTAGCAAGACAACCGAATGTTCAAGGAACTACTTTCCCGATTATATGATACCAAACGCGTCACGACGTGGATGTTACGTTCGTAACACCTGAAGTCTCTGGGCAGGTGTAATTTACATCGGTCTCTGTGCGTTCCGCGCCGTCGCAAGCGCGGTCACCAATCTCCGGATCTCCAGGCAACGCGCCGGCGAAAACCGGATGGATGGATCTCTAGCGCAGCCGCGGGCTGCCGCGGAATATCTCAGCAGCTCTACGGGCCGATGTCATGCCCTTTTGGGACGATAGGCGGCGCTTGAGCCGTCGCTGACATTCGATTGGTGTGCACGGTTGCTGGCGGCGACCCTGAGGCCAAAGCGGCGCACGAGATTGACGCCGACCGGATAGGACCAAGTCTTCCGTCCAAATGGGGCGGCCCGCATCGTTATGGACTGGGAGGCCTGCCACTGGCTGGCGCCAACTGGTACAAGACGGTCCTCATGGCACCATAAGGGACGCTCCACGGCGAGGTAGGGAATGGCTGCTGCACGGAAGAAGAACCTGACTTGCGCAATCGCGGATCGGGCGGGCAGTTCGCGCGAACCGGCTTTGTTCGCTTTCGCAGCCGCCGCCTGGTACACCCACTTTGCCGTCTGAGCGGCACCGCGACCACCGCCGTGTTCGTGGATCCGTTTCGCGGTGCCTACGCACCCTTGCCAAATCGGCTTTCGAGATATGCCACACCAAACGACACGATGTCCCGCGCGTCGAAGAGGTGGCAGAACGCATCTCCGACCGTCCCGCTCCGGTGCCGGCTAGTGGCAACGTAGGCATTCGCAATCGTTTCGACCGCGTCGGCCTGGCCCGCGACCGCAAAACAATCAAGGATGCCGTTGGTGTCAAAGTCTTCGGCGGTCTCCCATACCGTTTCACCATTCGGACCAAGAAGCGGCATCTCGTAAGTCACGCGCCGCTTGCCGGGGATGTCGGCGATGGCTTCCGCATAGTGGAGAGCGGTAACGGAGTTCAAAGGGGCGCCCAGCAAGAGCACTTTTCCCCTAAGTTCGACAAATCGTTGGATTGGCGAGCCATTTCCCAAAGCCTGGCCAAGCCGATGAGGCTCGATCAACGTCTCGGAAAGTGGCCCAACCGCAACCATGGATGCGTCGGGATGAGCGCTACGGCGTGCGCCGGGCGCTTCAACAAGAAACTGGTTGAGCAGGCCGAAACCCGGATAGGTGCGAGCGGTTGCGGGATCGAACGGCGGCCAAGTACGACGCGCTTCATCAGCCATCCGGACGCCATTCAAAGTTTCCTCGTAGGGTGAGCGGTCCCATGAGGCATAGCCCATAAGGGTGCCCGATGACCCAATCGCATCGAGAAGTGCGCCGACAATGGCCGTCGGCCCGCCTTTGACAGCACCAACGGCTTTCAAGGAGGCGTGCACCATCACAAGATCGCCCGTTCGAACGCCCAGTTGTCGAAGATCCGTCGTAATTTCAGTCCGGGTTTTCATCGAACCAGTTCAGATTTTCCGAGGTCTTGAAATCAGACCGCCAGGGCCAGCACGAGTACCCACGCTACCAGTGAGGGCGAAGGTCAAAGCCAGCATGCGTGTGCGGAGGCCGGCGGGCGACTTGCCAATTGTAGGGCATGAACTGTCTCCTCTCCGAGCAAACAATGCTTAATTGAGGCTGGATGCAGAGGCGTGTTCCATGCGATGTTTAAAGCGGACGCCCGACGAGCCGTAGCGAGCACCGTGGCCTAGAGGGCCTCGCTCGCGACTTTGGCCGCCATCGATACCAGGAGTGCTGCCAAAGCCACGGCTGTTCCAAACCTCGCGATCTTCATACGGCGTTCGCGACGGCCGTTCCAGTCATATCCCATCAGCGTCGCCTCCCGTTCCGCATTTGGTTTGGTCCGCCAAGGGCTTTCAATCGACCTTGCGCCCTGGCCGGCGTTCTTGAAGTAACTTGAGGTATCTGCGCCGGATGCAATCGATGGGTACATCGCCGGTGAACCGCAGCTTGAGCAGGACCTCGACCTCGGCATCACGCTCGATCGCCATGCCGCGCTCTGCCCATTTCGCAACGACGCGATCGGCGATTTCCTTCCGCGTGGTCACGAACGTCCCTTTGCTTTGGGTCATTTTCGTTGCAGGGCGAGCGCGCCGGCCTCCCGGCAGACACCCCGCAGCGATGAAGACCGATCCGCAAGGCCTCCCAACGTCCCACTGATGTGATCGGCCTGTTGTCTGGTTAATCTGAACTGCAGCGCCGACACATCCGTGAGATTGGGGTCGACGCTGAATTCGATCCTCAAGAAAACGTCGCCCGTTTCATCGCCTTTTGCCGGCTCGGCTTTCCAGCCGACGATGGTCGAGGACCTGACATTGCCACGCCCGTCCGTACTCCAGTCGTTCATGTGCTTGCAAACCTCTCTCATTGCGAAAACCAACGACAGACAAGAAGCTCTAGACCGCACGCCAGGAAGAATGTCCGAAAGTGCGCGTATCAGAATTGGTACATACCAGTGTTAAGCAATAGTTTTGATTTATGCATTTGGCATTTAAAAATTACAGGTCGCTAAAAGATTGATGCGACAATAGAGCCAGACACTTCCTTGCGCTGATTGTTAGCGCAAGGATTGCAGCTTGCCTGTAGGATGTCCTTTCTCAAAGCAAACGGGAGGTTGTTATGAGTGATCACGTCTATAAGAAGGTAGAGCTGGTCGGCAGTTCGAAGTCGTCTGTTACCGACGCTATCGAAACCGCGATCGCGCGTGCATCGAAGACCATGAGAAACCTGGAATGGTTCGAGGTCGACCAGATCAGGGGACACATCAAGGATGGCGAAGTCGCGCACTACCAGGTGGTCATGAAGGTCGGGTTTCGTATTGACGACTGAACAGGCGACGCCTGGGCGCCAGCTTGGATCGACTGGCGCTTGCAGCAACGATCGTTGCGCCACGCCGGTAAAACACGCGGCTCAGTCGATTGTGCAGGGTTAGTAAGGGCTACATTCTGCTCCAGCATAAAGCTCCGCGCATGGCAGGGGTGTGCCATGGAGCCCCTGCGGGCACGCTGCTGCAGAGCGAAAGAAGACGTGGTGGCCAGGACGCGGGACAACGATCGACTGCGCGGGATCATGGCGAGGTTCCGCCGAAGCCGGGGCCATATGGGCCGTCCAAATGCTCGCTCGAGAAAGGGAGGATAGGCAATGGAAAATACGCAAGGTGGGCCGCTTAGCCGCGATCTCCTTCTTGGAAGCTGGAGGATGACCTCGTGGGTTGCGAGAGACGTCGCGACTGGAGAGCGCAAGGATGCACTCGGTCAGAACCCTCAGGGCACGGTCGTCTACACACCGCAGCGCGTGACTTTTCTTATTCTCAAGAACAATCGCAAGCGGCCCGAGCGATTGCCGCCGTCAGACGAAGAGAAGATCGCTTTGTTTGAGACGATGTTTGCCTATTCGGGCACCTACACGGTTGAGTCGGATCGGGTCGTGCACCACGTCGATATGAGCTGGAATGAAGCATGGAGCGGCACAGAGCAGGTAAGGTTCTGCAAGGTCGACGAACATACGCTGACTTACACCTCGGCCCCAGCCCCAAGCCCATTCGACGGGCGTGAGGTCGTCCACGAAGTGACTTATGTCCGAGAAAAGTGACCAGCGAATGTGCCGCTACAAAATTCTGCCAGTAACTTGTAGCGGCCTCCGCAGGCGTCGATGTTGTGCGTGCATAACGAGGCTCCGGGCACGATGATCCTGGAAATCAAGCGGATCCTGCCGTTTCGCGCCACACCTAATAGAAATGTCAGCGGTCGGATACGAGGCGGCGCGCGTTGGCGCGGCACGGCTCTGGATTCCTATCTCCGCGCGCCACCGACGAGCGAGATCGAGCGCGCCGCAGCAGTTACCAGCGGGGCAAACCGTTCCTCAGTTTCCTCGGGCGTGTAGCGACTGCGCGAGACGGCAATGTTGATAGCGCCATAGGGTGTGCCCTTGGCATCGAGCACCGGTGCTGCGATCGACAGGTCCCCGTGGAAGTACTCTTCGAAGGCGGTGGCATAGCCCTTGGTCGCGGACACCTGCAACTTTGTCTTCAGGGCCTCGATCGCCCAGGTCGTCTGGGGCGTGAACGGGTAGAGATCCGACCTTTCGAGAATAGAATGCGCGACGTCTTCTGCCAAGCCCGAGAGAATGGCAATACCCGGCGCCGTGCAATAGGCCGGCAGCCGTGTGCCGGTGATGACGTCGTTGTTGAGTACGTGGCGGCTCATGAAGCGCGAAACGAAAACGATGTCTGTATCGTCGAGCACTGTGAGGTTGACCGTCTCCTCCGTCGCCTTGCTCAGGTGCAGGAGATAGGGCATGCCGCGTTCGACGAAACCGCTTGCGCGGGTGTAGTGATATCCGAAATCGAGCGCCTTCACCGTCAGTTCAAAGCGCTTGGTGTCGGGATTCTTGCCGAGATAACCGAGTTTGGAAAGCGTGTGGGTGAAACGCTGGGCGGCGCTCATGTCGAGCCCGGTCTCTTCGGCGATCTGTGAAAGACTGAGGTTCGGGCGACGGCCGTCAAAGGCTCGCAGAACCCTGAAGGCCTTCTCGACCGATTGCACGAGCAAGGGATCGCGATCTTCTCCCGGTGCTTCGTTTTCTTCTGTCGCAGACTTGCTCGCCTTGCGTGCCATGTATCCCCGATTCCCGCGGTTTCCCACATATCGATAACAGAATCGCCAAGCATCGGAAAAGCTGCTTGACAGCTAAAATAAACATAATCACACTATGACATAACAATTATCGCATTGCAATAGTTGTTTCATCGCAACGGAGAAAATCATGGATCGCTTCATCCTGACAGAACGACGTGGCGAGGTCGGCGTGATCACGCTGAACCGCCCGGAAATCCTCAATGCCTGGCATAGCCAGATGCGCCAGCAGCTGGTTGCCGCCTTCAAGGCGTTCGAAGAAGACGAGGGGGTCCGTGCAATTATCCTCACCGGTGCCGGCGACCGTGCGTTCAGTGCAGGCCAGGATCTGAACGAGGCCCGCTCGTTTGATGGCGCCCGCGGCCAGGAATGGGTCGGTGAATGGGAACGGCTCTATGACGCGATGCGTTCGCTGTCGAAGCCGCTGATTGCTGCGCTCAACGGCGTTGCCGCCGGCTCGGCATTCCAGGTGGCGCTTTTGTGCGACTTCCGCGTCGCCCATCCTGGCGTGCGCATGGGGCAGCCTGAAATCAATTCGGGCATCGCCAGCACCACGGGCCCTTGGATGATGCGCGAAATGATCGGCCTCTCCCGCACCATCGACTTGACGTTGAGCGGTCGTCTCATGGACGCAGACGAATGCAAGGATATCGGCATCATCAACCGCATCGTTCCGCAGGGACGCGTGATGGAGGAAGCCCTCTCGCTGGCGCAGGAACTCGGCGCCAAGCCGCCCGTCGCCATGCGGCTTGACAAACAGCGCTTCAGAGAGATGACAGAGGCTGGTTTCCGCGACTGCCTCGAAGCCGGCGCGCGCATACAGCGCGAAGCCTATGCCTCCGGCGAGCCGGCGCGGATGATGGAGCAGTTCCTCGCACGGCGTGCAGCCAGCAAAGCCTGACAAAGGCCATGCCGCTCATGGGAGGCGGCGAACAATCCAAAACAAGAGGGTAGAACAAATGACCAACGACAAACGCATGATGATTGATCGTCGCACCTTGCTGAAAATCGGCGGAGGCTTGGGCGTCACCCTGGCCGCGCCTGCCGTCTTCACACGATCGGCATTCGCAGCCGAGCAATTGACCGTCGCCGATCCCGGCGGTCCCTATAGCCCAGGATACCGAAAGGCGTTCTATGACCCCTTTGAACAGGCAACAGGCATCAAGGTCATCAATGTTGCACGTGATGCCGAGCCGACCGCGCAGTTCAGGGCGATGGTCGAGACGCAATCCTATAGCTGGGACGTCTGCACGCTGACGCTGTCGGCCCGTGATATCCTGGAGAAGCGCGACCTGCTGGAGCCGATCAATCTGGCGGCGGCCGACGTACCCGGCCTGATGCCCGACGCTCTCACCGAACTGTGGCTCGGCGTGGACGTCTATTCCACCATCATGGCTTATCGCACCGACCGTTTTGACCCTGCCAATGGTCCGGGATCCTGGGCCGATTTCTGGAACATCGAAAAGTTCCCGGGACGTCGCGCGCTGCGCAAGAACCCGATCGACACCCTGGAGCAGGCGCTGCTCGCCGATGGCGTGCCCCTGGCCGAGCTCTACCCGCTCGACATCGAGCGCGCCTATGCAAGCCTCGAGAAGATCAAGCCGCATGTCGCCGTCTGGTGGACCGGTGGGGCGCAGTCGAGCCAGCTGATCCAGAGCGGTGAAGTCGACCTGATCGCGCTATGGAACGCTCGCGCCCAGGCGGTCATCGATGGCGGCGCCCCGGTCAAGATCTTGTGGAACCAGGGCCTTTACTCGATTGAGGGATGGGGCATTCCCAAGGGATCGCCGCGGGCCGATATCGCCCGTCAGTTCGTCAAGTTCTGCGCGGACGCGAAGCAGCAGGCGCTGTTTACGGAATTCCTTGCCTACGGTCCGACGAACCTGAAGGCCTATGAGCATATCCCGGCGGAACGTGCGGCAGCCCTGCCGACCTCCGAGGCTAACCTCAAGGTCATGACGATTGCCCGCGAAGACTGGTGGAGCGCCAATCGCTCGGAAATGACCGAGCGCTTCAACGCCTGGATCCTGGGTTAAGGGGAAAACCAATGCTCGCGAAGCCCGAACAAGCCACTCGCCCAAAACTCCTTGTCGATGGATTGGCAAAGAGCTACGGCGTCGCCATCGCTCTTAAGCCCACTCATGTCGCGGTCAAGACCGGCGAGTTCCTGACGCTTCTCGGGCCTTCGGGCTCAGGCAAGACCACCCTGCTGCAGATGATCAGCGGGTTGGTCACGCCGACAGAGGGCCGTCTGTTCATCGACGGCGGCGACGAGACGAACACCCCGGTGCACAAGCGCGACATCGGCCTGGTCTTTCAACACTACGCATTGTTTCCCCATCTGACAGTCGCAGAAAACATCGGCTTTCCCCTGAAGATGCGAGGCAAGACCTCGGCCGAGATCGACCGCCAGGTCAACGGAGCCCTGGACATGGTTCAGCTCGGCCATCTGTCGGGGCGGTTCCCGCGCGAACTCTCGGGCGGTCAGCAGCAGCGCGTCGCGCTCGCGCGCTGCTTCGTCTACCAGCCGTCGATCATTTTGATGGACGAGCCTCTGGGGGCACTCGACAAGAAGTTGCGTGAGCATATGCAGTTTGAAATCAAGCAGCTGCATCGGCAGACGGGCGCAACGATCATCTATGTCACCCACGACCAGGAGGAGGCGCTGGCGCTTTCCGACCGCATCTGCCTGATGAACCACGCGATGGTCGAGCAGATCGGTCCACCGCAGGAAATCTACTCCCGGCCACGAACCGCCTTTGCCGCCGATTTCATTGGCATCTCCAATATTTTTCGCGGCCGCGTTGAGCTCGGATCGAGTGGTGCCGCCCATCTGGCCACGGCGAGCGGCCGCTTCGGGATCGATGGCGCAGGCGTGTCGAACAATGCAGAGATGGCGCTCGTGGTGCGTCCCGAGCATCTCGAAATCGGATCGAGCGGGGCGAACGAGATCACTGGTCGGGTGGTCGAGCTGGTCTATGCCGGTTCAGAAACCCGCCTGCTCGTTGATATCGCGGCGGAGCAATTCGTGACAGTTCGTGTCCTTCCCGGCAAGCCATTGCCGAGTCTTGGCGAAAACATCACGCTGAGCTGGGCGCCGGAATCCGCCGTTCTGGTGATGCCATGACCGCGACCACCGTTTCTACAACAGGCGCTGCGCGCGCCAGCCGTTTCCGCTTTGGGCCGCTCTGGCTTGCCGCACCGGGTATCGCGTTTCTTTTGATCTTCTTCCTCGTTCCGGTCGCAAGGCTGATGGGTTTGAGCGTCGAGGATGCCGACACTGGCGTGTTGACCGCGGGCCACTATGCGCGCATCTTCCAGACCGACGTGTATTTTCGCGTGCTTCTGATCACCTTCCGCATCGCCGGCCTCACGACGCTCTTCTCGCTGCTATTGGGATATCCCCTGGCCTATTGGCTGTCGCGGCTACCGGACCGGACGCGCGGAATGATGATACTGCTCGTCATGGTTCCGTTTTGGACGAGTTATCTCGTCAAGAGCTTTGCCTGGGTAATCGTGCTCGGACGCACCGGGGTCATTAACCAGATCGGACTTGGAACCGGCCTCCTCAGCCAACCGCTCGAACTGCTGCACAATGAACTCGGCGTGATGATCGGTATGGTTCATGCGATGGTTCCGCTTGCGGTTCTGACCATGCTGCCCGTGATGACCGGCGTTGATCGCCGATTGACGCAGGCATCGGGGACGTTGGGTGCGACGCCCGCTAAGGGGTTCTGGCTCATCTATTTCCCGCTTTCGCTGCCTGGCGCTGCAGCCGCTGGCCTGCTTACGTTTATCTCCTCGCTTGGCTTCTTCATTGTCCCGGCGCTCCTCGGCGGCCGTCAGCAGACGATGCTGGCTCAGCTGATCATTGTGCAGGTGCAGGAGATCTTGAACTGGGCCTTTGCCGGGGCACTGGCTGCCATGATGCTGGCTGCAGCACTGGTCACGTGTTGGCTTTACGACCGGGTGTTTGGTCTTTCGAGCCTGTCTGGCGAACCTTCTGACGGCAAGGCCGGCCGCAAGGGCATATTGCGTGCGCTCGGTCTGGCTGTCCTCGATCGGTTTGCAGGTATCAGCAGCGCCCTCGCGAATGGCAGCCATCGGCTGCTCGGGGCTGCGGTTTCGAGCCGGATGCTCGGGCTCTATAGCCTGCTGATGTTCGCCTTCCTGATGCTTCCGACGCTTGTCGTGCTGCCGATCGCCTTTACCAGCTCGCAGTTCCTCGAGTTCCCGCCACCGGGTTATGGGATGGAATGGTTCAGGACTTACTTCACTTCCGATCTCTGGGTGGCGGCCACCGTCCGCTCGTTCGGCGTCGCCTTCGCAACAGCCATAGTTGCTACGGTGATCGGCGGTTTTGCGGCGTTGGCGCTTGCCCGTTCGCGCTCGCGCTGGCGCGGCATCATCTTCGCCTTCTTCCTGGCGCCGATGATCGTGCCTCGCATCGTGATTGCCGTCGGCCTGTTTTATCTCTTTGCCCAGATAGGCCTGGTCGCGACTGATATAGGCCTGGTGATCGGGCACACGGTGCTGGCATTGCCCTTTGCCTTCGTCGCCATCGCCGCGGTGCTGAAAAGTTATGACTGGCGGCTCGACCAGGCAGCCGCGACGCTCGGGGCAAACCGCGTCCAGGCCCTGCGCTTCGTCACCGTACCGCAAATCAAAAGCGGCCTGACGGCAGCGTTCCTGTTCGCCTTCATCACCTCGTTCGACGAACTGACCGTGGCAATCTTCGTCAGCGGCGGCGTCAAGACGACCCTGCCGAAACAGATGTGGGACGACATGATCCTTCAGCTGAACCCGACGCTCGCGGCAGTTTCGGTCGTCGTTTTCGTCGTTGTGACATCACTTCTCCTGGCGGCGGAAAAACTCCGCCGCTCCTCCTGAACCTATATTCGAGATCTCCCATGACTGTTTCTCTCGAAGGCTTCCTCGGAAGCTTCATGATGAAGGCTGCCCGCAAACCGGAACAGGTTTTCGCCCGTTTCAACGGCGAGCCGATCACCTTTGGCGCGCTTGATGCAATGTCGGCAGCGCTTGCAGCCGCGCTTCGCCAGCGTGGCCTGAAACCCGGCGATCGCGCCGCGGTGATGATGCGCAACTCGCGCCTGTCGCTTGCCGTCCTCTTCGGCCTTACCAAGGCCGGCGTCATCTGGGTTCCGGTCAACGCCCAGCTGCGCGGCGAGGGCCTGCGCTATATCCTGGAACATTGTGAGCCAGGCGTCTTCATCTGTGACGCCGAACTTGCCGAAACCATCGCTGAGAGCGGTGCCGCTCTGCCTGAGGCGGGGATTATTCTCGCGGGTGAACCGACGGGCGCGGCATCGCTTGAAACGATCTTGACTTCAGGGGTGGCCTTCAACGAGGCGTCGCCTGTCGCCGATGATCTTTTTGCGATCATGTATACCTCCGGCACCACTGGGCGACCCAAGGGCGTGCTGGTGACCCACGGTATGATCCGGCTTGCCGGCGAAGCGGTGCGTACGCTCTCGGTAGCCGGTCCAGGCGACGTCTTCTTTGTCTGGGAACCGCTCTATCACATCGGCGGCGCGCAGTTGATCGTTCTGCCGATCATCGAGGACCTGTCGCTTGCCATGGTGGATCGGTTCAGCGCCAGCCGCTTCTGGGATCAGGTGAGAACCTACGGTGCCACCCATATCCACTACCTCGGCGGGATCCTGCAGATCCTGCTAAAACAGCCCGAAAGTAAAGGTGATCGCGAGCATCCCGTGCGGATCGCATGGGGCGGCGGCTGCCCGAAGGAAGTGTGGCCGCTCTTCAAGGAGCGTTTTGGTGTAGAGATGCGCGAGTGCTACGGCATGACGGAAGCCTCCAGCATCACCACCTGCAACGCAGCCGGTGTCGTCGGTGCCGTCGGTCAGCCGATGCCGTGGTTCTCGGTCGATATCCTGGATGAGAAGGGTGAGTCGGTGCCGACGGGCGACAAGGGCGAGATCGTCGTGCGCACTTCGCTGGAGGGCGCGCTGTTCAAAGGCTACCTGCGCAATCCCGATGCGACCGAAAAGGCCCTTCGGGGCGGCGCCCTGCACACTGGCGATTCCGGCTCGTTCGATGCCGACGGTAATCTCTGGTTCCACGGGCGGCTCACCGACAGTGTCCGCTGCAAGGGCGAAAATGTTTCCGCCTGGGAGGTGGAACACGTCGCCGCCGCCTATCCGGCGGTCGAAGATTGCGCAATGATCGGTGTTGCCGCCGATGTCGGCGAGCAGGACATCAAGCTTTTCGTCAAGCCCAAGCCCGGCAGCGCGATCGATCCGATCGACCTTTCGGGGTGGCTCGCCCATCGGCTCGCGCCTTACCAGAACCCGCGCTACATCGCCGTCGTCGACGAGTTCGAACGCACGCCGAGCCAGCGGATCATGAAGCATCGGCTGTCTGTCGCACTCGACGATTCTTGGGACCGGCTGGCGCAGAAATAGGGCTGGGGTGCTTTGGGTCGACTGCGGCGCATGAAGGGAAGCGACGGTATGGGTCAGTCTGGCGAAATCGTGCTGGTTGGTTGCGGCAACATGGGTTTTGCGCTGCTTGAAGGCTGGGTGGCCCGGTTTGGCATTGCCGCTGACCGAATTCATGTGGTCGAGCCGGTGGAGGCCCTCCGCCGGCGCGCAACGGCAGCGGGCGCTGCGGCCTACGCGGATGCGTCCGACCTGCCGCAGGCACTGCAGCCGCGCGCCGTCATTGTCGCCGTCAAGCCGCAGGTCATCGGCTCGATGCTTGCGACATACCGGCGGTTTAGCGCAACCGCCGCCTTTGTCAGCATCGCCGCCGGCGTGCCGATCGCGACCTTCGAGGCGACGCTTGGTGCGGTGCCGATCGTGCGCGCCATGCCCAACATGCCGGCGTCGATCGGCATGGGAGTTATTGCCGCTTTTGCCAACGCGCACACCGGTAACGTTCAGATGGCCTATGTGAGTGATCTTCTGGCAGCTGTCGGAAACGTCCATTGGCTGCCGGAAGAACAGCTCATCAATGCCGCGACTGCGATATCGGGGTCGGGGCCGGCCTACCTCTTCCATTTCATCGAGTGCTTGACCGAGGCAGGTATCGCTGTCGGTCTGCCGGTAGAGACTGCGCATGCGTTGGCAAAGCAGACGGTTGACGGTGCTTCAACTCTCGCCAGCGCCAGCGTCTTTTCTCCCACGGAGCTCCGCCAGCAAGTAACCAGCCCGAACGGCACGACTGCTGCGGCACTTGAGGTCCTCATGGCCGAGCCGAGTTTGGCGGCTTTGGTGAGGGAGGCAGCCGCGGCCGCGCATCACCGGGCTCTCGAGCTTGCTGTTGTCGGTTGAGCGGTAATGCCTGTGCGAGACAATGACGGACCGGTGCGCCTCGTTCATTCGCTCAAGGATAGCGATGTCGCCCTCGCTAGAGCGTTGGCGCTTCGAGCGCCGTTGCCGAGTTGACTATCGATGTTGTGAGGCCCAAGCACCGATGAATTCTGCGGTCGCCTGCGTCATGACCGAACACGGCTGTCCATGGCTCAAACAGGTTGCCGTTCGGATATGGCATCATGTTGGTAGAGCTGCACGAGGCGTCACGCCGGCACGACGAAATCATCGATGCAATAGCGAACCACGGTCCTGACCGGGCGGAGGCGTTGATCCGCGCACACCTCGATCTATCGCGCAAGAACATGGCGATGTATGCCGCCCCGGAAGGGATGGCGATTTCTCTTGGTGTGTAACGTATCCGGGCCTCCGGTGTTCTTACGTTAGCCCGCCGGACGATTGATGTTCATTCGACGCGAAACGATCGATGGCGTCGAAGACAGCGCGGGACATGCGCAATGGTTGCTCCGGCGAGCCAGGTGGCCTGCCGCTGACGCCCGGGACGTGAACGCCGAGCTTCTCCAGCCGCCGGATTTGGTCGTGTGCGCGGGCGATGTGGCCGCTCCCTTCCGGGCCCGGCATCATCGCAAACACCGTCAGCCCGACAGCGGGAGAGGTTTCACCCGTTCTGAAGCTTGGCGTGTCCAGAGACCAGGAACCGCCGGAAAGACCGGCCGACAGCATTTCGACGAGGAGCGCGACGTTCGCACCCTTGCGGCCACCGAAGGGTAGCAGCGCGCCTAAGAGTGCCTTTTCGGCGTCCCGGGTATCGGCGCCTTCGTTGTCGACCGCCCATCCTTCCGGGATTTCTCGCCCCTTGGCGGCGGCGGCGGCAATGTTGACGTAGGCAGTCGCGCTTGACGATTGGTCGACGATGAGTGGCGGCGCGTTGGCGCCGAGCGGAAATCCGAAGGCGATGGGGTTCGTGCTGAAGACAGCCGGTCCTCCTGCCTTTGCTACGACCATGGCATTCGCGTTGGTCGCCGCAAGACCGCTCAGGCCTTCCAGCGCGAGCCTGCGCACGTAGTAGCCGAGTTCGCCCGTTGTATAGCTGTTCTTTTGGGTGAAGAGCGCGATCCCGAAGTTGCGGGCAGCATCCACGAGATCACGGAAGGCAAGGTCGAAACCGAGCTGCGCGATGCCTCGGTCGGCATCGCAGGTGATGTGAGCGGGGAAGGGGCGCGTGGCGACCGGCGTGGGATCGCAATTGATGCGCCCCTCGCGAAAACTGTTCAGATAATCGACGAGGTGCGGAAACCCGACCGCGCTCGGGCCGAAGCGGGCGGCCGACACTGTTGCGTCCACGAGCGATCGGGCGCTCGCCGGATTGGCGCCGGCACCAAGGCAAGCTCTCATCGCCAGATCTTCTGCTTGCCTCTGGTTGAGTTCGACCTCTTCCATCTCAGATCTCCAGTCCCGCTTTCCTACCCTCATAAAACGCATAGGGTGCCTGCCGCGGTGCGGCGCAATCGCCGATCTGGCGCGTAGCGATACCGCGTTCGGCGAGCCCCGGCATCAGCCAGTCGGCCGGGGCATTCGTGGTGGCCGTCACCAAGGCATCCGCGTCGATGAAGCGACACTCTCCCGTGGTGTGGTCGACGATGGTCGCGCCGTTGCCGTGCCATTCGATGACGCTGGCTTCGACGATCCATGTGACGCCGAGTTTCCTGAGCGCCTGCCGCATCGGAACGTCGGCTGCGGTTCGCTGCAGCTCCTTGCCGACGAACGGGTCGGGCGTCAGGAGCGCCACCTCGTGGCCCTCCTCGGCGAGCTTCCAGGCGGTGCCGCAGCCGCGCCAGCCGCCGCCTTCATCCAAAAGCAGAACGCGCTTGCCCGGCCTTGCCTGCCGCGCCATGACGGCTTCGACTGTGAAGACGTTACCCTTCGCCAGGCCCGGCATCGCCTCGACCGCCGGCAGCGCTTTCTGGAACACCGTCTCCGGCGAATAGGAGCCGGTGGCGACGATGACACGCCCGAACTCGGAAGGATCGATGTCCTCGGCCTCGACATAGGAGTTGAGGCGAACCTCTACACCGAGTTTTTCGAGCTGGCGCTCATACCAGGCGATGAGATCGAGGATCTGGGCCCTTCGTGGCTGCATGCCTGCGAGCAGGAAGTTACCGCCGAGGCGGTTCGACGCCTCGGCGAGCGCGACTTCGTGGCCACGCTCGGCGGCCACCCGGGCGGCCTCCAGTCCGGCTGGGCCGCCACCGATGACCAGCACGCGCTGGGGATCGCTGGTCTTCAAAAAGCGGTCGCCGTTCCATTCGGCCTCGCGGCCGACGGACGGATTGATCAGACAGCTGATCCAGTAGTCGCGCGACCGGCGTCCCCAGCACATCTGATTGCACGAGATGCAGCCGCGAATGTCCTCCGGGCGATCTTCGGCCGCCTTCTTTGCAAGATGCGGATCAGCGATCTGCCCGCGCACGATCGAAACGAGGTCGGCTGCTCCCTGGCCGAGCACCGTTTCGGCGTTTTCGGGGGTGCGGATGTGGCTTTCGGCGATCACAAGCGCGTTCTTGACGACACTCCTCAGGACTGAAGCGAGATCGGCGCCAAGTTTTTCCGGATAGAGGAACGTCGGCATCAGCTTGTAGAAATCGAGGTAGCCGCCAGAGCCGCAGGTGACATAATCGATAAGGCCCAGTTCGTCGTGCAGTCGGATGATTTCGGCAAGCTCGTCGCGTTGAAGCGCAACCTTCACGTCCGGTTCGTCACTGACGGCAAGGCCGACAATGAAATCTGGCCCGCAGACGTCCCTGATCCGCGTCAGGATTTCCCGAGACATCCGCGTGCGGTTTTTAAGCGAACCGCCCCACTGATCGTCGCGCCGATTGCACCATGGCGTCCAGAATTGGTCGACCAAACCGAGATAGGCAGCCCATACTTCGACGCCGTCAAAGCCGGCGTCCCGACAGCGACGTGCCGCCGCAACGAAGCCATCGATCGTTTCCAGGATTTCCGCTTCGGTCATCGGATGCGAGCCGTCGCTGTCATGATAGCTCGGCCCGCCCGAAGGCGACCAATGCGGATGGAACGAATTGTCGGAATCCCCATGCGCTCCGACGTGATAGAGCTGCTGGATCGCTATGGCTCCATGCCCTTTGATCGCCTCGACCACCTTCTTGAAATGGGGGATGACACTGTCATCGGAGTGGCGAAAATTGCCGCGAGTTAAAACGGCTGCGGCATGGACGGGCATGGGTTCGACGACGATCATCGCGGCGCCGCCGATCGCTCGTTCCCGGTAATAGGCGGTATGTCGTTCGGTCGGCAGACCCTCGACCGCCATGTTCGCCGAGTGCGCGCCGAACACGATCCTGTTCTTCAGCGTGTGGGACCGCAGTTTGAGAGGGGAAAACAGCCGAGGAAATTTCTTGAACATGGCGCAACTCCTGGCGGGGAGGGGATCGGGACTGGAATGGAATGAGGGAGGAGCCACCCTTGGCGCTTTTCCGGGCGGAGGACCGGCCGCCCGGAGGAATGGCATTCGCCGGCCGATCCACGCTTACGCCGCGTTGGCCGCGATTGCCATTGCGCGATCGTTCGTCTCGTGCGCATTGACCATGGCGCCCGCGAGCTGGCGGAAGGTGACAGTGCCGAGAGGCATTCCGGACGGATCGACGACGGTGATATCACCTTCGGGTGCAGAGGCGAGCGTACGGACCGCTTCTTCGATTGTGAGATCGGCGGCAATCCGTTGCCCACTGTCGGCTGCAGTTGCGCCAAGCGGTGCCATGATCGCCTCCACATGGACAACGCGGCCCCGGTTCACCTCCTTGACGAAATTGGCGACATAGTCGTCGGCAGGCCTCAGCACGATATCCTGGCTCGTGCCCTGCTGGATGACCTCGCCGTCGCGCAAAATGGCAATCTGGTCACCGAGCCTCAGCGCTTCGTCGAGGTCGTGGGTGATGAAGACGATCGTCTTTTTAATCTCCTTCTGCAGGTCCAGAAGCACCGTCTGCATGTCCGTGCGGATTAGAGGATCGAGGGCTGAATAGGCCTCATCCATCAAAAGCACCGGTGCGTCGTTGGCAAGCGCGCGGGCGAGCCCGACGCGCTGCTGCATGCCGCCGGAGAGCTGATTGGGATACTTGTGCTCGAAGCCCTTAAGTCCAACCCGTTCCAGCCAGCGCATGGCAGTATCGATGCTTTGTGCGCGCGCTACGCCCTGGATTTCAAGGCCGAAGATCGTGTTGTCGAGCACGCTTCGATGCGGAAGCAGCGCGAACTTCTGGAACACCATGGCGGTCTGGTGGCGGCGGAACTCGCGCAGTTCCGCCTCTGGCATCTTCACCACATCGACGCCGTCGACGAGAACTTCGCCGGCCGTCGGATCGATCAGCCGGTTGATATGCCGGATGAGCGTCGACTTGCCCGAGCCGGAAAGCCCCATGATCACCTGGATCGAGCCCGACGGCATCTCGATGTTGATGTCGCGAAGGCCGAGCACGTGCCCGTGACGCTCGTTCAGTTCGGTCTTGGTGAGGCCGTTCCTAACCGCCTCGACATGAGCCCGGGCATTCGGTCCGAAGATCTTATAGAGATGGCGGATTGCGATGCCGCCGAAAGCGTGCTCAGCCATGGACCACCTCCCGGTGCTTCTGCAATCGTTCGCCATAGGCCTGGCTGACCCGGTCGAACATGATGGCGATGCCGACGATCGCAAGACCATTGAAGATACCGAGCGTGAAGTACTGGTTGGCGATCGCCTTCAGTACGGGTTGGCCAAGACCCTGAACACCGATCATCGAGGCGATGACGACCATGGCAAGCGCCATCATGATCGTCTGGTTGATCCCTGCCATGATGGTCGGAAGCGCAAGCGGGAGCTGCACCTTGAAGAGCTTCTGCCGGTTGTCGGCGCCGAAGGCATCGGCCGCCTCCAGTACGTCCTTGTCGACCAGGCGAATGCCGAGATTGGTGAGCCGGATCATCGGCGGGATCGCGTAGATGACGACGGCGATCAGGCCCGGCACCTTGCCAATGCCGAGCAGCATGACGACGGGGATCAGGTAGACGAAGCTTGGCATGGTCTGCATGACGTCGAGCACCGGGTTGACGACCCGCTGGACCCTGTCGGAGCGCGACATGAGAATGCCGATCGGCAGGCCGATCGCGATCGACAGGATCGTGCAGACGAAGATCATCGAGATCGTCCGCATCGTATCGTCCCACATGTCGAAGTAGCCGATGAGCAACAGCGTCACGAGACAGCCGGCGGCGATGCGAATGCTTCTGGTCGCTGACCAGGCGATGGCGAGGATGAGGAGCGTGATGATCGGCCAGGGCGTCTTGGTCATGAACCGTTCAGAAGCGATTAGAAAATGCTGGAGCGGCGCGAAGAAGCCCTCGATCAGATCACCGTAGTTTCGGGTAAAGCCGCGAAACGTTTCGTCGATGACTTTCTTGAGGTTTCGAAGCGCGTTGTCGTCCATGCTGGGAAATTGATAAAACCACTCCATTCGGTTCCCCTTCTCGAAAGAGCCGATGCGTTCTTGTTGTTATGTCGGCGAGAACGGTGCGATATGCTGAAGGCACACCGCACCGGGTTTTCGGCCGTGCTGACTACAGCGCAGCCTCGATCTTGGCGGCGGCCTCTGGGGAGACCCACTTCTTCCAGATATCCGGGTTTTCTTCGAGGAAGTGCTTTGCACCTTCCTCGCCGCTCGCCTGGTTGTCGGTCATCCAGGCCATCAACTTGGCGATTGTCTCGTTGCTCCAGGAGCGCTTGTTGAGGTACTCCATGACCTCGGGGCCAGCTTTTTCGGAAAAGGGCTTGGCGACAAGTGTCACGATCGTATCGACCGGCCAGGCGCTCGGCTTCGGGTCAGTGCATTCGGCAACCGTAATGCAACGCTTCCACTCGGCTGCGTCATAGGGGACGCCTGCCTCAAGCTGCACCATCTCGTATTTGCCAAGCAGGGCGGTCGGTGCCCAGTAATAGCCGACCCAGCCTTCCTTGCGCTCATAGGCCTTGGCAATCGAGCCGTCGAGGCCTGCTGCCGAGCCGGTGTCGACCAGCGTCCAGCCGGCCTTCTCTGCTTCGAAGGCCTTGTAGAGCTGTGCGGTCACGACCGTTCCACCCCAACCCTGTGGACCATTGAAGATCGCGCCCTTGCTCGGGTCTTCAGGACCCTTGATGAGGTCGGGATGCTTCAGGAGATCGGGAATACTCTTGATGTCTGGATGGGCATCGGCGAAATACTTCGGGATCCACCAGCCCTGAACGCCGCCATCGGGCAGCGGAGACCCGACCTTTACGATACGGCCTTCTTCGGTTCCCTTCTTGACCACGTCGGGAAGCAGATCGATCCAGGCCTCGGGCGCGATATCCGGCTCGCCTTTTTCCGCCATGGAGGTGATCGTCGGTACGGTATCGCCGATGGTGATTTCGGCGCTGCAGCCGTAACCTTCATTGAGGATGATCTTGTCGAGATTGGAAATGACCTCGGCACTTTGCCAGTTCATGCTGGCGATGGTGACGCTGCCGCAGTCTGCCGCGCTGGCGAGCGACGAACCGGCGACGGTCCCAAGGAACAGGCATGTCGATGCTAGCAAGCTTTTCATTATCGTTCCCTCTTTTGGCGGCTTTTCTTCTGAGGCGGGGCGCCGCGGACCCCGTCTCAACGACGCTAGGAGGCTTCTCCCATGCGAACCGATTTCCTGAACGCAGCCCTCAATCCGCGTGAGACGGCGGTATCGAATCCGGCCGCGCGCATCTCCTCGATCGCGGCCGCGGTGGTGCCGCGATAGTCGAGGAAGGTCTGGACAATGTCGGTCGGACAGTCGTCACGCTGCTCAAGCAGCCGACCGGCACCCGTGATAAGGGTATTGACTGCACGCTTGGCGATCTCGGGAGCCAGTCCTTGCGAGACGGCGTCTGCCATCATCGCTTCGGCGAGCAGCGCCGGAAAGGCAGGCCCGGATCCGGTGAGGCCGGTCAGATAGTCGATTTCCGCTTCTGAATGCACTTCATCCTGAGAACCGCAAGCATCGAAGATCGCCCTTATGATGTCTCGATCGTCGTTCTGCAGCCCGGCGGCTGCGACCCACGGCGTATAGGACTTGCGGACTTCGGCCGCCGCATTTGGCAGGGTACGGACCACGCGGTCCGTCCGATGATGCTCAACAAGGGCGCTGAGGCGGATGCCCGCCATGACGGAGATGACAAGCTTGCCCTCGGCAACAACGTTCAGGCTGAGCCAGTCGGCCGGACGGACGGAGAGAACGATGACGTCCGAGCGGTCGGCAAGTGCCTGATTGTCCGATGTCCAGAAGGAGCGGTTGAAACGGTCGGGGCGCTCGCTGCGATAGGAGAGCGACAGGTTCTGAGGCTCGACGATGCCGGCGTCGAGAATGGCGTCGGCGATTGCTCCGCCCAGCCATCCCGCACCACCAATTACGCCAACCCTCAAAGGCCCGCCCGTTTCCATGCTTCTCTCACTCTGGTTTGTAGCCATGCCGGGCGAAGAAGCGATCGAGCTCCCTCTGCTGTGGTGTTTGTCCGGTGTAAATCGCGATGTATTCCGAAATGCGCTTCATGCGGAGCGCAAGATCTTCCTTGGACTGCATCGAGATGTATCCAATCTGGACCAGGTAGGTCGTTCGTGCGCGAACGTCCGCCGGTCCCGCGTCATATCCGAACCGCATGAACATGCGGCCCAGCGCCTCCATTCTCGCCTGATCGGCCTCATGGACTTCGGCCTGTATCTCGGGCGATTGCAGCGCCCAGCTGCGAACGGCGAACTCGAACTGGGAGTCGAACAGTTCCTTGTTCACCCAGCAGTCGAAAACGTTCAGCATCGCCTCGGCCAAGGACTCCGCATAGGCTTCGGACTGTTTGACCAGATTGCCGGTATTCTTCTCCCTCCAGCGCGCGACGAGGGCACTCAGCAGTTCCTCCCGGTCCTTGAAGAACCAATAGAAGCTGGTCCGGGAAAGATTGAGCCGTTTGGCCAACGGCAGGATCTTCACCGAGTCCACGCCCGACTCGAGCAGGGAGTCATAGGCGGCCTCGAGCCATCCCTCCTGAGAACCGCGCCAGCCAGTGTCAGTCATCGCCTGTTCCATGATTGCCTCCTAACAAATCCAAACGGCCGTTTCAAGCAAAATGTACATATGTGTCGAATATCTGAACCACGGTGTTTTTGATTATTGACACCTATGTACATTTCCGCTTACCGTTGCGATAAATTCCCATAAACCGGAGCCCGTCGCATGTCGAACGATCCCCTGCTTCAGCCGTTTCAGTTGAAGCATTTGACCCTGCGCAACCGCATCATTGTTACGTCTCACGAGCCTGCCTATCCCGAAGACGGCATGCCGAAGGACCGCTACCGCGCCTATACCGTTGAGCGGGCCAAGGGCGGGGTGGCGCTGACGATGACCGCCGGCTCGGCGGCAGTGTCCAAGGACAGCCCTCCGGTCTTCAACAACCTGCTCGCATACAAGGACGAGATCGTGCCTTGGATCCGGCAAATGACCGACGCCGTGCATGAAGAGGGGGCTGCGATCATGATCCAGCTCACGCACCTCGGCAGGCGTACCCGCTGGGACAAGGGCGATTGGCTCCCGGTCGTTGCACCCTCACATCATCGCGAGGCAGCGCACCGAGCCTTTCCCAAGAAGCTCGAAGACTGGGACATCGAGCGCATTATCAAGGACTTTGCGGACGCCGCCGAACGGATGAAGGCGGGCGGTATGGATGGTGTCGAGCTGGAAGCCTACGGGCATCTTATTGACCAGTTCACCTCGCCGCTCACCAACGAACTCGACGGTCCTTATGGAGGTTCGCTCGATAACCGCCTGCGCTTTTGTTTCGACGTCTTCAGGGCCATGCGCGAAAGGGTCGGTAACGACTTTATCCTTGGCGTTCGCTATACGGCAGACGAATGTCTTCCCGGCGGGACAGGAAAGGCCGAAGGCCTGGAGATTTCCCGTCGTCTCAAGGAAAGCGGCCTCATCGATTATCTGAATGTCATCCGCGGTCATATCGATACGGATCCGGGCCTCACAGATGTCATCCCGATTCAGGGGATGGCGAGCGCACCACATCTGGATTTTGCCGGCGATGTGCGCGCGGCAACCAAATTTCCAACCTTCCATGCAGCCAAGATCCAGGACGTGGCGACGGCCCGTCATGCAATCGCTGCCGGCAAGGTCGACATGATCGGTATGACCCGCGCCCACATGACCGACCCGCATATCGTGCGGAAGATCATGGAAAAGCGCGAGGATGATATTCGCCCCTGCGTCGGCGCCAACTACTGTCTCGACCGCATCTATCAAGGTGGCATGGCTTTCTGCATTCACAATGCGGCGACCGGTCGCGAAGAAACGATGCCGCATCGGATCCCGAAGGCTGCCGTTCGCAAGAAGGTCGTCATCGTCGGTGCCGGTCCGGCCGGCCTTGAGGCTGCTCGCGTCTCGGCGGAACGGGGTCATGAGGTCGTTGTTTTGGAGGCCGCGAACAATCCGGGCGGTCAAATCCGCCTGACGGCCCAGAGCGAGCGCCGGCGGGAAATGATCGGCATTATCGACTGGCGCATGAGCCAGTGCGAAAAGCTCGGCGTCACCTTCCGGTTCAATACCTGGGCCGAGGCTGAGACGGTACTCATCGAAAAGCCCGATGTCGTCATTATCGCTACCGGTGGATTGCCGCACACAGAGGTGCTGTCGAAGGGCAACGAACTCGTCGTTTCCTCCTGGGACATCATCTCCGGTGATGTGAAGCCTGGAACCAACGTGCTCATCTTCGACGACGCCGGCGACCATGCGGGCCTCCAGGCTGCCGAGTTCCTCGCCAAGGCCGGTGCCAAGGTGGAAATCATGACACCGGACCGCTCCTTCGCGCCCGAAGTCATGGCGATGAACCTCGTTCCTTACATGCGCTCGCTGCAGAAACTCGACGTCACCTTCACAGTCACGTACCGGCTGGAGTCGGTTGAAAAGAGTGGCAACCAGATCATCGCCCATGTTGGCAGTGACTATGGCGGCGTTGCCAAGCAGCAGACCTTCGACCAGATCGTCGTCAACCACGGAACCATCCCGCTGGACGACCTCTATTTCGAATTGAAGCCTGGCTCGCGGAACCTTGGCGAAGTCTCCTACGACGAGCTTATTGCCGGCACGCCGCAGTCCGTCGAACGCAACCCGGAGGGCGCCTATCAACTCTTCCGGATCGGCGATGCCGTTGCGGCCCGCAATACACATGCGGCCATCTACGATGCGCTGCGTCTTGCCAAGGACATCTGAGAATGGCGCGGTTTGACGCCTTGCAAGCGTTTTTGGACGCGGCCTTTGTCGCGTTCAACCAGTTTTCACAGGATCTGAGGGCGCGCCAGTCACTCATGCAGATTTTTGCCCAGCTTGAAGCGCCGCAACCGCAACGTCTGGACATCGGCAAGCGCCTCCCGGTCTGCAGCCAACATCTCGACAGTGTGCTGGCTGCAGAAACCGGCCGATCGTCCCTGGATACGCTAATCAGACGCTTCTCGGACCTTGAACCGATGCTCGAATGGAAGTGGCGCTCGGTCTACGACCATACGGCCAGCGAAAATTTCTTGGTGAGCCACGCCAATGCGATGATCGCCGGACCGGGCGGCCTGGAGGACCGGAGGGACCTCTGGCTCGGCGCGACGCTGATGGCGCCGTATGTGCGTTATCCCGACCACGACCACGCCCCGGAAGAGACGTACCTCGTCCTGTCGGAAGGCGAGTTTCAGCATGGCGATTCCGAATGGTTCTCACCCGGGATCGGAGGTTCCTTCTACAATCCGCCTGGCGTCAGACACGCCATGCGGTCGGGTGAAAAACCGCTGTTTGCATTCTGGGCATTGTTGCCTGATCGACCGAGGCACTGACGAAAGGGCGTTCGGCCGAGACCGAGCGCGGGAGAAAGGTTTGCCATGAAAATACTTGTGACGGTGAAACGGGTCGTTGACTACAACGTCAAGATCCGGGTGAAGGCAGACGGTTCGGGCGTCGAACTTGCGAACGTGAAGATGTCGATGAACCCGTTCGACGAAATCTCGGTCGAAGAGGCGCTCAGGCTGAAGGAAGCCGGCAAGGCTGAGGAAGTCGTCGTCGTTTCCGTTGGTCCGGCCAAGGCCGAAGAGACGCTGCGCACGGCGCTTGCCATGGGTGCCGACCGCGCCATCCTGGTTGAGACCGAAGACCAGGTCGAGCCGCTCGCTGTCGCCAAGATCGTCAAGGGCGTGGCCGAGGCTGAACAGCCGGGCCTGATCATCGTCGGCAAGCAGGCAATCGACGACGATTCGAACCAGACCGGCCAGATGCTGTCCGCGCTGCTCGGCTGGGCGCAAGGGACCTTTGCCTCCAAGGTCGAGATCGGCGATGGCAAGGCAACCGTGACCCGCGAAGTCGACGGCGGTCTGCAGACCATCGACATCAAGCTGCCGGCCGTCGTCACCACCGACCTGCGTTTGAACGAGCCGCGCTACGCCTCGCTGCCGAACATCATGAAGGCGAAGAAGAAGCCGCTCGACAGACACACCCCGGCCGACTTCGGCGTCGACACCGCCGCCCGCCTCAAGGTGCTGAAGACCGAGGAGCCGTCGGGCCGCAAGGCCGGCATCAAGGTCAAGTCGGTCGCCGAGCTCGTCGAAAAGCTTAAAGTCGAAGCCGGCGTCCTCTGATTTAAGGAAGGGAGATTTTATCATGGCCATTCTTCTTCTGGCTGACCACGACAGCAACCACCTTTCCGACCAGACCGCCAAGGCGCTGAGCGCGGCCTCGAAAATCGCCAGTGGGACTGGAGCCGATGTGCATGTTCTCGTTGCGGGCGCCGGCGCCAAGGCTGCAGCCGAACAGGCCGCCAAGCTTGCGGGCGTTGCCAAGGTGCTCGTCGCCGACGACGCCTCGCTTGCCAACAACCTGGCAGAGCCGCTCGCTGCCCTGATCGTCTCGCTCGCTGGCAGCTACGACACCATCGTTGCCGCCGCGACCTCGGTCGGCAAGAACGTCATGCCGCGCGTTGCAGCCCTGCTCGACGTTTCCCAGGTCTCGGAAATCATCGAAGTTGTCTCGTCGGATACCTTCAAGCGTCCGATCTATGCCGGCAACGCCATCCAGACGGTGCAGACGACCGAAGCCAAGCGCGTCATCACCGTGCGCACCGCCTCCTTCGCCTCTGCCGCTGAAGGCGGTTCGGCGGCGATCGAGACCGTCTCGGCTGCCGCCAACCCGGGCGTTTCCTCCTTCGTCGCCGACGCCCTGTCGTCGTCGGACCGCCCGGAGCTGACGTCTGCCAAGATCATCATCTCCGGCGGTCGTGCGCTCGGTTCTTCCGAGAAGTTCAGGCAAGTGATCCTGCCGGTTGCCGACAAGCTCGGCGCTGCCGTCGGCGCTTCGCGCGCTGCGGTCGACGCCGGTTACGCTCCGAACGACTGGCAGGTCGGCCAGACCGGCAAGGTCGTTGCGCCCGATCTCTACATCGCCTGCGGCATTTCCGGTGCCATCCAGCACCTCGCCGGCATGAAGGACTCGAAGGTCATCGTCGCCATCAACAAGGACGAAGAGGCGCCGATCTTCCAGGTCGCCGACTACGGACTGGTTGCCGATCTCTTCGACGCTTTGCCGGAGTTGCAGAAGGCTTCGTAGGTCCGTTTTTAAGCGACCGAACCCAGGTGGGCTGACCGTGGTTCGGTTGGCCCTTCCACGCGATTGAAGCATCAACGAAAAGGATACCACAGTGGATGTACGCGCCGCCGTTGCCGTTCAGGCAGGCAAGCCGCTCGAGGTCATGACGGTTCAGCTCGAAGGCCCGCGGGCCGGCGAAGTGCTGATCGAGGTCAAGGCCACAGGCATCTGCCACACCGACGATTTCACCCTGTCCGGCGCCGATCCGGAAGGCCTGTTCCCGGCGATCCTCGGCCATGAAGGCGCCGGCATCGTCGTCGACGTCGGCCCGGGCGTGACCTCGGTGAAGAAGGGCGACCACGTCATCCCGCTCTACACGCCCGAGTGCCGCTCCTGCCCGTCGTGTCTGTCGCGCAAGACCAATCTGTGCACCGCGATCCGCTCGACGCAAGGCCAAGGCCTGATGCCCGACGGCACCTCGCGCTTCTCGATCGGCAAGGACACGATCCACCACTACATGGCTGCTCGACCTTCGCCAACTACACGGTGCTGCCGGAGATCGCGGTTGCCAAGGTCAACCCGGACGCGCCGTTCGACAAGATCTGCTACATCGGCTGCGGCGTGACGACCGGCATCGGCGCCGTCATCAACACGGCACAGGTGGAAATGGGTGCGACTGCGATCGTCTTCGGTCTCGGCGGCATCGGCCTCAACGTCATTCAGGGCCTGCGCCTTGCCGGTGCCGACATGATCATCGGTGTCGACCTCAACAACGACAAGAAGGCCTGGGGCGAACGCTTCGGCATGACCCACTTCGTCAACCCGAAGGAGGTCGGCGACGACATCGTGCCTTACCTCGTCAACATGACCAAGCGCGGAGCCGACCAGATCGGCGGCGCCGACTACACCTTCGACTGCACCGGCAACACCAAGGTCATGCGCCAGGCGCTCGAGGCCTCGCATCGCGGCTGGGGCAAGTCGGTGGTCATCGGCGTTGCCGGCGCCGGCCAGGAGATTTCCACCCGGCCGTTCCAGCTCGTCACCGGCCGCAGCTGGATGGGCACCGCCTTTGGCGGCGCGCGCGGCCGCACCGACGTGCCGAAGATCGTCGACTGGTACATGGAAGGCAAGATCGAGATCGACCCGATGATCACCCATACGATGCCGCTCGAAGACATCAACAAGGGTTTCGAACTGATGCATTCGGGCGAGAGCATCCGCAGCGTGGTGTTATACTGAGCGCGGGTTGAGGACCGTTTCCAGACTGCAAATGCACTTTTTGCGCCGCAGCGTGATCTAGCCGGCGGCGCCAACAAGCAGCCGGGCATTGTGCGCCGGCCAGAAGGAGGAGAAGCCCATGCCAAGCATTGCGATCCATCCATCCCTCGACAGCGGGTTCAAGGCGACGGACGCTGCCTTTTCCGGCGGCACGCTGGTCTGCAACTGCGCGAGCAATCCCGTGAAAGTGCGCGTCAAGGGTGATATCGCCCACAACCATGCTTGCGGCTGCACAAAGTGCTGGAAACCCGAAGGTGCGGTGTTTTCGGTCGTTGCCGTCGCACCGACGGCCAACGTCGAGGTGCTGGAAAACGGCAACAAGCTTGCGGTCGTGGACCCGGCGGCGCTGATCCAGCGCCATGCGTGCAAGGATTGCGGCGTACACATGTACGGCCCGGTCGAGCGTGACCACGCGTTCAAGGGGCTTTCCTTCGTTCATCCTGAGCGCTTCCAGGAGGCAGGCTGGGCAAAACCGGGTTTTGCCGCCTTCGTCTCGTCGATCATCGAGAGCGGCTATGACCCGGCCGGAATGGACAGCATGCGCGCGCGGCTGCGCGAACTGGGCCTCGAACCCTATGACTGTCTCAACCCAGTCCTGATGGACGTTCTCGCCACCTGGGCGGCCAAGAAGAGCGGCGCGCTTCCTGCCTAATAGTCAGACCCCTGACTGTCCGCTATGTCGATCGCTAGGCCAAGCCTAGCGATCGACGACGAGATCACTGAGCGGCTTCGAACAGCAAGGAAGGAAAAGCCCAGCATCGATCTCTCGTTGCCTTATTCCGCCATTGTGGTTCATCTCGACCGAACCCGATACGAGCTTGGACTTGCACGTGCCGCAGACGCCGTTCGAACACGATGAGGCGAGTTTTACGCCCGCTTTCTTTGCGCAGGAGAGCACGGTCTGCTCGCCCCCGATTTCGATCTTGCGGCCCTGTTTGGAGAACTCGACCTGGAACGTTCGGGTCGCCGGCTGATCGACGATAGGAATATCCGGGGTGTCGATCACGGCCGCATCGAAGCTCTCCTCGATGTAGTTGGATTGCGGAACGCCGAGTTCGGCAGCGATCGTGCGCGCTGCCGCCATGAACGGCGCAGGGCCGCAGCACATGACAATGCGTTCGGCGATATCGGGAACAGCAAGCTGCAAGTAAGCAGCCGATATGCGTCCCGTCAGGCCATGCCAGTTGGTTTCGCCGGTAACGACTTCCGGCAGAAACTGCAAGCGCAGGCCCTTCATCCGGTTGGCGAGTGACGCGAGTTCGTCGCGGAAGATGAGGTCCTTCGGGGTTCGCGCCGCGTGCATGAAGACGACGTCGACAGGCTCGCATGTATCGGCCAATTCGCGAACCATCGCCATGACCGGTGTGATCCCCGACCCTCCCGACAGAAAAAGGTACTTCCGACCGTTCGGGCGAATGAACTGGCCGAGAGGACCGTTCGCCTTGACCTTGGCGTTGACCGTGAGCCGATCGTGAAGCCAGTTCGAGATCTTGCCGTCGGCGACGCGCTTGACGGTCACCGAGAACGCATTGCTGCGCTTCGGCGAGGACGAGATGCTGTAGCAGCGGCTTTCCGGCTCGCCCTCGATATCGAGGTCGAACAGGAAATACTGACCGGCTTCGAAGGCAAAACGTTTGCCTTCGGTGGACGCAAAGGTAAAGGTCTTCACGTCGTGTGTTTCCTGATGGACATCGATGCAGACCAGGTCCTCGTCCGCGTCGCGGCTCCAGATATCGCTCGGCTCGAGACGCCCGGCGGGAGAAAAGTTGCTCTTAGTATCCATGGGCGCGCATCCGGTCGATGTACCACGACGCGAATTTGTCGAGGTTTGTTTCGGAGAAGGGCGAGTAGGGACCCGGCACGTAAGCGGGATCTTCGACGCCGGCATGGGAGCGGGCGACCAGTTCGGCGTCCTGCTCGGTTGTGGCGATCCAGACGTTGGTGAGTTTTTCGAGTTCGTAGTCGACCCCCTCGACGGCATCCTTGTGCACAAGCCATTTCGTCCGCACGAGCGTCTTGTCGGCCGAGAGCGGGATGACAACCGAAACGACGGCGTGGTCGCCCATGAAGTGGTTCCAGCTGTTGTGACCCCAGAGATGCATGTCGCCGAGATCCTTGCGCGACATCGTGCCGAGCAGCTTTGCCGAGGCAGCGGTCGCGTCGGGCGTCTGGGATTCGCCCGCCCCCGAAATGATCAGCCGTTGCGTCCGAAAGTTGGTGGTGCAGTCCACCAGTTGCTCGACCGCCGCGGAGGGGTAGCCATCTGCCTCCCACCGCCTGGTGCGCTCCTCATAGAGCGAAAAATGCTCCTCCGCCTGGGCGCGATCTTCCGGGCTCAAAGCGTCCGGATCGAAGCCGAAATCGAGGTCGACGAAGGAGACGCAGAGCTCGGGATGGTTGGCGGAACAGTGGTAGCATTCACGGTTGTTCTCGATCGTGAGCTTCCAGTTGCCTTGTTCGATGACATCGGATTCATACGCGACCTTGGCGTTGGCGATATCGTAGGGAGCAAGTCGTTCTGCCATGACCCCGACGAGACGCTCAATATCTTCGGGCGGATCGTTCGAAAGGCAGACATAAACAAGGCCGCCAACCGACTTGAAGATCACGGGCTTGAGGCTGCGGCATTCCTTGTCGAAGCTCTTGCCCATATGGGGCGCATAGCTCAGTTCACCGGAAAGCTCATAGGTCCAGGTGTGGTAGGGACAGACAAGCTTCGAAACGATCGTCTTGCCTGGATCGAGCAGTCGGGCGCCTCGGTGGCGGCAGACATTGTGCATGACGCGGATCCCGCCGTCATCGTCGCGCAGGAGGATGAGGCTGGTCTTGCCAATATCGACGACGGTTGCATCGCCCGGCTCCGGTACATCGCATTCAAGCCCAATGCAGATCCAGTGCCGGCGGAAAAAGACCTCCAGATCCGCCTCGAAGACATCCTCTCGCGTGTAGAGACCGGCGGGAAGCGAATGGCCCTCCGCTCTTGCATCAAGCAGCGATGATATGGGAGAAGCAAATGTCTGCAGCATAATTCCACCTTATGTTCCGATCGGAAGCTCGACGGGCTCCACAAAGAGGATCGCTCAGGCGCGGCAGTCGCTCAACGGCACAAATATGCGCGTTTCACATTACCAAATGTAATGGATCCAAGATGGTCAACCTGAGGAAGAAACTACCGCCGCTCACCGCGCTGACGGCCTTTGAGGCAGCGGCTCGATTGTCGAGCTTCACACGGGCCGCGACGGAACTCGGCGTGACGCAGGCGGCTATAAGCAGACAGATCCATTTGCTCGAAGAGGACTTTGGGTTCCCCTTGTTTCGGCGGCTTTATCGCAAGATCGAACTGACTGATAAAGGCCGGCTGCTTTCCGCAGCGGCCGGCGACGCGTTCAATCTTATTGCCGACACCGTTGCGGATCTTCGGTCGGAGGGAGCAGATGACGAGCTGGCAATTGCAGCGACCATCTCCTTTTCACATTTCTGGCTGCTGCCAAGGATCGCTGCCTTTTCTCGAGCCTATCCCGAAATCAAGCTTCGCATCATCACACAAGATGCCCGAACGAGCATCGAGGCTAGCGATGTGGACCTGGCGATCCGCTATGGGACCGGCACCTGGCCGGACGGCCAGGCGGAGTTCTTGTTCGAGGACGAGGTTTTCCCGATTTGCAGTGCAGATTATCTGGCCACGGCGGATCCGATCCGCACGCCGGGAGACCTCATCAATCATCCGCTGATTACGAGCGATATTGATGACCCGACATGGACGGGCTGGGATGAATGGCTTGCAGCATTTTCCGTAAAGGCGCCGAAACGCGCCCGCGGCCTGCGATGCAGCTTCTATACGGAAGCCATTTATGCGGCGATGAACGGGCAAGGCATTGCGCTCGGTTGGAATCGCCTTGTCTCCGACCTTATTCGGCAAACTCGTTTGGTCCGCCTTACCGAAGCCTCCATTCGCACCAGGGCGGCATATTTTGTCGTGGTGCCGGCGAGAAGACCGAAAAAGGAAAGCGGACGGCTGTTCATCGAGTGGCTGCACGAGGTCTCTGCAATCGCTGAATGAGAAATCGTCCGTAACTTGCGGTCGCGGGGGACCAATTTAGCGCCTCCCGCCACTCTTCTTTTTTAGACACTGAGCGACGGCCGTCTGCTGATCGCTAAATGCTCCTCGACGGCGGGCCGAGGCCGCTCCGGAATACAACATGCGCCTTCTTCTTTTGGTGCGAACCGCTGCGCTTGCCGAGCACATAAGACCTTTGCCGGCTGCCATCGGACTGAGGTCCTATGGCAGAACCTCTCGCGTTGACTAAGTTCGTCGAAGGGATTCGATCTGTTGATGATCGGTGGCACCTGCATGGTGCCGAGCCCGTTTGGCCCGTTAGGGGTCGAATACCGATCACTTTGACGCTGTAGGTGGGAAATTATGAAGAAAATAGGTGCAGTACTCTTGGCCGCCGGTACGGCGCTATCGGCGGTGTCGGCGCAGGCGGCGCCGATGTTCTCTGTTTCCGCTGGGCAGACGACTTCCCAGCCGGTCGATTTGATCCATCATAAGCCAGGTCATTACGGCGGACCTCCGCACAAGCGCGGCTACGACGTCTACCGTTACGGCGGCAACCGTTACAATGCGGCTCCACGCTACGGCTACTACAATGGCTATGAGGGTTACCGGTACCGCCGCGACGGGTACCGTCGTCACAGTGATGGATGGTGGTATCCCCTGGCCGCATTCGGGACAGGAGTGATCATCGGTGGCGCGATCGCCTCACCGCCTCGGCGGGTCTATTCCAACGCGCCGTCGTCGCATGTCGAATGGTGCTATGACCGCTATCGTTCATACCGTGCCTACGACAACTCCTTCCAACCCTATTATGGGCCGCGCCAGGAATGTGTGTCGCCGTACTACTGACCAGCGAGGCGCCCGGTTGCGAGAATGCGTCGGGTCGCTTCGATGCTCTCCGACACCGTGGTGGGCGCTGCTTCAGCCGCGTTTCTTGAAGTGGTGGCCCAGAATTTGGGGGATCATGCCGCCTGCTAGTAGGGGCTCTACTTCTTGCCCCGTCTCCACGGCTGCTCGGGCCGTCAATTGCTGGCTTTCACCTTGCCGCTCGATTTCGGCTGCGGTGGCGGCGGCTTTATCCGCACCCGCATCGGCCCGGGTGTTTGGCATCCCGCGTGACCGTTAGAAATGGGCTCGAAGCGCCCTCTTATGCGACGACAATCGGGACTTTGGTCGGCGACGCCTTGACCCGGTTGTAGAGATCGACAACGTCCTGGTTGATCATGCGTACGCAACCGGAAGATGCCTGTGTGCCGATGGTCCACCACTCCGGTGAGCCATGCACGCGATAGCCGGTGTCTTGGCCGTCTTTGAAGATATAGTGTGCCCGGGCTCCGAGCGGGTTGTCGAGGCCACCCGGCTGGCCGCCCGTCCATTTCACCAGCTCCGGCTTGCGCGCAATCATCTCTTTGGGCGGCGTCCAGGTCGGCCACACCTTCGTATACTGGATCTCTGCCCGCCCGCTCCACTCGAAGCCGGCCTTGCCGATGCCGACACCGTAGCGGACCGCTTCTCCACCTTCCTGCACCCAATAGAGATGCCGCTCGCTAAGCCTCACCACGATCGTGCCCGGCGCCTCGCCGGTAGGGTCGCGAACGATCTGACGACGGAATTGCGGTTTGACTTTCTGGAATGGGATTGCTGGGATGACGAAGCCATTGTCGGTCAGCGAGGCATACATCGTGCTGTTGTCGGTGATGTTGCTGTCGACACTGATCGGTGGGATTGCCCCGGTCGACATATAGTCAACGCCCGCAGTCGACATCCGACTGGACGGCTCGAGCGATGGGAGTTCGAGGGACTGCGAGCAGCCGGAGGCACCAAGCAGGGTCATGACGCCGAGGTTCGAAAGCAGGGCACGGCGGGTGACGAGGTAGCCGGGTTCCGAATTGGTCGCGCCGGAAGTGAGCTTCTGATCTTGCGGGTTACGCATGCACTTTTACCCTAGACGAACGTCGGCATCATGCCTCCGGATCGGCGCAGTTTCACGATTCGTGGTTAAAAAGAAGTGAAAGCGTCCCCCGCCGCGCCGCTTGCGTTTCCTTCGGAAGCAAGTTAAATACTGAACTACATGGTTCAGTATTATAATGCCCCTCTCGATCTCTCGTTCGCGGCGCTGTCCGATGCGACCCGTCGCGGGATCATCGATCTACTTGGGCAAGGGGACGCGTCGATCACCAGTCTGGCGGACAAGTTCCAGATGACACTGACCGGCATGAAGAAGCACGTCCAGGTTCTCGAACGGGCGGGGCTCGTCGTCACGCAGAAGGTCGGACGGGTGAGAACCTGCAAGCTTGGGAAACGTGGCCTTGAGGCGGAGGCCGAGTGGATCGAGGCGCATCGCAAACTCTTCGAGGCCCGCTTCGCAGCACTGGACGAGATCATCAGCGAACTGAAACGGGAGGTAAGCGATGAATGAGCAAGTCAACAAAGCCGCTGGCGCGCAGAACCGCACGTCAGTCGAGCGCAAAGGGGACCGCGAACTCGTCGTAACACGGACCTTCAATGCGCCGCCGAGCATGGTCTACCGGGCGTGGAGCCAGCCCGAGCTGTTCCAGCGCTGGTGGGTGCCAAAATCGGCACCTGGCGTTTCGCTCGTATCGTGCCAGATGGACGTGCGTACGGGCGGCAGGTATCGGCTGGAATTCGGCGCCGGCGGTTCGGACACCATGGCCTTTTATGGCAAGTATCTTGAGGTGGTGCCGAACGAGCGCATCGTCTGGACCAACGATGAGGGCGAAGAGGGCGCAATCACGACCGTGACCTTTAAGGACGAGGGCGGCAGAACGTTGCTGACTTTCCACGAAGTCTATCCGTCCAAGGAAGCGCTTGAGGAAGCACTGCAGAGCGGGGCGGCCGCATTGCCCGAGCAGTTGGATCAGCTCGACGAATTGCTTTCCAGCACCGGCGAGTAGCACAGATCGGGAAACGCTCCCCGGTAGACGTCTGGTCCTTTGACGCGGACTTCACGGCCGTTGGGGGGGGCTGGGGCAAAGGCGCATAGCTGGCGAGGGCGGCTAGAGTATCTCAGTCAACTCGAACAGCGGCAGCGCCAAGCAGACCGACAGAACGTGCCAGGGCTCGCCCTCGACCGTGGCTCCGTCACTCATTTCGCTCAGTGTTAGGTTCGGGGCGACGTCGGCGCATGCCTGCTCGAGCAGGGCGATTGCTTCTCGTGATGTCAGTCCGTCCGGATAGCGGACAGCGTATTTTCGGCGAGGATCTGCTTCGTTCAAGGTCATCTTTGCAAGGCTGTCCGCTGAGGTGATGGCGAAGGTATGCGAAGGATCAGAGCTACATCGTGCGGACGGGGAGTGCTTTCGATAGCCCTTCGTTGGTAGCAGCCGCAGTCAAAAAGGATAGGGCAGTCTCGCCGCCGCATTTGTGCTTCCAAAGCGTGTCGTGAAGGAATGGGGTCCCACACTGTGGCGCTGCCGGTGACACAGCCTTCGATTTCTACCAGAAGCCCTGCTCAGCGGTGCGTAACCGTGAAGAAACCCGGATCAGGACGGGTCTGCCGAGCGTTGCTACAAGCCAGCGCGATTTCCAATCGAGGGCAATTTCACGTCTGGATCCTCGGGGGCTGACTGGAAACCTACCCGGCCCGCGAGTGGACGGTCGTTTCCGTTGCTGTTGCGCATGTTCCCCTCGTTCGGCACGTCAATGTTGATCTCACACGTTGGCCGGTCGCTCGCCCTGCTGAAGCACGAAGTTGTCGCTCCGCTCGCATCATGGCTTGGGTCCCGATCTATGCGAAATCACAGGATGGCCGGGTCCTTATCAGGTATATTCTAAAAACATGTCATACAGGTTTGACAGGTTGACTGATATCTGTCTAATCTAGCCCTAGACAAGTTGGTGTGGCCAGGCCGCGCCTTTCACATGCCGGAGGACCAATGATCATCACTGACGTCGAAGTGCGGGTTTTCCGCACGACCACGCGCCGCCATTCGGACAGCGCCGGTCACGCGCATCCAGGCCCGCCGCACCAGGTAGAGCAAGCTATGCTGACTGTTCGCACGGAGGACGGCCATGAGGGGCATTCCTTCACGGCGCCGGAAATCGTGCGGTCGCATGTCATCGACAAATTCGTCAAGAAAGTCCTGATTGGCCAGGACCACCGAGATCGCGAGCGGCTTTGGCAGGACCTTGCCCATTGGCAACGCGGATCGGCCGCGCAGTTGACGGATCGCACGCTCGCGGTGGTCGACTGCGCCCTTTGGGACCTCGCCGGGCGGAGTTTGAAGCAACCTGTATACAAGTTGGTGGGCGGCTATCGCGATAAGGTGTTGGCCTACGGTTCCATCATGTGCGGCGACGAACTGGAAGGGGGGCTCGCAACACCTGAAGACTATGGTCGCTTTGCCGAAGCTCTCGTCAAGCGCGGCTATAAGGGCATCAAGTTGCACACCTGGATGCCGCCTGTCAGCTGGGCGCCGGATGTGAAAATGGACATCAAGGCCTGTGCGGCCGTGCGCGAAGCCGTCGGACCGAATATCCGCCTGATGATCGACGCCTTTCATTGGTACTCGCGCACGGATGCGCTCGAGTTGGGGCGGGGACTGGAAAAGCTCGGCTTCGATTGGATCGAAGAGCCGATGGATGAGCAGTCGCTGTCTTCCTACAAGTGGCTGGCCGACAATCTCGATATCCCCGTCGTTGGTCCGGAAAGCGCTGGCGGCAAGCATTGGCACCGTGCCGAATGGATCAAGGCGGGCGCCTGCGACATCTTGCGGACCGGGGTGAATGACGTGGGCGGCATCACGCCGGCATTAAAAACGATGCATCTTGCCGAGGCCTTCGGGATGGAGTGCGAGGTACACGGCAATACGGCGATGAACTTGCATGTCGTCGCGGCGACGAAGAATTGCCGCTGGTACGAGCGCGGGCTGCTTCACCCGTTCCTCGAATACGACGACGGGCACGACTACCTAAAGTCATTGTCCGATCCAATGGATCGCGAGGGCTATGTCCATGTCCCAGCTCGGCCGGGGCTCGGCGAGGATATCAACTTCGAGTTCATCGAGAACAACCGCGTGCGGTGAGAAGCGGGGTATCTTTCATGAAAACCATTCTCGCTTTTGGAGACAGCCTGACGTGGGGAGCGGATCCGCAGACCGGGCTACGCCATCCGCCTGAAGGCCGCTGGCCCGAGGTGCTCTCGCGTGAACTCAACGGTGCGGCAAAGGTCATTCCCGAAGGACTTGGTGGCCGCACAACCTGCTATGACGACCATGGTGGACCGGCGTGCCGCAATGGGGCCAAGGCGCTGCAAGTGGCGCTCGCAAGCCACATGCCGCTCGACCTCATCATCGTGATGCTCGGTACAAATGACATCAAGCCCGTGCATGGCGGGCGGGCGGAGGGAGCGGTCTCCGGCGTGCGCCGGTTGGCGCAAATCATCGACACTTTTCCCTACAAGCCAAGTGGTGCGAGGCCAAAAATGCTGATCGTCGCCCCTCCACCCTGTTGCGCCGGTCCGGGCGGGGTGCCAGCGGCGGGACGCAGCATTGCTGAATCAGAGCGGCTTTCTCCGCTCTACCGCAAGCTCGCAGATGAACTTGGACACGCCTTCTTTGATGCCGGCTCTGTCGCACACGCCTCGCGGGTCGATGGGGTCCATCTGGAAGCCGCTGCCACGGCGGCGATTGGCCGGGCGCTCGCAGCACCCGTTGCCGAAATTCTTGGCTGATCTGCCCTGGTGCCTGTGGAGGAACAGGTGGGGCAGAACTTGTAACCGGAAGGCCGAACTCCCGCATGGGCGGCCGCAATAGGAGGAAACATGAAACGCTTTCTAGCAACGGTCGCGTTCGGCGCGCTTCTCATCGCTTCAACGCCACACGGCGTGTTCGCCGAAACTCCGGAAGATCAACTCGTCGTCGCAACGACAATGAGCAACATCCTGACGCTCGATCCCGCTGCCATCACTGGCCGCGAGACCGTACAGGTCCTCAACAACATCTACGATACGCTGGTCATCCTTTCGCCGAAGGACCGCAGTGTCCAGCCACGCCTTGCCGAGCGCTGGGAGGTCTCCGCCGATCGCAATTCAATTCGTTTTCACCTGCGTAGCGATGCGAAATTTGCGTCGGGCAATCCCGTCACGGCTCAGGATGTTGCCTGGAGCCTGAAGCGCCTGCTTGCGCGTAATCTCGCGCAGTCTTCTTTCCTGAAAACAAGGGGCTTCACGCTCGAAGAAGCCGACAAAGCCTTCGTCGCCGAAGACGACCACACCTTCGTTATCAATCTTCCGAAACCCGACGACCCGAACCTGCTGCTGATGATCCTTGCGCAGAACGGACCTGGCTCCATCTTCGACAGCAAGACGGTTCTCGAAAACGAGAAGGACGGCGATCTTGGCGCCGCCTGGCTGACCCTGAACTCCGCCGGTTCCGGCCCATTCACGCTCACGCAGTGGAAATCGAACGAGTACATCATCCTCACGCGCAACGACGACTACTGGGGTGAAAAGGCCGCAATGAAGCGGGTGCTGATGCGCCATCTGCCGGAATCGCAGTCGCAGCGGCTGCTTCTGGAAAAAGGCGACATTGACGTTGCCTATTCCTTGCAGGCGCCGGACCTGAAGTCGCTCGAGGCCGATGAGGCGATCGCCATCGCATCGACACCAGGCTCGGGTTTTTACTACCTCAGCGTCTCGATGAAGGATGAGCGCTTCGCCAACAAGAAAGTGCGTGAAGCACTGCGCTACCTGATCGATTACGAGGGTCTCGACAAGGCTGTCATGCCCTACTACGGCAAGCTGCATCAGCGGCCCTTGTCGACAGGCGTCCTCGGCGCGCTGCCGGACGAAGGCTACAAACTGGATGTGGCCAAGGCAAAGGCGCTGCTTGCCGAGGCAGGCTACCCGGACGGCTTTAAGACGACGTTGCGTGTGCTGTCTGAAGATCCTTTCATGAAGGCTGCGACGGCCATCCAGAACACGCTTGCCCAGGCCGGCATCCAGGCGGAGCTCATCAGCGGTTCGGGCGACCAGATCTACGGCGCGATGCGTGAACGGAACTTTGAACTGCTTCTCGGCCGCGGCGGCGGTGGCCAGCAGCCGCACCCCGACAACAATTTACGCTCTATCGCCTACAATCCCGACAATTCGGACGATGCCAAGCTCACCAACTATCAGAGCTGGCGCACCAGCTTCTATGACGAAAAGCTGAACAAGATGATCGAAGAGGCCCTGGTTGAGCGCGACCAGGCCAAGCAGGCCAAGCTCTACGAGGGCGTGCAGCAGTACATGGACGAGGTCGTCATGTCGATCCAACCCTTCTCGGAAGTGGTCGACACGGCCGCGTACCGCAGCGACGTGAAAGGGATGATCGTCAGCCCCTGGCTCTCGCGCTTCGAAGGTGTCACCAAGGAGCGGTGATCGGCTCCAGGAATTAATAAAATGAAGGAAAGAAGGCGCATGTGACCATGCGCCTTCTTTTTGCATTGAAAAGTGCCGTCGGCCGGGCGCCAACGCGTTGCCGAACGAAATCGGCAACGTCACCCCGTGGCTGCCGCTGTTCGGTTTCCTCTCGCTTGAAGCCGAAGTATTCCTCATCTGTGCGGATTTGCGTGGTTGCCTACCCATCGCCCTCGCCTCGCGAAGACCTTCATCACCGGTACATCTGGGGAGGGGCAGCGATTGGCAAGCGTGCCGCGGCCAGGTTCACATGCCCGGGCTGCACTCGCCGAAAGGGTCGCAGGCGTGCTCCCGGGATCATTGGCAAGCTCAGACACCGATAGTCCTCAACCGGGGCCATCAGGCAAGGAAAAGCCCGGCACAGGACCGGGCGAGTTGGGGAGGAGGAGTCTTCTTTTGGGAGGAGATGCGGCTTGCTCAGTGCGAGCCTTCGTACTCCAGCGAGGCGCCGATCAGCTCACGCGCGTAAGCGTGGGTTGCCTGGTTGCCGGGGATCGCCTCGCGCGGCAGCACTTCGGTGATTTCTCCGCGCAACATGACCGCGAAACGGTCGCACATATGGTCCACGACGGCCAGATCGTGCGTCACCATGATGTAGGTGAAGCCGCGCTCCTCACGCAGACGCTGAAGCAGGTTCAGGATTTCCGCCTGCACCGAAACATCGAGCGCCGACGTCGGCTCGTCGAGGAGCAGCAGGGAAGGTTCGAGGATCAGCGCCCGCGCGATCGCAACACGCTGGCGCTGGCCGCCCGAGAGCTGGTGGGGGAAGCGATCGAGAAAGGAGACCGGCAGCCCCACATCCGTGATTGCCTTGCGTATGCGCTCCTCCCGGTCGCCGAGCTTGTGGATGACGAGAGGCTCGTTCAGCACCGTGCGAACCGATTGGCGTGGATGCAGCGAACCGTAGGGATCCTGGAAGACCATCTGCAGCGTGCGGCAACGCTCAATCAGCGGCATGTCACGCACCGACCTGCCGCCGATCAGTACGTCGCCGGTCCAGATGTCGGTCAGCATAGAGATGCAACGCAGGACCGTGGACTTGCCTGATCCGCTTTCGCCGACGAGGCCGAAGCATTCGCCCGGCGCCACGGAGAAGGTGACGGTTGGCAACACCTTGACCGCGGTGGGACCGCTACCGAAGGTGATAGAGACATCGCGAACTTCGATAGAGACGGACATCAGGCTTTCTCCTCCAGCCATTCGGGACGGCGATCGAGCACGCGGAGCGGTGCGCGTGGGCCGCCGATCCGCGGCTGAGCTGCCAGCAGGCCACGGGTGTAGGGATGTTGGGCCTTGTCGAGATCGCAGGCGGCCAGCGTTTCAACGATACGGCCGGCATACATGATGAGTACGCGATCGCAGAAGTTGCGTACAAGGTTCAAGTCGTGACTGATCATGATGAGCCCGATGCCGCGATCCCGCACCAGCCCATCGAGAATGTTCAACACCTGAAGTCGCACCGTGACGTCGAGTGCGGAGGTCGGTTCGTCGGCGATGACGAGCTCGGGATCAGCAAGCAGCATCATGGCAATCATCACGCGCTGCCCCATGCCGCCGGATATCTCGTGCGGATACTGGTCATAAACGCGCTCCGGGTCGCGGATCTTGACTGCCGACAGCATGGCGAGCGCCTTTTCACGCGCCTCCGCCTTGGTGCAATTGAAATGCCGCAGATAGGTTTCCGCCACCTGGTCACCGACCCGGCGAATAGGGTTCAAAGAAAATTTCGGATCCTGAAGGATCATGGACATGCGCCGGCCGCGAACCTTGAGCAGTTCCTTTTCCGAAAGGGCTGTCAGGTCAAGCTCGGCAAAGCGCAGCGTGTCGGCGGTAATCGTGGCGCCCGGCAGAAGTCGCAGCAAGGCCCGTCCGACCGTCGATTTGCCGGAACCGGACTCGCCAACGATGCCAAGGCGTTCGCGGCCGAGGGTGAAGGACACGCCGCGCACGGCATCGGTCGCTGCGCCGCCATAGCGGATGCGGAGGTTTTCGACCTGAAGAATGTCTTTGCTCATCGGTCTACCTCCGGTTCATCTGCTTCGGATCGAGCGCATCGCGCAGCCCGTCGCCGAGAAGGTTGAAAGCGAGACTGACCGAAAGAATGGCGACACCCGGGAAGGTGACGAGCCACCAGCTGTCCAGCATGTACTTGCGGCCTGTCGCAATCATCGCGCCCCATTCCGGCAGCGGAGGTTGGGCGCCGAGCCCCAGAAAACCGAGACCGGCAGCCGTCAGGATAACGGTCGCCATGTTCAGTGTCAGGCGAATGAGCACCGAGGGCAGGCACATGGGCATGATCGACTTGACGATGATGCGTGTGGCCGATGCGCCCTGGAGCCTGGCTGCCGAGATGTAGTCCGCCTTGCGAAAGGTCATTGCCTCTGCGCGCGCGAGGCGTGCGATCGGTGGCCAAGAGGTCAGCGCAATCGCGATAATGGCGTTGTTCAGGCTTGGACCCAGCGCTGCAACGAAGGCGAGCGAAAGAATGAGGCTCGGGAAGGAGAGAAAGATGTCCGTGATCCGCATCATCACGGTATCGACCTTCCCGCCGAGATAGCCGGCAGTCGTGCCGATGACGAGCCCGATTGGGCCAACGACAATCGAGACGAGGAAGATAATCGTAAGCGTGATACGCGAGCCCCAGACCAGGCGGCTGAAGATGTCACGACCAAGCTCGTCGGTGCCGAACAGATGTCCATTTCCAGGCGCCTGCAGCGTGTTTGCGAGGTTCTGGGCATAGGGGTCATGGGTGGCAATCAGCGGCGCGAAGGTTGCGACAAGGACGAGCAGCACCAGGACCGCAAGACCGAAGGTCGAGGTTGGGCTCTTCAACAGGAAGCGCATGATGTTCTTGAGTGCGTAAAGCGGAGCCGGCAAGCGGAACGCAGTTTCAGCTTGGGTGGTCATCAGCGTGTCCTCGGGTCGAAGATGCGATAGAGAACGTCGGACAGAAGATTGAGGGCGATAAAGATAATCCCGACGATCAGGACGCAGGTCATGACGGCGTTCATGTCGCCGGTAATGAGGTTATTGGTGAGATATTGGCCAAAGCCCGGCCACGCGAAGACTGTCTCGATCAGCACGGCGCCTTCGAGCAGCGAGCCATAGGCAAGCGCAATGATGGTGACCAGTTGCACCCGAATGTTGATGAAGGCGTGCTGCCAGATCGTCTGGCTGCGAGAAAGGCCTTTGACGCGCGCCGTCGTGACATATTCCTGACCGAGCTGATCCAGCATGAAGCTGCGGGTCATGCGCGTGATATAGGCGGACGAGGAGTAGCCAAGCAGCGACGCCGGCAGGATGATGTGGTTGACGGCCGACCAAAACACATCCATTTCGCCGGCGATCAGGCTATCGATCAGCAGGAATCCGGTCCGCTCCTCGACAAGGCCAATATAGAACTGGTCCATGCGTCCGCTGCCGCCGACGAGGCCGAGATAAGCATAAAAGACGATAAGCGCGATCATGCCGGTCCAGAAGATCGGCATGGAGTGCCCGAACAGGCTGAAGACGCGCACGACATGGTCGGGCCAGCGGTCCTTGTTGACGGCAGCAAGCACTCCGAGCGGAACGCCGAGGCCGGCTCCGATGAGGATTGCGAAGGTCGCAAGCTCGATCGTTGCCGGCATCACGTGCAGGATATCCTGAATGACCGGCTGGCCCGTGCGGATGGAGGTTCCGAAGTTGCCGGTGAAAACGTCTCCAAGATAGTAGGCGAATTGTTCCCAAAGAGGTCGATCAAGCCCGAGCGAACGATAGACCTGTTCGTAGGTCTCGCGGGTTGCGTCCTCCCCGACGATCGCGCGGACCGGATCGGCAGGCATAAGGCGGCCGATGAAGAACGTCAGGAGCAGAAGGCCGAGCAACGTGACCGCAATGGTCCCGACCTGCCCGGCCACGCCGTGGAAGCGTAGGCGACGAATTGACATGGTTCCTCCATTTGTCAGTCGCCTGCGGTGAGGCGTTACAGGCTCCAATCCTGTATGACAACTTTCACTGAACCTGTCACAGGTTATGTCGAGTGTCAAGCAGAGCTGACGGAGAGGAAGTCATCTCTGCGGGGCGTGAAGCAGTCGATGAGCTCTCCTGCCTCCAGGCATTCGCAGCCATGTTCCGTGTTTCCGGGGATTACGAGGCTGTCGCCAGTCTTCAATTCATAGGTCTGGCCATTGCGAAAGAAGCGGAATTTGCCGCGCGCCACATAGGTCGATTGCACGTGCGGGTGGCGGTGGAGCTTGCCTTTTGCACCGTTTTCGAAGCGAAAGGAGACGACCATGAGCTCAGGCGAATCTGAAAGCACCTGGCGGGTGACGCCGGTATCGGTCGAAATCGTGGGGAAAGTAGGAAGAGACATGCGGACCTCATAGATGATGTATGCCAACATCACCATACATGTCCTTTTGCCTGTATGACAACTCTGCGCGTCTATTAAATTGCGTCGGGGCTCATGGTGCGGGAACGCAAGAGCGCGTTGTACCGATCAAGGCTTCCCCGCAAGTGGGCGCGCATGCGCTCGCGCGCCGCTTCAGCATTGCCTTCGATGATTGCCTCAACGATCTGGCCATGCTCTTCCTGAAGATGGAGGTTGTAGTCCTTCGGGCGCGACCCCGGCGCAGATCCCTGCAACTCGCCGCGCGGAATGATGCCAGTACGGATCAGTTGGAGAAACTCCGGAAAACGCCGGTTTTGCGTGGCTTCCGCAATCGCCAGGTGAAGCTCGAAATCCGCATCGCGCGTAGGATTGCCAGTTGCCAGGCACTCGCCAACACGATGATGGGCCTCAAGAATGGTTTCGATCTGGGCGGGTGAACGGCGCGCGGCCGCCAGCCCTGCCGATTCCACCTCGAAAACCGTCCGAAGTTCAAGAAGCTCTATGACCGACGAAATCCGCTCGGTCTTCAAATCCTTGAAAGGCTGCTCCTTTTCCGGCTTTGTCTCAAGGGCAAATATGCCGGCGCCCTTGCGCGCTTCGACCAGCCCGTCGGCGCGAAGGATGGCAATCGCTTCCCTTACGACTGTACGGCTGACGGAATACTCGCGCGTCAGAGCGCTTTCGCTCGGAAGCCGGTCGCCGGGGCGAAACACGCCTTCCGCCAGATCGCGACGCAGCGCGGCGCTGATTTTTGCCGCAAGCGACGTGCCACGCTCCATAGTGTTTACGGCTTCCATTTTCGTCCCAACATGCTCAAACCTGTCTGGCATGTTAGTCGTAATCTGTTCGAATGCAAGTGCGGCTCTCTCAACCAGTGCTAGCGCAAGGTTCGCAGCATGGAGCGATATCGTGTCTGGCTGTTCTTCAGGTGATCGCGCATGGCCGCGCGAGCCTGTTCCTCATCCCCGCTTTGGACCGCGTCGAGTATCGCCTCGTGTTCATCGAGAAGCCGGCGCATCTCGACGGAGGGAAGGGCGGCTTCCTCTCCCTCGCGGGCGACCGCACGGCGCGGGATGACAGCCGGCCCGAGCACATGGAGAAACTCGGCAAACCTTGGATTGTTCGTCGCTTCGGCAATAGCGAGATGAAAAGCAAAATCGGTTTCGGCGGTCGGCTCACCACTTTCGGCGCGGATGCGAAATGCTTCGAACGCTTCGATAATTTTGCCTTCCTGTCCCGGGGAGCGGCGAAGTGCGGCCAACCCGGCCGCATCGCCTTCGACTGCCGTTCTGATTTCCAGCATCTCGATCAATGATGAGACGCGGGCGAGATCGACGTTGTGAAACGAATTTCTTGCGGCCGGGGCAGGCTCCAGCACGAAAACGCCGACGCCATGTCGTGCCTCGACCAATCCGTCGGAACGCAGTGCTGCAATCGCTTCTCTTACGACAGTGCGGCTGACGTTAAATTCCTTGGTCAGTTGCGCCTCTGATGGCAGGCGGTCGCCGGGCCGGTAGCGGCCCTCGGCGATATGGGAGCGCAGAACGTCGGTAACCTTTGCCACCAGGGTCCTGGGCTGCGGGGCGTTCGTATCGGAAGCAGTCGCTATCGTCATGTGGTTGCCCGGTTCCAGGATGTGGCGGCACCTGCCGCTTCATCTCTGGATACGCCAAAGATGGCGGACGAGGCAATCGCTCCTCAATCCGATAGCAAATCAGCAGGCAAAAGCCCGTCAGGTACATTCTGATAGGATACGGGCCTCAGAAACCTGCGGATCGCCATAGTTCCGACCGAGGTCGCGCCGAAATTCGTAGAGGCCGGATAGGGCCCGCCATGAACCATGGCGTCGCAGACTTCCACGCCCGTGGGAAATCCGTTCACGAGAAGACGGCCGGCCTTGCGCTCCAGGATCGGCATAAGTTGGCGTGCAAGATCGGTGTCTCCGTCGTTGAGATGAAGAGTTGCAGTCAGCTGGCCATCGAAACTCTGGGCGACGACGACCAGTTCTTCAATGCTTTCGGCCGTGACGATGAGGCCGAGCGGGCCGAAGACTTCTTCTGAAAGCGTATGGTTGGCGAGCCAGTCCCGTGCAGAGACGAGGAAGAGATTGGGTGTGACGTTGCGCCGATCGCAGCTGGATGTGAAGACGTCGCGAACGCCGCGGCCTGAGGCAATGCGATTGCGCCCATCGCGATACGCTTTGGCAATTCCATCCGTCAACATCACTTGTGCGCCGATCTGCGAAAGCGCCGCACGCACGCTTTCCGCAAACGCTGGCGCCTCGCCTGCTGCGATCACGGCAATGCCTGGATTGGTGCAGAATTGTCCGGCGCCCATCGTCAACGAGCTTGCCCAACCCTTGGCGATTTCCTCGCAGCGGACCTTGCCGGCTTCGGGCAGGATGAACATCGGGTTGACCGAACCCAGTTCGCCGAAGAAGGGGATTGGTTCCGGGCGCTTCGCACATAGGTCGAAAAGCGCGCGGCCACCCGCAAGCGAGCCGGTAAAGCCGACGGCCTTGATGAGGGGATGTGTAACGAGGCCAGTGCCGACGTCCCGGCGACCGCCCTGGATGAGTGAGAATACGCCGGGGTGAAGCCCTTGCTTCCTGATCGCTGCGTGGGCAGCCTCGGCAACCACTTCGCTCGTCCCAGGATGGGCTGAATGGCCCTTCACGATGACCGGGCACCCGGCGGCAAGAGCCGACGCGGTATCGCCGCCCATTGTCGAGAAAGCCAGCGGAAAATTGGAGGCACCGAACACCGCAACCGGACCGACAGGTCGCTGAAGCAGTCGGATATCGGGGCGCGGCAGGGGCTTTCTGTCCGGCAGCGCTTCATCGTGGCGTCTGTCGAGATAGTCGCCCTTTCCGAGATGGGCTGCAAAAAGTCGGAGCTGGCCGGTGGTGCGTCCACGTTCTCCATCTAGCCGGGCGGGCGGCAGACCGGTTTCTGCACTGCCGATCTCGGTAATGGCCGCCCCGCGGCTTTCTATCTCATCGGCAATGGTTTCTAGAAAGGCCGCGCGCTCTTTCCGGCTTGAATGGCCATAGGACCAGAAGGCATCCTCGGCCGATTTCGCGGCCCTGTCGACCAGATCCGGCGTGCCGACGGAAAAGTCAAACGCGGCACCATGGGCCGGTTCGCTGCTGAATGTCTGCTCGGTCGCGATCCACAAGCCCGCAACCAGGTGTTTGCCGTGAGGGGTGAAGGTCATTGTCACTCCTTGAAGATAGGATTGTCGGTAAAGGCACCGCCTTGAAAGCGCGCCATTGATTTGTCGGGGGTTGGTTTCGCGGCGTTCGTTTGGATTTTCTCGCGCCAGGCCTCGGCGTTGTCTTTCGCCCTCCAGCCGAGCCAAGCCAGATGCGAATTGTCCCACCAGCAGCTGTCGTTTGCTGAAACGCCCCAAATGACCGGGCAACCAAGCACTGGGGAGCGGAAAGCGGCTTCGATCAGCGATGCGAAATCGCCATGAGAAAACCAGGTCGACAGCATCCGATGGTCCATCGGCTCAGTTGTACAGGAGCCGATGCGCACCAGTGCTGTCTCCTGTCCGAACTTGTCGAAGTACAGGCGGGCGAGCGATTCACCGAAGCATTTGGACACACCATAGAGCCCGTCGGGGCGAAACGGTGCATCGGGCCCAAGTCGATCAGTCTGCGGATAGTAGCCGATCGTGTGGTTTGAACTTGCAAAGATGATGCGGGGCAAGCCATGGGCGCGGGCGGCCTCGTAGAGATTGTAGAGGCCGACGATGTTGCCGGTGACAACCTCGTCGAACGGGCGTTCGACGGAGATCCCGCCCAGATGCACGATACCGTCGCAGCCCGCCACCATCGCGTCGACGGCCCATGGTTCGGCGAGATCGCAGTGCATCCATTCCTCGTTGGGGCCGGTGACATCAGCCGGTGCGATGTCGCCAAGACGGATTGTTTCGGCAAGCAACGCCAGTCGCGGTCGCAAGGCGCGGCCAAGCGCGCCAGCCGCGCCCGTGATCAGGAGGCGTTTCATTCGGGTCTTGACCTTGAACACGTTATCATACAATACGGACTTACATGTATTATCTCTTGTTCGCAATACCTCAAAGGAGGACCGAATGCTGACCGTCGAAACAAGGCAGGCCGTTAATCCGGACTATGCGCGAGCGCTCGATACAGGAGGCCTGCGTAAGCATTTCCTGGCGCAGGATATGTTCCGGCCCGGTGAGATCCGGCTGGTCTACACGCACTACGATCGCTTCGTTATGGGAGGTGCCGTTCCTAACGGTGCTGCGCTGACGCTCGATCGGGTCGATGAAACGAAGACGCCGTCCTTCCTTGACCGGCGCGAAATGGGTGTCGTGAACATCGGTGAGGCCGGTACGGTGACAGCCGGTGATGAGATATACGCGCTCAACCGCGGCGATGTGCTCTATCTCGGGGCCGGTTCTGGTGCGGTGACGTTTGCCGGACGCGGACGTTTCTACATCGTCTCCTGCCCGGCGCACCGCAGCCTGCCGGCGCGGCTTGTGACACTCGGTGAAAGCAAGGAGGTCAAGCTTGGCGCGATGGAAACCTCCAACAAGCGGACCATCAATCAGTTCATCCACCCGCTCGTGATGGAAAGCTGCCAGCTCGTGCTCGGCTACACAACGCTCGAAGACGGCTCCGTTTGGAACACGATCCCCTCCCACGTGCATGATCGCCGCATGGAGGCCTATCTCTATTTCGGTATGGACGAAAAATCTCGCGTGCTCCATCTGATGGGTGAGCCACAGCAGACGAGGCATCTGTTTATCGCCAACGAGGAAGGCGCGATCTCGCCGCCATGGTCGATCCACTCGGGCGCGGGCATCGGCTCTTATACCTTCATCTGGGCGATGGCCGGCGACAACGTCGATTACACGGATATGGATTTCATTCAACCGGCGGATCTGCGATGAAAAATCTCTTTTCTCTTGAAGGACATAAGGCTCTCGTCACAGGGGCGAATACTGGTCTTGGCCAAGCGATCGCAGTTGGCCTGGCTCAGGCGGGCGCTGAGGTTGTCTGCGCCGCGCGCAGGGCGCCCGACGAGACCCTTGCGCTCATCGACAAGGCCGGGGGAAGGGCGACTGCACTGGCGCTTGATTTCGCCAATCCGATGGCGGCAACCGGAGTATTTGCCGGTGCGGAATTCGACATTCTCGTCAACAACGCCGGAATCATCCGTCGCGCTGACGCGGTTGATTTTTCCGAAGCTGATTGGGATGCAGTCATGGATGTGAACCTCAAGGCACTGTTCTTCACGACCCAGGCTTTTGCCAAGGAGCTGCTTGCGAAGGGCATGTCCGGCAAGGTGGTCAACATCGCGTCGCTGCTTTCCTTCCAGGGCGGAATTCGCGTACCGTCCTACACCGCCGCCAAGCATGGCGTTGTGGGCGTCACGAAGCTTCTCGCCAACGAATGGGCGTCAAAAGGCATCAACGTCAATGCGGTTGCGCCCGGCTATATCGAGACCAACAACACCGAGGCTCTAAGGGCAGATCCTGAACGTAGCAAGGCAATACTCGAGCGGATTCCGGCGGGCCGCTGGGGGCGCTCCGAAGACATTGCGGGTGCGACCGTGTTTCTGTCTTCGGCGGCTGCGAACTACATCCATGGTGCGGTGTTGAATGTCGATGGCGGTTGGCTGGCGCGCTAAAATAACTTGTATGATGAGTTGTATGATGACTATTGACATTGGTGTGATATCCCGATTATCTGGGGCTATCAACCATAGAGGAAATCAACGTTATGAACCCTGAGCAGATCAAGGCCGCGCTTGGATCGGGCCTGCTTTCGTTCCCGGTGACGCATTTCGATGCGGAGGGTCGGTTTGCGCCGGACAGCTATCGGGCGCATGTCGAGTGGCTGGCCGGCT